>NZ_JBITGW010000013.1:0-346507 GCF_044457345.1 Nonomuraea sp. NPDC050547
TGCGTGATGCTCCTGTGGAGTTGGTTGTTAGCCCACCCCGTGGACGGGGGGCGCCAACCCGTGGCCTCCGACGGGGGGGGGGGCGCGCGCCGCGACGGCCCGCGCCTCCTCCTCCAGCTCGGGTGAACGGCCGGCGTCGCCCAGCCGGTATCCGGGCGCGTACTCCAGCTCCCGCCCGGCCAGCGCGCGCATCTCGGTGAGCACGTCGTCCAGCCGCGTGGGCACGATGTGGGAGCTGCCCGCCCCCTGATATCGGGGGGTACGCGCGAGTTCGCCCACCACCGCCACCGAATCCTGGAACCCCAGAGGCAGCACGCCGTCGTTCTTCAGCAACACGGCACACTGACCGGCCACCTCGCGCGCCAGCCGGTGGTGTGCGCCGGCGTCGAACGTCCCCTCGCCGGGCTGGGCCCGCGCGACCAGCGCCAGGACGCGGGCGGCGGAGGCGTCAAGCAACTCCTGGTCGAGCGCGCCGGCCTCGACCGCCTTGACCACCGACGCGTCGGAGGCGCGGCCGGAGGTCGGCATCTCCAGGTCCAGGCCCGCCCAGAGCGCCGCCACCCGGTCGTCGACCGCGCCCCAGTCGGACACGACGACGCCACGGAAGCCCCACTCCTCGCGCAGCACCTCGGTCAGCAGCCACGGATGTTCGGAGGCGTACACGCCGTTGACCCGGTTGTACGCGCTCATCACCATCCACGGCTTCGCGACGGTGACGACGTGCTGGAAGGCGGGGAGGTAGATCTCGCGAAGGGTGCGTTCGTCGACCTCGGCGCTGACGCGCATGCGGTCGGTCTCCTGGTTGTTGGCCGCGAAGTGCTTGACGGCGGCGCCGACGCCTTGCGACTGGATGCCGAGGACGAGCGCGGCGCCGAGCACGCCGGACAGGCGCGGGTCCTCGGAGAAGTACTCGAAGTTGCGGCCGCACAGCGGGGAGCGCTTGATGTTGACGCCGGGACCGAGCAGCACCTGCACGTCCATCGCACGCGACTCCCGGCCGAGCGCCTCGCCCACCCTGCGCACGAGGTCCGGGTCCCAGGAGGAGCCGAGCGCCACGGCGGGCGGGAAGCAGGTGGCGGGCGTACTGTGCCCGACTCCCAGATGGTCGCCGTCGTCCGGCTGGCGGCGTACGCCGTGCGGCCCGTCGCTGAGCGTGATCGACGGTATCCCGGCCCGCTCGATGGCCTGGGTACGCCAGAGCGACTCGCCGGAGGTGAGCGCGGCTCGCTCGGCGAGGGTGAGCCGGTCGAGAGGGTTGTCTGTCATGCGTTTCCTTTCGCGGTCAGGGCGCGCAGTACGGCGAGGCTAACAAAAACTACCGATCAATTGGTAGGCATTCGCCGAGGCCGTTGACGGGGTGATTCACTGGCCCTACGGTGAGGCTACCAATCAGTCGGTAGGTTTTTTGGAGCAGCGCATGCGCAGACGCACCGCCGTACTGTCCGCCGCCTGCCTGATCACGGCAGCGTGCTTAACCGCGACCACCCCGGCCGCCGCCCACACCACCCCACCCCCAACCACCACCCAAGCGTCATCCGATCAGACCGGGACCGCCCTCACCCTGTCCGGCCAGCACAGCCCAACCACGAACGGCACGCCTGTGAACGGGACGCCCTTGAGGGGCACGCCGGTGAAGGGCAAGGCCACGGACGGACCGTCAGAGGACGGCCGAGCTACGAGCGGCACGCCTGTGAACGGGATTCCCGCGGAGGGGACGTCCGGGGATCGGAAGTCCGCGGACGGACCGGGGCAGCCAGAGGGCGGGACGCCCGCGGGCGGCTCGCCTGGGGACGGCGAGGCTGCGGAGGGCCTGGCGGCGGAAGAGGCGGCCAAGGATTTGCTGACCGGTCCGCTGGCCCAGCCCGTCTGGTTGTGCCGTCCCGGCAAGACGGCCAACCCCTGTGGCCAGGACGCCGCCGGCAACCCCATGGACCCCGTGATCACCGGCAGGTACCCGGACGGCCACCAGGTCGGCCTGGACGCCACCGTCATCCGCCCCGACGGCACCACGACGAACGAACCGCTGCCCCCACCCCAGTCCCCGAAGGTGGACTGCTTCTACGCCTACCCCACCGTCAACCTGCTGGCCAACCCGCTCCTGCTGCTCGGCGGCAATCCGCCGGTCGCCAGGGAGAGCGAGGCCGCCGTCACGCTGACGCAGATGGGCCGCTTGACGAGCAACTGCCGGGTGTTCGTGCCGCTCTACCGCCAGGTCGCTCTCACCGGCTACCTGCTGGGCGCCATCATCCCGCCGCACTTCGAGACCGCGTACCAGGACCTGAAGCAGGCCTTCCGCCAGTACTGGGACACCGACAACATCGACCCGGCCACCGGCAAGCGGCGCGGCGTCATCCTGCTCGGCCACTCGCAGGGCGCCTTCCATCTGGCCCGCCTGCTGCAGGAGGAGTTCGACGGCAACGCGGCCAACACGAAGAGCCTGGTCGCCGCCTACATCGTCGGCGCCGAGGTCAGGGTGCCGGTCGACGCGCCGTCCGGGGGCGGCTCGGACCCGGTCTCGACGTTCCAGCACCTGCCGGCGTGTGAACGGCCGAGCGGCCAGGCCCCCGTGCCGGTCGGCTGTGTGGTGGCGTTCAACTCGGCCGATCTGCAGCCCGGCCACGAGGAGACGGTCGCCTTCGGCCGCGCGCCGGACCCGGCGCACCGCGTCCTGTGCGTGAACCCGGCCGCAGTCCTGGCCGGCGGACCCGCGGACGCGACCACCCCCATGCGCCCCTACATGCCGACCAAGAAGCTCCTCAGGGGGAACCTGCTGGCACCGGCCGGTTCGCTCAGCCTGCTGCTCAACTTCACGCCGACCGCGCATCCGACGGGCTTCGCGGCGTACGCGGACCTGGCCACGGGAAGGTGCGCACGCACCGACACCAGCAAGGGCAGGCTCGACTGGCTGCAGGTGGACGGGCTGGACGGCATCCGCTCCTCCAACTCGGCCCTGGGCCTGCACGTCCTCGACTACAACGTCGACGGCGGCGGCCTGGCCGCACTCGCCGCGGCCCAGGCAGCGGCCTGGACCGCGAGCGCCGAATAGCACCTCACCCACGGGACAACAGGTCGCGGAGGGCCTTGAGCACCAGCTCAGGGTCCTCCTCGGCGACGAAATGCCCGCTGGTGATCGTGCGATGCTCGAGATCCGGCGCCCAGGCGCCCCAGAGTGCGACGGCGTCGTAAGGCAGCACGGCACCCCAGTCCTGCTGCAGTACGGTCACCGGCATGCCCAGCCGCCGCCCCGCCGCCCGATCGGCCAGATCATGCTCACGGTCGACGCCGGCGCTGGCCCGGTAGTCGGCCACGATCGAGGTCACCGCCTCCCGCGAGGCCCGCAGATACTCCGCCCGCACGCCGGCCGGGATCGCCTCGGCCCGGAGTACCCACGTGTCGAGGAAGTGCCCGAAGAACTCGTCGGACGCCGCGGCGATCAGCCGTTCCGGCAACCCGGGCGGTTGCGCCATCAGGTACAGGTGGAACCCGACCGCGGCCGCCACCCCGTTCATGACCTCCCACATGTCGGCGGTGGGCAGCATGTCGATCGGCGCCAGATGGGTGATCGCGTCCGGATGGTCCAGCCCGGCCCGGAAGGCGACGAGCCCGCCCCGGTCATGTCCGGCCAGCGCGAACCGTTCGTGCCCGAGCGCACGGGCCAGCTCGACGACGTCCTGTGCCATGCGCCGCTTGGAGTAGGTCTGCCCGTCGAGGTCGGCCGGCTTGTCGCTGGCGCCGTACCCGCGCAGGTCGGGGACGATCACCTGATGGCCGGCGGCGAGGGCGGGGGCGACGTGCCGCCAGATGAGGTGGGTCTGCGGGAAGCCGTGCAGGAGCACGATCGGCGAGCCGGAGCCGCCGACGGCCACGTTGAGCGAGACGTCCCCGTCGACGGGGACGCGCTGGTAGGTGAATCCTTCGATACCGGTCATGGGGAACAGCCTGGAGCGCGGGTGTTGAAGAACGATGGAATCCGTCTTCAACGCCCGAGCGCGGCGAGTGCGGCCTCCAGGGCGGCTTTGCCGTGGACGACCTGGTGCGTTCCGGCCTCCCACAGGCCGAGGGCGAGCAGGCCGCGGGCGTAGGCGATCCTGGGGTCGGCGGGGGAGAAGGGGTCGGCGGGCGGCGGGTCGAGCGCCCCGACCAGGGCCAGCGCGCGGGCCACCACGAGCGTGCTGCCCACCGTCAGCTCGGGGTCGGGCGCGCCGCGGTGACGCCGGTCCATGGCGGCCAGGCACGACGCCTCCTCCAGCAGAAGGTCACGGGCGCCGGGATCGGTCATGGCACGTTCCGCCGCGCCGGTGACGGCCGCCAGCCAGCTCGCCTGCACGGTGGCGAGCGCCGCGCGCCGCTCCGTCTCGGGCGTGCGGGCGAGCGCGAAGTCCCGCAGCAGGTCGTGGTAGCGGTAGCGACCGGCCGCGGCCGACTCCAGCAGGCTGAGGTCCACGAGTTCCTCGCAGGTCCGCTCGGCCTCCCGCGCGTCGCGGCCGAGCACCGCCGCCGCCAGCTCCACGGTCAGTTCAGCGCTGTCGGGTACGGCCAGCCGCCGAAACCCCCTGGCCAGTTCTTCCCCAAGCTGGTCATAACTCAGCGCGAACGACGCCTCCACCCCCAGATCCCCCACCCGCAGCTCACCCAGCCGCTGCTCGGACAGCCGGGCCAGCAGGTCATCGACGCTCCACCGGGGCCGCGCCGCAAGCCGCGCTCCGGCCACCCGCACCGCCAGCGGCAGGTACCCGCACGCTGCCACCACCTGCGCGGCCGTCCGCCCGGAGGGAACCCGGGCCACCGCGGTGAACAGGGCGACGGCCTCGCGCTCGGGCAGCACGTCGAGGTACACGTGCCGGGCCCCGATGAGGTCGGACAGCCGGGCGCGGCTGGTGACCAGCGCCCCGCTGCCCGGCCCTGACGGCAGCAGCGGCCGGATCTGGGCCGCGGAGGCCGCGTTGTCCAGCAGGAACAGCACCCGCCTGTCCGCGGTGAGCGTGCGCAGCAGGGCGGCCCGCGCTTCCTGGCCGGGCGGGACGCGCCCGGCGCCGAGGGCGTCGAGGAAACGTTCGAGCACCAGGGCGGGGTCGGCCGGGTCCGCTCCGGCGCCGCGCAGGTCCACGTGGAGCTGGCCGTCGGGGTACCGCTCCCTGACTCGGTGCGCGACGTGGACGGCCAGCGCCGTCTTCCCGACGCCGCCGAGCCCGGAGATCGCCACCACGCCGGTCCGCAGAAGCTCCTCGACTGCCTTCACGGCCTCCCGCCGCCCGGTGAAATCGGGAATGTCCCCCGGCAACTGGGCAGGGATCGGGCCCGCCGTACCGGCAAAGGGCGGGCCGGCGGGAAGCGAGCCCGTGATGACCTGCCGGTAGACGTCGGCGAGCTCGGACGACGGCTCGACTCCCAGCTCCTCGTCCAGGACGCGGCGCGCCTCGGTGAAGACCCCGATCGCCTCCGACTGCCGCCCGGCCCGGTACAGCGCCCGCATCAGCAGGGCGCGCACGCTCTCCCGCAACGGGTACGCGGCCACCAGCGCGCCCAGCTCGCCGGTCACCTCCACCCCGGCCTCCAGGTCGGCGGCCAGCCGCCGCTCCAGCACGGCCAGCCGCTCCTCCTCCAGCGCGGCCCGCCTGGCCTCGGCGTAGGGGCCGGGCAGGTCGGCCAGCGGTTCACCCCGCCACAGGGCCAGCGCCTCGGGCAGCCGCCCGGCGTCCCGCAGCCGCTCGAACTCCGCCAGATCGGTCGAGACGCGGACGAGCCGGTAACCGGATCCGACGGACACCAGCGACTCGCGGCCGAGCACGCCGCGCAGCCGGGAGGCGTAGGTCCGCAGGACGTTGCGGGCGGTGGCGGGCGGGTCGTCGGCCCAGAGCACGTCGATCAGCTGGTCACGGCCGAGTGTGCGGCCCTCGGCCAGGACCAGGGCGGCCAGCAGCAGCCGCTGCTTGGGCGAGCCCAGGTCGAGCTCGACCGGCCCGCGCCGCGCGCGGACCGGGCCGAGCAGGCCGAGGTGCAGCGTGTCGTCCATCCTTCGACCCTACGGGTGCATCAGCGCGTCCTTGCTGATCCGGCCGATGTCGTCCACGCAGCGGCCGAGGCCGAGCGCGACCGTCTCGACCGGGCGCTCGGCCCGCTGGACCGGCACCTCCAGTTCGAGCCGCAGCCGTCGCGCCAGTCCGCGCATGAGCGCGCCGCCGCCGGTCAACACCGCGCCCCGGTCGGCGACGTCGGCGGCCAGGTCGGGGGAGCAGCGCTCGATGACCTCGCGGGCGGCCCGTACGATCATGCTGACGGTCTGCCGGGTGGCCTCGTACACCTGCCCGGCGGAGATCGCCACGATGCCGGCCCGGCCGGAGCGGTCGACGCCCCGCACGCTCGCCGTCCGGGTCACGGGCCGCCAGGCCGAGCCGATGCCGCGCTTGGCCACCTCGGCGGACTGCTCGGTGATGTCGAGGCCGTGGTCGTGCTTGACCTGGGCGACGATGGCCCGGTTGACGTCGGCGCCGCCGGACTGGACGGTGGCGGCGTGCACGACGCTGGCGCACGAGACGACGGCGATCCTGGTGGTGTCGCGGCCGATGTCGATGATCATGTTCCCGGCGGCCTCCCTCACCGGCAGGCCGGCGCCCAGCGCGGCGGCCAGGCCGTGGTGGACGAGGTAGACGCGCCGGGCCTCGGCCTGGAAGGCCAGGTCGCGCAGGGCGTTGCCGGCGAAGCCCGTGCTGTCGGCGGGCAGCGCGATGACCATGCGCGGACGGGAGAACGGATGGCCGTGCACCTTGCGCAGGAAGTGCCGGATCATGCGCGTGGTCAGGTCCACGTCGGCGGGGACGCCGCCGACGACGGGCCGGATCGCGACGGGGTCGGGGCCGGTGCCCGGCGGGGTGTCCGCGCCGTAGCCGATCACCTTGCCGGTGGTGGCGCAGCGGACGACGAGTGAGGGTTCGTTGATGACGATGCCGCGCTTCCTGGCGTAGATCTGGGTGCTGGCTGCTCCGAGGTCCAGCGCCAGATCCTGGCCCAGGATGCGCATGGGGTTCATATCGCACCAATCGGTCGGCGGGTCATGTTGAGCCTCATATCCGGCGAAGTTCCACCACAACCTCAAGAACGTTCGATCCTTTGACGGGTTGAGTAGGGCTACTCACCTCATATGCGCTTAAAGCCCCATGTGTCGGACCCTCTCCAGGTCAGAACCTGGTCACATGAACGGCCTCTACGCACTCAAGCCCTGGTACGCCGCCCGGCTGGGTGGCGTGCGCACCCTCCTGGTCGCCCGCGAGGTACCCCCGTGGGCCATCACGGCCGCCGGGGTCGCCTTCGCGGCCGCGGCGGGAGCCGTATTGGCGACCGCTCCCGCGGGGCCGCTCGCCGCGCTCGCCGTCGCGCTGCTCCTGGCCGCCCGGCTGGCCTGCGCCAACCTCGACGGCGGCGTCGCCCGCGAGAGCGGGCGCGCCACCCGGTTCGGCGCCGTCGTCAACGAGCTGGGCGACCGCCTCGCCGAACTGGCCGTGCTCGCCGGCTGCCTCGTCCTGGCCCCGCCCGCGCTGGTGGCGAGCGCGGCGCTGGCGGCCACCCTGCCGTCGTGGGTCGCCCTGGCCGGTGCCGCCGCGGGGGCGCGGCGCGCGCAGGGCGGCCCTGTGGGCAAGACCGAGCGCTGCGTGCTGCTGGTCGCCTTCGCCCTCACGGGCTGGGCGCCGTGGCTGATCGTGCTCGCCGCCGGCTCGGCGATCACCGCCCTGGTACGGCTGGCGCGCATCGGAAAGGAACTGGCGTGATACTCGAGACCGCTCCCTTCCTGGCCGGCGCGCTCGGCGCCAGCGGCGTGGCCGTGTGGATCTCGCACCGGCGCGAGCTCGTCCAGCGCTGGCTGACCTGGGCCGTGGCCGCCCCGGTGGTGACGCTGGCGCTGCTGGCCGGTCCGGCCGGCGCGGCGGCGCTGGCCGCGGCGCTCGGCATCGTGTGCGCCGCCGAGTACGCCCGGCTGGTCCGGTTGCGCCCGCCGGAGGCCCTGATCCTGGCCGGCGCCGCCGCCGTGCTGCCGTTCCTGCCCTCGCCGCTCGCCGCGGGCCCGTTGCTGCTGCTGGCGCTCGTCCTCGTCCCGGTGCTCGGCGGCGACGCCGAGGACGGCGGCAGGCGGGCCGCGTACTCGGTCTTCGGACTGCTCTGGATCGCGCCGCTGAGCGCCCTGGTCACGCTCGCTCCGGCGACCGCGTTCGCCCTCGTCCTGGCCGTCGCGCTCGCCGACGTCTGCGCCTGGTGCGGCGGCAGGCTCCTGGGCGGGCCCGCGCTGTCGCCGCTGTCCCCGGCCAAGACCTGGGGCGGGGTGGTCGGCGGCGCCGTGGGCGGCCTGACCGTCCTGTTCCTGCTGGGCGAGCTCACCCCGGTCACCGCGCTGGCGGTGGCAGCCGGGGCGCCGCTCGGCGACCTGCTGGAGTCGATGCTCAAGCGGGGCGCCGGGGTCAAGGACGCGGGCACCTGGCTGCCCGGCTTCGGCGGCCTGCTGGACCGCGTGGACTCGCTGCTCGTGGCGCTGGCGGTCGTGGTGGTGCTGCCGTGAGGCTCGGGGCCGCGATGCGGCGGCGGCTGTGGCGTACCGCCTTCGCCTGCAGCGGCGGCCTGGCCGTCGAGGGCCCGGTGCCGGGCGGGCCGTGCGTCGTGGTCGCCAACCACTGCTCTCACGCCGACACCGCCGCCCTGCTGGCCGCGCTGCCCGCGCGGCTGCGCCCGTCGGTGGCGGCCGCCGCCGACTACTGGTTCGCCAATCGGGCGCGGGCGCTGGTCTGCCGGACGCTGGTCTCCGGCTTCCCGGTACGGCGGGGCGGTGGCGGCTCCAGGGACCTGGCGGCAGCCGTACGACTGCTGGACCAAGGCCGGGTCCTGGTCGTCTACCCGGAGGGCACCCGCTCGCGCGACGGCCGCGTCGGCGACTTCCACGGCGGCGCGGCGCGGCTGGCCGAGGCGGCCGGTGTCCCGATCGTCCCGGTCCTGCTGGAGGGGACCGGCCGGGTGCTGCCGGTGCACGGCCGCCTGAGCCGCGCCCCGGTGACGGTCCGCTTCCTGCCGCCCGTGTCCGACCTGGAGACGGCACACCACCTCATGCGCTCCCGACAGCTCCCGACAACTCCCGAAGGGTGAAATTTCATGAAGTGGGCACTTATGCGGCTCCTGATGCGCACCGTCGGCCGGACCAGCCGCGGCATCCGCATCGGCTACCGCCACGGCTTCGACAGCGGCACCATGCTCGACTACGTCTACGTCAACAAGGCCCACGGCCGGCCCCTCGACCGGATCTACCTGAACTCGGTCGGCTGGCGGGCCATCCGCGCCCGCCGCGATCTGCTCAAGGAGGTCATCAGGGACGAGGTCTCGGCCAGGGCGGGCCGCGCGCTGATCCTCGACGTGGCCGCCGGGCCCGGCCGCTACCTGCAGGACGTCGCCAGGGAGCAGCCCGAGGCCGAGGTGGTCTGCCGTGACCTGGCCGCCGACGGCCTGCGCCTGGGAAGGGAACTGGCCAAGGAACGCGGTCTGGCGAACATCCGCTACGAGCGCGGCGACGCCTTCGACCCCGAGCCGCTGGACCGGCCGGCCGACATCATCGTGGTCAGCGGACTGTACGAGCTGATCCTGGACGACGAGACGATCAGGAAGTCCCTGGCCAGGCTGCGCGACCTGCTCGCCCACGACGGCGTGCTGATCTTCACCACGCAGACCCGCCACCCGCAGCTGGAGTTCATCGCCAACGTGCTGCCCAACCGCGACGGGCGGCTGTGGGTGATGAAGTGCCGCTCGGCCGAGCAGCTGCACACCTGGGCCGTCGAGGCCGGGTACGCCGACGTCGTCAGCAGGCGGGAGAAGGTCGGCCTGTTCACGGTGACCACGGCGACTCAGCGGCCGAAATGTATGACCATGGACGCATGCAGACACGACTGATCGGTCAGATGAGTGTCAGTGCCATCGGGCTCGGCGCGATGCCGATGTCGGTGGAGGGCCACATGCCCGACGAGGAGCAGTCGATCAGGACCATCCACGCGGCCCTGGACGCCGGGATCACGCTGATCGACACCGCCGACGCCTACACGCCGACGGAGGCCGAGGTCGGGCACAACGAGCGCATCGTGGCCAAGGCGCTGGCGAGCTGGGGCGGCGACAAGGACGCGGTGCTGGTGGCCACCAAGGGCGGGCACACCCGGCCGCGCGGGCGCTGGGACGTGGACGGCCGGCCCGAGTACCTCAAGCGGGCCTGCGACCGCTCGCTCAAGGCGCTGGGCGTCGAGTCGATCGGGCTTTACCAGCATCACCGGCCCGACCCGGCGGTGCCGTACGAGGAGTCGATCGGCACGCTCGTGGACCTGCTCGACGCCGGGAAGATCCGGATGGCCGGGATCTCCAACGCGAACCCGGCCCAGATCAGGCAGGCCAACGAGATCCTCGGCGGGCGGCTGGTGAGCGTGCAGAACCAGTACTCGCCGAGCTTCCGCAGCAGCGAGCCGGAGGTGGACGTCTGTGAGGAGATCGGCGTGGCGTTCCTGCCGTGGGAGCCGCTGGGCGGCATGAACCACGTCGGCCGCCTCGGCCGCCGCCACGCCGCCTTCGGGGAGGTCGCGGCCGAGCGCGGGGTCTCCCCGCAGCGGGTCTGCCTGGCGTGGGAGCTGGCCAGGAGCCCGGTGGTGATCCCGATTCCCGGCTCAAGCCGCCCGGCGACGATCCTCGACTCGCTGGCCGCCGCCGACCTGGAGCTCACCGAGGAGGAGCTGGCCAGGCTGGGCTGACGCGGTGCCCGGTTTCGCGTCAGGTCGGCCGTCGTGCGAAGCTGTTGTGGTCCCCAACACCAGGAGGTCCTCATGGCGGAAACACCGGAGCCGGAAGTCAGCGAAACTCCCGAGGACGAGATGAAGCGCAAGTTCCGGGAGGCCCTGGAGCGTAAGCGCAATCAGCACTCCGACTCGGGTGCGGGTGGCAGGGGCACGGATCAGTCAAAGATCCACGGCGCACACGGCCCTGCTGCCAGCAAGCGTTCGTTCCGGCGCAAGAGCGGCGGCTGAGTCGGCGTTCTGAGGGGGTACGGCTTGGCCGTACCCCCCTTTTTCTTGACCTTCTTAGGTAGATCTTCGCCCGTTTCATGGCGATTGTTTTGCTTTTGCCGTCTTTGGCACTTACAGTCCTAAGCGTTACCAGCTGGCGACCCGACCCTTCACCAGGAAGAGGCGGCCGGCTGGCGCCGAATCCCGTACCCGCGGGAACCGGGGAACCAATGTTCCTTGGGGTGAATCCGACGTACGCGTCGGTAGGGCATCTCCACGCCCGAACCCGTCAGCTAACCCGGTAGGCGCGATGGAGAGGACTGATCTTTTCATGCACCACCGCGATGAACCCCCATTCCGCGTAGTTTCACCCGCCGCCTACTGAGCGGCCCCTTCCCCAGGCTTTCCCCCCGCGCTTTCGCGTAGCGTCCGTTCGGCTTTGTGCCCGGCTACGCCGCTTTGACGAGCGCATTTCCCCTGTCCCCGCACAAAGGACTTCTCTTCTTCATGTCTTCCCGCTTTGGCATGCGTTCTTTCACCATGCTCGCCTCCGTCGCCGTCATCGGCGCGGTCACCCTCAGCACCGGCGCAACCGCACACGCGGATGACTTCTCCGAGAAGAAGCCCCTTCTCAAGGGCTCCACCACCGCCTCCTACTACTGGGACGACGCCTCCGGCCGCAACGGCGACACCGGTCTTCCCGCCTCCGGCAAGCCCATGCAGAAGGGCCTGGCCGCCAGCCCGAGCTGGCCCCTCCTGACCGAGGGCTACGTCATCTACAAGGGCAAGAAGGAGCCGTTCTTCGTCGGCGACCGCGGCCCCGGGGTCCCGTCGAACAGGGGCATCATGCTCGACCTCGACGCCAAGACCTTCGCCTCGCTGACCGGCGGCAAGTTCAACTCCAGCTCGCTGAGCGTCGACGGCGTCGGCGGCCAGGGACACATCAAGATCGAATACGTCATCACCAAGTGGGGCCCCGGCGTGGGCAAGAAGAACCACCCCGTCGCCTTCTCCACCGGCGCCTGGTCCCGCAAGGACGCCCGGCCGGCCACGCCCCCGGTCGTGACCGCGGAGGAGAAGACCGAGAAGAAGGACGAGGAGAGGCCCGAGACCCCGGCCGCTCCCGCCCAGGTCGCCGAGAAGGCTCCCGCGCAGGCCCCTGAGAAGGCCCCTGTGAAGGCTTCAGCGCAGGACAAGGCGCCGCAGGCCGAGCTGGCCGCGGCGGTCACCACCCGCGAGACCGAGTCGAACGGCGTGGGCGGGCTCGCCCTCATCAGCGCTCTGGCCCTCCTGAGCGGCGGCATGTTCCTGGCCCGCGGCCGCATCCGCAAGGCGTTCGACCGCTGACCTCTTTACTCACGAGGAACAGAATGTGATTCTGTTCCTCATGGGTCAGCGCGCCGCCGTCAATGGCATCGAGATCGTCTACGACAGCTTCGGCTCGCCACAAGCACGGCCGCTGCTGCTCATCATGGGGCTCGGCGCCCAGCTCATCCACTGGGACGAGGAGTTCTGCGAGCTCCTCGCCGAGCAGGGCCACCACGTCGTCCGGTTCGACAACCGCGACGCCGGTGAATCCACGCATCTTCACGAGGCGGGCGTTCCGGAATTCGGATCGCCCGCTTCGCCGTACCTGCTGGCGGACATGGCGCGGGACGCGGCCGGGCTGATCGACGCGCTCGGCTGGCCCGCCGCGCACGTCGTCGGCGCGTCCATGGGCGGCATGGTCGCGCAGCAACTCGCACTCGACCATCCCGGGCGGGTGCGCACGCTGACCTCGATCATGTCCACGCCCGGACCGCAGGTCGCGCCGCCCACGCCGGAAGCCGGCGCGGCCCTGATGTCGCCCCCGCCGCCCGACCGCGCGGCCGCGATCGCGCTGGCCCAGCGGACCTGGGCGGTGATCGGCTCGCCCGGATACGACCTGGACACCGAGCGGATCGCCCTGCTGGCGGGGCTCGCCTATGACCGGGCGCACGACCCGGCGGGGACGGCCCGTCAATTGGCCGCCATTCTGGCCTCCGGTGACCGGACCGAAAGGCTGGCCCGGCTGGCCGTACCCACGCTTGTCCTGCACGGAGAGGACGACGCGCTCATTCCGGTCGCCGGCGGCCACGCAACCGCTGCGGCAATTCCGCGCTCAAGACTGGTCACGTTCCCCGGAATGGGGCACGATCTGCCCAAGCCACTCTGGTCGCGGTTCGTGGAAGAGATCACGAAACACACGGCCGGGTGACCCGCGTCGCGCGGCCGTTCCCCCACGGCGGCCGCGCGACGCCCTCAGACCTCCAGCTTCTCCTCCACGTTGCGCAGGTGGTGGCGGGCCATCGCCAGGTTGGCCCGGCCGCGGTCGAGCGCCAGGTAGAGGAACAGGCCCTTGCCGCCGCGCCCGGCCATCGGCCGGATGATGTGGTACTGGGTGCCGAGCGTGATGAGGATGTCCTCGATGGCGTCCTTGAGGCCGAGCGAGTCCATCGTGCGCATCTTCGCCTTGACCACCTCGGTGTTGCCCGCCGCCGCGACCTGCAGGTCGAGGTCCTTGGAGCCGCCGAGGGTGCCCAGCGCCATGCCGCTGCCGTGATCGACCACCGCCGCGCCGACGGCGCCGTCGATGGCCATCATCTCCTTGAGGGAGACGTCCATGCCGGCCATGCGTACCTCCTTGTGTGTGTTCACCGCTGTCGCGATGCGATGGCGGCCAGCGCGGCCGCCGTCTTGCGCCCCTCCAGCCGCAGCAGGCCGAGATTGGCGCCCGGCTCGGCCACGACGGTGAGAACGATGGTGGGTCCCGCGGCGTAAAGGGCGGCGAACCCGGCGCTGGCCGACACCAGCGTCTCCTGCAGCACACCCTTTCCCGCGAGGTCGGCCATGCGCCGGCTGAGCGCCAGCACCGCCGCCGAGAGCGCGGCGGTCTGGTCGCACCGGTCGCCGGGCAGGTCGCCGGCGATCGGCAGCCCGTCCACGGTGCAGGCGACGCTGCCGCTGACCTCGGGCACGCGCTCGCGCAGCCTGGACATCTCGCTGAGCACCCGCTCGCAGAGTTCCACGGAGGGTCTCCTTCCGTTCCGTCGCAGGGCGCGTAGGCGCAGGCTCGTCGCGGAGATCCTCACGCCAGCTCCTCCAGCGCCCTCTTCACCGCGGCCAGGACATTCGGGTCGCTCTGCGGGAGAGCCGGCGGCACGGCCCGATCCAGCGCCCGCCCGCGCCGGCGCGGCATCAGCGGCGCGACCAGGAGCCCCGCGGCGGCCAGGCGGCGGACCGCGAGCAGCACCGAGTAGGCGGGCTGCCCCAGCCGGTCGGCGAGCTCGGCCGGCGTCGCCACCCGGTCGGCACCGAGCAGGATCTCCCACTCCAGCGCGCTCACGGTCGCCCGATGTCCGGGCAGCCGCGCGGCCGGGGTCACCGGGACGTCGTCCAGCTCGGCCGAGGACCAGATCTGCGCCAACTGGGCTCTCCTTCGCGCGCATTCGCCGACCAGCCAGGCGAGCTCGAACTCCAGCCGGGTGTCCGGCCGCGGGCACTCTCCCGGCCGGAACTTCGGCCGCGCCGCCGGGAGCTCGGCCGGCAGCAGGAAGTAGGCGGCGTCCAGCACCGCGCCGGCCACGCAGAACTCCAGCTCGGCCCTGCTGTAGGCGCCCGCCCCGCCGCGCGCGGTCAGCAGCCGCTCGACCGACGGCGTGCGCGGGCACTCCAGGTGGGCGATCCGCCCTTCGCGCAGGTACGCCTTGCCGGCCGGCGGCACGTTGAGCGAACCGGTGGCGCGTTCCCTGGCCAGACCGGTGAGCAGCGTATGGACGGCGGCCACGACGTCAGCCCCGCAGCCGGCCGCTGATCGAGCTGAGCTGGTGGCGGGCCAGCGCCAGGTTGGCGCGGCCGAGGTCGAGCCGCACGTAGATCACCAGCGGGCCGTCGAAGGGCATCTCCACCGGATGGAGCAGGTGGTAGCCGTCGTCGGCGACGACGATCAGGTCGTCGATGCGGACCGTTCCACGGTGGGTGGCGCCGGCGAGGGCGTCCATGGTGACGCGCAGCGTCTCGCCGAGCGCGGGCGCCGACCGCTCGGCCTCGCCGCGCCCGCCGGAGGCCATCACGGTTCCGCTGAGGTGATCCATCACCAGCGCGTCGAGGACGCCCGGGATGTCCATCACGCTGAGGAGGCAGTCGTCAAGTGCGAGCACTGACGCAGCGTAGAGCCGGACGGCCATCCCGCCCCGGGCCGCGGGGAAGGGCTTTGCTCCCCAGCGGAAGATATCCCCACCAGGTGGCATATATAGCCCCCACCAGGCACAATGCCCGGCTACAAACGAAATTTCCTCACATTGTGGGCTCGTCGGGCAGCAGGGCCTTCTCATCCGGCTTGTGGACCAGCACCTCGTCGATGTACGACTTCACCGCCGCGCTCAGCCCCACATCGCTGCCCGCCGCCTCCGACAGGTACCACCGGTGGTCGAGCACCTCGTGGAACACCTGCGCCGTGTCGAGCTTGCGGCGCAGGTCGGCCGGGATCGCCTCTATCGTCGGCTGGAAGGCCTCGGCGAGCCACCGGTGCGCCACGATCGCCTCGTCCTCGTGCCGCAGGCCCTTGGCGACGCGGAAGCCGTCCAGGTCGTTGAGCAGCCTGCGGGCCTGGTTCTCCTCCACGTCCAGGCCGGTCAGGCGGAGCAGGCGTCGCTGGTGGTGTCCCGCGTCGACCACCTTGGGCCGCACGATCAGCCGCCCGGTGCCGACCTTGCGGCGCACCATCATCTCGGCCACGTCGAAACCGAGCAGGTTGAGCCGCCGGATACGCTGCTCGACCTTGTGCCAGTCGACCTCTTCGATGATCTCGTCCTGGGTGATCTCGCTCCACAGCCGGTGGTAGCGGGTGACGATGTCCTCGGCCGTCTCCATCGGATCGATCGACGGGTGCAGCAGGCCACCGGTCTCCAGGTCGAGCATCTCGCCGAAGATGTTGACGTGCGCGGTCTCGATGTCGGCCAGCCGCTGGCCCTCGCTGATCATCGGGTGCATCTCGCCGGTCTCGGCGTCCACCAGGTACGCGGCGAACGCGCCCGCGTCCCGGCGGAAGAGTGTGTTCGACAGCGAGCAGTCGCCCCAGTAGAAGCCGTTGAGATGCAGGCGCACCAGCAGCACGGCCAGCGCGTCGAGCAGCCTGGTCAGCGTGTCGGGGCGCAGCGTGCCGGACATCACCGCCCGGTAGGGCAGCGAGAACTGCAGGTGCCGGGTGATCAGCGCGGCGTCCAGGCCCTCGTCGCGGCCGGTGACGTAGGCGACCGGCTCCACCGACGGGGCATCCAGCCTGGCCAGGTCCCAGAGCAGCTGGTACTCGCGCTTGGCGTACCTCTCGCTGATCTCCTTGATCGCGTAGACCTTGCCGGACAGGCGGGCGAAGCGGACCACGTGCCGCGAGATGCCGCGGGGCAGGTCGACCAGATGGTGCTGCGGCCACTCGGCGAGAGGGGTCTCCCAGGGCAGCCGGATCAGGTCGGGGTCACCCAGCGCGCCGGTGATCTGTAGGGGCATTTCATCAGGATATGGTGCGATCCGTGGACGAGTTTCTCTCCTGGTACTTCACCAACCACCCCATCCTCGCCAACCACCTCGGCGCCGACGGATACGACCACACGCTCGGCGACTTCTCCGCCGCCGGGCTGATCGCCGTCGAAGACGAAGAGCGCCGCTGGATCACCCGCCTGTCCGAGCTGGAGCCCCCGACCCTCGACGACGCGATCGATCGCGACCTCGTCCTGTCGCAGCTGCGCGGCTCCGTCGCCATGGCGCAGTGGCCGGCGTGGCGGCGCGACCCCGCGTTCTACGTGGCCCTCGTGTTCACCTCCCTGAACACGCCGTTCCAGCAGAAGCTCAAGCCCGAGCACGAACTGGTCGCCGCCGCCATCTCGCGGCTGGCCGAGATCCCCGGCGTCCTGGCCGACTGCCGCGCCAACCTCGACCCCACGATCGCCGCGCCGCTGCTCATCCAGCGCGGACTCGGCCAGGCCCGCACCGGCCGCCGCTTCCTCACCTCCACGCTCCCGTCGCTGGTCGACGACCCCGACCTGCGCGCCAAGCTGGCCGCCGCGGCCGAACCCGCCGCCGACGCCTTCGACCAGCTCGTCACCTTCCTCGACGGCTTCGAGTGCGGCGGCACCTGGCGTATGGGCGAACAGCTCTACACCGTCCTCCTGCGCGAGCGCGAGCTCCTCGGGTACGGCGCCGCCGACCTCCACACCAAGGGCGAACACGAGTGGGCCGCCCTCGACACCCGCATGCGCGAGGTGGCCCAGCGCGTCAACGGCACCGAAGACTGGCGCGCCGCCATGGAATCCCTCATGGACGACCACCCGCCCACCCTCGAAGCCATGCGCGCCGAATACGAGGCCGAGACCCAGCGGGCCCGCGAATTCGTCCGCGACCGCGACCTCGTCACCTTCCCCGAAGGGGAGGAGTGCAAGGTGCTGCCCTCGGCCGAGTACACGCGCCCCATCCTCGCGGTGGCCCACTACCTCGCCCCGCCGCCCCTCAGCACCTCCCGCACCGGCATCTTCTACGTGCCCTACACCCCCGACGACTTCACCGACGAGCAGATACGGCAGCGCCTGCGCACCAACGCCCGCGCCCAGATGCCGTCGATCGCGGTCCACGAGGCTTACCCGGGACACCACTGGCACCTGTCGCACATCGCCGAGAGCCGCCGGACGGTCAGGAAGGTGTTCCGCACGCCGTACTTCACCGAGGGGTGGGCCCTGTACGTCGAGAAGATGCTGCACGAGCAGGGCTACTTCGACACGCCCGCCACCGAACTGGCCCACCTGGACTGCCGCATCTTCCGCGCCGCCCGCATTGTCGTGGACACGGCGCTGCACTGCGGGGACATGACGATCGAACAGGCCGAGACCTTCATGGCCACGCGGGCGTCGTTGTCGCCGGGGACGGCGCAGGGGGAGGTCAACCGGTACTGCGCCTGGCCCACGCAGGCGCCTTCGTACCTGACGGGCGCCATCGAGATCGACCGCATCCGGGAGTCCTACCCGGGCACCCTCAAGTCGTTCCACGACCGCCTGGCCGGCTCCGGCGGCCTCCCCCTCGGCCTGGCCGAAAAGGCCCTGACCCACCCCTGACCCCCGAGCCCCCAACCCCGCAGACCCGGGCTCCCACCCCTCCGGACCGCTGCCCTCCGGGAGCCCCGGAGCCCCGGTCCCGCTCCTCCGGCCGCCCTTCCGGCCCGAGCCCACGCCTCCCGGGGCCTTCGGGCTCTTGGGTTGTGGCCCTTCGCGTCTCCTGGTCCCGTCCGCGGGCTTCCCTTCCGGTGTTCTCCCCAAGCTCTGGCTACCGGGGGACCCCGGACCACGAAGGGTGGTCAGGGGGTGCGGCGGGGGAAGGTGGGTGGGTTGAAGGAGCGGTCGATCACCGCGGCCAGCTGGTCCTCGGTCAGCACCGTAGGCTTCCCGATCGACAACCCACGCACGTACACCTCACACAACCACTCAAGCAGCCGACCAGCCTCGAACGCCTGCTCCACCGTGCCGCCGATCGTCACCCCGCCATGGTTGGCCAGCAACGCCGCCTGCTTGCCCTCCATGGCCAGCCTGACGTTCGCCGCCAGCTCGGGCGTCCCATACGTGGCGTACTCGGCCACCCGCACCACCCCGCCCAGCATGAGCGCGTTGTAATGCACCGGAGGCAGTTCGGTCATCGTGGTGGCCACCACCGTCCCGAACACCGAGTGCGTGTGCACGATGGCCCGCGCCGACGTGGTGGCGTAGACGGCGAGGTGCATCGGGGTCTCGGACGACGGCTGGAGGTCGCCCTCCACCAGGTACCCGTCCATGTCGACGACCGGGCACGCCTCCGCGGTCAGCCGGTCGAGCTGGACCCCGGACGGTGTCACCGCGACGAGGTCGCCTTCCCTGGCGCTCAGGTTCCCGGATGAGCCGATGACCAGGCCCTGGTCGACGGCGCGCCGGCCGTACTCGCACATCTGTTGTCTGAGATCGGCCAGCAGCATGCCGGACAATCTACCGCGAACCGGTCAGGGGATCAGGCGGCGGCCGGGCGCGGTCGCCGCGCCGTGGGCGGTGTGGATGATCTCCGTGGCGAACCCGACGCATTCGCCGCAGATCCGCACGCCCGGCCCGTTGACCATCGCCCGCCCTGGATCCACGCAGCCGCAGAACGAGCAGGCCGAAACGTCCCGCTTGCCGAGCTTCCGTCCGCGTCGTCCGGGCCGGGGAGGGGGCGGGATGAGGTCGTTGAGCTCCTTCTTGATCCGCGCGGGGTCGACGCCGAGATCGTCCAGGACGCGCCGCGCCGACGAACCGGGGTCCATGGCCAGGATCCACAGCAGGTGCTGGGTGCGGGTCAGGTTCTGCCCCCTGCTCGCGGCTAGGCGGCGGGCGCGCATCACGTTGTCGTACGCCTCGCCGTCCCCCACCACGCCCCCACGCGGCGCGAGCAGCCGCGCGGCCGATTCGCGGATCCCTTCCCTGGTCACCCCCACCCGGTCGAGCACACTCGCGGCGACCCCCACCTCCAGCAGCCCGAGCAGCAGATGCTGGGTGCCGGGCACGCTTCCCTCCGCGTCCGCGAGGGCCTGCGCGACCTCGACGCACACCGACAGCCGCGGCGCGACCGGCGCCGGTTCGGCCGCGGGCCCGCCGCTCACCTCCAGCCTCGGCGCGAACCGCTGGCGAGCGGCCTGCTTGCTGATGCCGAGCCGTTCGCCGATGTCGGTCCAGGAGAGCCCGGCGGTGCGGGCGGCGTCGACGTAGTGGTCGACCATGCCATCGGCGGCGGCGCCCGCCAGCGCCGCGTAGGCGATGGCGGCTTCGAGCTGTGCCAGAGGCTCCGGCGAGGCGGCCCGCTCGGCCACCGCCTCGATCATGGCCTGAGTGTTCAGCGCGTGGCTGTCCATGCCGACAACGTTAAGTTGTCGACGCCCATTCGACAACCCTAACTTGTCGCGAGTCCGTCGATCGCCACCCTCATGAGCCGTTCAAGGTCCGCATCCCGCAGCCGGCCGGGATACAGCAGCAGATGCACACTCAACCCGTCGACCAGGGCGAGCAGATGCTCGGTGGCATCGTCAAGGTCCGTCTCCGCGCGTACCTCTCCCGCCGCCCGAGCCTCGACCAGCAGTCCGTGTACGGCGGCGCGCAACTCACCCGCCTCCTCCCGCTGCACCTCGGCCAGTTCTTCCGACGCCAGACTCCGGCTCCAGAAGCTGACCTCCAGCCGGGTCTCCTCGGTGCGCTCCGCGTCGAGCGGAAGGTTGTCCAGCAACACCTCCCGCAAGGCCGCGAGCCCGCCGAGCTCGCCGACCTTGGCGGTCAGCCGCTCCCGGATCCGCCGATGCGACTCCCGCAACGCCGACAGCAGGATCTCGTCCTTGTCGGCGAAGTAATGGGACAGAACACCATTGGAGAGCCCCGCCTCCTTGGCGATGGCGCGGGTGGTGGCCGCGTCGATGCCATCCCGCACGATGACCCTGCTGGCGGCGGTCAGCACGTCGCGCCGGCGCTCGTCGTGGTCCACGATCTTCGGCATGCGGGCATTGTATTGACTTTTTAGTCGGACGTCTGTCTACTAACGCGGTATGACGGTCGTCACAGTCGGCGTGCACATCGTCGACATCCTCACCCGCCCCGTGGAACACATCCCCCCGGGCCAGGACACCGTGCTCGTCGACCAGATCCGCCTCACCGCCGCGGGCGCCGCCGCCGGCACTGCCGTGGACTTGGCCAAACTCGGCAACCAGGTGATCTCCCTTGGCGCCATAGGCGACGACGAGCTCGGCGACTTCCTCCTCATGGTCATGGGCCGGCACGGCGTGAACGTCTCCCACATCCGCCGCCGCCCCGGCGAACAGACCGCCGCCTCCATCCTCCCCATCCGCCCCGACGGCGGCCGTCCCAGCTTCCACGTCCCCGGCGCCAACCTCTCGGTCACCCCCGCCGACGTGGACCCCGACATCCTGCGTACGGCCAAGGCCGTCCACCTGGGCGGCGTAGACGTGACCTTCGGCCTGGGCGACCCCGCGTTCTTCGCTCTCCTGGACACACTGCGCGCCGCCGGAACCATCATCACCATGGACCTCCTCTCGGAGATGCCCGACCTCCTGGCCATGGCAAAGGCGTTCCTCCCGCACGTCGACTACGTCCTCCCGAACGAGTCCCAGGCCCTCCTCATGACCGGCGCCCCAACCCTGGAAGAGGCCGCCGCAGCCCTGCTGGCCGAGGGCCCGAAGGCCGTCCTGATCACCATGGGCGAGAAGGGCAGCCGCATCCACACCACCCCCGTGGCCGGAGGCCCGGTGACCGTCGACGTGGTACCAGCCCTGAAAACCGAGGTCAGCGACACAACCGGCTGCGGCGACGCGTACTGCGCCGGCTTCATCACCGGCCTCCTGCACGGCCAGACCGTCCTGACCGCCGCCCACTGGGGCACAGCCGCCGCCGCCCGCGTCGCAACCGGCCTGGGCTCCGACGCCGGCATCACCGACCTCCCCTCCACCTTGACCCTCCTAACCACCCCGACCTAACACCCCCACCCCACCCCAACCACTCACCCCACCCCAACCACTCACCCCACCCCAACCACTCACCCCACCCCAACCACCCGCCCCACCCCCATGCACCACCTCACCCACCACCCGTCCACGCCACCGCTACCCGTCGCCCCGACCACCCCGCCGGACCATCCCGGCGACGCCACCTCGACCCGCCACTGTCCGCTCCTGTGGCCCACGACCGCACTGCCTACCCCCACTTGCCGCCCCAGGCAGCTGGCCCGATCAGCCCACCTCGACCCGCCACCACAACCCCACAGTTCGCCCCACGGCCGGGACGCGCCACCCGGCAGATGCCGCCCGAGAGGTGCGCCACCCGAGGAGCGCGGCATCCAGGACGCGCGAGACCCGAGACGTGCGGTACCCAGGTCGTGCGGTACCCGGGACGTGTGGCTTGGAGGGGTGACTCCTGGGGGGCGACGCCGGAAGGAATTGAGATGACAGATAGCGAACTTCGTCAGCGCGCTAACAAGGTTGTGCCGGGCGGGATGTATGGGCATCTCAACGCTGCCATCTTCGCGCCGGGCTACCCGCAGTTCTTTGAGCGCGGGGATGGGTGTCGGCAGTGGGATGTGGACGGGCGGGAGTACATCGACTTCATGTGCAGTTGGGGGCCGGTGGTGCTTGGGCATCGGCATCCCGAGGTGGAGGAGGCGGCGGCCGCTCAGCTGGCCAAGGGGGACTGTCTCAACGGGCCGGGCGCGGTCATGGTCGAGCTGGCGGAGTTGCTGGTCGACACCGTGCCCAGCGCTGATTGGGCGATGTTCTCCAAGAACGGCACCGATGCCACTACTCAGGCGTTGATGGTGGCCAGGGCGGCCACGGGGCGGAACAAGGTGCTGATGGCCCATGGCGCCTACCACGGGGCCGATCCCTGGTGTACGCCGTCGCCGGCCGGGACCACGCCCAATGAGCGGGCCGATCTCGTGGAGTTCGCCTACAACTCGCTGGCCAGTCTGGAGGAGGCCGCGGCCACGGTTGAGGGGGATGTGGCGGCGATCATCGTGACGCCGTTCAAGCACGACTCGTTCGAGGATCAGGAGCTCGTGGAGCCGGAGTTCGCGCGGGGTGCGCGGGCGCTGGCCGATCGGCTCGGGGCCGCGCTGGTGATCGACGACGTTCGGGCGGGGTTCCGGATCGATCTGCGCGGGTCTTGGGAGCCGTACGGCGTGCGGCCCGACCTGACCGCCTGGTCCAAGGCGATGGCCAACGGCTATCCGATCGCCGCGGTCACCGGCACGGACGCACTGCGCGGGCCGGCGCAGACCCTGTACTCGACCGGCTCCTTCTGGTTCTCCGCCGTGGCCATGGCCGCCGCCAAGGCCACGATCGAGACCCTGCGCGACACGAACGGCATCGCCGCCATGGAGAAGGCCGGCACCCAACTGCGTGAAGGCCTGTACGCGCAGGCCAAGTCCCACGGGTTCACGGTGAAGCAGACGGGGCCGGTGACGATTCCCTGGTTGAGCTTCGAGGGTGACGCCGATCTGTCGGTGGCCATGCATTGGAGTTCGGCGTGCTTGCGGCATGGGGTGTACATCCATCCGTGGCACAACTGGTTCATGTCCGCCGCCCACACGGAGGCCGACGTGGCCCGCGCCCTGGAAGGCACCGACGCCGCCTTCGCCGAAACCCGCGCTCACCTCGGCTGACACCGGCGAACGACCAGGCGACGCCTCCCCTCGCGCGGGGGCCGCCTCAGGGCATCGGGACCCGCGCCCAGGGAGGCCCGTGATGGAGCGGTCCCTGGGCGATCCGTGCTGCCAGGCAGTGCAATGCCTCGGTGTGCGGGTGTGCGGGTGTGCGGGTGTGCGGGTGTGCGGGTGTGCGGGTGTGCGGGTGTGCGGGTGTGCGGGTGTTGACCGCGCAGAGTGTTGAGCGCGGCGAGAATGTCGGTGGATGCGCGGACTTGATGTCAGTGCTTCTGCGGGTGGCGCGGATTTGATGTCAGTGGCTTGTGCCATCCGCAGTGCCAACCACGAAGTCGTTGTCGGCCTCGCCGTACAGCACCTGCTGGATGTGCGCCTCGCTGGTGCGTGTCGGCCGGCGCCACCAGGGCGGTTCGGCGAAGGGGCTGTCGGGCTCGGCGAGGTGGTCGCCTCGGGTGAGGCGCAGGCTGTACTGGACGTCGGCGGAGGCCTCCGCCTTGGTGGGGACGCCCTTGTCGCGGACGAGTCCGCGCAGCCTCAGCTCGCGTTCGAGTTCGAGGTGGCGGCCCCGGAAGTCGGTGTACTCCGGGGAGCGGCCGCACCAGATGACCGACAGCAGCAGGGTCGCCTCGGTTTCAGTGAGGGGCTGGTGGTAGTCGGCGGCGCTGTGGATGGCTTGCTGCTAGGCGCGGCTGAGCAGATCCAAGCGGGGGCGCAGGGTGTAGGTCTCGGGCGGGATGCGTTCGATCGCGTAGGGTCCGGCGAGTTCGGGGTGCGCTTGGGCGTGGTCGAGGGCGGTGTAGACGCGCTGCAGGTCCCACTGCAGCGCGGTGGCGACGTCGTCGAGTAGGAGCGGGACGGCGGCGTGCGCGAGCGCGGCGAGCAGAGCCTGGGCGTCGTTGGCCGGGTCGCCGCTCTGCTGGCGGGGCATGTGCGGTTCGAGGTCGCGCGGGTGGTCCAGGACGGAGTCGAGGTCGCGGATGAGGTCGGCCGGGTGGATGTCCAGGCGGCGGGCCAGTTCGATGAGCGTCTTGACGGGGAGCTGGTCGAGGTATTCGAGCTGCATCGTGTGCAGCAGGTGGGGGTGGACGCCGAGTAGGTCGCCCAGTTCCCAGATGGTGAGCGCGCCTGTGTGGAGGCGGACTTGGAACAGGTGGTGGTCCACGTTCGTCGCTCCTTCACCGTCGTCTGCTGATCGTCTGCTGGCCGCCCGGTCCCGGCGCTGGCGCGGAGGTTCACCCTTCGGGGCCTTGGTAGGTGCTGGGATGTTCGACGTGTGGCAGGTTGGTGGGGTCGAGCAGGTGCACGGTCAGGCAGCGTTCGGTGAGCCAGCCTTGGGTGCGGTGGATCAGGCCGCGGTCGGCGCCGAACTTGCAGTCGCCGGTGTGCAGCCAGGGCGGGGTGGGCAGTTGCAGGCTCTGGCAGGTGCGGCGGATGCCTTGGACCAGGGCGGCGGCCGGGGAGCGGTGTGGCTGGGTCGCGTGCAGGAAGTACGGGTCGTCCGCGCTGGCGCCTTGCAGGTGGCGGTGGGCCAGGTGCGCGGCCAGCAGCCAGCCGGCCGCGGCGGGCAGGTGGATGGTGGTGCCGAGGGAGAGCTCGCGGCGGGCGTCGGCCAGGAAGCGTGCTCTGACGACGGGCCAGGGGCGGCGGTGCTTGGGGTTGGTCGGCAGCATGTCGTGGTCGTCGATGTGGTCGGGGGTGGTGATGGTGGCGGCTTCGGGGTCGATGTCGGCGCAGCGCAGGGTCTCGAAGTAGGTGGGGCCGTGGTTGAGGTGGAGTGACAGGGCGGTCGCGGCGGCGAATTCGGTTCGGCACATCGTCGCCAGCCGGTGGGCGATCGCGGGGGTGAGGGTGCCGGGCAGTTTCTGGGCGGGCTGGGGGCCCAGGGTGCTGGGGTCCCAGCGCAGCAGGATGCCGTGGAGGAACAGGGAGGCTTGGACGGCGCGTAGCCGGATGAGGGCGTGGCCGGCGTCGTCGGCGGGGCCGAGGATGTGGTCGCGCAGCCAGGCGGCCAGGTGGGCGGTGAACACGTCGTCGGAGACGGCGGCGAGGCTCTGGTGGGTGAGGGTCCAGGAGTCGGCACGGGCGGCGATGGCGGAGAACTCGGCGGCGACGGGGGTGAAGGCGTGGCCGGGCAGGTGGCGACGGCAGGCGGCCAGGAAGGTGGTGAAGTCCGCCGAGGGCAGCTCGGGCCAGCCCGGTGTCCGGGACGTCGGGGTGATGTTGCGGCCCGCGAGAGGACGCGCGGACGCCCGGTTGGCGGGTCGGCCGTCGGGTGGCGGTGAGTCGTCGGCGGGCTCGAAGCTATAGCTCAGATACGACACCTCCCTCGTCTGGACGATGCGCCGGGTGAGGGCGGGCAGGCTGGTCTGGAGGTCGGCGAGGTGGCTGGCCTCGCGGGCGCACAGAAGCCATAAGGTCGCGCCGATCTGTTCGGCCAGGCGCAGGAGGTCCCCCAGCCGGTCGGGGTGGAGCAGGTGGGCGCGGTCGACGAGCAGGTCGCTGACCCGGGCGCCGATGAGCCAGGCCGCGCTGTAGTGCAGGGCGTGAGGCTGGGCGCGTTCGGTGCGGGCGGCGTGGGGGTGTTTGCCCAGTGCGGTCAGCACGTCGAGGGCGAGGGTGGCCGGGTCGGTCGCGCCGGGTGTGGGGCGGATGACGACGCGGCCGTGGTCGACGGTGAGCG
Source organism: Nonomuraea sp. NPDC050547 (assembly GCF_044457345.1). NCBI lineage: Bacteria > Bacillati > Actinomycetota > Actinomycetes > Streptosporangiales > Streptosporangiaceae > Nonomuraea > Nonomuraea sp. NPDC050547. The sequence goes on from NZ_JBITGW010000013.1 coordinate 25,906, forward strand.
CCTTGGCGATCGCGGGCGGGATGGGGGCCTGGTCGAAGACGTTGCGGATGACCAGCACGCGGGGCGGGTCGAACGGGGGACGCTCGATCTGCCCGTAGTCCGGCAGGCCGCCGTCCGGCGGAGCGGTGCCCGCGGTGCTGGGGCGGGCGGTTGCTGGTGTCGTGGTGTTGTCATCCATGGAGGCCGCCGCCGAGCAGGGTGCAGGCGTTGGCGATGACCTCGGGGTCGATGTGGTCGCGGCCGGCCTCGGTGCAGATCATCGCGGCGGTGTGGGTGAAGGCGGCCCAGTCGCGTAGGGTGCCGTGGCCGTAGGCGTCGTCGATCTCCCACAGCAGCTTGTCGTCGGCGCCTGTGTAGATGGGGTGGTAGCCGCGCATGAGGGCGGGCACCTGGTCGCGTTTGATCGCTTGGAAGGGCAGACGGCGAAAGACGCGTGAGCGCAGCATCGGTTCGCGTGAGAGCACTTCCCAGCAGCCGTCGCCGCCGACGTACAGCAGGGCGAAGCGGGTGTCGGGGTGGTCGTGCAGGTGGCGCAGCAGCTCGATGCAGTCGCCGGTCAGGCGCTGAGCTTCGTCGACCACCACAAGCCGTGGTGCCGCGGTGAGCAGGTCGGTGAGCGCGGCGGTGAGGTAGAAACGGCTGCGACTGGAGGGCACCTTGGAGCCGGTCAGCGCGCGCAGCAGTTCGTCGGCGACCAGGCGCATGGTCGGGCGGCTGGGGAAGGCCAGATTGACGGTGGTGATGCTGGTGGCGCTCCCGGCGGCCGTGCCACCGCGCAGCGCCTCCAGGGCGGCTTCGACCGCGTAGGTCTTGCCGGTTCCGGCCGGGCCGTGCACGACGCCGGTGGCATGGAAGTCGACCAGGTCGCCGATGATCCTGCCGACCAGCTGGAAGTGGTTGGTGGGCAAGGTGACGGCACCGTGCAGGCCGGCGAAGTGCCTGGGCATCAATCCTCCTGCGGAGCGTCGTCGGATCGCGGTGCCGCAGCGCGCGGGGTACGGCCGGGCCCGCTGGGCGCGGTGGGGTCGGTCAGGCCCAGCAGGCTGGTGCTGGCCCGCCTGCGCAGCTGATCGTCGCGGGTACGGGCCGAGGCCGCCGCCGCGGCGGTGGGCGGCACGATCCTCGACTCGGTCGGCGGGCTGCCTGCGCTGGTCTCGGTGATGGGAACGAGTTCGGCGCGGGCCCGGGCGGTGGCTCGTCGCCGCTCGGCGCCGAGGCGGCGGGCCTCGGCGCGGGTGTGCGCGCGAAAGGCCTCGGTCTGCTCGGGGGTCAGGCGTTCGGCCGGGTGCGCCGTGCACAGGTGGCGGCCCTCCAGGTAGACTTCGACGAAGCGGTCGTCGTGCGGCATGTAGCGGACCTCCACACGCTGGCCGCCGCGCCCTTGGATCTCGGGGGCGATGTAGGCCAGGCCGTGAAGCGGATGCCGTCCTTGCCGATGGTGCGTGTGGTCGCGGCCAGCAGCAGGTGCCGTAGCTTGTCGGCGCCTATCCGGTGCACCGGGCCGGTGTCGGCCTCCCACGCCTGCAGTGGGGTGCGCCCGTCCAGCATCCGGTGGGGCCGCTCGGTGTTGTACCAGCGCGCCCAGTCGGCGAACTTCGCGGCCAGGCGTTCGATCCGCATCGGCTTGGCATGTTGGGGATCGGCGTCGTCCTGCGCGGCGGCGCGGTCGTCGATCGGCCCGTACAGCTTGCCGGCCGCGTCTCGCGGGCCGCCGGTGAAGCCGGGCAGGCCGCGCAGCAGGGTCTCGTCGATGGTGCGGTGGATGCGCTCCACCTTGCCCTTGCGGTGGGCCATGCGGGAGGGCAGCCGGTGGCGGTCGACGCAGAGCGCGGCGAGCACGTCGTAGACGGCGCCGGCGGCGAAGTCCATGCCGCGGTCGATGCGCACCAGCGACGGGACGGCGCCGAACGGGCCACGCTCGACGTCGTAGACCAACGCCATGTGAAAGGCGGTCAGCACAGTGCCGGCGTGCGGGGTGACGGCGATCGCCCAGCCGAGCAGCGCGCGGGTGCCGTCGTCGACCACCGTGGTCAGCCACGGCTTGAGCGCCGGGCCGCGCGGTGGCAGCACCACGATGGGCAACTGTTTGTGATCGGCTTCCCAAGTGTGGTTGCGCGATGAACGGGGGCGGGTCAGGTACACCGAGGCTTGGCGGCGGCCTTCTTCCCCGGTTCGCCAGGCGGCGCGTTCTGCCGGGGTGACCTGGCGGGCGAAAGCCTCCTGCAGGGTGCGCAACGCGAGCGGTCGGGCGCCGGCCCAGCCGTAGCGCAGGAAGTCGGGCACGGTCACGCCCCCGGCCGTCTCGCCGTCGCCGACGACGTTGTGTTCGGCTCCAGCGGGCGAGGAGGCGGTAGCCGCGCTGCGAGCACGATGCACGGCGGCGATGTTGCCGCGGAAGTAGGCGTAGGCTTCCCGGTCGGCCCTCGACAGCGCGTAGGGCCGACGACCAGGAGCGTGAGGTAGTGGGTCGGTGTTCGCGTTCAGCCAGCGCCAGATGGTTCGTTCAGTGACGCCCAGACCGGAGGCAGCCAGTCGTACATGAGCTGAAGTCAGCGACGCTGATTCGCGTAGAGCGCGCAGCCTCGCCACGGTCGCGGCCCGGCGTTCACGATCGACGGCCATCGCGGTCCTCCCGGCCACGGCGTCTGACAGCCTCGATAGATCCCCTTGAGCTCAAGCGCTCATCTCACAGGGGCGAAGCGTTCATTCGGACCGTAGCAAGCGCCCCAGCACTCGTCTTGGAAACCGCCGCGCTGTCTACCGGCAGCGAGCCGACCATGGTCGGACCTCAGCTCTAATCCAGCTGAGAGTCCCTCCACGCGTCGTACGCCGCGTCTCCGTCATCATCGTCGGGCTGGTCGTCAACGACGGCTTCGAGCCCGGCCGCCGTGAACTCATCCGGGCCAGTCAGCCGAAGGCCGCACACACCGCATTCCAGCGCCTTGGCGTGCAGCAACCTGATTTCGCCGATGGCGACAGCGTCGTATCCGCCTTCACCGTCAGGTTCGACATCGACATCGAAATCGATCTCAACGTCGTACAGCACGCTCGCCTTCGGATCGGTGCAGGCTGGACAGGTTTCGTAGAGAAGATCTTCCTCGCGCTCATGGTCGGGGTCTGGTGTGAGCGCCAGCCGGATGCTCGTGCGGCGTGCGGCTCGCCATGGCTCACGAAGTTCTTCCGGGATGTCTCGAAAGATCGCTTCGAGATGGAGACGAGCTGCTGCGATTCGGCCGTTGACGTCCCGCTCGACCTCGGACAGATGCTCAGAGATCAGCGCTTCGACGACCGCCAGGTGGTTTCCCCATCGCTCCTGCGATGGCACCTCAAGTTCCTCGAAGAGGCGGTCGCTCATCCGGAGCCAGGCGACCAACGTCTCCTTGCGCTTGCTGTCGTCGAGTAGTCCTGCGTGGACGACTCCGTCTCTCACGTCGATCAACCGTTCAAGGGGAGTTTTCGACGCTGGCAGCAGCTTCAAGATCTCTTCCACGCGTGCCAGCGCCACGCGCCCACTGGCTGTCCGGATCTTGTCTGGCGTCTTGGAGGACTTGGTGCCGTTACCGGTCAGGTAGAGCAGCGAGTGGAACTGATCGTGCTTGAGCTCCAGCAGAAGGGCAGGGTGCAATGAGCACAGATATGCCTTGCACAAATGCTCCAGGCTGGTGGCTGCGTGCAAGAAGACGCCTCTTGCGTCGTTTTGCATGCTGGCTTCCAGCGCACGGCCGGCGAAGTCTCGGGCCGAGTCAAGCAGCCCATCCCGCGTGATCGTTTCCACGGGCAGAAGCTACGCGACCAGGACAGGCTACGCACGCCAATTTCACCTCCTGCGGATGGTCGGTTCACTCGTCGAGGCGCCGCCCCCGGTTGGAGGCCAGGCAGAGAACGTGGGCAAGGGCTGGCTCGTCAAGATGACGCACCTGAGATTGAGCGCTTCCAGAGCGGAGCAGCACGGATTCGGAATTCTCACAGCACTGGTTCACGCTATGGAGCGCCCGACCCAGGCCAGGTGCTGTCCTGCCACGAGGTCTCCTCGACGATGAAGACCCCTCAAGACGCCGACCCGAGTTCGGCCCTCGATGACCTGCAAACCGCTCCCGCCTGGAGTGAGCAACGCGCGGTCGATCAGGATCGGCCAGCGCTTCCACGTCCCGTGCGCCTGCCAGCACTGCTTCACACCGATATGCAGACCGGCGTTCCGTGCCTTCACCCACCGGTCGGGGTCCTCGGCATATTCCTCGATGCTGCCCTCGTCTGAGGGGCCGGTCGGCATCTCAAGGAAATCCTCCACGGCGATGACCTCGACATCCCAGGCCACCGCAGCCAAGTCCACATCCCCGTAGTCACGCAGGAAGCCGTCGTTGTCAGCGTGGTCGTACAAGAACTGCTCGACGACATCATCGGGCCACTTCAGGGACATCACCTTGCCGTCGGTACGAAAACCCTGGAATCCCACTCCCAGTCGCTCGCGACACGAGACCGCCAGCTTCGTGAACTCATCAAGTCTCACCGCACCCACCCTACGACCGGGGCAGCGGCCCATCAGGTGACGCACGACAGCACGGCTCACTCACCAAGCGCGCAATTGAACTCGCCATCTCGGCGCGTCGCCCACGAACTGAAGTGTCCGGCAGCCACTCGCTGCACAGACATCGCTCATGTACGTGATAATGACCTATTATCCCGTACATGAGCGCGGAGAGATCACTACCGAGCTGGGGATCCGCCATCGCGGCCGATGCGCGACTCCGGCACATTATCCGGTACATCGGACCTGCGGCGGGCGGCCGGTGAGCGCGGCAGGCGCGAAGGTCACCGCACTGCGTGGCCCCGCGATCGACCTCGGCGACGCCGCCGACGCCTTCCTCGGCACACACCGCCTCGCCAACGACAGCACCCGCCGCGCTTACGCCTCGGCGATCGACCGCACCATCACCGCGCTCGGCGGCCGCGACCGCGCCCTGGCCTACGTCGCCGACACCGAGATCGGCAACGCGCTCACCGCGCTGTGGGGGACGAGCGCGCCGGCGACCTGGAACCGCAACCGCGCCGCCATCTCCTCCTGGCTCACCTGGTGCCAGACCAAGAAGCATTGGGCCGCCCCATCGGTCCCGGCCGACGCCGAACGCCGCAAGGAGAGTGCCGACGAGACCCGCGCCGTGGCCAAGACCACCATCCACCGGCTGCTCTCACGCCGCGACATCCCGCTGCGCGAGAAGACGCTGTGGCGGATGCTCTATGAAACGGCGGCCCGGGCCGCGGAGCTCCTCGCGCTGAACGTGGAGGATCTCGATCTGGAGCATCGGCGCGCCCCTGTCCGGGCCAAGGGCGGCACCGTCGAGTGGGTGTATTGGGACAGCGGCACCGCCCACCTGCTGCCCCGTCTCCTCCGGCTCCCCGACGGCAGCACGCGCACCCAGGGTCCGCTGTTCCTGTCCGAACGCCGTCCCGTGCCCGCCCGGCGGCCGGCCGCCGCCGACATCTGCCCGCACACCGGCCGCGCCCGCCTCGGCTACGACCGTGCCCGCGTCCTGCTCGACAAGTACGCCGGGCTCGACCTGCACCAGCTGCGCCACTCCGCCGCCACCCACCTCGGCGAGGCTGAGGTGCCGCTGCAGCTCATCATGGGCAAGACCCGGCACAAGAATCCCCGCACCGCCATGCGCTATGTCAAACCTGGCCCCGAGGCCATCACCAAGGTCACCGAGCACCTCGCCCCGCCGCACCGCCGGCACTGATCCCGGCGGCCATTCCCGCCCCTCGTGGCCGCGCGCACTTGGGCGGGCCAGAAACCGTCGGCCTCCACCGCTACCGTGTCGACATGCCCGCGCGATCCAATGACTTCCAGGCGATCGTCTACTTCATCCGGTCACACATCGATGCCCACGCCGTGGTCACCGAGTCAGCGATGCTGCCCGACCGTACAGGGGCGGGCCTGCGTGAAGTCGACGTCCTCATCACCAGCCGTGCTGGTGATGGCAGGCAGATGCGGATCGGCGTCGAGTGCCGTGAGCACGCCCAAAAGCCGGACATCACCTGGGTCGAGCAGGTGGTCACCAAGCAGGCGGACTTGGAGCTGGATCAGATGGTCATGGTCTCCTCCAACGGGTTCACCGCGGGCGCGGTCGCCAAGGCCCGCTACTACGGCATTGAGCTGGTGACGCCGGAAAGACCGATCCCCGCGGACGGGCCTCTCGGCCGGCTGGGGCAGCCGCACCTGGAATTTCGCGACCTGATTCGAGAACGTCTGATCTCCGTCTCCGGCCAGATCAGCCGGAATGGGGACAGCCAGACCATTCCCTTGCCTGCGGGTGCTGCGGTCTTCGACGCCGAGGGCATCGTGCTGTGCAGCGTCGCCGAGTTGGTGGGGATCTTTCTGGATGGCGCGGACCTGCGTGAAGTGGTGGCTCAGGCTCCCGGCCAGTCCGTGGAGTTGCGCATACAGGTGTCCGATTTCGTGCTTCGCCGTGACGAGGGCGGCGATCCAATCGAGGTGTTCATCGGCACCCGGGACGGGCAATTACTGCACTTGACCGACTTCGACGCCGTACTCGGCGCACGGGTCGAGGCGCGGCCGGTGTTGCTGGCGGCGGCGGAGCTCCAAGGGACGGCCTACGCCGTCGGCGCGGGACGCGTTGGCGATAACCGCGCCTTGGTGATCTTCTCTGATTCCCCTGCCGGAGAGCGCATGTCGGTTCGGATGACTGACGCTGATGGCCAGGTCAGCGACTGGATTGCTGATCGTGCTATCCAGACCTTGCGCCCGCACATCTCTTCAGCCGACCCAGAGGTGAACGAAAGAGCCTGACTACATGGGCGCGAGCCTGAGACCGCACGAGGCAGCCTCTCGGGTCGAGCAGGCCGATCACTGACATTAGATCCGCGCAGCCACTGACATTCTCGCCGTGCCCAAAGGCAGCTCCTGCAGATAGGCCTCGTCGGTGCGTTGCGGCCCTCGCTGCCACGGCGGTTCGGCGAACGAGCTGTCGGGCTCGCACGGGTGGTCGCCGTGGGTCAGGCGCAGGCTGTACTGGATGTCGCCACCTGGCCTGCGACCGACCGTGACCATTGGGTGGGGCGGTAGCCCGCTGCTGTGCCAAGGATCAATCCGGTTCCGCTACCCGCTGGAGCCCAACCGGGTCGACGATCTCAAGCGTTCGATATCCCGTCCTGACGAGACCAAGCGAACGAAATCGCCTCAAGACCCTTTGTGCAGCAACTACTGAGGTCGCTGCCATGCTGGCGATCCCGGCCTGGGTGAGCGGCAGATTGCGGAGGAATTCGTAGCGCTCAGCTAGCGCTAGAAGCAGCCTCGCGATCCGTGTCTCCACGTCGACGGACGCTGCATCAAGGCGTCGGCGGTTCGCCCAGTCAAGCCGGGAACCCAAAGCTCTGGTCAGGATGAAACCCAGCTCCGGCTCCATCGACAAGACACGGCGGAAGCCGATACCAGGAATCAACACTGCCCGCAACTCAGTACCCGCTGTCACCGTAACCTGGCGTACCGCCTGTCCATCGATAGCCGCCATTTCCCCGATGAACTCTCCCGGGCCGCGGAGATCCAACAGGGCATAGCGTCCGCTGCTGTCGTGCATACCGATCGTGACGAATCCTTCAACGATAAACAGGACCTGCTCGGATCTTTCACCTTCCCGGACGAGCGTCTCTCCGGGCTGAAAGCGGCGATGCGTTCCCTGGGAGATCAGAGTGTTCCAAAGGGGCGAGCTCATGGTCGCCAAGGCCCCCGGCTGTGCCGACGACCTTGGCGACTCATCGTTCATGCTTGCCGCTGTCTTCTACCAGGTAGGTACGGCGTAGAGGGCATACACGATGATCGGCAGCACCACCATCAAAGATCCGACTGCGGCGAGGCCGCCAGCCAGCAGTTTGGTGTTGGCGCTCTTGGTACGCGTCAGGCTGCGCACGATGTAGCTGACCAGCAGAAAGAAGGCGAGAGTAACGATCACTCCCGCAACGATCGACACGACGAACTCGATGCGCATCGCGGGCGGCTCCTTCAGAATCTTGGCTGGGATGTGGGCCTTGACTCCTCGCAGCCGATCCGTGAGGCCTCCCGATAGCGAGCTGGAGAGTGGAAGTCTCTGCACGCCCTCGCGGCCGATGCGAGTTGGCGTGACAGTAACTCGAAACCAAGGGAAGAGGAAGGCTCATTTTTCGGGCACACCAAAGAGGCGGAACCGGTCCGGGCTTCCACCTCCGAACCGCCGCCTCTGGTGTCGGCGCCCACGTCCCAGCCAGAGACCTGACACCGTCTGCGCACTATCCTGCGCTAGCAGGCTCAAAAAGAATCCGTCACATGATGGGTTTTGATGACCGAGTTGTGGGCGGGTCCGGAAGCGGGCGGGCGACCCAGGGCCGTCGCGGGCCTGCAGTGCTGCCAGTTCATCGTCACTGCTTCGCTGCGGCTTACCGCTGCTGAAGCCCACCTCCGTGGACCCTTACCAGGCGCACAGATGTGGTCGACAATCGCTGAACGCCCCTTGCCCGGCTCCGAACTGATCTGGAGCGAAGAGTAGATCCGCCTGGCGGCGCATCGACCTCGGCACAGCGCTGACGGGCCACCTGTCTGAGCTTTGGACCCTGCTCTACTGACATTAGATCCGCGCAACGCACTGACATCCTCACCGCGCTCAACACAGAGAGGGCTGGTTCCGTCGAGGGAGTGGGGCGGCGCGATGTGGCCGTAGGAGTTGGGCGGTGCGATGTGGCCGAGGTAGGGGCGTGCGATGTGGCCAGGGGTAGGGGTGTGCGATGCGGCTGGGGGTGGAGCAGCGTGATGTGGCCGTGAGGGTGTAGGGCGGCGCGAGGCGGCCGAGGTAGGGGCGTGCGATGCGGCTGGGGGTGGAGCAGCGTGATGTGGCCGTGAGGGTGTAGGGCGGCGCGAGGCGGCCGAGGTAGGGGCGTGCGATGCGGCCGGGGGTGGAGCAGCGTGATGCGGCCGTGAGGGTGTAGGCGCGCGAACTGGCCTGGGTAGGGCGTGGGTTGTGGTGGAGGCCGGGTTGGACGGCGTACCGGATGAAGGGCGCCGCGCCTGAGGCGGTGCGGCGCGGTCGGGTGAGGAGGGTGGGCTACAGGGGGATGGCGGCGGCGGTTTGGCGCCAGATCCGGCCGTCTCGGATGATCAGGGTGCCGTAGGCGCTGACCTGGTTGTTGTTCACCGTCATGACGGCGTTGTAGAAGATGGTGTCGTTCACGGCCTGGAGGGCTTTGATCTCCGCCACCTGGGGCTTGAGCGCCAGGTAGGCGGTGAAGAAGGCGCGGATCTCCTCGGGGCCCGTTGCCACGTGGTCCAGGCGGACGATCATGGCGTCCTCGTGGTACTGGGCGAGGATGGCCTCCAGGTCGCCGTCGGCGATGGCCGTCAGCTGGCGGGTGAAGAGGTCTTCGATCATTGTGCGTCTCCGGTGACGGGGCGGGCCAGCAGGTACGCGACCTGACCGGCGCCGAGGAGCAGGACGAACAGGAGCACAGCGGTCACCGGGAGCCACGAGAACACGAGGATCAGCCCGGCGCTCGCGGCGCGGACGGTGGAGGAACGGCGGTCGCCGGAGCAGAGGTGTTGCAGGCCGAGCGCCGCCAGTACGAGCGCGGCGGGGATGCCCACCGACCAGCCGGACGATCCCGGATCGGCCAGGGCGTGCTCCACCCCGATGCCGAACGCGGCCAGCCCGAGCGCGAGCGGCAGGTGCGAATACACCCATACCTGCCCCGCCAGCCGCGTGCGCAGGACGACGGACTCGTCGAGGTGCCCGAAGTACAGCCACCAGAAGGCCATCGCCACCGCGATCCCGCTCAGCGCGATCAGGACGCTGCCCGGCGTCACGGCGTGGCTCTTGAGGCCGAACACGACCGCCGCCACGACCTCGCCCAGGACGATCACGACGAACAGTCCGAACCGCTCGGGGAGGTGTTCCGTCTGCGGCGGCAGTGAGCCTTGATGGCGTCGCGCGAGGAACGGCGTCGCCAGGTCGATGGCCACGGCGACGCCCCACAGGACGTACCGGATCGGCGGCTCGAACGCCAGCGACAGCAGCCAGATCGCCGCCGCGATCGCGAAGCCCTGGATGTAGCGGGTGGTGAGCGCGCGGGCCTCGGGGACGTGCTTGCGCGCTCTGATGTAGGCGACGATGAGCAGCAGACGTACGACGACGTACGACACGGCGAACAACGCCGACCGGTTGCCGATGTCGCCGACGCTGGCCGCCATGAGGGCGATCGCGAGGATCTGCGGCAGCATGAGCAGGCGGTGGCTGACATCGTCGGTGTCGAAGCGGTTGGCGTAGAAGACATAGCCCGCCCAGGCCCACCAGAGCGGGACGAACAGGCCGACGAAGGCCAGGCCGTTTCCGTGGGCCAGTACGTCGGCGAGCTCCGCGACGGCCACGACGAACACGAGGTCGTACAGGAGTTCCAGCCAGGTGGCGCGCCTGTGGTCACCCTCGAAAAGCCTTAAGCGGGGCGGCTGCCACCGGCGTTCAGACATTCTTCAAGCCCTTCGACGTAATTGTGTAAGCATCCTAGGGCCATAGCCGACAAGTCCGCCCAGACCTGGGCACGGGAGTGGGGCGCTTCAGTGGGCGTGCGCGAAAGGCCGAGCGCGAAGGGAGCGGCGGCGCGAAACGGGCGGCGGGCGCGGGTGAGCGGGGCGAGGCGAAGCGAAGCGCGCGGCGAGGGCGGGGCACGCAGCGATGCGGACGTGGTGGCGACGTGAAGCGGCGTTGCGAGGGAGAGCGGGTGGCGCGGCGCTGACAGCTGAATGAGCGCCGCCGCCTCCCGGGGAGGGGCGGCCGGGGGAGGGGTGAGGCTAGTTGAGGGTGAGGCAGGCTACTCGGGGGCCTGCGGTGCCCGCTGACGGTCCCGTGCTGGTGGTCGTCTGGGCGTGGATGACCAGGGCGCGGGGGAGATGGCCCGGCTCCAGGGCCCAGTCGTTGCGGGCTGTCGCGCGCCCCGTGCCCTCGGCGTCCGTGGTGAGGTCGAGCCACACCTCGTTCGCCGCACTGGCGCTCTTCCCGTGGTGCTGGAAGTGGGGCCCGGCGTCGTCGGGCTTGGCGCCGCACGGGTTGGTGTGCAGGTGCGCGCCGTACGCACGCTTGGGCAGCAGCCCCTCCACGACCAGCGACGACGTTGTCCTGCCGCCGATCGACTCGGCGGTCAGGCTGGCCTGGGATCCGGCGGGGGCGAGTGCGCGGTCGTAGGCGATGGCCGCGGTGTCGGCGTCGGTGAAGCGGCCGGCGCCCTTGAGCGTCACGGCGGCGGCGGGTGACGGGGCCGCCGCGGGGGTGGCGGACTGCGTGCAGCCCGCGGCCAGCAGCGGCACGAACAACGACAGAAGGATGGCGGGCCGACGCATGCTCTCTCCCCGGAGTGACGGGCTGTGGGCCCGCCAACTCTAGCGAGTGATCGGGCGCCTACGCTCCGTGTTTTGCCGCGATGTCGTCGATGACGGCCGCCAGCCGGTGGTCGAGGTCGGTCAGGCCGCCCGCGTCGTGCGTGGTCAGGACCAGGTGGAGGGTACGCCACCGGATGTCGATGTCGGGATGGTGGTTCATCTCCTCGGCCTTGACCGCGATCTCGTCGACGATGCGGATGGCCGTGGGGAAGTCCGGCGCGGTGATCGTGCGCCGGAGTTCCTCACCTTCGCGGGTCCACTCACTCATGAGGGCAACGTTACTTCAAGGCTCCCGCGCCGAGCCCGGACTGGATCTGGCGCTGGAAGATGATGTAGACGATCAGCACCGGGATGATCGCCAGGTTCATGGCGGCGAACAGAGCAGGCCAGTCGGCCTCATAGCCGGCGATGGTGGAGATGTCGGCGATGCCCTGCGTGATGACCCATTTCGAACGATCGGCCGGCACGAGCGCGAGCGGCAGCAGGTACTGGTTCCACTGGCCCAGCACGTTGAAGATGGTGATGCTGATCAGGCCGGGCTTGGCCATCGGCAGCATGACCTGGAAGAACGTGCGGGTGTGCGAGGCCCCGTCGATCTTCGCCGCTTCCGCTACCGCCTCGGGCAGCGTACGGAAGAAGGCGGCCAGGAAGAACACGGTGAAGGGCAGCGAGTAGGCGATGTAGACGATGATCAGGCCGAGATAGGAGTTGAGCAGCCCGACCTGCTTCACCACGAAGAACAGCGGGGTGATCGCCAGGAACACCGGGAACGCCATGCCGGAGACGAACAGCAGGTAGATGAGCTTGCTGCCGACGAACTTGTAGCGGGCCAGCACGTACGCGGCCATCGAGCCGAACAACATCGTGCCGAGCGTGCTGAAGAACACGACGATCACCGTGTTGATCATGTACTGCCCGACGTGGGCCTTCTCCCAGGCACGGGCCCAGTTGTCCCAGCGGGCCGCGCCGGGGAACTGGAGCGCGTCGCCGAAGATCTCGGTGTTGTCCTTGAACGCGGCCAGGAACGTCCACAGGAGCGGCAGGATGATCAGCAGCGCCCAGACGGCGAGCGCGACGTGCGACAGGCCGCTCAGGGCGCTGGGCTTCGGCTTGTTTCGCATGTCAGAGTCCTCTTGCGGAGCGATGACGGATGGATGCGTGTCGCTTCGGATCCATCACATCTCGATCTTCTCGCGCCGGGTGACGCGCAGGGTAAGCACCGCGAAGGTGACCGTCAGGAAGAACAGCGCCACGCCCATCGCGGAGGCGTACCCGACCTTGCTGTAGGAGAAGGCGGTCTTGAAGATCTCCACGGGGAGCACGGTGGTGGCGCCGTCGGGGCCGCCGGCGTCCAGGGTGAGCACCTGGACCAGGGCGAAGCAGTCGAAGGCGGCGATGCCCAGGTAGACCCAGCCGACCTGGATCGTGTCACGCAGCAGCGGCAGCGTGATGCGGAAGAAGAGGGTGAACCGGCCGGCCCCGTCGAGCGCGGCGGCCTCGAAGTAGTCCTTCGGGATGGCCGACATGCCCGCGGAGAACAGCACCACGTAGAAGCCGACCGCCTGCCAGACCATGACCGCGATGAGCGACCAGAGGGCCAGGTTCGGGTCGCTCATCCAGCCGATCGGCTCGCCGCCCAGTTTCATGACGGCGCCGTTGATCACGCCGCTCTCGTCGGGGCGGTAGATCGCCTTCCAGAGCACGCCGACGATGGCGACGGCCAGAACCTGGGGCGCGAAGAACACGACCTTGTAGAAGGTCGAGCCCCACACGCCCCGCATGCCGGCCCCGCGCGAGCCGCCGCCCAGATTGAGCAGGAAGGCGAAGACCAGCGCGAGGGCGAGCACGACGAGCGGCATCACAAGCAGGACGATCCCGTGGGTCCGCAGGGCGTTCCAGAAGACCTCGTCGTTGAAGAGTCTGGTGAAGTTCTCAAACCCGACGAAGGCGGGGTTCGCCTGGTAGCCGTTCCAGCTCGTCAGCGAGAGCTGAAAAGCCTGGATGTACGGACTGATCACGAAGACTACGTAAAGCGTCACCGGGACGGCGAGAAATCCCAGGACGAAACCGTACTTGCGAAGCCGCTCCATCGAGTTACGCGTTCCTGGTCTGCTTGGCGACGGAGGAGTCGGCCTTGATGTCGTCGGCCTTCTTCTGGACCTTGTCCAGGAACTCGTCGACGGTCATCCGGCCGCCCATGAGGATGTTCTGCTGCGCCCAGGCGTAGTCGAACAGCTCCTTGTACCAGCCCTCGAAGCGCGCGGAGGTGATGAGGCTCTGACCGGCGGCGGTCTGCACCTTGTTGGCCGAGGCCAGGCCCGGGGGCAGGTCGACGCCCTCGGCGGAGCCGTTCACGATGGTGAGGCTCTTGGTCTGCTGGACGAAGCCCTTCGCGCCCTCCTTGGAGAGCATGATGCGCAGGTACTCCAGCGCGCCCTGCGGGTTCTTGCCCTTCGCGGTGGCGAAGAAGACCTCGCCGGTGCCGACCTGGATGGCGCCGTAGGGCATCGTGTCGTTGGCGGTGACGGTGGGGAACGGCGCGAGGGCGTACTCGAAGGTGTCGGGCTTGTCCTTGGCCATCTCACCTTCCAGCCAGGAGCCGGTCGGGTAGAACAGGAACTTGTCCTGCAGGTGCTTGATCTGGGTCTGGGTGTGGTCCAGGCCGAGGTAGGACTTGTCGCTGTACTTCGTGAAGATCTCGTGCCAGGCGGTCACGGACGCCTTGAACGCCTCCGACTTCCAGGCGTTGTCCACCAGGTTGTCGATGTCGATGATGGCCTGGTTGCCGCCGATCTTCGCGGCCTGGTAGAGCATGTTCCACAGCATGTAGTACGGGCCCTTCTGGCCCGGGTAGGCGAACAGGTGGATGCCCTTGGCCTTGGCCTTGTCGCCCAGCGCCTTGAACTCGTCGAGGGTCTGCGGGAGCGTCCAGCCCTCCTTCTCGAAGAGCTTGCTGTTGTACCAGAGCCCGCGGTGGGACACGACGTAGTTGAGCGTCATGTCCTTGCCGTTGAGCTTGCCCTCCTCGAGCGCGGCCGGGGTGACGGTGTCACGGACCTTCTTGCCCGGGTCGTCGAGCGCCGGGGCGTCCCAGAGCGGGCCCAGGTCGGCGACGTGGCCCTCGGCGGCGAGCGCGGCCACGTCCATGGCCTCGGGGCCGGAGTTGTTGACGACGTCGGGCGCGTCGCCGGCCAGGAAGCGCGGGCGCAGCATGGTGCCGACGTTCTGGGTGCCGGTGTGCTTGATGGAGACGCCGGCGAAGGACTTGGTGTACATCGCCTCGTGGACGAGCTTGGCGTAGTCGTCCTTGAAGCCGCCGGTGAAGATGACGACCTCGAGGCCCTTCTTGGCGTCGACGCCGAAGGGGTTCTTCGGGTCGGAGCCGGCGCTGGAGGCGGGTGCGGGGGCGGAGGCGGACGGAGCCGCCGTCCCGCCGGTGGCGCAGGCTGAGAGCAGGCCCACCCCGGGGCCGGCGACGAACGCGGTCAGGCCGATCCGGCGCAGCAGCTGGCGCCGTGTGATCTCTCCCGGGTGGGACATACGGATCTCTCCTGAAGGGGATCAATTAGGAAAGTTTCCTAAACGTTTTGCCGAACGTACGAATGTCCGGTGACTCCCGTCAAGAGGGCGCAATCGACCCGTGACCTTGTGAGGCGCTTCCGTGACCCCTTGCCTAGAATCGTGTTCTAGAACAAGGTGATGCCCATGATTGAGGAGTACGCGGACCGAATCTGGAACGGCGAGTCGGACGACAGCATCGTGGACACGGGCATGGACGGCAAGGGCGTCCAGCCGATCGCGGACGGGCTCGGGTGGTGGCCGGGCTTCGGAAACGTGATCACCTTCGAGACCGAGGGCGAACTGGTCCTCTTCGACACCAGCAGCCCCTTCTCGGCTGCCCAGCTCCACACCGACGTACGCGCCTGGTCGAAGGCCCCGCTGACCACGGCTTTCTACTCTCACGGCCACATCGACCACGTCTTCGGCACCGCGCCCTTCGAGGAGTCCGGACCCCGCGCGACGATCTACGCCCACAAAGCAGTTGTAGCCCGTTTCCACCGCTACGTGCTGACGAACGGCTACAACGCGATCATCAACCAGCGCCAGTTCCAGGCCCCGAACCTGCGCTGGCCCATGGACTACCGTCACCCCGACGTCACCTTCGACGACTCTCTGACGGTACGGCGCGGCAGCCTCACCTTCGACCTTTTCCACGCAAAGGGTGAGACCGACGACGCGAGCGTCTGCTACGTCCCGGAACACAAGCTCCTGCTGCCCGGCGACCTGTTCATCTGGGTCACCCCGAACTGCGGCAATCCGCAGAAGGTCCAGCGCTACCCGCGCGAGTGGGTCCACGCCCTGCGCCGCATGGCGGCCCTGGACGCCGAGATCATGCTCCCGAGCCACGGCGCGCCCGTCTTCGGCCGCGACCGCGTCCGCACGGCGCTCCTGGAGACGGCGGAATGGCTGGAGTCCCTGGTCACCCAGGCGCTCGGCCTCCTCAACACCGGCGCCCGCCTGGACGAGATCATGCACACGGTACGCCCGCCGGCGCACCTGTCCGACCGGCCGTACCTGCGTGCCCGCTACGACGAGCCCGAGTTCGTGGTCAGGAACCTCTGGCGGCTGTACGGCGGCTGGTACGACGGCAACCCCGCCACCCTGAAGCCCGCCCCGGACGCCACCGTGGCCGCGGCGGTCGCCGGGCTGGCCGGCGGCGCCTCGGTGCTGGCCGACGCCGCGCTGAAGGCCCTGGGCGAGGGTGACGAGCGCCTGGCCGGCCACTTGGCCGAGATGGCCGCACTGGCCGCCCCCGGCGACCCGGGCGTGCACCGGGTCCGCGCCGAGGTCTTCGCCGCCAGGGCGGCGGGCGAACAGTCGCTGATGGCCAGAAGCGTCTTCGCGTGGGCGGCCGCGGAATCGGAGAAGCGGGCCGGATGAGGTCAGGCGTGTTCGGCCGGGATGACGCCCAGCTTGCCCGCCTGGTAGTCCTCGAAGGCCTGAACCAGCTCGGCCCGCGTGTTCATGACGAACGGCCCGTAGTGCGCCACCGGCTCCCCGATGGGCTCGCCGCCCAGGACGATCACCTCAAGCGCCGAACGCGGCGCCGCGGTGAGCGTGATCGCCTCACCCGAGGTGGCCATTCCGGGCCGGTTGCCGAACCCGTCGAACACCGCCAGTTGCCCGCTGCCGAACGCCGTCTTCTCCGTCCCGGCGCTGCCGTTCCCTGACAGCGCGTACGCGAGGGCGTTGAAGTCCTTGCGCCACGGCAGCGTCAGGCGCGCGCCGGGGCTGAGCGAGGCGTGCAGCAGCGTGATGGGCGTCTGGGTGGAGCCGGGCCCGGCGTGCCCGCCCAGGTCGCCGGCGATCAGGCGCACCAGCGCGCCGCCGTCGTCGCTGCTGAGCAGGACGACGCTGGACCTGCCGATGTCCTGGTAGCGGGGGGCGATCATCTTCTTGGACCCGGGGAGGTTGACCCAGAGCTGGATGCCGTGGAAGAGGCCGCCCTTCTGGACGAGCCACTCCGGCGGCGCCTCCTTGTGCAGGATGCCGGCGCCGGCCGTCATCCACTGGGTGTCGCCGTTGGTGATCGTGCCGCCGCCGCCGTTGGAGTCGAGGTGGTCCATGACTCCGTCGATCATGTACGTGACGGTCTCGAAGCCGCGGTGCGGGTGCCACGGGGTGCCCTTGGGCTCGCCGGCGGCGTAGTCGACCTCGCCCATCTGGTCCATCATGACGAACGGGTCGAGGTACTGCGGCTTGATGGCGGCCAGGGCCTTGTGGACGGGGAAGCCCTCGCCCTCGAAGCCGGTGGGCGCGGTCTCGACCGCCAGCACCTTGCGCTGCGGACCGGTGTGGGCCGGGATGCGCGGGAGGGTGAGCGGGTTCTCGACGGTTACGGCGGGCATGTCGGGCTCCTTCCTGCGGTGTCTGCAGGGCCTAACCCAGTTTATCTTTCAACTATTCCGGGTCTAAGCGGAGGGGATGCGGGACATCATGCGCTCCATCCCGTTCACCCAGTTGTCGCGCAGCGCCTCGGTCGCCTTGTCGAGGTGCCCGGCCATGAGCAGTTCGGCCACCTCGCAGTGCTCGGCCGCCTCGCGCTCCAGGGGGGCGTCGTCGCCGGCGATCAGGTGGGCGTAGCGCCGCATGCCGGCCTTGACGCTGGTGATCAGGTCCAGCAGCCGTTCGTTCTGGCAGCCGCTCAGCAGCAGGTCGTGCCACTCGTCGTCGTGCCGTTCTATGATCTGCTGCTCGGCGACCGGGTCGGGGAAGTCGCGCGCCAGCCGTAGCAGCTCGGGAGCGATCTTGCGCAGGTAGCCGGGGTCGGAGGTCTCCAGCGCCAGTGACTCCAGGGCGGCGACGATCTCGCACAGCTCCCTGAACTCCCTCTTGCTCACCGGTGCGAACCGGAAGCCCCTGCCTTGGGAGCTCTCCAGCACGCCCTCGCCCGCGAGTGTGATGAGCGCCTCACGCAGGGGAGTACGGCTGACGCCGAGCTCGCCCGCCAGCGCCGCCTCGTTGATGTCCGTGCCCGCGGAAAAGTCGCCGCGATCGAGCCTTCTCAAGAGCTCGTCCCTGATCTGCTCGCGCAGTGGTCGCCGCTCGATCGGCATGGCACTCCTTCGGTGTGATCTTCCCTGATCAGCGTAGCGCTTGACGTGATGCAAAATACTGCACTATGAATTCTGTGTACAAAATAGTACACAGCACAAGAGGAGTAAGCGTGGGGCTGACCCGGGTGCCGGGGTTGCTGTTCGGAGGGGACTACAACCCCGAGCAGTGGCCCGAGGAGGTCTGGGCCGAGGACATGCGTCTGATGGCCGAGGCCGGCGTGAACATGGCCACCGTCGCCGTGTTCTCGTGGTCGCGGCTGGAGCCGAGGCGGGGCGAGTACGACTTCGGCTGGCTCGACCGCGTCCTCGACCTCCTGCACGAGCACGGGATCGCCGCCGACCTGGCCACCGCGACCGCCACCCCGCCGCCGTGGCTGGTGCGCGAGCACCCCTCGGTGATGCCGGTGAGCGCCGACGGCGTGCGTCTGGAGTTCGGCTCCCGGCAGGGCTACTGCCCCAGCTCCCCGGTCTTCAAGGACCACGTCGTACGGCTGGCCGAGGCGATGGCCGAGCGCTACAAGGACCACCCGGCCCTGGCCATGTGGCACATCGGCAACGAGTACGCCGACCACACACTCGAATGCTTCTGCGAGGAGTCGGCCCGGCACTTCCGCCGCTGGCTCGCCGAGCGCTACAAGGACGCCGACGGCCTCAACGCCGCCTGGGGCACGTCCTGCTGGGGCCAGCACTACACCGACCTGGCCCAGGTCGAGCCGCCGCGCACCGCCCCCGGCCCGGTCAACCCCGCACAGCTCCTCGACTGGCGCCGCTTCTGCAGCGACGCCCTGCTGGAGCTCTTCGAGGCCGAGAAGGCCGTGCTGCGCCGGGTGACCCCCGAGGTCAAGGTCACCACGAACTTCATGAGCATCCTGCACGGCCTGGACTACTGGAAGTGGGCCGCCGCCGAGGACCTCGTCAGCGACGACGCCTACCCCGACCCCGCCGACCCGCGCTCGCACGTGGCCGTGGCCCTCAGCTACGACCTCATGCGCTCGCTGAAGCGGCAGCCGTGGCTGCTGCTGGAGTCGGCCCCGAGCGCCGTGTCGTGGCGCGAGGTCAACGCGCCCAAGCCGCCCGGCATGATGCGCCTGCACAGCCTGCAGGCGCTGGCCCACGGCTCTGACGGCGTCATGTTCTTCCAGTGGCGCCAGGCCAAGTACGGCCCGGAGAAGTTCCACTCCGCGATGCTCCCGCACGGCGGCACCGACACCCGGGGCTGGCAGGACACTCTGCGCCTGGGCGCGGACCTGCGCAGGCTCGGCGAGGTCGCCGGCTCCCACAGCGACGCCGAGGTAGCCCTGGTCCTCGACTGGGACAGCTGGTGGGGCCTGGAGGCGCCCGAGTCGATGCCGTCCAACCGGCTCAAGCTCAAGGACCTCCTGCTGGCCTGGTACGCGCCGCTGCACGCGCGCGGCATCGCCGTGGACCTCACGCCGCCCGGCCGGGACCTGTCCGGCTACAAGCTGGTGATCGCGCCCAACCTCTACCTCGCCGGTGACGAGCTCGCGGCGTACCGGGGAGAGCTGGTCGTGGGGCCGTTCAGCGGCGTGGTCGACGCCAACGACCAGGTGCACGACGGCGGCGCGCCGGGACCGCTGCGCGAGCTGCTCGGCGTGGCCGTGGACGAGTGGTGGCCGCTGCCCGACGGCGTCCGCCAGCCCGTGGAGGGCGGCAGCGCGCACACGTGGGCGGAGTGGCTGCGGCCGATCGACGCCGAGGTGCTCGCCCGCTACCAGGGCGGCGACCTCGACGGGCGGCCCGCGATCACCCGCAAGGGCCGGGCCACCTACCTGAGCTGCCTGCTCGACGACGTGACCCCGATCCTCGACGACGTGCTCGCCCGCGCGGGCGTCCGCGGCGTCGAGGTTCCCGAGGGGGTGGAGGCCGTGCGGAGGGGCGCGTACCTCTTCCTGCTCAACCACACCGCCGAGACCCGGCGGGTCACGCTCCCGCACCGCGGCGAGGACCTGCTCACCCAGACCAACCTCCACGGCGAGATCGAGCTCGCCCCCCGAGACGCCATCGTGTTGAAGGAGATCCGTTGACACACCCCTATATCCCGAACACCGAGCCGGGTGTCAGGGCCGAGATGCTGGCCGCCGTCGGCGCGCGGAGCGTCGAGGAGTTCTATGCCGACATCCCGGCCGAGCTCCGCCTGAACCGTCCCCTCGACCTGCCCGCGCCGCTGGTGGCCGAGCAGGACCTGGTGCGCCACATGGAGGGCCTGTTCGCCAAGAACGTGGCCGGGCTGAGCTTCCTCGGGCACGGCAGCTACGCGCACTACGTCCCGGCCGTCTGCGACGAGGTCAACTCCCGCAGCGAGTTCCTCACCGCCTACGCCGGCGAGCCGTACGAGGACCACGGGCGTTTCCAGGCCCTGTTCGAGTACGTGAGCATGATGGGCGAGCTGCTCGAGATGGACGTGGTCAACGTCCCCACCTACGACGGCTACCAGGCGTCCGGCACCGCCATCCGCATGGCCTGCCGCTACACCGGCCGGCCCAAGGTCCTGCTCAGCGGCGCCATCGCCGCCGACAAGCTGAGCAAGCTGCGTGACTTCCTCGGCCACGACATCGAGATGGTCTTCGCGCCGGTCGCCGCCAACGGCGAGATCGGCGAGGTCGCGATCGACGACACCTTCGGCGCGATCTACCTGGAGACCCCCAACGTCTACGGCGTGGTCGAGACCCGGGGCAAGGAACTGGCCGACCTGGCGCACGCCAACGGCGCGCTGCTGGTCGTCAGCGCCGACCCGATCTCCCTCGGCGTCCTCGCGCCCCCGGCCGCCTACGGCGCCGACATCGCCTGCGGCGACATCCAGCCGCTCGGCATGCACCCGGGCTTCGGCGGCGGCCACGCCGGCTACATCGCCACCCAGGACCACGAGCCGCTGGTCGCGGAGTTCCCCTCGCGCCTGTTCGGCATCGCGCCGACGCAGGTCCCCGGCGAGTACGGCTTCGGCGACGTCTACTACGACCGCACCTCCTTCGCCCACCGCGAAGAGGGCAAGGAATGGGTGGGTACGGCCGCCGCCCTGTGGGGCATCACGGCCGGTGTCTACCTGGCGCTCATGGGCCCGGAGGGCATGAAGGAGCTCGGGGAGACGATCCTGTCGCGTACCCGCTACGCCATGGACGCCCTGGGCCGGCACGTCACCGTGCGCCACAAGGACGCCGTGCACTTCCGCGAGTTCGCGATTGAGGTGCCCTCGTCCGGCGCGCTCCTGGACGGGCTGCGGGACAAGGGGATCTTCGGCGGCGTCGCCCTCGACGACCGCACGGTGCTCGTGTGCGTGACCGAGTGCCACTCCACCGACGACATCGACCGGCTCGCAGCGGCCGTCAAGGAGGTTCTGGGCGCATGAGCGGTCACGGAGAGTCGTTCGCCGAGCTGCCGGTGGCGCCGAAGCCGCCGCTGCGCCGCTTCCACCAGGCCCGGTGGGACGAGCCGATCATCTTCGAGCTCTCGCACCCTGGACGGCGCGGCATCGCCGTGCCCAAGGCCGAGGGGCCCGCGGTGGAGCTGCCCGCGTCGGTGCGTCGGGAGCACGCGCCGAAGCTGCCCGAGATGTCGCAGCTGCACGTGCTGCGGCACTACCTGCGGCTGTCGCAGGAGAACCTGGGCTTCGACCTCAACATCGACGTCGGCCAGGGCACCTGCACGATGAAGTACAGCCCCAAGGTCAACGACCTGTTCGCCAAGGCGACCGGGCCGCTCCACCCGCACCAGCACGAGGACACCGTGCAGGGCGTGCTGGAGATCTACTGGCGCATGGAGCGGATGCTGGCGGAGATCTCGGGGATGTCCCGGGTCTCGCTGCAGCCGGGCTCGGGGTCGGCGGCGATCTACGCCAACATCGCGATGATCCGCGCCTACCACGCCGCCAACGGCGGTGAGGGCCGCGACCAGGTCATCACCACGATGTTCTCGCACCCGTCCAACGCGGCCTGCGCCAAGACCGCCGGGTACGAGGTCATCACGCTGATGCCGGACGCCGAGGGCCTGCCGGACATCGAGGCGCTGAAGGCGGCCATCGGCCCGCGCACCGCCGCGCTGATGATCACCAACCC
The DNA here is from genome assembly GCF_044457345.1 of Nonomuraea sp. NPDC050547. Classification (NCBI taxonomy): domain Bacteria; kingdom Bacillati; phylum Actinomycetota; class Actinomycetes; order Streptosporangiales; family Streptosporangiaceae; genus Nonomuraea; species Nonomuraea sp. NPDC050547. The sequence continues at coordinate 48,000 of NZ_JBITGW010000013.1, forward strand.
CGAGGACACGGGCGTCTTCAACCCGCGGATCAAGGAGTTCGTGGACCTGGTCCACTCGGTGGGCGGCCTGGCCTGCTACGACCAGGCCAACGCCAACGGCATCCTGGGCATCACCCGGGCGCGTGACGTCGGTTTCGACCTGTGCCACTTCAACCTGCACAAGACGTTCTCCACCCCGCACGCCTGCGGCGGACCGGCGGCGGGCGCCTGTGGCGTCTCGTCCGCGCTGGAGCCGTTCCTGCCCGAGCCGACCGTCGACCGGGTTGAATCCGACACTACTGAATTCGACGGCACTGAGCGTTTTGTGCTGAAATATCCGGAAAAGTCCGTTGGCAAGATCCGCCCGTTCCTCGGCGTCACCCCGAACGTCGTCCGGGCCTACGCATGGATCATGTCGCTGGGCGCGGAAGGGCTCCGTCAGGTCGCCGAGACCGCGGTGCTCAACAACAACTACCTCATGCACAAGATCCTCCAGATTCCCGGCGCCTCCGTCCCATGGAACAGTCGCCACGTCGAGCAGGCCCGCTACTCCTGGCAGCAGTTGTCGGAGGAGACCGGCGTGCACTCGGAGGAGATCGGCGTGCGCGCCGCCGACTTCGGCGTCCACTACTGGACCTCGCACCACCCCTACCTGGTGCCCGAGCCCTTCACACTGGAGCCGACCGAGTCCTACGCCAAGGAGGACCTCGACGAGTACGCCGCGATCCTGGCCCACGTCGCCGATGAGGCGCGCCGGGATCCGGAGTTCGTCAAGGGCGCGCCGTACAACCAGACGATCCACAAGATCGACATGACGTCGCTGGACGACCCCAAGCAGTGGGCGCCCACCTGGCGCGCCTACGTCCGCAAGCACCTGCAGGGCCGGGACTGAGCCATGTTCACCGTGGGGTTGGTGGTCAATCCGGTGGCCGGGCTCGGCGGCTCGGCCGGGCTCAAGGGCAGCGACGGGCCGGACGTCCAGCGCGAGGCCCTGGCCAGGGGCGCGCGGCCGCGGGCGGGGGAGCGGGCGGCGCAGGCCGTCCGCACGCTGCTCGCCCGCCGTCCCGGCGTCCGGATCGCCACGGTCCCCGGCCCGATGGGCGTCGAAGGCGCCCACGAGCTGGTACGGCCACCGGCCCCCCACAACCCGGAGCCCGGCCGGATCGCCGGCGGGGTGGGGCTGACGACGGCGGCGGACACCAGGGCGGCGGTGGCCGCGCTGGCCGATGTCGACCTGCTGCTGTTCGCCGGCGGCGACGGCACCGCGCGCGACGTCCTGGACGCCGTCCGGGAGCTGGGTGAAGCGGCCCCTCCGGTCCTCGGGATCCCGGCGGGTGTCAAGGTCTACTCGGGCTGCTTCGCCCTCAGCCCGGCCACGGCCGGGTTCGTGGCCGCCGACTTCGACGGCACGACGGCCGAGGCCGAGGTGGTGGATCTCGACGAGGAGCTCTACCGCCGCGGCGCGGTCAGTCCACGCCTGTACGGCTCGCTCAGGGTCCCCGCGGCCCGTGCGGCGCTGTCGGGCAGGAAGGCGGGCTCGTCCGCGACGGCCGAGGGGACCGTCGAGGGCATCGCCCGCGAGGTCGTGGCCACGATGCGCCCCGGCATCCGCTACGTCCTGGGCCCCGGCGCGACCACGCTGGCCGTGGGCAGGGAGCTGGGGCTGGCCACGACCCTGCTGGGCGTGGACGTGGTCGAGCGTGGCGGCTCGGGATTCGGCGGCGTCGGTGGTGTCGTGGTCGGTGCGGACGTCTCGGAGCCCGAGTTGTTCGAGCTGGTGAGCGGCGAGCGGTCGGCGCTGGTCCTGTCGGTGATCGGCGGGCAGGGCTTCGTGCTCGGCCGCGGCAACCAGCAGGTCTCGCCCCGGGTGCTCGACGCGGTCAGGGACGGCGGAGGGGAGCTGTTCGTGCTGGCCACCCAGCAGAAGCTGGCCGCGCTCAACGGCCGGCCGCTGCTGGCCGACACCGGCGACGACGAGACAGACAGCAAGCTCAGCGGGCACGTCCGGGTGATCACCGGTTACCGCGAAAGCACGATCTACCGGATCTGTCCGGCAAGTGAGGAGTTCCAGATATGAGCACGCTCGACGGCAAGGTAGCGATCGTCACCGGCGGTGCCTCGGGCATCGGCCGCGCGACCGCGATCCTGTTCGCCAAGGAGGGCGCGAAGGTCGTCGTCGCCGACGTCGACGCCGCGGGCGCGCGGGCCGTGGCCGAGGAGATCGGCGGCACCGCCGTACCGGCCGACGTGTCGCGGCCGGAGGACTGCGAGCTGATCGTCCGCACGGCGGTCGAGACCTACGGCGGCCTGCACGTGCTGTTCAACAACGCCGGCATCATCCGCCGCACCACCGCACTCGACCTCGACGTCGAGGAGTGGGACCGGGTCATGGCGGTCAACGTGCGCTCGGTGTTCCTCATGAGCAAGTACGCCATCCCGGCCATGACCGAAGGCGGCTCGATCGTCAACACCGGTTCGGGCTGGGGCCTCAAGGGCGGCGGCAACGCGATCTCCTACTGCGCCTCCAAGGCGGCCGTGGTCAACATGACCAGGGCGCTGGCGATCGACCACGCCAAGGCCGGGATCCGCGTCAACTCCGTCAATCCCGGCGACACCAACACCCCGATGCTGCGCGACGAGGCCAAGCAGCTCAACGAGGACTGGGCGGCGTTCGAGAAGGACGCCGCCGACCGGCCGATGGGTCGCTCGGGCACCCCCGAGGAGATCGCTCAGGCCGTGCTCTTCCTGGCGAGTGACGCCGCCAGCTACATCACCGGATCAGCGCTCGTCGTCGACGGCGGCGGGCTCGCGTAACACCCCTCAGGAGTAAGACATGAAGCGTGCGGCGGCCGTCATCGGCATCCTCGCGATCGCTGCCACTGCGTGCAGTGGCGGCGGCGGCGCACCGGGCGTCGCCGGCTCCGGCGGCAAGGACGCCGCCGGCGGCCCGGTGACCATTCGCTGGTCGGCCTGGGGGTCGGCGGAGGACATGAAGCTCTACGAGCCCCTGGTCAAGGAGTTCGAGAGCAAGAACCCCAACATCAAGCTCAAGCTTGAGCCGGTGGCCAAGTACGACGACTACCACCCCAAGCTCCTCACCCAGCTGACCAGCAAGACCGCGCCCGACGTGTTCTTCGTGGGCGACGACAACATCGGCAAGTTCGTCCAGGCCGGTGTCCTGACCCCGCTCAACGACAAGCTCGCCGGCGCCGACTCCAAGAGCAAGCCCGAGGACTTCTTCGACGGCGTGTACGGCGGCGCCAAGAAGGACGGCCAGATCTACGGCGTCCCGAACGACGTCAACCCCGAGGTCCTCTGGTTCGACAAGCAGGCGCTCAAGGACGCCGGCATCACCGAGAACCCGGCCGAGCTGTACGCCGCCGGCCAGTGGACGATGCCCAAGTACCTGGAGATGGGCCAGAAGCTGGTCAAGGCGGGCAAGTCCGGTTCCCTGTTCTGGAACTGGTACGGCTCCACGTACAGCATGATCCACGGCTTCGGCGGCAAGGCGTGGGACGGCGGCAAGTTCACCGCGACGACCGACCCCAAGTCCCGTGAGGCGCTGCAGACGCTGGCCAAGGGCTACCAGGACAAGACGTTCGTCTCGATCGACCTGCTCCCGGCCAGCAACGGCGGCAACACGCAGTTCCTCAAGCACAAGGCCGGCTTCTACGCCGGTGGCCGCTGGGTGATCGACATCCTCAAGAAGGGCGGCGACAAGTCCAACTACGACATCGTCCCCTTCCCCTCCCCGGACGGGAAGCCGATGTCGGGCGCCGTGGCCGCCTCCTACCTGGCGATCAACAAGGACACTCCGCACGCGAAGGAGGCCTTCCAGTTCTTCACGAACTTCGTCAGCAAGGAAGGCCAGATCACCCGCATGAAGGGCGGCGGCGCCGTGCCGTCGATCAAGGGCGCGGAGTCGGTCGTCCTGGACGGCTACCCCGAGCACGCGCAGACCCTGATCGACGTGCGTGACAACGGCTTCGCCAACTACCCGGAGGAAGTCGCCGTGCCGGGCCTGACCAAGGACATCAACGACCATCTGCTGAAGGTCTGGCAGGGCAAGGTCCCCGTCGAGCAGGGCATGACCGAGCTGCAGAAGCTCGTCGAAGGCAAGCTCGGCTAGTGGCGACGCTCACCCGCCCCACGGCCGCCCCGGCCCGGACCTCCTCCAAGAAGGTCCGGAACCGGGACGGCCTGTGGGCCGCCTTCTTCCTCGCGCCGCAGGTCCTGGGCCTGGTGTTGTTCCTCATCGTGCCGCTGCTGTTCGCCGTGGTCCTGGCGTTCATGAAGTGGGACGGTCTCGGCGCCACGGAGTGGGTCGGCTTCGACAACTTCGCCGCCCAGCTGAGCAGCCCGGACTTCGGCAGGGCCGTCTGGAACACGGTGGCGATCGCGCTGATCACCGTGCCCGTGGGCCTGACCCTGGCCGTGTTGGTCGCGGTGGGGCTCAACAACCTCAAGGGCAGCAACGTCTACCGCGTGCTGTACTTCATGCCCGTCGTCACCAGCTCGGTCGCGGTCGCGCTGATCTGGCAGGTCATCCTGGCCAACGACGAGAACGGCGTGCTGAACACCACGCTGCAGAACCTGTTCGGCATCACGGGCCCCGACTGGCTGGGCAGCCCCGCCTGGGTGATCGTCTCGATCGCGGCCGTGACCATCTGGTCCTCGCTCGGGCTCAACGTGGTCATCTTCATGGCCGGGCTGCAGACGATCCCGCCGGCGATCTTCGAGGCGTCCAGGATCGACGGCGCGACGGCCTTCCAGACGTTCCGCCGGGTCACGCTGCCGCTGCTGTCACCGACGATCTTCTTCTCCACCGTGGTCGCCGTCATCAGCTCCCTGCAGGCGTTCGACCTGATCTACGTGCTGGTCGACCCGAAGGACAACGAGGGCGCGCAGACGATCGTGTACCACCTCTTCGACCTCGGCTTCAAGAAGTTCGAGTTCGGCATGAGCAGCGCCGCGGGCGTCCTGCTGCTGGTGCTGACGCTGATCGTCACCCTGGTCCAGTTCATGGCGCAGAAGCGCTTCGTCCACTACGACTCCTAAGGGATCCGCCATGCGAACCAGGCAGGTCGCCCTGCACGTCTCGCTGACCGTCGGCGGGCTCCTGATGCTGTTCCCCTTCGTCTGGATGCTGCTGACATCCTTCAAGGGCACGCACCAGATGCTCAACAACCCGACCGACTGGCTGCCCAGCCCGTGGCAGCCGCAGAACTACGGCGACGTGCTCGGCGAGAGCACGATCCTTCCCGCGTACTGGAACAGCTTTTACATCGCCGTCGTCAACGTCGCGCTCACGCTGCTGACCTCGGCGATGGCCGCCTACGCCTTCGCGCGGATCAAGTTCAGGGGCTCGGGCGCGCTGTTCGTGCTCTTCCTGGCCACCCAGATGGTGCCGCCGCAGGTGACGATCACGGCGCTGTACCTCATGCTGGCCAAGGTCGGCTGGGTCGACTCGCACCTGGCGCTGATCGTGCCCACGATCGTCAACCCGTTCGCCGTCTTCCTGCTGCGCCAGTTCATCCGGGCGGTGCCGATGGAGCTGGAGGAGGCGGCCAGGATCGACGGCGCCGGCCGCTGGACGATCTTCTGGCGCGTGGTCCTTCCCAACATCAAGCCGGGCCTCGGCGCCATGGGCATCATCGCCTTCCTCGCCGCCTGGAACTCCTACTTCTTCCCGCTGATCTTCCTCAACACGCCTGAGCTGTTCACGGTGCCGCTGCTCCTGGCCACCTACGCCAAGCAGTTCGGCGCGATCGACTACGGCCTCATCCTGGCCGCCTCCTCGATCGCGGTCGTGCCCACGCTGATCGCCTTCCTGATCGGCCAGCGGAAGATCATCAACTCGATGGCCGCTTCCGGCCTCGGAGGACGCTGACCTTGTTCACCCTCGACCTGCGCGAGCGCCCCTTCACCGACCGCGGTTCCCGCCTGCTGGTGATGGCCGCCGCCGACGGCTCCCTCTGGATCGCCCGCGCCCAGTACGAGACCCGCCTCGGCGAGACGACCGTCCTGACGGGCCTGCGGCTCTTCCGCGGCGACCACGAGCTGCGGGTACGGCAGGCGCTGCCCGACCGGATCGACTTCGAGGACGGCGTGAGCCTGGCCTTCGCCGGCCCGGAGGCCCTCGTCCTGGTCGGCGCCGGCGCCCGCGCGGTCTGGGACCAGGGCGAGGCCGCCGTGGAAGGAACGTTCACCCTCGTCGGCGAGGGCGTCCACGAGGACGTCCTGGAGAAGGCGGCCGCCAGGTGGGCGGCGTGGTTCGCCAAGCTGCCCGCCGTCCGCGCGGACCTGCGCGAGCGCGCCCAGATGGCCTGGTGGACGCTCGCGGTCAACCTGATCGACATCAGGGGCCGCGAGTCGCTCGTCCCCTCCAAGTACGGCTACGTCGGCCTGTGGAACTGGGACTCCTACTTCCACGCCATCGCCCTGCGGCACGCCGACCCGGAGCTGGCCCGCGAGCAGATCCGCATCCTGCTGGACAACCAGCGCGAGGACGGGCTGATCCCCGACGTCGTGCACGACCACGGATCGCTGGCCGAGACCACCGACCTGCCCCGCTCCGACCTGGCCCGCCTGGCCGAGCACGTCGGCGGCGAGCCGATCAGGGAGGTCGTGCCGGTCACCAAGCCCCCGCTGACCGCGTGGGCCGTCTGGAAGATCCACGAGGCCGCCCCCGACCGCGGCTTCCTGGAAGAGGTCTACCCGAAGCTGGTCCGCTCGCAGGAGTGGTGGTTCGAGCGCTCCGACCCGGACGGCGACGGCCTGGCCGAGTACCTGCACCCGTACTCCTCCGGCCTGGACGACAGCCCGATCTGGGATCACGGCCCCCGCGCCGAGCCCCCGGACCTCAACTCCTACCTGGCCCTGCAGTACGACCGGCTGGCCGACATCGCGGCCGAGCTCGGCCGACCCGAGGCCGCGGACTGGCGGGCCAGGGCCCAGGCGCTCACCGATCTCATGGTCGGGCGGCGCTGGACGGGCGCTCGCTTCCGCACCCTGGTCGGCGAGGTTGAGGCCGAGGTCAGAACCCCGCTGGACCTGATGCCGCTGTTCACCGGCCGGCTGCCGAAGGAGGTCGCCGACCGCCTGGTGGCCGACCTCCGCTCGCCCTCCTTCTGGGGCGAGCGTCCGGTGCCCACCGTGGCCTTCGACGACCCCCGCCACGACCCCGACGCCATGTGGCGCGGACCGGTCTGGCTGAACGTCAACTACCTGCTCGCCGACGGGCTGCGCCGTTCCGGGTACGGCGAGGCCGCCGACGCCCTGGTGGCCAGGACGCTGGCCATGGTCCGCGACGGCGGCGGCCTCTACGAGTACTGGAACCCGGAGACGGGCAGGAAGGCGAAGCGGGCGACCAGCGGCTTCGGCTGGTCGGCCGCCCTCTTCCTGGATCTGGCGATCACTTCGCCAGCTTGACCGCGCCCCGTGTCAGAGACACCAACTCGGGCGTCGCGGTGGCCGGGAACGGCGCGGACGGGTCGGCCGCCAGCGTGGTGATGACGTAGACCTTCCCGTTCGCCGCCCGGTAGGAATGGCCGAGGGCCAGAAGGCCCACCTCCGAGCCGCCCTTGTACCAGGTGCCCTCCGCCAGGCTGCCGGGGTTGACCGACATCACCCGGCCGACGTTCGGGTCGGTGAACCTTCGCAGCTCGGCGTGGGCGCGGGCGATGTCGGTGGGGGAGGCGAACCATTCGATGGTGTCGAGCTCGCGCGGCGGCTTCAGCCACGGCGTGATCGAGGTGAGCGGCAGCTTGCCGATCGTGTCACGCAGGTAGGCGCGCTTGGCCGCAGTGCCGAGCGCGAGGTAGGCCTTGGTGTGCTTGGGATAGTCGGCGCCCTTGAGCGTGAACATCTCCCGGGTGCTGAGGACCGGGAAGTTTCTCTTGTCCCGGGCGCCCCAGGCTCGCATGGTCTTCTCGACGGCCTTCTTGCCCACCTTGTGCAGGAGCATGTCCGTGCCGGTGTTGTCGCTGATGGAGATCATCAGCGTGGCCGCCTCGAGGACGCTGACCTTGCTGCCGTTGGGACGGTCCTGCAACTCGCCGCTGGGCAGGCTCTTCAGCTCTGGCGTGATCGTGAGCTGAGTGTTCCAGGACAGCCTGCCCTGGCGGATCTGCTTGGCGAGCGTGCCGAGAATGTAGAGCTTGAACATCGAGCCGATCGGCCGGTCGGTGTTCTGGCCGATCGCGTGGATCGGGCGGATCCGGCTCCCCTTGAGCTCCGCCGCCAGGTAGGCATGCCGGGGCGCCACCTTGGCGAGGCGCTCGTCCAGCTCCTTCCAGGTCTTGGGCTCCGGAGGCAGGGGCAGGATCGGCTCGGCGCCCAGGAGATCGATCTTGCCGGTGCCGTCGACTCCCAGCGTGACCGTGAACTTGTGGCCCGCCAGAGTGGCCGTGACCTCGATCTGTTTCGGCCGGGAGCTGTCTACGGCGTTCAGCGTCAGCCCCGACAGCTGCCGGAGGAACGTGTTGACCTCTGCCGGCGGCACCGCGGCGAGGTAGCTGTCGGCGATGTGCTCCTTGATCTCGCTCTCCGGGACCGGCGCGCGCCCGATGGCGTCGAGCACCCAGCGCAACTGCTGCCCGGCGGGCGTCGCGGGGATCTCCACGCCGGGCGAGCCCGTGGGGGAGGGCGACGGGCCGGCCGTGGCACCGGCGGCGGTCGCGACTCCTGATCCGGCCAGTAGCGTCGCGGCGACGGCCAGGGCGAGCAGGGACTTCGATGTCAGTCGAGAGATCATGGTTCCACTCTGGCGACGCGGGCCCGCCGTACCCACCGGGTTGACCGCACACCGGTATGCGGTCAACCGCATAGACGTGGCGCATGCCCTCTGAGCAGGATGGACACCCATGAGAGCGTTCGCGAGCGCCCTGGCGGCGCTGTCCGGGGCGAGCCTGATCATCGGCTCGATGATGGACGGCACCGGGGCCGGCCAGTGGCTCTACATGCTGATCGGCCTGCTCACGCCCGTGCTCGGCTGGCTGATCACGCTGCGCCGTCCCGAGATCCCGTACGGCTGGCTGCTGCTGGCCACCGCATGCTTCCTCGGGGTGGGCACGCTGGGCAGCTCGCTGGCCCGGCACGTCGGCGCGGATGTTCCGGGCAAGTGGTTCGCCGCCTTGTTCGCGGTCTTCTACGGGCTGGTGTGGGTCTTCCTGCCGTTGCTGTTCCCCGACGGCCGACTGCCCTCGCGGCGGTGGCGGCCGGTCGCCTGGATCGCCGGAGTGGCGATCGTCCTGCACGCGGTGGCGACGACCCTGTCGTCCCTGGACCCGCTCAAGCAGGGGCCGCCCGTCATGACCGGACCGGCCGACCTGGTGGCCTCGGTGGTCAGCGGGATGGCGCAGCTGGTCGTGTACATCATGGCGATCGTCGTGCTCTTCGGGCTGGTCGTGCGGTGGCGGCGCGCGGGGGCGCGGGAGCGGCCGCAGTACCTGTGGATGCTCTGCGGAAGCGCAATCGGCGTCATCGGGTTCGCGGTGGTGCTGATCTACGTGGTCGTCGGCCACCTGGCGATCGTGAGCATCGGCACCCTGGCCGTGCTGGCGGCCGTGCCGGGGGCGATCGGTGTCGCGCTGGTGCGGCACCGGCTGCTCGACATCCGGCTCGGCATCCGGGGCTCCAGGCTCTCGCTCGTCTTCGACATGCGGCCCACGGTGAGCGAACTGCTGTCCGAGCTGTCGCCGGAGCTCCAGGACGCCGAGCCAGGAGAGCAACTGGCCGGGCTGGCGCGGGCCGTACGGGAGGGATTGGACGTGCGGTGGGCGGAGGTGTCGCTCACGGGCGGCGCGCGGTTCACCGCCGGCGGCAGACAGGGCGAGGCGACCGTGCGCGAGCGCGTGGCCGGCGGGCTCGGGGAACTGGCCGTGGGGGAGAAGAACCAGGGGCGCTTCACCGCGGAGGACCGGCGGCTGCTGCACGCGTTCGCGGTGCCGGTCGGGCTGGCCATCCGCAGCGCCGCGCTGGCCGGGCGGCTGGTCAACGCCCAGGAGGCCGAGCGGCGGCGGCTGGAGCGCAACATCCACGACGGCGTCCAGCAGCAGCTCGTCGCGCTCATCGCCGGGCTGGAGCTGGCCCGCGCCTCCGGCGGCGCCCCCGAAATGCTGCCGCCGCTGCGCGAGCAGGCCCGCCAGACCCTCGACGACCTGCGGGAGCTGGCCGCCGGCATCCACCCCTCCGTGCTGGCGCAGGGCGGCCTGGTGGAGGCGGTGGAGTCGCGCTGCGCCCGCCTTCTGGTGCCGACGACCGTGCTGGCCGATCCGGAGCTGCGCGCGGCCCGCTTCGCCGACGAGATCGAGGGCGCGCTGTACTTCACCGTCAGCGAGGCGCTGGCCAACGCGCTCAAGCACGCCGCCGCTGGGAAGATAGAGGTACGGCTGTCGCACCACGACGGCCGGCTGCGGGCCTCGGTCCGTGACGACGGCAGGGGGTTCGAGCCGGCCGCGACCGCCCTGGGCGCCCTGGCCGACCGGCTGAGCGCGCTCGGCGGGGGCCTGGAGGTGACCAGCACGACAGGAAAGGGGACCACGGTGAGCGCCTGGGTGCCGGCACATGGCTGAGCCGCTGCGTACGGTCGTGGCCGACGACCACTACCTGGTGCGCGAGGGCGCCAGGCGGCTGCTGGAGACGTCGGGGCGGGTGGAGGTGGTGGCCGCTGTGGGCAACGCCGACGAGCTGCTCGACGCGGTCCGCAGGTTCGCGCCCGACGTGGTGCTCACCGACATCAGGATGCCGGGCGGGGGCTGGCGGGCCGGGTTCGAGGGCATCGACGCTGCCCACGCCGTCCGGTCGGCGTATCCCGGGGTCGGGGTGGTGGTGCTGTCGCAGTTCGGCGACGCGCTGTACGCCTTCGAGCTGTTCAAGAAGGGCACCGAGGGCTTCGCCTACCTGCTGAAGGACCGGGTCGGCGACCTCGACGAGCTGCTCGGCGCGATCACCGCGGTGGCCGAGGGCGGCTCGGTGATCGACCCCAAGGTGGTCGAGGGGCTGATGTCGCGGCGGGAGGTGCGCGGCGGGGGCGACTCGCCGCTCGGCTCGCTGACCGAGCGGGAGCGCGAGGTGCTGCGGGAGATGGCGCGGGGGCGGTCCAACCCGGCGATCGGACGGGCGCTGCACCTGTCGCTGTCGTCGGTGGAGAAGAACGTCAACGTGATCTTCTCCAAGCTCGGGCTGGAGAACACCGGCGACGTCAACCGGCGGGTGGCCGCGGTGCTGGCCTACCTGGAGGGCTGAGACCTCATCCGAAGTCGCGTCATCCGAAAACAGAAGGCGGCGGCACCGGGGCGAGGACCGGGTCGCCGTCGCGGATGGGGGCGGCGCCGGCGACGAAGTTCGTGAGGGCCTCGCCGTACACGCATCTGGCCTGGGTGAGGCCGCCGGCCGCGCGGCGGGTGAGCAGGTCGACGGGCAGGGCGGTGCGGGAGGCGGCGACGATGAGGTTGCCGAAGCGGCGCCCGCGCATGATGGCGGGCTCGGCCAGCAGCGCGACGTGGCCGTAGGCGGCGGTGACGGTGGCCAGCAGGCGGCGGGCGAAGGACAGGCCCTTGCCGTCCGCGATGTTGATCAGCAGTGTCCCGGTGGGACGCAGCACGCGCGCCAGGTCGGCCAGGTACTCGGCGGTGGCCAGTTCGACCGGCATCGTGGCGGCGGTGAAGGCGTCGAGCACGACCAGGTCGGCGCTCTCGTCCCAGACCTTCTGGGTGCCCTCCCTGCCTCCGGCGACGATCACCTTGAGCTTGGGGACCGAGCGCAGGTCGAGTTGCTCGCGCACGAGGTTGACCAGCAGGCCGTCGGGCTCGAGGACGATGTGGCGGGAGCCGGGGCGGGTGGCGGAGACGTAGCGGGGGATGGAGCACGCGCCGCCGCCGACGTGCAGACAGCTGATCGGGCCGTCGTCCATGACGTCGATCACATCGGCCATCAACCGCACATACTCAAATTCCAGGAATGTGGGGTCTTGTAGGTCGATATAGGACTGAGGTACGCCATCCTTGGACAGCACCCAGCCGTCCTGCCTGTCCAGATCCCGGAGAAGCTCGACCTCACCGAACGTCACCGGGTACCGGCCGGGCATCGGCTCCCGCTGTCCACGTGCCACTTTCTGTCCCCTTTCCTGGGAGAAACGGTATGCGACGACGAAGGCTGATTGTCCTCCTTATTGCGCTTCTGGCGGTGATGGGGGCGGGAGCCTTCGCGGTCCTCGCGGCCAACAGCACGCACGGAAGCCCGGAGAAGACGGCCGAGTCGTACTTCACCGCCTGGCGCCGCGGCGACGTGCAGGCCATGAGCAGGCTCGTCTTCCAGGTGCCCGACGATTTCATGGCACGGCACCTGTCCCTGTCCAGTTCGCTGCGCGTGGACGCCATCGAGCTGGCCCCCGGCACGCTCACGATGACCGGCGAGGAGAGCGCCGAGGTGCCGTTCTCCGGGAGGCGGAAATTACGCGAGCTCGGCTGGTGGGAGTTCCAGGGCACGCTGAGGCTGGCCGTACGCGAGAAGGGCTGGCACGTCCTCTGGACCCCGGAGACCCTGCACCCGCTGCTCAAGGACAACGGCATCCTGGAGCTGGCCACGGTGCAGGCGCCCTCGGTCGAACTGGTCACCAGCGAGGGCGAGCGCTTCCCCGAGAACAGCTACGCCGAGTACTACCTGGAGAAGCTGGCCGACGCGTACCCGCACAAGAAGGGCACCGCGCTCCAGGCGATCCTGCCGGACGACAGCACCCAGACGCTGATCAGCAAGGTGTCGAAGCCCAAGGCGCAGAAGACCACGCTCTCGCGCGCCGTGCAGGCCGCCGCCGCGCGGGCCCTGGACGGCGTCTCGGACGCGGCCATCGTGGCGATCCGGTCGAGCACCGGCGAGATTCTGGGCGTGGCCGACCGGCTTGAGGGCGGCAGCAAGGCGTTCACGTCGTTGTTCCCGCCCGGCTCGACGTTCAAGACCGTGGTGGCCGCGGCGTTGATGGGGACGGGGCTGTCCGGATCGTCGCAGGTCGAGTGCCCGGCCACCTACCAGATCCCCGGCTTCAGATCCTTCAGGAACGCCGGCGCCGCCGACCGGGGCACGATCAGCTTCACCGAGGCGTTCGCGCACTCCTGCAACACCACCTTCGTCGAGGAGGCCACCACCCGCATGGAGCCCGGCGACCTGATCGAGGCCGCCGCGCCCTGGGGCTTTCGCGGCCTGCGGCTGCCCACCGGCGCGGGCGGCGCCTGCGGTCAGATCCCCGAGCCGGAGAAGATGAACCTGGACTGGTTCGGCGAGGCCGTCATCGGCCAGGCGAGCGTGCAGGCCACGCCGCTGTGCATGGCCGCCGTCGCCGCCGCGGTCGAGAGCGGAGTGTGGCGCTCGCCCCGGCTGCTGCCCGCCGACGAGGCGGCCGACCTGGAGGGCCCGCCCCTGCGCGACGTCGAGCTGGACACCGACGTGGCCGAGGGGCTGCGCGAGATGATGCGGGCCGTGGTCGAGTACGGCACCGCCGCCGGCGCCGGCCTGCCCGAGGGCGTGGCGGGCAAGACCGGCACGGCCGAGGTGGACGCGCAGAGCGAGCACGGCTGGTTCATCGGCTACCGGGACGACCTGGCCTTCTGCGTGTTCGTCCGCAACGGCGGCTCGGGCCGTTCGGCCGCGGTCCCCATCGCGGCGCGGTTCCTGCAGGGACTGTAGGGGTTGCTAAGGGGTACCTAACCTACGGTACCGTAGGTTATATGACGACCACTTTCGCGAAGCCCAGGCTGCGCGGCTGGTTGCACACGGGGGCGCTGCCCGTGACGCTTGTCGCGGGATTCGCGCTCGTGGCACTAGGCCCGACGCTGCAGGCACGGCTGGCCTCGGCGATCTACGCCGTCACCTCGGGGCTGCTCTTCGGCATCTCGGCCACCTACCACCGCGGCACCCTCGGCCCCAGGCTGGCAGAGGTGCTGCGCCGGTTCGACCACGCCAACATCTACCTGATCATCGCGGGCACCTACACGCCCTTCGCCCTGCTCGCCCTGTCCGGCGTCGCCCGCATCGCGGTCGTCTCGGTCATCTGGGGCGGAGCGCTGATGGGCGTGCTGTTCCGTGTCTTCTGGATGGGGGCGCCGCGCTGGCTCTACACCGTCCTCTACCTCGCGCTCGGCTGGGCCGCCATCTTCGTGATGCCCCAGCTGCTGGAGGGCGCGGGCCTCGCCGCCGTCGTGCTGGTGGCCGTGGGCGGCGTCTTCTACAGCGCCGGAGCCATCGTGTACGGCCTGCGCCGCCCGGACCCGTCACCCGCGTGGTTCGGGTTCCACGAGGTCTTCCACGCCTTCACCCTCGCCGCGTACCTGGTGCAGTACATCGCCGTCTCGATCGTGGTGTACTCCCACGTGTGAACCTCGGTGATGAGCAGTACGTGTCGGTGACCTCCTTCAAGCGCGACGGCACCCCCGTGGCCACCCCGGTCTGGTGCGCCCGCGACGGCGAGGCGGTCGTGATCTGGACGGTCGCTGACTCGTGGAAGGTCAAGCGCATCCGCGCCAACCCGCGCGTGAGCGTCGCCCCGTGCGACCTGCGCGGCAAGGTGAGCGGCCCGGCCGTGGACGGCACGGCGGAGATCCTCCCGGCCGGGGAGACCGAGCGGGTGCGCGTCCTGCTGCGGCGCAAGTACGGCCTGATCGGGCGGATCACCCTGCTGGGCAGCCGGCTCAGAAGGGGCGCCACCGGAACTCTTGCCATCCGGATCACCGATATTTGACCCCATCGGGGTCTCCATGAGTGATCTTTCTGGAAAGCATCGGGGCATGGAGCAAATCGCGCGCACGTGGTGGCTCGTACTCATCCGAGGCATCTGCGCCATCATCTTCGGCATCCTCGCGCTGGTCTGGCCGGGGATCACGCTGTACGTCCTGGTGATCTTCTTCGGCGCCTACGCGATCGTCAGCGGCCTTTTCTCGCTCTTCGCCGCCTTCGGCCACAACGTGCAGTCGAGGGCCTGGCTCATCATCTCCGGCATCATCGGCATCCTCGCCGGCATCGTGGCCTTCGCCTGGCCGGGGATCACCGCGCTCGCCCTGCTCTACGTCATCGCCTTCTGGGCGATCTTCACCGGCATCGCCGAGATCGTCGCCGGCATCGCGCTCCGCAAGGAGATCGACAACGAGTGGATGCTCATCCTGGGCGGCGTGCTCTCGGTGATCTTCGGCATCCTGCTCATCATCTGGCCGGCCACCGGGATGCTCACGCTGACCTGGCTGCTCGGCGTCTTCGCGATCATCTACGGCATCGCGATGGTCGTCCTGTCCTTCAAGGTGAAGAAGCTGGCGCCGTGAAGCGGTGGGCACGGAAAGTTTACGGGTATTTACGGCATCTATAGGGAAGGTATGTCGTGTCTGGCTCACCCGGGAGGAAGACATGGATGTACTCGACCGCCTCGCCCGCCATCTCCTCGTCGACGGCTACCGGCTGGTGCTCGACCTCGAACGCAGCCAGGGCTCCTGGCTCACCGACCTGCGCACCGGCCGCAGGTACCTGGACTTCTACACGTTCTTCGCCTCGGCTCCGCTGGGCGTGAACCCCCCGTTCGACGCGGAAACGGCCCGGCTCCTGGGCGAGGTGGCGCGTAACAAGCCCGCCAACCCGGACATGTACACCGAGCACCTGGCCGACTTCGCCGACACCTTCAGCCGCGTGCTCGGCGACCCGGAGCTGCCCCACCTGTTCTTCGTGGAAGGCGGGGCGCTGGCCGTCGAGAACGCGCTCAAGACCGCCTTCGACTGGAAGAGCCGGCGCAACGAGGCGGCCGGGCGCGGCCGTACCCTCGGGACCAAGGTCCTGCACCTGACGCGCGCCTTCCACGGCCGCAGCGGCTACACCCTCAGCCTCACCAACACCGACCCGGCCAAGACCGACCGCTTCCCCACCTTCGGCTGGCCGCGCGTCGAGGTCCCCGCGATCCACCACGGCGACGTGGAGGCCGCCGAGGCGCGCGCCCTCGCCCAGGCCCGCGCCGCGTTCGAGGCCCATCCCCACGACATCGCCTGCTTCATCGCCGAGCCCATCCAGGGCGAGGGCGGCGACAACCACATGCGCCCGGAGTTTCTGCGGGCGATGCAGCACCTGTGCCACGAGTACGACGCGCTGTTCGTCCTCGACGAGGTGCAGACCGGCGGCGGGACCACCGGCACCCCCTGGGCCTACCAGCAGCTCGGCCTCGAACCCGACATCGTGGCCTTCGCCAAGAAGGTCCAGGTGGGCGGCATCATGGCCGGGCGCAGGGTGGACGAGGTCGCCGACAACGTCTTCCGTGTCAGCAGCCGGATCAACTCCACCTGGGGCGGCGGCCTGGTCGACATGGTCCGCTCCCGCGCGCTCCTGGAGATCATCGAGCGCGACGACCTCATCGCCCGCGCCGCCACGCTCGGCGAGCAGGCGCTCGAAGGCCTGACCAAGATCCAGGCCGAGCACCCCGACCTGATGTCCAGCGCCCGGGGCCGCGGCTTCATGATCGCCTTCGACCTGCCCGACCCGGCCCGGCGCGACGCGCTGGTCAGCCGGCTGAGGGAGGACGAGGGCGTCCTGGTCCTGCCGTGCGGCGAGCGGTCGGTACGGCTGCGCCCCGCCCTGAACATCCCGGAAGAGGACCTGGACCACGGACTCAAGGCGATCGCACGCGCCCTGGTCTGAGGGGCCCGCTCAGGCCCTGGTTTTGAGTGCCCGCTCGCGCAGGGCGGCCGCGGTGGCCGCGTCGGCCGGCAGGAACGCCTCCAGGTGCAGCTCGGCGACCGTCACGTCCGTCGCGGTGGCGAACGAGGTGATCGTGGTCAGCAGGCACAGCTCGCCGTCCCGTGAGCGCAGCCGCAGCGGGACGGCGAAGCCCAGGTGTTCGGGCCCCGGCGCCGCCGCGGGCAGGTACGACTCCAGCTCCCCGATGTAGACGTCCAGCCGCGGATCCGGGCTGCGCAGCAGCTGGGCCCGCAGATTCTCCACCACGTGCCGCCCCCAGTCGGCCAGGTTGGCCACCCGCGCGCCCATGCCACGCGGATGCAGCGCCAGCCGGAACAGGTTGACCGGCGGCTCCAGCAGCTCCGGCGCGGCGCCCTCGGTGAGGACCTCGAAGGCCGCGTTGGCGGCGAGCAGCTCGCCGTAGGGCCGGACCACCACGGCCGGGTACGGCAGGTGCCCCTCCAGCACGCGCTCCAGCGCCTCTCTGACCGGCTCCAGCACAGGATCGTCCAGGCTGGACTCCGGGAAGGCCGGAGCGTATCCAGCGGCCAGCAGGAGCCCGTTGCGCTCGCGCGGCGACAGCCCGAGCGAGTCGGACAGGCGGACCACGATCTCCCTGCCGGGACGCGAGCGCCCGCTCTCCATGAAGCTGAGATGCCGCTGCGTCGTGCCCGCGCGCCCGGCCAGCTCCAGCTGGCTGACCCGGCGGACGCCGCGCCAGTGCTTCAGCGCGCTTCCGAATCGTTCCACAAGCACTTTCTAGCCCAAACCGGGCGCTAGCCACGATTCCCTGCCGGGAATTGCCGCGCCGCGCGCCGCCGAGCAGGATCGTCGGCATGACGAAGAACGTGATCGACGGTTTCAACGCCGCCTTCCGCACCCACGACCCCTCCGGCCTGCCCGCTTTGGTGGCCGACGACTGCGCGCTGGAGAACGTGGACGGCGCGGCCTACACGGGGCCGGGCGAGGCGCTGCGCTTCTGGTCGGCGCTGGCCGAGGACAAGACGCTCACCTGGACGGTCGAGGACGTCAGCGTGCAGGGCGACCAGGCGGTCATCCGGTGGCGCTTCGTCTCGGGCGGCGCCGTCACCAGGGGCCTCAACCTCATGCGGCTGCGCGACGGCCTGATCGCCGAGGCGAGCGGCTATCTGAAGGTGGGCATGGGGTGACCACCCGGCCGGTGCGCGGGCGCGCGTCACGGCGGTCAGGCGGTGCGGCGGAGGAGCGTCGGCCTGGAGGGCCCCCAGCCCTTGTGGCGGTTCGGGGTGGGGGCGGCTCTGCCGTACGGGCTAGTCGTCAGACCTTGAGTTCCACAGGCCTATGGCGGTGACGCGGGAATCCACGCCGAGTTTTGCGTAGATGCGATTGACGTGGTTCTTCACGGTCTTCTCGCTCAGGAACAAGCGCTGCGCTATCTGGCCATTGGACTGACCTGTGGCTATCAGATCCATGACCTCTGCCTCGCGCTTGCTTAAGGATGTGAACACTCCGCCGAAGGCGGTGTCGTCGACTCTCATCCGGCCTCCGTGGGCACGATGTCGGTCAGATCGCCGAGGGACCCCCGTGCTTCCGGCGCTAGCGGTAGACAGCGAGCATAACTCGCAAAGTCTTGGTTTGGGGACGATGCCGGAGAAAACGACGATGGCCGGTCCCTCAGGACCGGCCATGTCACCAAGGGTGAGTGACGGGACTTGAACCCGCGACATCCAGGACCACAACCTGGCGCTCTACCAACTGAGCTACACCCACCATGCGTGCCGCATCGCGGCGGCACAGGAAAAGTGTAGCGGTGTTCGGGAGTCTTTACGCCACCCGATTAGCCGCTGACACGTTCGGCGAGTCCGCGGGCCGTCACCGAATCGGGACCCGGCTGGCTGACGAACACCGCGGCCCGATAGTAGCGCAGCTCCCTGATCGACTCGGTGATGTCCGCGAGGGCCCGATGGCCGCCCTGCTTCTCCGGCGCGGCGAAGTAGACCCGCGGATACCAGCGGCGCACCAGCTCCTTGATCGACGACACGTCGATCATCCGGTAGTGCAGGTACGCGTCGACCGCGGGCATGTCACGCGAGATGAACGTGCGGTCGGTGCCGATCGAGTTGCCGCACAGTGGAGCCTTCTTCGACTCCGGCACGTGGCGGCGGATGTACTCCAGCACGAGCGACTCGGCCTCGGCCAGCGTGACCCCGCCGGCCAGCTCCGGCAGAAGACCCGAGGCCGTGTGCATCTCGCGCACCACCTGCGACATCTGCTCCAGCGACTCTGGCGGGGGCTTGATGACCACGTCGACGCCCTCGTCCACCTGGTTGAGCTCGCTGTCGGTGATGACGCACGCCACTTCGACGAGCGCGTCGCGACCCAGGTCGAGGCCGGTCATCTCGCAGTCGATCCATACGAGCAAGTCACTCATGGGCCCAGCCTAGTGCCCCTGCTCAGGCGGGCTTGAGTGAGCCGATAACCTTGTCCACCACATCGGTGCCCAGATTGTCGGGAACGGAGATGTAAACCAGCGCGGGACGCTCGCCCGGACCCCGGTCCATCAGCACCACCGCGCCGTTCTCCTTCTTCCACTTGTACTTCTTCTCCGCGGAGATCTTGGAGAAGTCGAGCTCGAACTGCAACACCCACGCGTCCTTGTCGCCGATCTTGAGCGCCTCGTTCTTGACGATCTTGCGGGTGTGCGTGAGCTGGTAGTAGTTGCTGAACGAGGCCAGCACCGCCCCGGCCGCCGTCTGCAGGCTCTGCCCGTTCTCATAGGGGTAGAGCTCGTTCAGCGCGCCGGTGTAGACGTTGCCGATCCAGTTGGACTCGCCGTTGTACTTCTCGTGCGAGACCGCCTCGACCGCGCTGCTCCACCTCTGCTGCGTCGGGTCGGTGCCGTTGACCCGGTTGGCCGGAGGGACGGTCCAGCCCTCGGGCGCCTCGAAGGACACGCCCGCCTGGGGGTCGGTGATGCGGCCGTCCTGGATGCCGGGCATCGTCGAGGGCGCCGGGTCCGGGGTGGGCGTGGTGCCCGGGTCCTCGGTCTCGGTGGGGCTCGGGAAGATGTCCGAGGAGGGCGGCGGGGACTCCTGGGCGGTCGTGCCGCCGGTCCTGTTGACCACGACGACCGCGGCCACCACGATCAGCGCCACCACGACCAGCACGCCCACGCCGCCGAGGATCCAGGGCAGGGGGCCGCCGGACTTCTTCGGCTGCTGGCCGTAGGCGGTGGGGCCGGGGAGCTGGCCGTACTGCCCGTGTGGAGCGGTCGGCTGCTGGCCGTAGGGCGGTTGCTGGCCGTACTGGCCCGGCTGCTGGCTGTACTGGCCCGGCTGCTGGGCGTACTGGCCGGGCTGTTGCTGGGCGTAGGGGTTCTCGGCGAAGGACGGCTGCGCGTACGGGTTCGCGCCGGACGGCGGCTGTCCGTACGGGTTCGCGCCTGATGGCGGCTGGCCGTAGGGGTTTCCGCCGGAGGGCGGCTGGCTGTACGGGTTTCCGGCGGGCGGCTGTTCGTGGGCGTTCGCGCCCGATGACGGCTGGGCGTACGGGTTCGCGCCGGATGACGGCTGGGCGAAAGGTGTGGACCCGGGGGGCGGCTGCGGGTTCGGGCCGGACGACGCCTGGGGGTCCGGCTGGCCGTACTGGCTCTGGCCCTGCGTGGGCTGGCCGAACTGCAGCGTGGGGTTGGCCGGGTGGGCCGACCAGTCCGTGCCGCCCTCGACAAGGGTCGGGGGAGCCTGCTCCTGCGCGTGCGTGGCGTCGGTCCACTGGTTGCCGTCCCACCAGCGGAGTTGGGGCGATCCGTAGGGGTCGGGGTACCAGCCCGCCGGGGTCTGCGAGGTCATGTCGCCAGAGTAGTAAGAACTGCTATGAGATGCATTGTCAGCACTTGTAGGTGAAGCTCGCCTTGTCCTGCAGGCGCTGCGGCGAGACGATCGTCAGCGTCGCCGTGAGCTTGGCCGTGCTCTTGCCCGACACCTTCCACTTCAGCGGCACCGTGTAGGACGACTTGTCGGAGGTGATGCGCTGCGTCTGGCGAATCTTCTCCTTCCTGTCGCTCTGCGCCCACTCGTAGACGATCTCCCCGGACGCGCCGTTGGTGACGATCTTGCCGCTGATCAGCACGTCCGCGTCGCAGCCCTGGGCCTTCTTCGGCGCCGACACGTCGACCGAGGTCACCGCCAGCGGCGTCGAGGGCCCGCTCAGCCGGAACCACGCCAGCAACGCCCCCGCCACGATCACCGCGAACACCGCGGCCGCCAGGATCGTCCGCCGCCGCCGGGCCCGCGCGACCCGCCCGCGCCGCTTGCCCGGTGTCCCGGCGGCGTCGGCGCGGCCCTCCCGCCAGATCCGCTCCGCCGTGGTGCCGATGGACGACGACACCCCCGGCCCGAAGTGCTGCTGCTCCAGGGCGGGAACGTGCAGCAGAGTGACGATCTCGCCCTCGTCGCGGTCCGGGATCGGGTTGACGCCGATCTCCAGGGTCGTCCGGTTACGCACCTCCTGGGCCAGCCGGTCGCGGGTGATCTGCCCGCCGGGCAGTACCTCGCGCTGGCCGAGCAGTACGTCCCTGGCCGCCTCCAGCCCGTGGAGCGTGGCCGTGGCCGCCGCCCGGTCGAGCAGTTGCGCGGACGGCGCCGGGCAGTCCGCGCCCAGCGCCCTGGCCAGCGACGCCCACGCCGCCACGTCGCGTTCCGGCTCGGCCCGCAGTCCTCTGATCGCGTCGGCCAGGCCGCGCTCGATCAGCACCGCGGAGCCGTCGTCCCCGATCACGACCGTGCCCGGGTGCAGGGCGCCGTGCGCCAGTCCCGACGCGTGCAGGGCCCGCAGCGTCTGCGCCGTCTCCACGAGTACGGCCGCCGCCCCCGGCGGGTCCACCGCCCGCGCCGCCATGAGATCGCCCAGCGACGGGCTGGCCGGTCCGGCCGTGAGCAGCCACACCTCCTCGCCCGCCGCCACCACGTCGGCCACCTGCACCAGGCCGCTCAGCCCGTTCTGCGCCAGCGGCCGATCGGCCACCACCGTGGCCACGACGCGCTCACGCACGCCGGGCAGGCCGACCACGCCGCTGTCGAACCGCAGCGCGCCCGCACGGCGGCCGGACGGCGTGATCGCGTCGAACCAGGTGCCGAGCTCGGTGATGCGGGTGTGGTCCGTGAGCCGGTAACCGGCGATGGACTCGCTCGCGTTGCTCATCGCCGTCCTACCCCCGGGGTCTCCTAGCGCCTCCTACGGTGCCTGCCAGACATGCGGCGCTTCACCGCAAGTGTGACGGGAACCGCGCCGGACGTCACCAGCCCGAAAGCCAGCACCGCCGCCACGCCTCCTCCGTCGAACCCTTCGGAGGCGACTCCTTCCAGGGCCGCGTCACCGTCCCGCGAGGCGCCGTCCTCCTGGGCGGCGGCTCGCGGCGCCGGCTGTGCCTGGGAGCCGGCCTGCTGGGATCCCGTGTCCTGCTGGGCGCCGCCCTTCTCGCCGCGGGTCGGCTCGCCCTCGGGCGGCTGGGTCGTGGCCGGTGGGGTGGTGGACGGGCGGCCGGTGGGCGGCTGGCTCGTGGGCGGCCGGGTGGTCGGCGGAGCCGAGGTGGCCGGGGGCGAAGAGCTGGGCGGCGGCGAGGTCTCGTCGGCGCTGGAGCGTCCCGTGATGCCCTCATCCGGTGTCTCGCTCGGCGACGGCTTCTTGGTCGGCTTCTTCGTCTTGGTCGGTGTCGGCTTGGGGGTGGGTGTGGGCTTCGGGGTGGGTGTCTTGGTGGGCGGCTTCGTCGTCTGCGCCACGGGCGGCGGCGCCGCGGTCACCGTGTCGGACGGCTCCGGGGTCGGCTCGGGCGTGGTCACCTCGGGTGTCGGCTCCTCGGTGGTTTCCTCGGGGAGCGGCACTTCGAGCGAGGACGCGCCGGCCGTGGGCGTACTGCGTGCCGCCTGGAGCGTGGGCTCGCCGTCGGAGGAGTTGACCACCACGATCGCGACGGCCACGAGGACACCGGTGCAGACCGCGCCGATCGCGACCTTCGCCCCCAGCTTGCTCATGAGCTTGGCCGCCGGAGTCGCGAGGTCGGTGCGCGCCATCGACGTCGCGACCTCCGCCACCTCCTCGGGCGGGGTCGGGAACATGAGCAGCAGCAGCCCGGCCAGCCTGGCCAGACGCCGGTGCCCGCGCTCCTCCCAGCCCGGCCCGTACGCCTCGACCGCCACCGCCTCCAGCTCCGCCAGCAGCGCGTCGGCCGTCTCGGGACGCTCGGCGGGATGCTTGGCCAGCCCCCGCTCGACCAGCCCCCTGAGCGACTCGGGAACCTCCTCGACCGGCGGCGGCGTGCTGTGGTGCTGGCGGGCCAGCGCGGCCAGGTTGGTCGCCCGGTAGGGCCGGGCGCCGGTCAGGCATTCGAAGAAGACGATCGTGGCCGCGTACACGTCGGTCGTGGGCGACGCGGGCGCGCCCGACCACTGCTCGGGCGCCATGTACGGCGGCGTGCCCGAGGTGTTCGCCCCTTGCCCGGCCCGTACGGCGATGCCGAAGTCGACCAGCTTGCTGGTGCCGTCGCCCTGGACGATCACGTTCTCGGGCTTGAAGTCCCGGTGGACCACGCCGACCGCGTGGGCCTCGGACAGGCCGAGCAGCGAGCCCTTCAGCACCGTCAGCGCGGCCTCGGGCCCCGTGGGGCCCTCGGAGCTGAGGACCTCGCGCAGGGAGACGCCGTTGACCAGGTCCATGATGATGGCGGCGCCCTCGCCGGTCTCGACGTAGTCGATCAGCCGGGCGTTGTACGGGCTGCGCATGGTGCCCAGCAGCCGGGCCTCATGGCGGAACCGCGCGACGAACGTGACGTCGGCGCGCAGCTCGTCGGACAGATACTTGATGGCGACCTGCTCGCCGTCGTGGTCCCGCGTGGCCAGGACTACGCGTCCCGACGCACCGGCTCCGAGTTCGCGTACCTCGGTGTAGCCGGGAACCCCCCAATGCCCATACATAACGCCTCTTCTCTGGAGTCGTCAGGGCCCCCACCCACAGCAGACGCTCGGCAGTGTAACCCGTCTTACTCCAGAGAAGTCGGAAATTTCATCGTTCCGGTTTGGGGGTTTCCGACATCTTCTCGGAGGGTTTCTGTTCTGTTGGCGTCTCCGACGGGCTTTCGGAGGGTTCGGAGGGGCAGGCGGGGGTTTGTCCGCTCGCGCTGTCCGCCTTCCCTCCGGCCGACGCCGTCACCGACCACCGTGACCCGCAGGGCGTCTTCCCGGCCGCGAACGAGACGGTCCTGGTGTAGGCGGTCTCCCCGGACAGGTCCATGGCGTCGCTGCCGATGGTCCGTCCGGCCACGGTGAACGTGACGCTCAGCCGTACCGCCTGCTCGTTGAGTGTGGTGACGGCGACCGTCGCGCTCGCCAGGCCGCGCGCGCCGAGCGCGGCGCGCAGCACGCTGATGCGCTGCACGCCCGCCGGACACCCGACCGTCGCCCGTGACGAGGCCTGCCGGTCGCCCGCGGTCACGGTGACGGTCAGCGTGCCGCCGCAGGGGCGCTTGGCGAAGCTGTGGCTGTAGGCGCGGGTGTAGGAGGTGTCGCCGGACAGCGTCGTCTCCCGGGTCAGGACCGGCTCGCCGTTCAAGGAGAGGCTGGCGCGCATCGGGATCGCGGCCGTTCCGCCGGCCGCGGCCGTGATCCGCATGCTCACCGAGCGGCCGGGGGACTCGGCCACCGACAGCGCCACGCGCAGGCGGGTGACGTCCGTGGGGCAGTCGGGGACGTTCACGCTCGCGCTCTTCGCGCCGCCCGTCGCGGCGGGCGAGGTGGTGACGGTCAGCGTGACCGTCTCGCCGCACGCGCTGTCGTCCAGGGTGTGGCTGAAGGCGCGGGTGTAGCTGAGCGCGCCGCTGAGGCGCGCCGTCGTGGTCTTGGCGACCGCGCCGCCCACGGTGAAGCGGGCCGTCAGCGTGATCGGGCCCTTGCTCGTGGCGCGTACGGTGGCCGTTCCGGCGGCCGCGTTCCCGTTCGAGGAGGAGAGCGTCAGCTTGCCCAGGCCGATGCCCGAGACCGTCGCCGGGGGAGCGGGCGTCTTCGTGGGTTTCGGGGTGGGCGTCTTGGTGGTCGGTTTGGTCGTGGGCTTGGTGGTGGTGGGGGTGTTCGTGGTGGGTTCGGTGGTCCCGGCGGGTTCGGTGGCGTCCGGGCTGGATGGGCTGGACGCCGACGGGATCACGGCTGTCGGCACGGAGGCCACCGCGCTCGGATCGACCGCCTCGGGCGACTCCGGAGGCGTGGTCGTCGGGGGTGTGCCCAGCTGGGCGGGGCTGAGCGGCGCCGGAGTCTGCGAGGCCGCGACCACGTCCACCGGGGTGGTCGACGGGCCGCGCGAGCTCAGGATCACCACCGCGGCGACCGCCACCGCGACCGCCAGGCCCGTGCCGACGCCCATCCTGACCGCGTTGTGCCGCATCGCCTTGAAGACCGTCCGCGTCACGGACGTGCCCACCTGAGGCGTCGCCACCGGTTGCGGGACCGGCCAGAGCGTCGCCAGCAGGGCCACCAGCGCGGCCAGGCGGCGTTTGCCGCGTTCCTCCCAGTCCTCGCCGTAGGCCGCCCTGGCGGCCTCCTCCAGCTCGGCCACGAAGTCCGCCGCGCTGGCCGGGCGCTGGCCGGGATGCTTGGCCATGCCTCGGGTGACGAGGTCGCGTACGGGCTCCGGCGCGTCGTGGACCGGGATCGGCGCGTGCAGATGCTGATAGCCCAGCACGCTCGGCTCGGTCGAGCGGTAGGGCCGGTGCCCGGTCAGGCACTCGAAGAAGACCGCCGTCGCCGCGTAGACGTCGGTGGCGGGGGAGGCGGGCCCGCCCGCCCACATCTCCGGCGCCATGTAGGGCGGCGTGCCCTCGGGATGGGCGGCCGTTCCCTCCCGTACGGCGATGCCGAAGTCGACCAGCTTGCTGATCCCGTCCTCGCGGACGATCACGTTCTCCGGCTTGTAGTCCCGGTGCACCAGTCCGATCGTGTGCGCACGGGCCAGCCCGAGCAGCGAACCCTTCAGCACGACCAGGGCCGCCTCGGGGCTCGTGGTGCCGTTCTCGCGGAGCAGGGCGCGCAGTGACACGCCGTTGACCAGCTCCATCACGATGGCGGCGCCGGCGGGCTCCTGGATGTACTCCCACATGGTCGCGATGTGCTGATCGCGTAACGTGGTGAGCAGCCGCGCCTCCGACTGGAACCTGGCCAGCGCGGCCGGATCCTGTCTGAGCCGTTCGGCCAAATACTTGATCGCGACTTTGACACCGGTGTCGTCATGCTCGGCCAAGACGACCCGGCCACTTCCGCCCGTACCGAGCTGTCGGATCTCGGTGTAACCGGGGGCACTCCACTCCATCGCCAACTCCCATCAGGAGGCGGCCCACCAGATTGGACGTGCGATCTAGCGGTCAGGTTTTCATGAAACTACTGCCATCTCCGGATGTGAACGGCTATACCGATACCTTCTCTAACCGATTCCCCCACCCAACCCCCTGACCAGCCCCAACCTCACCCCGCCACCTTCGCCCTCCCCGGCCTCCCTCCCCACCCACCCCCGAAATGCCCCACCCGGCCTTCGAGGCACCGGCATCCGGGCCTTCCGCGATGCCCCACCCGGCCCCGAGGCGCCGGCGCCCACGGCTCCGGGCGCTCCGGGTTCGGGGTGCTCCGGGGTGTTGGCACCACGATCTTCCGGGCAGCGGGCTCCGCCGTCTCCGGGGTTTCCCCGTCTCCAAGGGTCCTGAGTTCCGTCAGCCGCGGAGGGAGGCAGCACTTGGCGTGGGGGTGAGGGCGCGGGTTGCCGGGTGGTGCGGCGGAGCGGATGGTGGGTCAGGGGGTGGTCAGGGGGGTGGGTGGGCGTTCGCCGCCCGCCGGGCCCGGGACGCCGGAGAACCGGTAGGGGACAGGGGCGCGTCCCGGCTGGACGACCAGGATGGCGCCGGGCTCCTCGGAGTAGAAGGCCGTCTCCACCGCCGCCGCCACGTCCTCCGCGTCCAGCAGCGGGAACCCGGCCCCCAGGAACACGTCCCGCATCCCGGCCACCAACGGCGTGTCGGTGAAGCCGGGACACACCGCCCCGATCCGTACCCCGGACACGGCAAGAGGCTTGGCCAGCCCCCTGACCAGCCCCACCACCGCGTGCTTGGTCATCGTGTACACCGGGTCCCCGTCATAGGCGACGAGCCCGGCCAGCGATGAGGTGACCACGATCGCGCCGCCGCCCCCGCGGGCGAGGGCGGGCAGGGATTCGGCCACGCCGTACACGACGCCGTCGATGTTGACGCCGACGGCCTTGCGGTACTGGTCGGGGTCGAAGGCGGTCAGGTCGACGCCGCTGGAGATGCCGGCGTTGAGGTGGACGAGGTCGAGCCGCCCGTACGCGCGCTCGGCCGTGGCGACGGCCCGCGCGGAGGTCTCGCGGTCGGTGACGTCGCCCGCCACCGCGGTGCCGCCGAGCTCTCTGGCCAGCCGTTCCGCGCCGTCCGCGTCAACGTCGACGAGCACGCAGCGGGCGCCGCCGCGGGCCAGCCGCCTGGCGACGGCCGCGCCGATCCCGCCGGCGGCTCCGGTGATCAACGCGACCGTACTCATGGGGCCTCCTGGTCGAGCATGCGGTGGGCGCGGGCGATCAGCGTGGGTACGGCGGCGCCGATGCCGTCGAAGCCCTCTCCCACGGTCTTACCCTGCCGGAACCGGGCATGGATACCTTCGACGATGACGGCCAGCTTGAAGTTGCCGAAAGCCACGTAGTAATTGATGTCGGCGATATCCCGCCCTGACACCTTGGCGTAGCACGCGGCGAACTCGGCCGCGTTCAGAAACCCCGGCGCCAGCGTGACATCCCCCGCCACCGGCACGCTCGCACGTTCCGCGTCGCCCGGATCCTGCCAGTACGTGAGCGTCAGCCCCAGATCGGCCAGCGGATCGCCGAGCGTGGACATTTCCCAGTCGACCACCGCCAGAATCTCCGGCGGATCCCGCCTGACCAGCGTGTTGTCCAGCCGGTAGTCGCCGTGCACGAGCGTGCTCTCCGAGCGCGACGGCATCCGCTCGCGCAGCCGCCCCACGAGCCGGTCGTACTCGGGCAGGTCGGCCGCCTTCGACCGCTCCCACTGTTGTTCCCACCGGTTCAGCTGCCTGGCCAGGTACCCCTCCGGCCGCCCGAAGTCGCCCAGCCCCACCTGCCGGTAGTCGACGTCGTGGATGGCGGCGAGGATCTCCGCGAGCCGTTCCGACAGCCGCCGCGCCTGCTCGGGCGGCGGGTCGCCGAGCTCCGCCCGCGTGCGTACGGCGGCGCCGTCCACCTGCCCCATCACGTAGAAGGGCGCCCCGATGACCGTCTCGTCGGCGCAGAAGGCGAGCGCCTCCGGCACCGGAACCGGCGTGCCGTTCAGCGCGGAGATCACCCGCCACTCGCGGCGCATGTCGTGCGCGGTCGGCAGGACGTGCCCGAGCGGCGGGCGGCGCAGCACGACCGGCCGCTCGCGGCATTCGACGAGGTAGGTGAGGTTCGACTTGCCGCCGGAGATCAGCGACGCCGACAGCGCCTCACCCGCGCCGGGCACGTGGGCGGCGATCCAGTCGGTCAGTCGGGGCCAGTCCAAGCCGGGAACGGTCATGGGACCACATTAGAACCTTGCTCTGGTCGGCGGCGCAATGAGGTCCGCGACAATCGCGCAGCCCTTGCGGACGTCGGCCAGCGACGCGGAGCCGTACCCGATGACCAGTCCGTGCACCCGCGGCGCGCCGTGATGGTGGCGCTCCACCGAGTCCAGGCGCACGCCGCGCGCGGCGGACTCGCGCACGATCTCCGGCACCACGTCCTCGGGCAGCTCGGCCAGGACGTGCAGGCCCGCGGTGTCGCCGTGCAGGCGGCACACCGGGCCCAGGATCTCGACCACGGCGGCCCGGCGGCGCGCGTACTCCAGTCGCATCCGCCGCAGGTGCCGGTCGAGGTCGCCGTGCTCAAGCAGCGTCCCGACCGCCTGCTGCACCGGCCCGCTGGTACGGTCGCCCAGATCCTTCCTGATGCCCGCGATCCTGGCCAGAAGGTCCCGCGGTCCCACCAGCCAGCCGACGCCGACGTCCGGGGCGAGCGACTTCGACAACGTCCCCAGCAGCACCACCCGCGACGGATCGAGCCCGTAGAGCGCGGGCAGCGGCGCCACGTCGTAACGGAACTCGGCGTCGTAGTCGTCCTCCACGATCATCGCGCCGGTCCGCCTGGCCCACGCCAGCAGTCGCTCCCTGCGCGGGATCGGCAGCCGCCCGCCCATCGGGTACTGGTGCGCCGGGGTCGTGTACAGCACGCTCAGATCCTCGGGCAGCCCCTCCACGATCACGCCGTCGCTGTCCACCGGGCACGGCACCACCTCGACGCCGCGCCCGGCGAAGACGTTCCGCGTGACCCGATAGCCCGGATCCTCCACCCCGGCCCGTCCGCCGCGCCCGAGCAGCGCGAGCGTGACGAGGTCCAGGCCGTTGGCGGTGCCGCGCGTGACAAGGACGTTCTCGGGCCCGACCGCCACGGCCCTGGTCCGTCTGAGGTGCGCGGCCAGCAGTTCTCGCAGGTACGGCAGGCCGTACGGGTCGGGGTCGTCGCCCGGGGGCAGGTCGGCCGCCTTGCGCCAGGCCCGCTTCCACGCCGCACGGTCGAAGTCCCGCACCCAGGGCTCTCCCGGCGCCAGATCGATCACAGGCTTCGCGGCGGCGGCGGGCGGCGGGGGCACAGTGGTCGTGGCGGCATCCACGGCAGGCGGCGGCGCGTACAGCTGAGCCACGAACGTCCCCGACCCGTGCCGCCCGTCCAGCCACCCCTCCGCGTAAAGCTGCTGGTAGGCCTCCGTCACCACCGTACGGCTCACGCCCAGCTGCGCCGCCAGCCCCCGGCTGGACGGCAGCCGTTCACCCGGAGCCAGCGTCCCGCCCCGCATGGCCTCCCGCAGCCAGGCGGTCAGCTGGGCGGCGAGCGGCTCCGCCGAGTCCCGGGAAAGGGCTACGGGCAGGTCAACAAGGCTGCGCACAGGAAGTGGTCTCCATGTATCGGCATTTAGTGGCCCTAATCTACAAGTCCACTTCCGAGCAGTATGGACCGCATGCTCTCCACCACACCCCGCACCACGCTCGGCCGCGAGAAGCACCGCGCCAGCATCGACCGCGCCGACCTGTACGAGGTGCTCGACACCGGGCTGATCTGCCACCTGGGCGTGGTGCACAACGGGCACCCGATGGTCGTCCCGACCGGTTACGGCCGCATCGACGACACTCTCTACCTCCACGGCTCCACGGGCGCCAAGTCGCTGCGCTCCGGCCAGGACACGGAGATCTGCGTGACGGTGACGCACGTGGACGGCATAGTCCTGGCGCGCTCCGTCTTCAACCACTCGTTCAACTACCGCAGCGCCATGATCTACGGCACCGCCCGCCTGGTCACCGACCCCGACGAACGCATGGCCGGCCTCCGCGCCCTCACCGACCACCTGGCCCCCGGCCAGTGGGACTACGCCCGCCAGCCCAGCCGCAAGGAACTGGCCGCCACGTCGGTCCTGGCCCTGAGCCTCACGGAAGCCTCGGTAAAGCTCCGCACCGGCCCGCCCAGCGACGAGGACTACGACTACGCCCTCCCCATCTGGGCCGGCATCCTCCCGTTGGTCACCACCTACGGCACCCCCATCCCCGACCCGGTCCTGGACCCCACCACCCCACCCCCCACCCACATCCATTCCCGCACCTGACCGCCCACCCACCCGGCACCCGCGACCCAAGAGCGGTGCCGAAGGACTGAGACGCCAAGGACTGAGACGCCAAGGGGGTGTGAGGCCGAGAAGCTGAGGTCGGGTTCCCGGGCTTTTCCCCGCGCCGGGACGGCGGGAGGGGGGACGGTGGTGATCGGCGCGTTGTCGCGGCGGGAGGCGTGGGCCACGGGCAGTGGCCCAACGTGCGGCGTTACGGCGAGAACCCCGTCCGACTGCCGGCCGGCCTCGCACGGGTGCGAGCCCGCGACGGCGGGAGGCGCCCACTTGGCCTGCCGTAACGGATAGGAGAGAGCTAGACGCGGCGGCGGAGGACGCCCTCGTGGGGGGCGCGGGTGCGGAAGGTGGTGATGAGGGCGGCGAGGGAGGCGGCGGAGGTGATGGCGGCGAGAGTGATCAGGGCGCGGTCCATGGTGAACGTCGAGGTGAGGAAGTACGCCTCGCTGACCAGCATCCCCAGCCCCACACTGATCGCGAACGCCAGCGCCCCGCTCTCCATCGCGTCACCCGTGTGGTCCCGCCGCCCCAGCAACGGCCGGACCAGCCCCAGCACCGCAGCCCCCGGGCACAGCACCAGGAACAGGATCGTCACCACCACCCGCACGGCCGACCCCGCCGCCAGATGGCCGACCAGGACGGCGAGCCACCCGGACAGTCCCAGCAACAACAACGACACCCGCGAGAACGTCATGATTTCTCCGGCAGCAGTTCGTAGACGTCCCCACCTGGGTTGCTCAGCACCTTCTTGAACCGCTTCGACGCCTCGACCTCCCGTTTGAGCCGGTCGATGGTGCCCTTGGGCAGGATGCCGGGCGTCTCGGTGGCCGGGCGCTGGGTGCGGTTGAGCACGAGGTAGCCCTTGGCGCCGGGCGGGAGCTTGGACATGAGGTTGATCAGCGACGGCGCCGGCTTCTCGACGAACTCGGCGAGCGTCGGCACGTACGCGGGCAGGTTGGGCAGGGCCTCGCGCGAGGGCGGCAGTTCGTCGAGCCAGCTCTGGTCGAAGCGTTCGTACTGGTCGTAGGCCCCGGGCAGGAAGAAGGTGGGCGCGACGATGAGCGAGTTGACGGGCGCGATCCGGTGGAGTTCGTTGACCAGCTCGACCTCGTCGAGGGTGAAGTAGTTGCCCTGTTCCTTGCCGTAGTTGCCGAAGAAGAAGCCGGAGACCATCAGCAGCAGGACGACGGGCAGGACGGCCAGCCGTACGAAGGCGCGCTTGCTGGGCAGGAAGACGGCGGCGGCCAGGAACGCGGTCATCGGCAGCGTGAACAGGTAGACGCGGAAGAGGATCTCGCCGCCGTAGCTTCCCGCGGCGAAGAAGACCAGCGGCGCCAGCCCGATCATCAGCAACGGCAGGCCGGGGCGGCGCAGCCACTGGCGGCGCAGGATGGCGCCGCCGATGGCCAGCAGCCACAGGCCGACGGACAAGGCGCGGTCGGCGTAGGCGACGATCACCTGGCCGGGGGCGACGTCGCCGAGTGCCACGAGCCCGGCGTCGAGGTTGCCGCCGGCGTCGCCGAGAGAGCCGACGATGAAGTTGATCTTGCTTTCGAGCACCTGCCAGGCGATGCCCACGGCCCAGCCGGCCGCCAGCCCCGCGCTCACCATGAGGATGCCGAAGTTGCGGTAGCGGCGCAGGATGAACAGCAAGCCGAGCGTGGCCACCAGCATGAGCGGCGTGAGCTGGTGGGAGGAGGCGATCGCGGCGATCGGGACGATCAGCAGCAGCGTCCAGGTGAGCCGCGCGTACGTCGTGGTCATCGGCGGCGGCTCGGCGGCCAGCCCGTGCGGGTCGTCACCGGCCCTGATGGGCCCTCGCCTGAACCTCCGTACGACCACGGCCAGCACGATGAGGTAGAGCACCAGCGTGGTGGCCTGCGGCGAGAAGTAGTCCTGCCCGACCCACGAGCAGGAGAAGTACACCCAGATGCCGCCCCAGATGAGCTGCCTGTTGCGGGTCACGGTCCTGAACAGCAGCAGCAGCGGCAGCAGCGTGGCCACGTTGAAGACCAGCGGGCCCCACTTGGCGATGTCGAGCGCGTTCTCCAGCCCCGCCGCCTCGGTCATGAGCGCGAAGAAGGAGAAGAACCCCGGCCACTGGTGGTACGCCGACAGCGAGCCCGCGGCCGGGTCGGTGGCGCCGTGCCTGATCAGGTAGTCGATGACCGAGACGTGCTTCCACGCCCATGGGTAGCGCAGCGTGGGATAGAGCAGGCTGGGCGTGGCGTGCAGGACCGCGATGAGGATGAGCGCGTACCCGGCGTGCCACAGCTCCAGCGCGTGCCGGTCGTTGAGCAGCGCCACGAACCCGACGATCATGACCACGATCGCGATCCAGAACGTCGCGGGCAGGACCGTGAGCAGTCCGAGGTCGGTCATCTGGTCGAGGTTGACCCGGCGCAGCGACAGCCCCCACAGGATCGTGGAGACCGGCAGCGCGGTGCGGGCCACGAACCAGGTCAGGTTCCCCGCGGCGGGGATCAGGTCGGCGCGCGTGGAGTCCATGCGGCCGCTCATGTAGCCGATGACGGTGGCGAGCATCGCCAGCAGCCGGGTGATCAGCGCCTGCCCCGGCCGGACGTTGCCGGGCCCGGTGACGGTGATCGCCTGGAAGGTCGTGCGCGGCAGCGAGGACTTCACCTGCGCCAGGTGCACGCTGAGCGCCCGCCGCCCCCGCCCGCGGTGGGGGACCGCCGCCAGCGACTTGCCCTCGGCGACGCAGCGGGAGATCACGTACGCGCGCGTGGCCCGCCGGGCGGAGATGCCCGCCCGCAGGTGCGCGGAGGGTTCGAAGTGGACCCTGCCGTTGGGGTTGAGCTCCTTGAGCAGGTGGAACAGCTCGGCCTTCACGCCCCCCGGCGGCTCGGCGAGCACGTCGCCCGCCTGGTGGTCGAGGTCGGCGGGAAAGCCGCCGGCCTCGGCCAGGGGGGCGCGGCGGAAGGCCACCCCGGCGCCGTAGAGGTCGTCGATCGGCCCGGCCTCCTCGGGCGAGCCGGTGCACGAGGCGCCCATGATCCAGGCGAGCTCCTCCGGGAACCACCTCGGCCGCCCCGCCACCCACCGCAGCGTCAGGTTGCTCCGCACGGCCAGGACCTGCCGCTCGTCGAAGGCGCGCAGCAGGCAGGTGGACCAGTCAGGCTCGGCGGCGGTCTCGTCGTCGTGGAAGGCCACGACGTCGCCGGTCGCGACCGTCAGGCCGAGGTTGCGGGCGGCCGCCACCCCGCGCTGCCCCTCGTTGTGCAGCACGACGACGTCGTCCAGCCCGCCGCGGGCCAGGTCGGCCAGCTCGGGGCAGTGGTCGACGACCACGACGATCTGCTCGGGCGGCTCCAGTTGGGCGCGCAGGGAGGCGATCGTGACGCGTAGCTGGTGCCAGGCGCCGACCTCTCCGGTGACGACGACCACGGAGAGCGTGGGCACCGTCTTCTCGTCGATCGGGGGCGGCGGCTCGGCCGTGATCTTCGGGATCGGACGGGTGCTGGTGGCGTCGTCCTCGTCCTCGTCCGGCTCCGGTTCGAGCAGCTTGCGCGCGTCCCAGACCAGGACGCCGGTGGGCGCGTCGTCCTCGTCGTCCGTACGCGGCCTCGGCAGCCGGGCGACCTTCGTCGCGTCGTCGTCAGGTAAGGCCGCCCGATCGGCGGCGGGCCGCTTCAGCTGACGTGTCGTCTCGTCATCGAGCGCCTCGTCGGCTTGCCTGCCCTCCACCGTGTGTACCTTTCCCGACCCAGAGCTGAACGACGGCTACCCGTGACTTTACTCGGTCCGAATCGCCTGATCGTCGTCTCGATCAGAGTGTTCCGAACAGTTCGGAACGTTGTTCGATCTTGGCAGCGGGCGGCCGGGTGGGCGAGCTTCTGGGTGGTCCTTGAAGTCTTCCCGACGGAGGTCGCCCGATGCGCATCCCACGTCCGTGTCCGCTCCGAGGCGGTCAGGAAGCACGAAGCCGGAAACAGGGGCATCGGCTTCGGCTCCGGCCGAGGCGGGAGCCGCGCGGCAAGGCTCTACGCGGAGCTGACATCTGCTGCTGACGGGCTCGATCGAGCGTCCCCCTGCCTCCACTTCCCGCGCCAAGGCAGGGGGATGACCCGCGTAAAGATCCTTTGTTAACATGACCGCCCGAGCCGGGAGTGGGCTCCGAGCGGAAGAAGCAGCGTTGGACGAGGACGGTCCCCCCGACCCGGCGCAAGCCACCACTGCCGCCGAGTACGTCGCCGCGCTGGCCCGATTACGCCGCTGGAGCGGCCTCACCTACCGGCGGCTGGCGAGCGCGTCGGGCGGCGCGCTCCCCGTGAGCACGGTGGCGGGCGTCCTGGGCAGGACGACCCTGCCCAGGGAGGACTTCGTGGCGGCCTTCACCGCCGCCTGCGGCCTGGACGAGGCGGAGACCGACCGCTGGATCCGCGCCCGGAGAAACCTGGCGGCCGGCACGGGCGAGCAGCACCCCACAGGCGAACAGACCATCACGGGCCAGGCGGGCACGGGCCAGGCGGACACAGGCCAGGCCGACACGGTCCAGACCGACACGGGCCAGGCGGGCCAGGCCGGCACGGGCCGGGCCGGTTCGGGGCAGGCCGGCGTGGGTGGGCAGGCGGGTTCGGGGGAGATCGGACCTGGCCCGGAGACACCCGTGAGCCCGTCCCCCGATCCGGCGGAGCTCGACCCGCCGCGCCGGTCCCTCGTGCGCCGGTGGTGGCCGGTGATCGCCGTGGCCGCCGGCCTCGCGGTCGCGCTCCTGTTCGCCCCCACGCTCATCAGAGGCATGGGCGACGTCCTGGAAGGCCGCGCCGACGCCAACCAGAGCGCCGCCGCGCAGCCCCCGCAGGACGGCTGGTATCGGATCGTCCCCCTACACGTCGCCGACCGCGGCCTGTGCGTGAGCGAGGGCCGCGAACGCTCGGGCAAGACCGACCGCCCGCTGGCCGTCCAGACCTCCTGCGCGGCCGAGGGCCCGGCCACCTACCTCAAATCCCTCGGCCCCGGCGTCTACGAGATCCAATGGCACCACCCCAAGCAGGGCGTCGGCTGCCTGAGCGTGGACGGCGCCTACCTCGGCGACGAGGCCCTGCTCGCCCCCAGCGACTGCATCGCCGCCGCCCACCAGCGCTTCCTGCTGGAGCGCGATCGCAACGGGCTCAGGCTGCGCCCCGTCCACAGCGGCAAATGCCTCGGTGCCCTGTACGGCGAAGCCGACATCCACCCCGGCGCCGAGATAGCCCAGCTCGCCTGCTCCGGCAAACGCGACCAGATCTTCCGCTTCGAGCCCGTGGAACGCCCGTCCTGGGCGGAATCCGGCTAGGACCCCGAGCCCGGGGTAGAACCCGGGCCCGGGGCAGAACCCTCACGTCAGGCTAGGACCCCGGCCGGGTGACGGCGGCTGGCAGGCTCTGCCGGACGTAGGCCGCCTTCCCCGCCTGCCCGAACTCGGTCAGCGTGCCGGGACCGGTGAGTGTGAAGTCGCAGCCGTCGGCGTCCACGGCGTTCCACTGGACGACCGCCTTGATGTG
Organism: Nonomuraea sp. NPDC050547; assembly: GCF_044457345.1. Taxonomy (NCBI): domain Bacteria; kingdom Bacillati; phylum Actinomycetota; class Actinomycetes; order Streptosporangiales; family Streptosporangiaceae; genus Nonomuraea; species Nonomuraea sp. NPDC050547. Next base: position 83,904 of record NZ_JBITGW010000013.1, read on the forward strand.
GGGAAGGTCCTCCAGCACGCCTGGCACGTCGGCGTACCAGCGCCCGCGGGCCCGGTCGTCGCGCACGTTGTGCTCGCTGCCGTACTCGCTCAGGATGAACGGCTTCTTGCCGAACCCGTTGCTCACGAACCAGTCGTAGGTGGGCTTGATCGTCGTCTTGAAGTCCTGCCACTCGGCGTTGCGGCAGCGGGCGAAGTTGTAGGGGTCGTAGCTGACCCAGTCGACGTAGCCGTCGCCCGGGTAGAAGGCCTTCCAGCGATGACGGAACGGGTAGTAGCCGGTGACACCCCACACCCAGGCCACGTTGGTGACGCCGAGGGCGCGGAAGCGGTCGACGATGTGCCGGTAGGCGGCCACGTAGTCGGCCGGGGTTCCGGCGTTCTTGCGCATCTCCATCTCGCCGTCGAAGCCCAGCAGGACGGGCTTGCCGTACTCCTTGATGCGCCGCGCCTGGGGGTCGATGACGCTGTGGTCGGCCTCGCCGCGGGCGATGCTGGCCCAGGGGATGTTGTCGGAGGTGTTCCAGCGTTCGGACTCCCAGCCGAGCAGCAGGAGCCGGTCGCGGCCGAGCTGGGGCTCGTCGTCGCGCAGCATCTGGCCGTTGGGCGTCTCGGACATGTCGTGGTAGGCGAACACGACGTCGAACTTCCTGCCGACCTGGCGTTCCAGCGTGGTGACCGAGTTGAGCAGGCCGCCGGCGGCCGGCGGTGTGTAGACGCCCCACCAGGCGCCGCACGCGGGGCCCTGCTTGAGCGTGGCGGGGGAGCCGCACGGGCGGGTGCCGTCGGCGCCCGCTTCCGGGTCGGAGTAGGACGTGACGTACACGACGGTCCCGGTGGCGAGGACAGCGAGGCCGACGACCAGACTCCACAGGATCCGGCGGCTCTTGCGGGGCACGGCGTGCTTGCCCGCCGATTCCTGAGGCATGGGTGCTCCGTACGGATGACGCGTGAATCGGCCTCCAGTGTAGGGAGGGCCGCCTTCAATCGGCTGTACTGACGGCCGGCCGTACCGGCGCGGCGAGGGTGCGCAGCACGGGCAGCGCGCGGGCCGCCTGGAGCGGGTCGACGGGCAGCACGTGGCGGGTCCACCAGGACGCCACCTCGGGGGTGGGGCCGGGCTCGGTCAGCGGCGCGCCGAAGTCCTCGTCCAGCGGCGGCGTGTACAGCGCCGTGGTGATCACGCCGCGCCGTTCCAGCGCGCGGATCGCCTCGTCACGCTCCTCCACCAGCAGCGGTACGCGGAAGAGCGGCTGGTCGGCCAGTTCCCGCACCGGCGGGGCGGTCACGGGCAGCCCGGCCAGCATCCGCACGCCCGCCACCCGCCGGGCCCGCTCACGCTCGGCGGTGCGCTGGCGGGCGGCGGCGAACCGGCGCTGCACGGCGCCGTGGGCGTTGCGGTAGCCGCCGGAGCCGACGGACATCCAGCGGTCGAAGGCGGGCAGGTCCTCGGCGCCGACGGCGGCCAGGTCGCGGGCGCGCGAGTCGTCGCTGACGTAGGTGGCCTCGATGCCGAGCGCGCGGGCCAGCCGCCAGGCCGGGGTGCTCAGGCGTAGCGCGTAGACGGCGTCGCGCAGGAGGGGGGCGGCGACGGTCCGCAGCTCGCCAGCGGTGGAGGGGGCCAGCAGCAGCCGGTCGCGCAGGTCCGCGGCCCGCCGGGCGGCCTCGGCATCGCGCAGCAGCAGAACGCCGCCGGAGCCCGCCCGCGCGTGCTTGGACAGGCTGAAGGCCGCCGCCGCGCCGAACGTGCCCACGTGCCGCTCGCCGAGCCGGGTCTGGAAGGCGTGGGCGCAGTCCTCGACCAGGACCGCGCCTCTGGCCGCGCACTCGGCGGCCAGGCGGTCGACCTGGCCCGGCAGGCCGTACATGTGCGTGGCGACGACCGCGCCGATCCCGGTCCAGTCGACGCGCTCGGCGTCGATGGTCGCGTCGTCCGGCGAGACGGGCGCCATGACCGGGCGCAGCCCGGCGGCGACCGCCGCGAAGAGCACGGTCTCGCAGTTGACCGGGGACATCAGCACCCGCTGCCCGCGCTCCACGAGAGCACGAAACGCGAGGTAGAGCCCGAGCCTGGCGGAGGGCAGGTACACGCCGTGCAGACCGGTCCGCTGAACCAGCGGCGCGATCAGGACATCGTCCTGTTTTCCCTGGTTCTTCGGCACTCCTGGAACGATACGCTGTAACTTCAGCGATCGCAGGTCTTGTCTCCCAAGGCGGTCTTTCCATGGAGTCTGGCACGTGGCCCGAAGTGGGCGTCGTGGTGTGTACGCGCGGTGACCGGCCGGAGATGATCAGAGACACACTCAAGGGCATCACCTCCCAGGACTATCCGGGCCAGGTCACCACCGTCGTCGTGTTCGACGGCGGCGACCCCGATCCCGAGCTCGCCTCCGACGACCCGGCCCGCCCGGTCCGGCTGATCAGGAACGAGCGCTCGCGCGGCCTGCCCGCCGCCCGCAACAGCGGCATCCTCGCCCACGCCGGGAGCGTCGAGTGGGTCGCCTTCTGCGACGACGACGACACCTGGCTGCCCACGAAGATCACCGCGCAGGTCCGAGCGGTCCAGAAGCATCCCGACGCCGTCTTCTCGACCTGCGGCTCGCTCATCGTCCACGACGACTGGACCCGCCACATCCACCTGGAGAAGGAGCGGGTTCCCTTCGCCGACCTGCTCGACGGGCGCCAGCCCGCCATGCATCCCTCCGGCTTCCTCGCCCGCCGCTCCGCCCTGACCGGCGAGGCCGTCGGCCTGTTCTCCGAGACGATCCCCAGCGGCTACGGCGAGGACTACGAGATGCTCCTGCGCGCCGCCAGGTGCGCGCCCATCGTGCACGTGCCGGAGGAGCACCTCCACGTCCGCATGCACGCCCAGTCGCACTTCGCCGGCCGCTGGGACGTCATCGCCGAGGCCCTGCAGTGGCTGCTGGAGCGCTACCCGGAGATCAAGACCTCCCGCAAGGGCTACTCCCGCCTGGCCGGGCAGGTCGCCTTCACCCGCGTCGCGGTGGGCCGCCGCTCCGAAGCCCTGCGCTGGTCGATGCGGGCCTTCACCACCGACCCGCGCGAGGTCAGATCGTACGGCGTCGCCGCCATCGCCCTGCTACGCCTGAGCCCCACCTGGGTCGTCCGGCGGATGGAGGCGCGCGGCCTGGGCGCGCCCTGAGGCGATCCGCCACAGCCCCGGTAGCACCGCCAGCGCGGTGATCGTCTGGCTGGCCAGAATCGCGAGGCCCACCCCGGTGATCCCGTGGACGGGCAGGAGCAGTTGCGCCCCGCCGATCGCCATCACGGCCATCCCGAACTGCACGAACACGATCATCCCCGCCCGCCGCAGCGCCCGCAGCGCGCCCAGGTAGAGCTCGACCACGGCACGGGGCAGCGCCGCCAGCGCGATCAGCCGCATGAGGTCGGTGGCGTGCTGCGCGTACCCCTCGCCGAACAGCAGCAGCGCCACCGGGGCCAGCAGCGTCGCCACGACGACCAGCGGCGTCAGGATGAGGAACGTGCGCCGCAGCGCCCTGCGGCAGTTGTCGGCCAGCGTCGCCTTGTCGAAGGCGCCCTCCACGGTCAGCGAGGAGGCCATCGTGTAGCTGAGCATCTCCAGCATGGCGCCGAGGGTGATGGTGAGCCCGTAGTAGGCGTTCATCTCCTTGGAGACCTGGGCCGCGACCAGCACGGGCACGCCGTAGTTGAACAGCAGCGTGAAGATCGAGCCGGCGTAGTCGCCGGCCAGGAAGCGGCCGATCTGGCGCGGGGGCGGCAGCGTCTTGTCCGCGGTGAGCCGGGCGTGCTGGGGGATCAGCTTGCGGAAGACGGCCGTGTTGAGGCACAGGGAGACGACCAGGCCGGGAGCGATCCAGGCCAGGAAGACCGCCCAGGAGACCGAGACGCCGGCCGAGTTGCCCAGCAGCACGGCGCACACGGCCAGAACGCCGAAGCGGACCACCCAGAAGACCAGGTTGGCCACCGGCACCCAGGGGGCCTTGCGCAGGCCGGTCAGCACCACGTCCTGCAGCGTGCAGATGCTCCAGACGATCACCATCACCGTGAAGACCAGCCCGGCGGTCCAGCCGGACAGCAGGCTGTAGGTCTCGCCCCAGCTGGTCAGCGTGAGCAGGAAGACCGCGCAGCCGGCGACGGCCAGGCCGGTGGCGGCGCCGTAGACGGTGCCGACGAAGCGGGCGGTGTGCCGGCCGGCCTCGGGGACGAAGCGGGCGACCGTACCGACGAAGCCGAAGGAGGTGATCGCGGCCAGGAACCTCATCGCGGCCAGGATGGCCATGCCGACGCCGACGTCCTTCTCGTCGAAGACGCGCGCGGTCACGGTCCAGTAGGCCAGCCCGATGACGGCGCCCGCGCCGGCGTTGAGCATGAGGGAGTAGGCGCTGCGCAGCAGCGGGTCGTTGAGGTCGGCGGGCAGGAACCTCTTCAGGCCGCGCTCAGCCACCGGGGGACACCTGGCGCATCGCGTAACGCGCGCGGCGGACGATCGCGTAGCCCTTGGTCAGCGTACGTTCCCTCAGGTAGATGAGCGGCACGCCGCGGCCCTCGACGGCGCGGCGGAAGCGGTCCATGCTGGTGCGCCTGGCCACGGTCAGCCGCGGCACGGCCAGCACGTCGTGCCGGTCGGCGGCGATGGCGTTGCTGACCGCGCAGGCGGCGAAGTACCCGGCCTTGCGCACCTCGCGGCGCACCCGCGCGCTGGAGTAGCCGTAGGGGTATGCCATGGTCACGACAGGTGTGCCCACCTTGTCCTCCAGCAGGCCCTTGTTCCTGCGCAGCTCCTGGCGGAGCTCGGCGTCGGCCAGCTGGTCAAGCTGCGGGTGGCTGTGGCTGTGGCCGCCGATCTCGATGCCGCTGGCGGCGGCCTCGCGGGCCTGGCCCCAGGTGAGCATGTCGTCAAGCGGTCGGCCCGCCGCGTCCTTGCCGGCGTCGGCCAGCCAGCCGCTGGTGACGAAGATCGTGGCGGGCATCCGGAGCCGTTCCAGGACGGGCAGCGCGTGGGAGTGGAAGTCGGCGTACCCGTCGTCGAAGGTGATCACGACCGCCTTCTGGGGCACCTGATTGTGGTTGAGCGCCGCGACGAGGTCGGCGAAGGTCATCGGCGTGTACCCGCCGTCGGCCAGGTACGCCACCTGCTCGGCGAAGTCACCGGGTCGTACGGCCAGCGGCCTGGTCGCCTCGTTGGGCCGGTCGGTGACGGAGTGGTACATCAGGATCGGCACCCGGATCATCGCAGCCTCCAGGAGCCGACGGCGTAGCCCCACGCGGTCCAGGCCAGTCCGATCACGATCGCCCCGGCCCGGCCGAGCCCGCCCGGGTCGCCGCGCAGCGCCTCGCCCAGGCCGCGCAGGGCGCCCTTGGGCAGCGCCTTGAGCGCGTGGGCGCGCTCGCTGGACAGGCCGTCCTGCGTGCCCACCTCGCGGGTGACCAGCGCCTTGGACAGCCCTTCCGCGTAGCAGCGGGAACGGAAGTAGGAGAACGTCTCGCGCTGCCTGGGCACCTTGTGCCCGATCAGCGCCCGCGGCTCGAACAACATGACCGACCCGGGCCTGCGCTGGGTCAGCCGGATGCAGAACTCGGTCTCCTCGCAGCCCAGCGGCCGGCTCTTGCGTCCCTGGACGCTGCGGCCGATGCCGCTGTGGAAGCCGCCGACTCCGGTGACGGCCTCGCGCAGGAAGGCGGCGTTGCCGCCCATGACGTTGCGGACCGGAGCCCGGACCGCCGGCATGCCCCGGTAGCTGCAGCCGACGGTCCAGTCGAACTCGTGCGGGAACCACCGCGGGCGTCGCTCCGACGCCCACAGCGGATCCGTACGCCCGCCGACGCCGACCACCCCTGGTTCCTGGAAGCCCTCCTCCAAAGCCTCCAGCCAGCCGGGATCGGCCACCGCGTCGTCGTCGAGGTAGGCGACGATGTCACCGCCGGCCACATCGGCACCGGTGTTCTTGCCCCCCGACAGGCCCTGCTCGTGGGAGTTCTCCACGACGACGGCCTTCGGGTAGGCCCGGGTGAGCTTGAGGTGCAGGCCGGGGTTGTGGTCGACGACGAGGATCAGCTCATGTGCCCTGCGGCGCTGGTTCTCGATCGATTCCACTGCCTGCCTGATGTCCTCCCAGCGCTCCTCGGTGTAGACGCAGATGACGACGGATGTAAGCACGGGTGGGCCTTCGTGGCTAAGCGACGCCCCGGTCGGCGGCGGGTGTGGCGGTGGGTTCGGGCAGCTGGAGAGCGGGTGGCCGCCGCCATTCCCGCAGGATGGTGCTGAGCACCCGGAACCCGTCGCGGAAGGTGCGCAGGTTGCTCTGCCCGTGGATGCGGTGCCGTTCGTGGCTGGGCACCTCGTGGATCGTCAGCCCGCCCTTGGCGGCGCGCACGTTCATCAGGGTCTCCACCTCGAACCCGTCGCAGTCCAGGTCGAGCACGTCGAGGTGGTGGGCCCAGAAGGCGTTGTAGCCATAGCACAGGTCGGTGTAGCGCGTGCCGTACATGAGGTTGACCAGCGCGGTCAGGGCCTTGTTGCCGACGCTGCGGCCGAAGGTCAGGTCGTCGCTGCCGCCGCCGGTGGCGTAGCGCGAGCCCTTGACGAAGTCGGCGCCGGTCACCAGCGCGCCCACGAACGTGATGATCTCTCTCCCGTCCATGGAGCCGTCGGCGTCGATCATCACGATGATGTCGCCCGTGCAGGCGGCGAATCCGGCGGCCAGGGCGTTGCCCTTGCCCTTGCCGGTCTGCGTGATGATCCTCAGGTTGGGGCGCAGGCGTCTGGCCACGGCGACGGTGTCGTCAACGGAGTTGCCGTCGACGAGCACGACCTCGTCGATCCATTGGGGCAAGGTGGCGAACAGATGCGGCAGGTTCTCCGCCTCGTTCATCGCCGGCACCACCACGCTGACTCTGGGCGATATCGCCAGGTGGGGTGTCACAGGGGTGAAACGCTCAAGCGGCGGCATGGACCGCAGTGAGGTCACCTGCGCCTTGCCGTTGTGCCTGATGTTCTCGGGACTCATTTCGGGAACAATCCTTCCGGGACCACCCGCCGCAGGCCACGCTCGGCCACACCCGGGTGCTGTGGGGGTGCCGAAAGCGGTAAACGATGCATTGCCGGTCCAGTGGGAGTGAGGGTGCTGGTGTTGTGCTGCCGAGGGGGTGGGAGCGCTGCTTAGAGCGCTCCCGATGGTTCTTTGACGTCTGACTCTTGGCCTCGAGTACTACGCATACGCCCAAAGCCCTTCAACACACGATCCGCCGCTCTATAGAGAGACGGCGAATCGGTGACAATTGTTCGCGCCTTGTTGAAGGGAACTCTGCCGATCCAGTGCGCGGCGGCCGCCGCGGACGGCCGCGAGATGCGGCCCTCCGAGACGTGGAGCGTGCCGCTCTTCAGCCAATGCTTGTAATCCTTGCCACCCTTGCCCATGTCGACCGTGTGCAGTCCCGCGCCGGCGGCCGCCTCCGCCATGCGGAGATGGTGGACGATGCCGGGCGAGTACTTCCCGAATTCGGAGTCGTAGGCGGGGAACCAGCCCACCAGGGTCGTGGCGGTGCGCAGGCCGAAGTGCCCGGCCACGGGGACGTCGCCGGCGTAGAGCATGGTGAGCACTCCGGCGAAGCCGGGGGAGCGCTCGGCGTGCATCTGCTCGGTCAGCTCGACGATCCACGGCTGCGCGAACCGGTCGACCCGGCCCGTCCTGCGGTACTGGTCGGATTTCCAGGCGAGCAGCTGGCGCAGCTCGCCGTGGTCGGTGGACGCCCAGGACAGGCGGAGCTCACCGTGTTCCCTGGCGAGCTTGCGTTCCTTGTAGCGCCAGGTCTTCAGGTTCTTGGCGGAGTTCTCCTTCACCTGGGCGAGCCAGGCCTCGTAGCCGGCGGTGAAGTCCATGACCGCGGCCGGGCGCACGTCGCTCTCGTACGGGGCGAACGTCGGCTGGCCGGCGACCATGTGGTCGAAGGCGAAGACGTTGAGCCCGCACGCGCGCAGCAGCGCCTTGGCCTCGACCTTGACCTCCGGCACGCCGATGAGGCCGTGGCAGGTGGTGAGAAAGCCGCCGAGAGGCTTGCCGATGCCGAAGTGATGGCGTTCGTAGGGGAAGAATCCGATGATCTCGCCGGCGTCCTCCACGACCGCCGTCCTGACATAGTCACGCAGACGGTCCATCGCCAGGGCGAACTCCACCGAGAGGAAGGGGTTGTCCAGGCTCGGGTCGGCCTTCTGCAACTCCCGCCAGCGCGACCTTTCGGTCTCGCCGAGGTCTCCCGGGCGAACGACGGTGATGTTCACCTGGCCCCCACTTCGGTCAGCACGGTCTTCCCCCGACAGTTGCCCCGGCTCCTCCTGATTGAGCGGCGAACAGATCACGATCACGCAACAGACCGACGGTAGCCGCAACGGGATGGCTTGTCAGCCGCGTCCCAGAGGCGTGATCGGGCATTTGGCTCGTCTCTCCTGGCTCTAAAAACGGTGATGGCACGATTGATCGCCCATTCATGGGACCAATCGTGCTGTGGGCGCGTCAATGGCGACGCCTGGCGGCGCGTGCCGGTTTACCCGGGTCACCAGGTTTCTCGCACATGACCTGCGAGTGCGAGAAAGGTGAGCCTGAGTCCCGATACGCGCCCCAAGCCCCCCAGGATGCCCTATCACGGAGGGGAAGTTCGACCTAGAGCCTGATATATCCCCTAATATCACCTAAGTGTCACTCTGGGGCTTCTCCTGGTGTTTCGGTGGGTTCGCCGGTCGGAGTCGGCTCCTCGGAGGGGGAGGGCTCCTGGGTGGGCGCCTGCCGTCCTCGCCAGGAAAGGGCGCAGGTGGCGGCGCCGCCGTTCGAGCTGAAGGTGACCGTGCCCGAACCGGCGGCCTCGGGGTCGTCCACCGTCACCCAGATGGACGCCGACGCGCCCGCCTTGATCGTCCCGCTCGCGGGGAAGACGCCCAATCCCTCCGACGGCCCGGACGTCCAGGACACGCTCGCGTTCCGCGCGGTCAGCCCGACCTTCGCGGCGCCGCTGATCGAACTGGGGCAGCCCACCGTCAGCCGGGCGCCGGGGGCGGGCCTGCGCGTCCTGGTCGGGTCGCTCGCGGGCTTGGTGGCCGGCGGGTCCGGCCGGTCGCTGGGCGTCACCCGGGGCGCCGGGCCGGAGCGCGTGGGCTCCGGGTCCGGCGTGGTCGGGTCCGGAGCCGGCTCCTCGGTCAGCTCCTCGTCCACCGGCTCGTCGGTCGGCACCGACATCGGCGCCCGCGACTCCGAGGGGGAGGACGTCGGCATGGCCGCGGCGGGGGCGCCGCTCTCGCCGTTCATCAGCGCCATCGCGCCCGTGCCCGCCAGCACCGCGACCCCGGCCAGCACCACCGGGGCGAGCCTGCGCGGGCGCCGCCGCCGCGAACCGCGCCCGCCGCGCTGCTCGACCGGGAACCCGGTGCGGTCGAAGCTGTCGCCCCGCTCCATGATCAGCGTGCGCGCGTGGTCGAGCTCGGGGTTGACGCAGGTGTCGACGACCCGGCGGCGCAGCGAGATCGGCGGGTAGGCGACCGGCACCAGGTCAAGCAGCTTCGCCGCGGCCACCTGCCGGTGGCGCCCCTCGGTGCAGACCTCGCAGCCGCCGATGTGCCCCGACAGCCTCCGGCGCAGCATGAGCGTGAGCGGACCCTCCCACGAGTCCACCATCGCCGACAGGTCCGGGCAGTGGGCCCGGCCCGTCCTGGCCAGCAGGACGGCGGCAGCCGCGTTCTCCAGATGGTCGCGCGCCCGCCCCAGCCGCGTCGCCGACTGCCGCGAGGTCAGCCCCAGCACCGAGCCGACCTCCGCGGGCGTCAGCCCGTGCCGCAACGACAGCTCTAGAACCTCCCGCTCGTTCTTGCTGAGCTCGCCCAGCACCTCGTACACCAGCGCCGCCAGTTCGGGATCCTCCGGCTCTTCGAGCACCGGCGGCGGCGGGCCCGCGGGCGCGCCGTCCTTGCGCGCCATCCTGGCCGCCGCCTGGAAGCGGGTCAGCGCGTAGAGCCAGGCGCGCAGCTTGGCCGCCTCCTGCAGCCGTGCCGCGCCGCCCTGAGCGGTGACCAGCGCGTCGTGCACCGAGTCCGCCGCGCTGTCGCGGTCGCCGGTCAGCGAGCAGGCGTAGTCGTGCAGCCGTTCGGCGTAGGCGTCGTAGAGCTTCGCGGGAGCGTCGGTGTCGCCGCGACGCAGCCCCTGCGCCAGCTCATGGTCGTCGGCGCGATCGACATTAGGCCATCCAGCCACAAACCCTCCCCGCAGGTGCAAGTCCCGGGTGGAGGACGCCGCCTTTCAGGCAGGGGTTGCCACCTCATGCCGATCCGGCATGAGGTGGGAAAGGTGTGACGGGCGAGGTCAGCCGTCGCAGCGCGGCGCGCACAGGCGCCGGGCCATCCCCTGGGCGAAGAAGTCGCGCACCTGGAGGATGTTCTTGGCGATGTACGCCTCGCCGCCGGTGGCCTTGGCGAGCGTGTCCATCTCGGCCCTGCCCTTGGGGGCGTCGGGGCCGAAGGCGATCAGCAGGATGCTCACCGGGCGCTTGGGGTTGTAGGTCTTCTTCAGGTAGCTCAGGATCTCGGCGTTGCTGATGCCGCCCTCGGGGTCGTCGTTGCCGGCTCCGTCCGTGAGGATCAGGACGGTGTTGATCTTGTCGTCGGCGTATTCCTTGGTCATCTGGGCGTAGGCGGCCTTCAGGGTGTCGTTCAGGCCGGTGTTGCCCGTCGGCTTGGCCTGGATGCTGCCGAGCTGGGTGGAGAAGGCGTCCTTGCGCAGCACGCCGTTGACCGACTCGCTCAGCGGGCCGACCGAGATCAGCTCGCGCCAGTCCTGCGTGCCCTGCAGATGTGTGGAGAAGGCCCACACGCCGATCTCCGAGTCGGCCTCGAACAGGCCGAGGCCCTCACTGGCGATCTTGGTGATGGCCTGCATGCGGGTCATGCCGGCGCCGGCCACCGGGTAGGCCATGGTGCCGGAGACGTCCAGCAGGGCCAGCATCCGGGTGCCGAGGCTGAGCCGGGACCACGACTGCGCCATGGCGGCGATGGTCTTGGCGTCCGGGGGCTTGAGCGCCGCGGGGGTCTTGGGGTCGAAGCCCTTGTCCTTGGTCAGGACGTCGCCGGCCTTGCCGTCGGGGCTGCGGAAGCCGTTCTCGCGCAGGGTCTTCTGGGCCGACTGCCCGGCCAGCTCGGCCTTGAAGGCGTCGGCGGCCTTACGGGTGTCCGGGCTCTTGGTGGTGATCACGATCGGGTAGTCGAGGCTGAGCGTGCCCTCTTCCGGATAGAGCGGGACGATGAGCGAGTCCGGCTTCTTCTGGTTGTGGGCGTAGATGGCCTGCTCGGGGGCGACGCCGACCGGCACCTTGCTGCCCGACTTCACCGCGAGGCTGGCCAGCAGCGCGTCGGGGCTGGGGACCACCTGGTCCGACAGTTCCTTGAGCGCGCCGACCATGGCCTTGTCGTCGAGATCGGCCTCCTTGGCGGCGCCCGAGGCGGCCAGCAGCGCGCCCAGCCCGGCGGAGTTCTTCTTCGGGTCCAGGGCCAGCACGCGGACCTTGCGGCCGGGGCCGTCGGGATTGGCCACGTTCGCGGCCGAGATCATTCCGGCCCAGCTCGGCTGCAGGCTGCCGGAGAGCTTGCCGGCCATCGACTTGGCCGCCGCCAGCACGATCGGGGTCCTGGCCACGGAACCCGACGGCTCGGGCATCGCCGCGCCCGCCGTGGTGGCGCGTACCTCGGAGACCATGAGGCTGGAGTCGGCGATCCACACGTCGGGGGTGAGCTTGCCGGAGGCCATGTTGTTGGCCGCCTTGAACGGGTTCTCCTTGGTGACCTTCACCTCGACGCACTTGCTGTCGATCGACTGCAGCGACTTGTTGTAGTCGCCGGCGATCTTCTGCAGCGCGGGCTGGATGTCGGGGGCTGCCACCACGTTCAGCGGCAGCTTGCCGCCGGAGCAGTCGTGGTCGCGGTTGAAGATGACGAACGCGGCCACGCCCAGGAGCACCGCGAGTGCCACCGCACCTGCCAGCGGGACCAGAACCTTGCCACGCCCGCTGCCACGGCTGCGCCGGCGCGGGCCCGGATCCTGGCCTCGATACCCGTCATCGAGTTCGTCTGTGCGATGTCGCCCCACGATGTCCTCTTCGGTGTGTCGAGACCTTTCGGAGATCCTGGCGGTAGATGCTCCTTTAATACTCCGGGAACGATACTCGGTGGGCTTGGCGCAACAAAACAGGTCTTTTGGTGTGATGATGACCCTGCGTGTGCGTCAGTGGCAGCATGCGTGACCGCGCCACGCGCGCACTCCTTCGCGTACGGCGACCGCCGCCAGCACCAGTGCGACGGCCGGATCCACCCACCACCACCCCAGCGTGCCGGCCCACAGCCCGAGCAGAACCCCCGCGGCCATCACCGCGCAGATGAGGTTCTGCGCCGCCTCGCCCGCGGTCGCGCCGGAGCCCAGCCGCCGGGCCAGGCGCCGCTTGAGCGCCGCCAGAACCGGCATAGTGACCAGGCTCACCGCCGTCACCGCGATGCCGAGGAGGCTGGGCGCGGCCCGGTGGCCGGCGTCGAGGTCGTGGGCCACGTGCACCACGAGGTAGGGGGCCAGCACCCAGAAGCTCACCGCGACCGCCCGGCGCGCGGTGTGCTCGGCCGAGGGCGACAGCGTGCGCGAGCCGGTGAAGCGCCACAGCACGATCAGGCTGGCGCCCGCCTCGACCAGGGCCGACAGCCCCCAGCCGATCAGCGCCACCGAGTGCGCGGAGAACCCCGCCGCCAGTCCGAGCGAGCTCTCCGCCGCCAGCCACGCCAGCGTGACCAGGCTGAGCAGGCGGGCTCTGCGCGCGTCGCGCAGCCAGTCGACTGACGCGGCCGGATGCGCATGAACCAGCTGGTCAGGCACCTTAACCCCCGAGATCCCACGTCCGGCCGCCGACAGCGATCCGTAACATACCCACTACTCAAGGTCACCTTAGGGGGTTTGCGCAAAGAAGGGTCAAGATTCGCCGGGTAGGGTGTCCCGGTGCCGTTCACCCCCGCTCACGTGGCCGCCGTGCTGCCCCTGATCTCGGCCGCCCGGCTGCGCGCCTGGCTGGACCCGTGGGCGCTGGCCATCGGGGCGATGGTGCCCGACCTGCCGATCTTCCTGCCCTTTCTGCCGGACTACGCCGACTGGCACTCCTGGCAGGGCATCCTCACCCTCGACCTGCTCTCCGTGGTCGTGCTCGTGTCCGTCTTCCACCGGGTGTTCAGGGAGCCGCTGATCGCGCTGCTCCCCCCGGCGCTGAGCGGACGGGCCGCGACGCTCAAGCCGTCCTACCGCCTGCTGCCCATCGTCCTTGGAGCGCTCCTGGGCGCGGCCACGCACGTGTTCTGGGACTCCTTCACCCACTCCTACAGCGTCGACGTGTGGGGCTGGAGCTTCTTCGACGCGCGGGTGCTCGGCGTGACCACCGTCTTCCGCGTGCTGCAGTACCTGTCCTCGGCCGTGGGGCTGGCGATCGTCGCGTGGTGGGCGGTGCGCGGGCTGTCCAGGATGGCGGCGGTCGCCGTACCGGACCATCTGCACACCCCCCAGCCGGTACGGCGGGCCGTCCTGTGGGCCTGCGCCGCGGGCGTCGTGGCGGGCGGGGCGCTCTGGCCGTTCCTCGACCACCCCGACCACGGCAGCCTGGCCAGCCTGTTCACCAGGATCGGCGCGGGTACCCTGATCGGGCTCGGTCTCGTGCTCACCGGCTACTCGATCGTCTGGCAGGTCAGGCGGCGCGGGGTGCGTACCATCTGAAGGTGCTTGAGTACGTGAGCGACGCGGCCGACCCCCGGCTGGCCGACTACACCGGTCTGCGGGATGTCGGGCTGCGCAAGAGCCTGGAGGCCGAGCGCGGGTTGTTCCTGGCCGAGGGCGAGAAGGTGATCAGGCGGGCGGTCGGCGCCGGATATCCGGTGCGGTCGGCGCTGACCACCGAGCGGTGGCTGCCGTCGCTGGCCGACGTGCTCGGCGACGCGCTGGTCTACGTGGTGAGCGACGAGATCATGACGGGTGTCGCCGGCTTCCCCGTGCACCGGGGCGCGCTGGCCTCCATGGAACGCCTGCCGCTGCCGCCGGTGGAGGAGGTGCTCGCCGGCGCCTCGCGCGTCGTGGTGCTGGAGGACCTGGTCGACCACTCCAACATCGGCGCGATCTTCCGGTGCGCGGCGGCGCTCGGGGTGGACGCGATCGTGCTGTCGCCCCGGTGCGCCGACCCGCTCTACCGGCGCTCGGTCAAGGTCTCGATGGGGTCGGTGTTCTCGATTCCGTACGCGCGGATGGGCAACTGGTTCGACGGGCTGGCCAGGCTCCGTGAGCTGGGGTTCCGGTCGCTGGCGCTGACGCCCGACCAGTCGGCGGTCCCGCTGGACGCGGCGAAGATGGGCGATCGGGTGGCGCTGCTGCTCGGCTCGGAGGGCGACGGCCTGTCCTCGCGCTGGCTGCGCGAGGCCGACGAGGCGGTCTGCATCCCGATGAGCGCGCAGGCGATGGCCGCCGGGGTCGACTCGCTGAACGTGGTCGCGGCGGCGGCCATCGCCTGCCATGGACTGATGCGCAGGGACGTCTAACCCGCGCTGATCTGCTCCCCGGCGTAGTCGAGCAGTTCCTCCGCCTGCGTGAACCGGCGCTCGTTCGTGTCGCCGAGCAGCACGCCGACCACCTGCCTGCCGTGGCGCTCCGCGGCGAACACCAGGCAGAACCCGGCCGCGCGGGTGTAGCCGGTCTTGATGCCGAGCACGCCGTCGGTGCGTCCCAGCAGCTTGTTGGTGTTGCGCCAGGTGTGGGCTCGGTGCGCGCCGGACTTGGCGACCTTGTGCACCTTGGCGGAGGCGACCTGGGTGAAGACGGGGTTCTTCAGCGCGATCTGGGCGAGCTTGACCTGGTCGACGGCGGTCGAGTAGCCGCCGTTCGCCGGAGTCGGCAGGCCGTCGGCGTTGGTGTAGCGGGTGTCGGCCAGGCCCAGATCGCGCGCGGTGGCGTTCATCTTGGCGATGAAGGCCTTCTTGCCCGGTCCGTAGACCCTGGCCAGCGCATTGGACGCGTCGGCGCCGGAGGGCAGCATGAGGCCGTAGAGCAGGTCGCGGACCGTCAGCCGCTCGCCCTTGCGCAGGGCGGCCGTGGTGGCGCCGTTCACGGCGGCGTGCCGTATGTCGGCGGCGGTGATCGTGACGGTGTCGGTCAGCTTGGCCTCGCGCAGCACCACATGGGCGGTCATCACCTTGACCAGGCTGGCCACCGGAACCCGCTTGGTCTGGCGCTTGCCGTAGTGGATCGTTCCGGCCGAGTCGACGACGTAGGCCTGCTTGGCGCCGACGTCGGGCTTCGCGGTCGCGTGCGCGGGCGCGGAACTCGACGTGAGACCCACGAGTACGGCTACCGCGGCAGAGGCGAAGATTCCCCCAATATGCATGTCAGCCATGGTGACAGGTGATCTAAGGTCCGTTTGCCGAACTTGACTCCATGGCGGGAAAACAACAGCTAGATGGGGGTAAATGATCGTTACATCGGGCAATCCGGGGGGTTCATCATGGCTGGGAAATTCGTTATTTCCAAGGACAAGCGGGACGAATACCGCTTCAAGCTGGTCGCCGGCAACGGCCAGACGATCGCCGTCAGCGAGGGCTACACGACCAAGGCGGCCTGCGTGAACGGCATCGAGTCCGTACGCAGGAACGCGGCCGCGGCCGAGATCGACGACCAGTCGCTCGCCGCGGTCTGAACAGCCGCGGTCAGATCAGCCGCGGTGTGAAAAGCCGTGGTCTGAACAGCCGCCGTCCGAACAGCCGGGCCGTCAGGCGGCCAGGGCCTTGTCCGCCTTGCGCCGCCTGCGCCTGACGACCAGGAACACGATCACCGCCACCGCCGCCACCGCCACGACCACCGCCGTGACGGGGGAGTGGGTGGCGAGCTGCAACCAGCCCCAGATCACCCCGTACAGCGCGAACGACGTCACCGGCACCCACGTGAGGCATCCCAGCGCGCTGGCCACGACGTACCAGGGGTAGGAGATGCGCAGCACGCCCGCGACCCACGGCAGCGTGTGGCGCAGCACGGGCACCCAGAAGCACCCGTAGACGGCCAGCGCCCCCCACTTCTCCACGACCTTCTCGACCCGGGCGATCTGCGCGCGTGGCAGCCGCCGGCCGATCCGGGAGTCGTAGAGCTTCTCGCCGAGCTTGTGCCCGATCCAGTAGTAGGCCTGGAAGGCGCCGAAGAGCGCGATCGCCCCCACCAGCACGATGACCCAGTACGGCAGGCCGAAGAACGACGCTCTCGTCGGATCAGGGATGCCCGCAAGGTACCGCATTCCAGACATCACCCCACCAAGCGAATATAAGGCCAGGCTTACCTTATTTGATCCCCGGAGCCCGTGTCACCTCGCCAGTCTTCCCCGATTGCAAGTGCGCGACAAGCAACCCTCAACCCCCCGCGCGTACACCTGAGGGTGAGAACGAAGGAGTGGTGACCATGAGCAAGGCAACCACAGCGGCGCTCACCGCCGGATCGGCCAACGCCGTCAAGCTGTTCGTCGCCGCCTTGGCCGCCACGGGCGCGTACGCGGGCGTCACCGCCTACGACGCGGCCAGGTCCGCCCCGCGGCCCCAGCAGGCGATCACGCTGCAGGCCCGCGAGGTCCCGATCACCTCACAGACCGCCGCCGTCGCGCCCGGCGCCATCTCCGTCACCGCCAGGTCCGGCGGGCAGGGCTGCGACCGCGTCTACCTGGCCAGGACCGTCGTGGTCAACCCCGATCCCGCGCAGACCGTGCTCTACCGCTGGCAGCTGTCGCGCTGGAGCCCGTACACCAAGCGGTGGAGCGTCTACCTGGTCGACCACTCCGGGTTCGGCGCCGCCCGGCGTACGATCTCCTGGCAGGCCAGGGTCGCCGACAACCCCGGCTGGTACCGGGTCGAGTTCGCCGTCCAGGGTCAGAAGACGATCAAGAGCGACCGTTTCCAAGTGAGTTGCTGACCGAACGCCGCGCCGCCTCCACCCAGCGGGCCACGCCGACCCGCTCGGCCACCTCCAGCGCCTTGCGGTAGTGGTCGAGGGCGGCGTCGGGCTGGCCGAGCCGTACCGCGAGATCTCCCAGCGTCAGCGCCACGGGCCAGAGCGCCACGACGCCCGTGCCCGCGCCGGCGACGCGGTCGGCGAACGGCTTGAGCTTGTCGTAGCAGTCGACCATCCGCGCACGGTCGTCGAGCAGCATCCCGGCCAGGGCCCGCCAGGTCATCGCCAGCTCGTACAGGAAGTCGGGCCGCACCGGCGGGCGCGTGGCCGCCACCGCCTTGGCGTCGGAGATGTGCCCGGCCGAGGCCAGCGCGAGCGCGTAGGGGTCGAGCGTCCACTTGGAGCCGCCCAGGTGCTTCTCGCTCAGCAGCTCGACCGTCTCGGCCGCCCGCCCGTCGACCAGGCGCAGGCAGAACGTGGTGATCAGCGGGAGGTCCTGGCGGCCTTCGAGCATGCCGACCCGGGCGGTCATCCTCGCCGCGTCGCGGTAGGCGCGCTCGGCGCCCGCGTAGTCGCCGGCGATCATCAGCCGTTGCCCGGAGTACCAGGCGCAGACCGCGGCGGGGGCCGACAGGTCGTACTGCTTCGACAGCCGCTCGGCCGCCGCCGCGTGCTGGTCGGCCGCCGCGAACTCGCCGCGCGCCGCCGCGCACTCCAGCAGCACCAGGTGGGCCAGCGCCTGCGTGGCCATCTGGCCGGAGCGCTGCGCCACCTCCAGCAGCTCGCGTCCGATGCTCTCGCGCGTGTCGACGGCGGGGATGTCGTAGGACTGGCGCAGCCTCCCGCTCAGCGCCGCCGCGATCAGAGCCGGGTCGCCGCTCTGCCGGGCCAGCTCCAGCGCCTCCAGCGACGCCTGACGGCCCCGCTCGGGAGAGGAGGAGCCCTCCAGCTCCAGCGCCAGCGTGGTCAGCAGGCTCGCGCGCAGCGTCTGCTCACCCTCGGGCAGCTCCATGAGCGCCTTCTCGGTGACGTCGACGATCTCCCACGCGGTGCGGGTGAAGTCGCGCGCCATTCCCTTGTGCGGCACCGCCAGCGACGCCGCCACCCGCGCGGTGATCTCCAGGTCCTGCAGCGGCAGCGCCAGGTCCATCGCCTGGCGGCGCAGCAGCCTGGCCGCGGTCATGTCGCCGCAGACCGCGAGGGCCTTGATCTGGCGCAGCATCAGCCGCAGACGTTCCTTGGTGTCGCCGCCGGTGCGTTCGAAGGCCGCGATCGCCTGCTCCCACAGCCGCGCCGCCTCGCGGTGCGCGAAGCGCCGCTCGGCCTGCTCGGCGGCCAGCCCGGCGTAGTGGACCGCCTTCTCCGCGGCGTCGGCGAGGAAGTAGTGGTGGGCCAGCGCCGCCACGTCCGCGGGGCTGCGCTCCTCGATCTCCTTCGCGACGGCCGCGTGCAACCGGGTACGGCGCAGCCGTGAGGCGTCGGAGTAGATCGTGTCGCGCACCAGGTCGTGGTCGAAGCGCAGCATGCCGGGGCCCGGTTCGGTGACGAGCCCGGCCAGCAGCGCCGCCTCGACCGCCTCGACCACCGGCTCCTCCGCGCCGGCCACCCCGATGAGCACGTCGATGTCCACGTCGCGGCCGATCACCGCCGCCTGCAGCAGGATCTGCTGCGCCTCGGCGGGCAGCCGCGAGATGCGCCGCCGCAGCACGTCCCGCACGCCGGACGGCACCCGCGACAGCACCGCGGTGGTCGTCGTCTCACCGGCCGCCGCGGCCTCGGAGTCGAGCAGGCGCACGGTCTCGCGGACGAAGAACGGGTTGCCGCCGGTGCGTTCGACGATCGACTCGACCGCGTCCTCGTCGATCTCGCGTACGCAGGTGGCCCGCACCAGCTCGGCCACCGCCTTCGGGTCGAGCCCTGACAGCCCCACCCGGACCGGGCCGAGCCTGGCCAGCGCGGCCAGCACGTCGGACTGCCCGTCGTCCAGCTCGCTCTCCCTGCAGGTGACCACGAGCATGACCCGGCTGGTGGCCAGCAGGCTCGGCAGCGCGCGCAGCAGCGCCAGTGTCTGGTCGTCGGCCCAGTGGAGGTCTTCCAGGGTGAGCAGCACGGGGGAGCGGCGGGCCACTCCGGCCAGGTAGCCGCCGACCGCGCGGTGCAGGCGGAAGCCGCCGGACAGCTCGTCGTCGTCGGGATCGGGGTCGGCGTCTTCGAGCAGGGGCGCGAGCAGTTGCGCGTACTCGCCGGCGCCGGTCACGCCGACCAGCGTGCGCAGGATCTCCACCCAGGCCCAGCCGGGCGGGGTGGCGGTGGAGTCGGGGCAGGCGCCGGAGGAGGTGATCCAGCCGTCGGTGGCGAGCTTGCTCTCCAGCTGGCTCAGCAGCGTGGTCTTTCCCGCCCCCGCCACGCCGGTGACGATCGCCACCTGGAAGCGGCCCGTGCGGGCGGCGGCCTGCGTCAGCCTGGTCAGCTCGGCGTCGCGGCCGACGAACGGCTCCGGCTCCAGCGGCGGCGGCTCCACGGGCGCGGCGGGACGCGGCGGCCAGGTGTCGTTGACCGGCTGCGCCGGGCGGGACGGGCGGGCCGACGGGACCAGCTCCAGGCCGGGCGCCTGGGCGAGGATGTCGGACTCCAGCTTGCGCAGCGCGGGACCGGGGTCGATGCCGAGCTCGTCGGCCAGGATGCCGCGGGCCCTGCGCAGCGCGGCCAGCGCGTCGCCCTGCCGGCCGCTGCGGTACAGGCCCAGCGACAGCAGCCGCCACCCCTCCTCGCGCAGCGGATGCTCGGTGGTCATCGCCTCCAGGTCGGGCACGGTCTCGGCGTTGAGCCCGAGGCGCAGCCCGGTGTCGGCGTGGCGCTCGCGCGCCACCAGCCGCAGCTCGGTCAGCCGGTTCACCTCGGCCTCCGCCCACGTCTGGTCGGCGAAGTCGGAGTACGGCGTGCCGCGCCACAGCCCGAGCGCCTTCTCCAGGAACGTCCTGGCCGACTGGGGGTCATCGCCCTCCAGCCGCTCTCCGGCGCTGCGTACCAGCTGCTCGAAGCGGAGCGCGTCGACCTGGTCGGGCGCGACGCGCAGCGCGTACCCGGAGGCGACCGTCACCAGCAGCCGGTTGGGACCCCCGCGCGGACGGCCGGGCTCCAGCACGCGGCGCAGGCGGGAGATGTAGACCTGCAGGCCCGACTGGGCGCCCTTGGCGGTGTCGTCCGCCCACAGGTCGTAGAGCAGGGTGTCGACCGGAACGACCTGACCCCTGGCCACGAGCAAGCGGGCGAGGACGGCTCGCTGCCGCAACCCGCCGAGGTCGAGTTCGTCGTTTTCGTACGCCTCGACTGGCCCCAGAACTCGAAACGCCACCATGTCAGCCGCCACGCTATGCGCGCTTCCGAATCACGCACAAGGTCTTTGAGGGGTTTGGAAGGGTCACTGCGGGGCCTTCATGCTCTCGGACGGGGATTTCGCGGCACCGTTGCGGCTGTCGCGCCTGCGCAGGAGCGCCCACGCGCCCAGGGCCAGGCCGCCGAACGGGATCTCGATAGTGTAAGTCCAGAAGCCGAACAACAGTGCGGTCGCGGTCGCGGGAGCCGTGGAGATGCCGAAGGAGACGAGCAGGAGCACCACCCCGCCCTCCATGATCCCGGCGCCGCTCGGCGTGATCAGCGCCGCGGTGAGCACCCGCGACAGCGCGAAGACCGCGATCGACTGCGCCAGCCCGGGGTACGCGCCGGTGGCCTGCATGCAGACCACCATGATCCCCCACTGCAGCACCAGGAACGCGATCATCGCCAGCGACAGCCCCGGCCAACGCGTCCTGACGATCCCCGCGGTGTCGGCGCGCAGCTTGTGGAACGACGGCGCGATCTCCTTCTTGAACGGCCGGCCCAGCCCGTCGAGCACCTTGCCCAGGAGCACCGCCGCGCGGTCCCAGTACAGCGCCGCCGCCACGACGACCACGAGCACCAGGATCGAGATCGCGCCCGCCCAGCCCGCCCGCTCCACGGTCGTGTTGACCACCTCGCCCGCCATCAGCAGCGCGATGATCCCGACCGCGGGCAGGATGAACCGGAACAGCGTGTTCCACACGCCGCTGACCAGCGTCATCACCACGATCGACCGGTAGCCGAACCCCCAGCCCTTGCACATGGCGAACGTCAGCGCCACGCCCGCGGCGCCGCCGAACGGCAGCAGGTTGCTGACCGCGCTGCCCGCGGCGTTGAGCGTGAGGCCCTGCAGGTTGCTGAGGCCGGGCTGCGAGTTGGTCAGCACGAACGTGTAGGCCAGCAGGCTCAGCAGCCACAGCCCGGCCATCAGCGCGATGGTGCCGGCGCCGAGCTGCCCGAACTCCGCGCCGATCTCCCGCCACGAGACGGGCTTGCCGGTCAGCGTCTGCACGATCTGCGGCAGGTAGACCACCAGCGTGACCGCCAGAGCAAGGGACAGCACGGACAGAGTGACCTGCAGCCACTTGTTCTTCATCACACCTGCTCGAAGGGGTGGGTGAGCCGGGTGCCCGGGGGGACGTCCCTGCGGACGAACCACTCGGTTCCGAACACCAGGCGGTAGAGAGGGCCGGGGATCTTCAGCATCACGGCCAGAGTACGGTCGCTGTCGCCGCCGCTGGCCTGGGAGACGTGCGCCTCCATCGACGCCCGCTTCTGCTTCGTGTACTTCCTGACGTTCACCCGATGGGTGATCTGATCGCCCGCAGTGTAGGCGCTCTCGAACGTCCGGGGATCGAACTCCGGCGGAAACCGGTATACCTTCCCCGCCAGCTTGAGCGCCTTCAGCAACGGATCGCGGTTCACCGTCGCCTCCAGGACGATCTCCGTCCCCGCCATCTCCGCCGCGCGCCTGCCCACCCGGTGCACCTGGACGTGGTCCGGATGCCCGTACCCGCCGGCCGGATCGTAGATCGCCAGCAGGTCGGCCGCCTCGTCCTTGAGGATCTCGGCCAGCTGCCTGGCCGCCTTGTCGGAGTCGGCGTCGATGAAGGCGTTGTCCGGCCGTTCCTCGGCGACGCCGCCCTTGGGGCTCAGCCCCGAGTCGCCGTAGCCCAGGCACTCCACCCGGGCGCAGCCCAGCAGCGCGGCCGAGGTGTAGAGCTCCCTGAGCCGCGTCTGGCCCAGCTCGTCGCCCGGATCCATCTCCGCCAGCCCGCGCTCGCCCGCCGTGGCCACCACCAGCACCACCCGGTGCCCCTCGGCCGCGAGCATCGCCATGGTGCCCGCCGTCAGCAGGGCCTCGTCATCGGGGTGGGCGTGGAAGAACACAGCTGTGCGTGGCTTTGTTGGCACAGGGCCCAGATTAGTCTGGGAGAGGTGCGGATCTTTCACGTGAGTGACTGTTACCTGCCGCGGCTCGGAGGGATCGAGGTCCAGGTGGCCGACCTCGTACGCCAGCAGCGGGAGGCGGGCCACGAGGTCGAGGTGGCCACCGCCACCCGCGGCGAACCCCTCGACGGCGTGCGCAGGATCGTCGCCAGAATGCCCTTCGACCTGCCCGTACACCCGCGTGGTGTGGGACATGTCACCCGCCTGCTCACCTCCTCCCGTCCCGACGTCGTGCACGTGCACACGGGGGCGGTCTCGCCGTTCGCCTGGATGGGGGTACGCGCGGCCGTGCGGGCCGGACTGCCCGTGGTGGTGACCGTCCACAGCATGTGGGACCCGGGCACCCGCGCCGTCTACCGCCTGCTCCGCCTCGTGTACGAATGGCACCGCTGGGGCGTGGTCGCCACCACCGTGAGCAGCGCGGCCGCCGTCCCGATCCGCCGGGTCGCGGGCCGGGGGGTACCGGTCCACGTGGTCTCCAACGGCCTTGACCTGACCGGCTGGCGGCCGTCGGACCTGCCCTCCGCCGAGGGGGGCAAGGACGGGGTCCACATCGTGGCGGTGGGCCGGCTGGCTCCGCGCAAACACCCGGTGCGGCTTCTGAAGGCCCTGAACACGGCCCGCGCCCGGGTTCCGTCCGGCGTCCCGATGCGCGCGACGATCGTCGGCGACGGCCCGGCGAGAGGCTCCATGGACCGCTACCTGACCCAGCACGGCATGACGAGCTGGGTGACGCTCCCCGGCCGCCAGAGCCGTGAGGAGATCGCCAGGCTGCTGGCCTCGGCCGACATGTTCGTGGCGCCCGCGCCCTTGGAGTCCTTCGGCATCGCCGCCCTGGAGGCGAGGGCGGCGGGGCTGCCGGTGGTCGCCCGCGAACGCAGCGGGGTCGCCGACTTCGTCCGGCACGGCGAGGAGGGCCTGCTGGCCCGCGACGAACCGGACCTGGCCCGCTGCGTCGCCCGCCTGACCACCGACACGACGCTCCGCGAGTCGATCGCCGCCCACAACCGCGCGACCGAGCCGGCGGCCGGTTCCTGGAAGTCGGTCCTGGAGGGCTTCGACCGGGCGTACCGGCAGGCCATCGGCTGACCGCTCGGGCTTACTGCAGGTGCGGGAGGGTGTAGGCGGGCTCGGCGAACGAACCGCCCTGGGGCATGCCGTCCACGAAGAAATCGTCGGCGCCGGGGATGCGGGCGGCGAAGGCTTCCGCGTTGTCCAGCGGGGTGTAGCCGAGGTCGGGCAGTTCCCAGAAGCGGCGGGCGTTGGCCGAGACCGCGTAGCCGGCCACGAAGCCGGTGACCGGGGCGGTGAGGGCGGCGGCGAAGTAGCCGGCGCAGTCGCGGGGGCTGAGCCAGGTGGCCAGATGGCGGGCGTCCTCTGGTTCGGGTTCGAGGCTGCCGATCCGCAGGCTGACGATCTGGAGGCCGAACTTGTCCGCGTAGAGGTGGGCCAGGGCCTCTACGGCGGCCTTGGAGACGCCGTAGAGGCCGTCGGGGCGCGGCGCGAGATCGGGGGTGAGCGTCCGCGCGGCGGGATAGTGGCCGGTCAGGCGGTTGCTGCCGGCCAGCACGACCCGCGGCACCCCGGTCAGCCGGGCGGCTTCGAAGATGTGGTGGGTGCCGAGCACGTTGGCTTGGAGCAGGTCCGGCAGGGGCGCCTCGTCGGGGATGCCGGACAGGTGGACGACCACGTCGGCGCCGCGGACCACCTCCAGGACCGCGCCGAGGCCGTCGAGCTCGGTGGTGACGACCTCCTCGTTGCCCGCCCGCGCGTCCAGGGGCACCCGGTCGACCAGCACCAGCTGCCCGGCCCGCGCCCGCAGGGCATCCCGGATCGCCGCCCCCACCCGTCCGGCGGCACCGGTCAGCACGATTTTTCCCAGCCTCATGGGCAGGAGTGTGCCGGACACCACCGACAGTTTCCCGCACGGTCGCCGTGATGGCTCGCCCCACAATCGCCGTGACGGCGGGGACCACGTCCGACGTGAGAAGCGACCCCCACGATCGGCGCCCGCCGTCGTCGGCGGGTGGCGTGGGGGCGGCTTGCCGTAACTGCAAAGGGAGCCGCACGTCGAGAGGCCGCACACCCGCCGCACACCCCGCCGCACGCCAGAAGATCAGCGGCGGAGAACGACAATGCCGTCGCGGTCGAAGACGCGGGTGTAGCCCTGGGAGAGGAGGGCGTCGACCTGGGCGCGCTGGTCGTCGGCCGAGCCGAAGGGGAACTCCCAGCGGGTCGTGTCCGCGACCACCCAGGGCGCGTTGTGCGATTCGGCCGTCCACAACAGCACCGTCGTACGCCCCGTCAACGCCGGCCCGAAGCTGTTGGCCGCCTCGACCACCACCCCGTCCGGGACCTTCGCCACCGCCTCCCGAGCCGCCACGATCTTGGCCTGGTCGCCCTTGTAGAAGTCAGGGTGGTAGAGCTGGTCGAGGGCGAAGCGGGGCACGAGGGTGACCGCGACCACCAGCACCGCCGCCGACCACACCACCGCGAGGTCCTTGCGCCCCAGCCACCGCTGCAGCCGGGCCAGACCGTCCACCCCCGCGCAGAACAGGATGATCACCGTGAACGCGCTGTACTGGAAGTCGGCCTGCCACCACAGCTCCCGGTCCGACAGCATGCGCTCCAGCACGTGCGGCAGCGCGATCAGCGACAACGGCGACAGCAGGCACAGCAGCAGCGTCGGCCACACCAGCAGGAACAACGTGTCGACCTTGGCCTCGGCGCTGAAGGGCAGCAGCAGCGTCCCGAGCGGGTCGCGCAGGATGCCGAGCAGCGCTCCGGGCAGGTCGGGCCCGAGGTGGTTGTAGGCCCAGAAGTCGGAGGTGTCGCCGCCGAGCATGGGGATGATCGCGCCGCGGGTGAGCATGACCCCGGCCGCGCCGATCACCGCGCAGCAGATGCCGCGGAAGCGGTCGCCGGTGACGAGAAGGTAGAGGCCGAACCCCATCACCATCAGCCCCATGTCCTCCTTGACCAGGAGGAGCCCGAACATCGCCAGGAAAGCGGGCAGAAACCGTCCGGCCTGGTAGCGCTCGATCATGATGGCGGTCAGAACCGGCACGAACATGACCTCGTGCGCGTCGAACGCGATCGCCTGCGCCACGGGCCACGACAGCGCGTAGGCGACGGAGACCAGGTACGCGGGCCCGATCCCCAGCACGCGCCGGGTGAACAGCCACAGGAACGGGATCGCCGCGGCGAACAGCAGCGCCTGCGCGACGATCAGCGAGCCGGGCCCGTCGTGGATCCAGTAGAACGGCGCCAGCAGCGCGTAGATCGGCGAGAAGTGGTCGACGATCTGGAGGTAGTCCATGCCCCGGTCGTGCCAGCCGCCCACGGCGGGGATGTACGGCGGGCGGAAGCGCGAGTAGTTGCGCACCGCCTGGTCGACGATGACCAGATCGTAGGTACTCGCCCTGAACGTGATCAGCTTCACCAGCCCGATCACGGAGTACGCCGCCGCGGCCACCAGGGCGAGCAGCCCGACGCGGTAGCGGTGCCGCGGAAGGCGGCGGCCGGGTGTCGTCACGGTTTCCGCCGCCATGGTCTCCGCCGTCACGGACAGCAAGAGTAGTGCTTGTGCGTCACGGCCGCCGCGCCGCGCTGCCCCCCACAGGCGGAGCGGCGGCCGTGGGCTCAAAGGTCAGCCGCAGGCCTTCTGGACCTTCGCCTGAATGTCGGGGATCTTGCCCAGGGCCTCGGTGGCGGAGGCCGGGTTCTTCTCGTCGACCTTGATGCCCTCGAAGACGGCGGCCAGGTCGTTCAGCGCGCTGGCGAGGTCGCCGTCGTGCTTGCCGGCCAGGGTCTTGATCTTGCCGGCCGCGTCGGTGCTCGCGGTCTCGATCGCCTTGATGTCCGTGCCCGCGCTGGTCATCGAGGTGGTGAACTCCTGGGTGATCTTGTTGAGGTCGGCGCTCATGCTGGCGCAGTCGACCGCGTTGCCCAGGCCACCACAGGCGGTGGTCAGTCCGGCAAGAGTCAGCGTCGCGATCGTGATGGCGATGCGACGGCGGGAGGAAGTCATGGTTGTGCCCTTCGTAGGTGTAGAGACGAAGGGACATTATGGACCATTCCTTGAATCTCGCTTGCACATTGCCAACATCAGTGGTGACAGACCTGGGTAGTCCAAGGTCATGAGCACTGGTCAGGTAGAACAACACTCACTGAAGCGGGTCATCGGCCGCCGGGTCCTGCTGCTGTTCGTCGTCGGCGACATTCTCGGCGCGGGCATATATGCGCTGGTCGGGAAGGTCGCCGGGCATGTCGGAGGGGCGCTGTGGCTGCCGTTCCTGGTGGCGTTCGTCCTCGCCGCGCTGACCGCGACCGCCTACGCCGAACTGGTCGGCAAGTACCCGCAGGCGGCCGGAGCGGCGCTGTATGTCAATAAGGCGTTCGGCATCCCGTTCGTCACCTTCATCGTGGCGTTCACCGTCATGATGAGCGGCATCACCTCGGCGAGCGCGGCGGCCAGGGCCTTCGGCGGTCGCTACCTGGCCGAGTTCGTGACGCTGCCGGTGCTGGTCGGCGCGTTCATCTTCCTGGGCCTGGTGGCTCTGGTGAACTTCGCCGGAATTTCGGAGTCCGTCAAGGTGAACGTGGCCCTGACCATCATCGAGGCGTTCGGCCTGCTGGTGATCGTGGCCATCGGCATCTTCGCGCTCTTCACCGGGGACGGCGAGCCGGCCAGGGCGATCGAGTTCCACCCGGCCAACGGCGCGTTCCTCGGCATCCTCGGCGGCACCGCGCTGGCCTTCTACGCCCTGCTCGGTTTCGAGGACTCGGTCAACCTGGCCGAGGAGGCCAAGAACCCGCAGAAGGACTTCCCCCGCGCCCTGTTCGGCGGCCTGATCGTGGCCGCGGTGATCTACATGGCGGTGGCGTTCACGGCGACCATGCTCGTCGACACCAAGACGCTGATGGACTCCTCCGGCCCGCTGCTGGAGGTGGTCAAGGTCGCGGGGCTGGCCTTCCCGCCCAAGCTCTTCGCGCTGATCGCGCTGCTCGCCGTCGGCAACACCGCGCTGATCAACATGCTGATGGCCTCCAGGCTCGTGTACGGCATGGCCCGCCAGCGCATCATCCCCCCGTTCTTCGGCACGGTTCATCCGACCCGGTCGACACCGTGGATCGCCATCGTGTTCACGATCGCCATCGCCGCGATCCTGGTCTCGACGGGCGACGTGGCGCCGCTGGCCGACACCACCGTGCTGTTGTTGCTGCTGGTGTTCGCGCTGGTCAACATCTGCGTGCTGATCCTGCGCAAGGAGGACGTCGGCCACGACCACTATCGGGCCCCGACCTGGGCGCCGGTGCTCGGGGCCGTGGTCTGCCTGTTCCTGGCGCTGCCGCTGACCGGCAGGTCGGCCGACATCTATCTGCGCGCGGCGGCCCTCATCGTGCTGGGCGTCATCCTCTGGGGCATCAACTGGATCTTCGTGGGCCGGGTCACCAAGGTGGATCCGACGAAGATCACCCCGAGCGACTGAATCCCTGACGCGTGGGCGGGCCGTACAACAGGTGCGGCTGTCCACGCGTTGGAGGGATGATGACCGCCATACCGATGTCCACGGGCCTGACCGGGACGCTCAACGGTCCCCGTCACCGGACCGCGCTGAACGTGTTCCTGCTCGTCGTGCTCGCGCACTGGGCCGAGCACATCGTGCAGGCCGTGCAGATCTGGGTGCTGGGCTGGCCGGTGCCCGAGGCCAGGGGAGTGCTGGGGCAGTTCTTCCCCTGGCTGGTCACCTCGGAGGCGCTGCACTACGGCTACGCGCTGATCATGCTCGTGGCGCTCTGGGTGCTCCGCAAGGGCTTCACCGGGCGCGCCCGGCTGTGGTGGAACATCGCCCTCGGCATCCAGATCTGGCACCACGTCGAGCACCTGCTGCTGCTCATCCAGGTGCAGTCGGGCTGGTTCCTGGCGGGCCGGCCGGTGCAGACGAGCGTGGCGCAGCTGCTCTTCCCCCGTGTGGAGCTGCACCTGTTCTACAACACGGTGGTCTTCGCCCCGATGGTGATCGCCATGATCCTGCACGCCCGGCCGAACAAGGAGGAGCGGGCGCGCATGTCCTGCTCGTGCGCGCGGGCGTGAACAGCCGTTTCACCGTCGTCGTGGCGACGGTGACCGCCGCGCTGCTCCTGGCGCTCGCCGTCCCCAACCTCGGGCCCGTCGTGCGCGCCGCGCGGGCCGAGGGAACCTGGGGCACGTTCACGGCGAGCCGCCTGTCGTGCGTGACGCATCCGGGCGGCCACGAGGCCTGCGCGTGGTACGGGCGGTTCGCCACCGCCGCGGGCGCGCGCGAGGTCTCCCTGTACGGCAGCGCCCGCGACACCATGGCCCCGGGCCAGGCCCTCAGAGCCGTCGACGTGGGCCGCCCCGCGCAGGTCTACACCGAGGGCGGCTCCAACGAGTGGATCCTGACCTTCGCGCTGGTCCTGATCGGCCTCGGCCTGCTCTATCCGCTGCTCTCCCGCCTGCGCCGGCGGATCACCTATTGACAGGCTCGCGAACCCGACCCGACGATGTCGCATATAGAGCAACTCGTCGCGTAATACGCAACAAGCGGGTGAACATGTCGAGTCTGGTCTCCACCCTTCCCGGCCGCTCCTACACCGACCCCGAGATCTTCCGCGAGGAACAGGAGAAGATCTTCGAAGACCTCTGGTTCTGCGCGGTCAGGACCGACGAACTCCCGCGACCCGGCGCCTTCAGGACCGTCAGGATCGGCAGGGAGAGCGTGATCGTCGTGCGCGGCCGCGACGGCGTCTTACGCGCCTTCCTCAACGTCTGCCGGCACCGGGGCGCGCAACTGTGCGCCGAGCCGGAAGGCGAGGTCAAGCGGACCATCCGCTGCGTCTACCACGCCTGGTCCTACGACCTCGACGGCAAACTCGTGGCCGCGCCCAACCTCGTCAAGATGCCGGACATCGACCGGGTCGAGTACGGCCTGATCCCCGTCCACCTGCGCGAATGGCTCGGCTACGCCTGGCTGTGCCTGGCCGCCGACCCGCCCTCCTTCGAGGAGACGGTCACCGGCGCCGCCACGGAACGGCTCGGCGACCCCGCCGCGATCGAGCACTACCACGTCGACAAGCTGGCACTCGGCCGCCGCATCGTCTACGACGTACAGGCGAACTGGAAGCTCATCGTCGAGAACTTCATGGAGTGCTACCACTGCGCCACCATCCACCCGGAGCTGACCGCGGTGCTGCCCGAGTTCGCCGGGGGCTACGCGGCCCAGTACTACGTCGGCCACGGCGCGGAGTTCGCCGAGCGCGTCGAGGGGTTCACCGTCGACGGCAGGGCGGGCTTCGGCAAGCTGCCCGGCGTCTCCGACGAGCAGGACCGGCGCTACTACGCGATCACCGTCAAGCCGCAGGTCTTCATCAACCTCGTGCCGGACCACGTGATCATGCACAGGATGTTCCCGCTGGCCGCCGACCGCACGGTCGTGGAGTGCGACTGGCTCTACCATCCCGACGTGGTGGCCGCTGGCGCCGACCTCACGCACTCCGTCGAGCTCTTCCACCGGGTCAACGAGCAGGACTTCGACGCCTGCGAACGGACCCAGCCCGGCATGTCCTCACGCGCCTACCGCGCGGGCGGCGTGCTGGTGCCCAGCGAGCACCACATCTCCGCCTTCCATCAGTGGGTGAACCATCGCTTGCGCGGATAGCGCACGCGCAGCGCGCCGTACTTGCTCTCGCCGCTGATCCTGAGGTGCGGTACGCCGGGACGCGGCCGGCTGGGGACGTCGGAGGAGGTCGAGCCCCATTGGTTGGCGAAGCCGTCCACGTTGGCCGAGGCGCCGGGCGGCAACACGACGCTGGCGGAGCCGTACGTGAGATCGAAGACGATGTCCACCACGGGATGGGACACGACCGCCTCGGAGAAGTCGAGGTCGACGCTGCCGTACTTGGACGTGACGCGCAGGTGGCGCGGCACGTCCCAGTCACCGGAGCGCTTCACGTGGCCGTTCTTCGTCTCCAGGTGGACGGTCTCTTCGGCGATGTGCGGCGCGGGCAGATCCGAGACGACCGCGAGCAGGTCGCCGTAGGTCCGGCCGGAGAAGACGAGGCTCAGGCGTTCGTCCAGCTCGGCGGGGGTGAGGCGGCCCTCGGCGAAGGCGTGTTGCAACTGCTGGGCGGTGCGATCCCGATCCTCGTCGGCGACGCGCACGTGCAATTCCGACATGGTTCGAGCATAGGTTCGCAGTCCTCAGAACGGGAGTTTCCTTCCCGAGGGCGTACGCAGATCGAGGGGAAGCGGCCGGCGCGGGAGGTGGGGGCGCCGCACGACCTGGATTCTCTTCACACCGGAGAGATACCCATCAGGAAGCCTTGAAGTCATCCGCGCGGAGTAACGTGTGGCTTGATGCTGGCGGACCCGTTCGCGCACCCGGCCCTCTTCTATCGGGGCGACCGGGAGTACGTCGCTGCCATCACCTCGTTCGTGCGCGAAGGGCTGGCGAGCATGGAGCCGGTCGCGGTCGCCGTCCCCGCGGAACGGCTGGCCGTCCTCGTCCCCGCCCTGGCCGCGGACGCCGAGCGGATCATGCTCGTGGACATGGCCGACGCCGGGCGCAACCCCGGCCGGATCATCCCGGCGGTGCTGATCGACTTCGCCGACCGCCACGACGGCGAGCGGGTGCGGATCGTCGGCGAGCCCGTCTGGCCGGGCCGCTCCTCCGTCGAGTACCCCGCCTGCGCCCAGCACGAGGCGCTGATCAACTACGCCTTCGTCGGCCGCCAGGCCACGATCCTGTGCCCCTACGACGCGGAACGGCTGGCGCCCGGCGTGCTGAGCGAGGCCGAGCGCACCCACCCGGTG
The DNA here is from genome assembly GCF_044457345.1 of Nonomuraea sp. NPDC050547. Taxonomy (NCBI): domain Bacteria; kingdom Bacillati; phylum Actinomycetota; class Actinomycetes; order Streptosporangiales; family Streptosporangiaceae; genus Nonomuraea; species Nonomuraea sp. NPDC050547. Next base: position 115,037 of record NZ_JBITGW010000013.1, read on the forward strand.
GTGCGCGAGACCGGCGGCGAGCGCCACAGCGACGCCTACGCGCCCGAGCTGGTCATCACCTGGCACAACCGGCCCTTCCCCGAGCCGATCGAGCCGATCTCGCTCCGCTTCGACAGCACCAACCTCGGCGCCGCCCGCGCGCTGGCCGCCTCCCAGGCCGCGCTGGCCGGCTTCACCGGCACCCGCCTCGACGACGTGCGGCTGGTGATCGCCGAGCTCGGCGCCAACAGCCTCGACCACGGCGGCGGCTCCGGCCTGGTCCGCATCTGGACCGAGAACGGCCACCTGGTGTGCGAGGTCACCGACGCCGGCCACATCACCGACCCGCTGGCCGGCCGCCGCCCGGTCGACCCGCGCATGGCGGGCTCACGTGGGCTGCTCATCGTCAACCTGCTCAGCGACCTGGTCAGGGTCCACACGTGGGCGGGCGGCACTGTGGTGCGCACATACTTCGCCATGACCTGATCGTGTCCTGGCGGGGGTAGACCCGACTCATGAACGGCCTGCGCCCGATGCGCCCGCGCGACACCGCCGAGTCACACCGCGTGGCGACCCCGCTGGAGCTCTTCTTCGACCTGTGCTTCGTGGTCGCCGTCTCCTTCGCCGGGAGCCAGTTGCACCACGCGCTCTCCGAAGGGCACCTGGCTCAGGGGCTGAGCGGCTACCTGACGTGCTTCTTCGCCGTCTGGTGGGCGTGGATGAACTACACCTGGTTCGCCTCCGCGTACGACGTGGACGACTGGTGGTACCGGATCACCACGCTCGTGCAGATGTCGGGCGTGCTGGTACTGGCCGCGGGCGTGCCGAGGGCCTTCCAGGACGGCGACATCAGCCTGTTCGTGCTCGGATACGTGATCATGCGGCTCGCCATGGCCTCGCAGTGGCTGCGCGCCGCGGCCGGGCACCCGGAGGGGCGGCGCACCGCGCTGCGGTACGCGGCCGGGATCTGCGCGGTGCAGCTGACGTGGATCGTGCTGCTGTTCGTGCCGCAGGAGTGGCGCCTGGCCGGGTTCGTGGTGTGCGCCCTGGCCGAGCTGGCGGTGCCGGTGTGGGCCGAGACGGCCGGCCGTACACCGTGGCACCCGCACCACATCGCCGAGCGCTACGGGCTCTTCACGCTGATCATGATGGGCGAGAACGTGCTCGCCGCGACCATCGCGGTGCAGGAGGCCGGCCGCGAGCACGGGATCCAGTCCGGGCTGATCGTGCTGGCGGTCTCCGCGCTGGTGATCGTCTTCGCGCTGTGGTGGATCTACTTCGCCCCGCCGACCGCCGACCTGCTCACCTCCAACCGGCGCGCCATCCCGTGGGGCTACGGCCACTACCTGATCTTCGCCGGCATCGGCGCGCTGAGCTCGGGCATCGAGGTCAGCCTGGACCATCTGACCGGCAAGGCCCACATCCCGGCCGTCGCCGCCGGATACGCGGTCGCGGTGCCGGTGGCCCTGTTCCTGTTCATGGTCTGGCTGCTGCACCTGCGCCCGCACCGTTACGGCGGAGCCGACACGGCCGCCTTCCTGGCCGCGACCGCGCTGGTCCTGCTGGCGCCGCTGACCCCGCAGCCGGTGCCGGTGATGGCCGTGGTGTGCGCGGCGCTGGTGGTCCTCACCGAGGCCGGCCGGTGGCGCGGGCGGGCCCGACCCTGAGGAGGCAGGCCCTACCAGGGTCTGTCTCCCCGCAGGTCAGAGGTGTCCTTCGGGGGGACCCCCGACCAAGGTAGTAGGGGGCCGATCAGGGCTGCTTAGGGTCGATCTCGGATACTCGCGAAAGCCGCATTCCACGACCTTTGAGGCATGAAGGGATTGCTCGTCAGCGGATTCGCGGCCATCGGCACCGGAAGCGGCGCCATGCTCACCTTGCACGCCGAGGCAGGGCTCGACCCGTTCCACAGCGTGATCAGCGAATACGCGTGGGCATCGGGCGGCTGGATGCTGCCCGCCTCGCTGACCCTGTTCGCGCTCGGCTCGGCGCTCATCGCCGAGGCGCTGCGCCGTTCGGGCACCGACCGCCGGGTCGTCTGGCTGCTGGTGGCCTGGGGGACCTGCATGTTCCTCATCGGCGCCTTCCCGACCGACCGTCCCGGGGTCCCGCTGTCGCTGTCGGGCGGCATTCACAGGTACGCCGCCTTCGCCGCCTTCCTGGCCATGCCGCTCGCGGGCATGCTGCTGGTCAGGGCGCGCATGCGGTACGCCCCGGCCATGAAGGTCCTGTGCGGCGTCGCACTGGGCGCCCTGCTTCTGGTGGTCGTGCCCTACGTGGTGCGCATGTTCGGCATCCCGCTGGACAACGCGGACATCCCCGCCGGGCTCACCCAGCGGGTGGTCGTGGTGTCGGAGCTGGCGGTGCTGGCCCTGATCGGGTTCTCGATGCTGGCCAAGGGACGCCGCCGTCAGCGCTCCCAGGGCGCGCGCTCGTCCATCTTGGCGTAGGACATCACCGCCCGCGGCACCACCTTCAGCTCACCGTTGACGACGTCGGCGATCGGCAGCTTGTACGCGCCGGACTCGCCGGCGTCGTCGCGCTTGTCGGCCGGGGGCATGTCCTGGAGCCTGTCACTGTCTATCGGACCGGCTGCCTGATTCCCGGGCATGAATCGGGGCAGGAGGAGATCAGTGACTCCTACTTTGGGATGGCCGAAATGACGATTCTGATCGCGTACGACGGTTCGGACGACGCCAAGGCGGCGATCTCCTTCGCTGGCCGGTCGCTCAAGAGTGAGAACGCCGTCGTGCTCACCGTCTGGGAACGCCTCGCCATGAGCGCCGCCCGCGCCTCCGTGGGCATGGTCATGGCCCCCGAATTCTCCGCCGCCGAGGACCAGGCGGTCGGTGACGCCATGCGGAAGCTGTCCGAGCAGGGGGCCGAGCTGGCCAGGAAGGCCGGCTTCGAGGCCACGGCCAGGTGCGAGCTGGACGGCGTGGCGGTGTGGTCGACGATCGTGGACGTGGCCGACGAGCTCGACGCCGCCCTCATCGTCACCGGCACCCGGGGGCTCGGCGGGGTGAAGTCCCTCCTGCTCGGGAGCACCTCCGACCGGGTGCTGCACCACGCGAGCCGGCCCGTGCTGGTCGTGCCGGCGCCGGAGCGGGAGGAGTAGCCCGGCCGGTTCACCGTCCGTTCACCGAAGTGTCGGTCCGATGGTGCAGAGTCTCCTTCCAGGACGGATCTAGGGGGACTGGTGGCCGAACGGCTCGCGCGCAGGCTCGGCACCACCGACGCGGTGGTGATCGGGCTGAGCGCGATGATCGGCGCGGGCGTGTTCGTGGCGTTCGCGCCCGCGGTCCAGGCGGCCGGCTCGTGGCTGTTCCCGGCCCTGGCGATCGCCGCGGTCGTCGCCTACTGCAACGCGACCTCCTCGGCGCGGCTGGCCGCCCTCTACCCCGAGTCCGGCGGCACCTACGTCTACGGCAGGCGCCGGCTGAGCCCCTTCTGGGGCTACCTGGCCGGCTGGGGCTTCACCGTCGGCAAGACCGCCTCCTGCGCCGTGATGGCGCTGACGTTCGGCGCCTACGTGGCCCCGGCCCTGGCCCAGCCGCTGGCGATCGGCGCGGTCGTGGGCGTGACCGCGCTCAACCTGCTCGGTGTACAGCGCTCGGCGGGTGCTGCCCGCGTCATGATCGCCTTCGTGCTGGCGGTGCTGGCCATGGTCGTCGCCGCCGGGCTGCTGTCCGGTCCGGCGCCGCCGTTCTCGCTGATGGACCCGACCGCGTACGGCATGCCGGATCCGCTCGCGACCCCCGGCTGGCTCGGGCTCCAGCCCGAGCCGGAGCCGGATCGGGGGCTCAGCATGACCGCGGTGGCGGTCGCCGGCGGAGGCTCCTGGAGCCCCCCGGGCGTGCTGCAGGGGGCCGGGCTGCTCTTCTTCGCCTTCGCCGGCTACGCGCGCATCGCCACGCTGGGGGAGGAGGTGCGCGACCCGTCCCGCACGATCCCCCGCGCCGTCGGCATCGCCCTGGCCGTCACGCTCGTCGTCTACACGCTGGTGGCGCTGGCCGCCCTCCGCGCGCTCGGCCCTGAGCGCCTCGGGCTGTCGCGGGCGCCGCTCGCCGACGTGGCCAGGACCGCGGACGTCGCCTGGCTGGTCCCCGTCGTCTCGGCCGCCGCCGCCGTGGCCGCGCTGGGCGCCCTGCTGGCGCTGGTGCTGGGCGTCTCGCGCACCGTCCTCGCGATGGCACGCAACCGCGACCTGCCGGCGTTCCTCGACGCGATCCATCCGGCCCGGCAGGTGCCCCACCGCGCCGAACTGGCCGTGGGCGTGACGGTGATCATCCTGCTGTTGCTGGCGGATCTGCGCGGCGCCATCGCGTTCTCCTCCTTCGGCGTCCTGGTCTACTACGCGATCGCCAACGCCGCCGCCCTGACCCTCACCAGAGACGAGGGCGCCCCGCGCCGGGTCATCCCGGTCGTGGGCCTCGGGCTCTGCCTGCTCCTGGCGTTCACGCTGCCCTGGGCGGCCGTGGTCACCGGTCTGGCCGTGTTCGCCTTCGGCGCCGTGCTGTGGTTCCTGCGGCACCGCTCGGCCGCGGGGCGTTGACCGCGCCACGCGGGCGACTTACGGTTGCGCGATCAGACCAGCCGGTATGGAGGTTCGGGATGCCCACCGTCAGCACCGTCCGCGGTCCCGTCGACGTCGAGGAACTCGGCCAGACGCTCATGCACGAGCACGTCTTCGTCGTCTCCACGGAACACCTGGAGAACTACGGCAAGGGTGGCTGGTGGGACGAGGAGTTCCGGGTCGAGGACGCGGTGCGGAAGCTCGGCGCGATGGCCGCCAAAGGGGTCCGGACCATCGTCGATCCCACGGTGTGGGGGCTCGGCCGCTACATCCCGCGCATCCAGCGGATCGCGGCGGCCGTACCGGAGCTGAACATCATCGCCGCGACCGGGATCTACAGCTACCACGAGCTGCCGCACCAGTACGAGCACCGCGGTCCCGGGCTGGTGCTCGACATGCCGGACCCGATGATCGACGACTTCGTGCGCGACCTGACCGTGGGCATCTCCGACACCGGGGTCAAGGCGGCGTTCCTCAAGTGCGTGGTCGAGCAGGACGGGCTCACGCCCGGCGTCGAGCGGATCTGCCGGGCGGTCGCGCGGGCGCACACGCTGACCGGGGCGCCGATCACCGTGCACACGAACTCGTTCACGCAGTCCGGGCCGGTGGCGCTCGACATGTTCGCCAAGGAGGGGGTGGACCTGACCAAGGTGGTCGTGGGACACGCCGGGGACACCAATGATCTCGACTACCTGATGAGGCTGGCCGACACGGGGGCGACGCTCGGGATGGACCGGTTCGGCCTCGAGCTCTACAACCCCACGGCCCAGCGGGTAGCCACGATCGCGACGCTGTGCGAGAGGGGCTACTCCGATCGGATGGTGCTCAGCCATGACGCGGCCTGCTTCATGGACTATTTCGGGGGGATGTGGGACGAGGCCCTCGCGACGGCGGCGCCCAAGTGGCGCTACGATCACATCCACGACGACGTGCTGCCCGCCCTGCGCGCCTCGGGTGTGACCGATGAGCAGATTGAGCAGATGCTGGTGTCCAACCCGAGACGCCACTTCTCGTAAAGTGGTGGGATCGGAAGACCGACGCAGGTAGGTGGAACTGGGTGACTTCGGAGCAAGCCCTGTCGATCAGCCTGGGCCTTCAGGGGCCCTGTGTCATCGCAAGGCTCACGGGGGACTTCGACTTCGGCTCCGCGGCCGAAGTGCGCGACCGCGTCACCAAGGCCCTCGACCTCACCCAGCCACCCATGCTCGTCATCGACATGCAGGCGGTGAGCGTCTGCGACTCCTCAGGTCTGTCCGTCCTGGTCTACCTGCACAAGGCCGTCACGGCCTCCGGCGGGCGGCTGCTGCTGGCCGGGCTCAACGGCCGCTGCAAGCACCTGTTCGCGATCACCGCGCTCGACAAGTTCTTCGACATCCGCACCACGGCGGAGCTGGCCATCGCCGAACTCAGCGACGACGGGAATTCGCCGCCGTTTACCGGGTAGTCGCCGGTGCATGTCATCGGAAGAGCCCGACCTGCTGGGCATGTACCTGCGCCAGATCGGCAGGACGCCGCTGCTGTCGGCCGCGGACGAGGTCGATCTGGCCAAACGCATCGAAGCCGGCCTCTACGCCGGCCATCTGCTCGCGGGCGGCGCGGACTGCGCTGACCTGCGCCAGCTCCGCGCGGACGGCGAGGACGCCAAGGACCGGCTGATCCGGGCGAACCTGCGGCTGGTGGTGTCGACGGCCAAGAAGTACGCGCACCGCGGGCTGCCGCTGCTCGACGTCATCCAGGAGGGCAGCCTCGGGCTGATCCGGGCGGTGGAGAAGTTCGACTACCGGCGCGGGTACAAATTCTCGACCTATGGGATGTGGTGGATCCGGCAGGCGATCGAGCGCGGCATTCACGACAAGAGCCGTACCGTCCGGTTGCCGATCCACGTGGCCGAGAACGTTTCCCGATTCTTCCGGATAGAGCGGCGGTTGGCGATCGACCTGGGCCGCCCGCCGTACGACACGGAACTGGTGGAGGCGTCGGGGCGCTCACTCGACGAGATCACCGGACTGCGCCGGCTCGCCCGGGAAACGGTCAGCCTCGACCTGCCCGTGGGGGAGGGCGGCGACACGAGCATGGGCGACCTCATCCTCGACGAGGACGGGTTCAGCGCGGCGGAGTCCATGGAGTGGCGGGCGTTGAGCGAGGAACTGGAGGTCGTGTTCACGACTCTCCCGCCGCGCGAGGCGTTCATCCTGAGATTCCGGTACGGCCTGGCCGGCACCCGTAAACAGACTTACACCGAAATAGGATCCCGGCTCGGGCTGACCAGGGAGCGCATTCGGCAACTGGAGAAACAAGCCCTGAAACGCCTCCGCCAGTGCGAGCCGTTACTCGCGTGGGCTTCATAACGCGCCCACTAAAGGTGGATTGACTGTCCAGAACGCCTGATGGTTAATCAAGGTAACTGAGGCCGCTTCAAACAGGGGGAAGCGGCCATCCAGCTAGTTCTGGGGGCAGAATGCTCAGACGTCTCGCCGGAGCCTTAGCGATCACCACGGCCGCCACGACCTTGGTGATCGCCGCACCCTCCGCCGCGAACGCCTCGTCCACCACCACCATCGCCACCATGGAATCCGCCAAGAGACAGCTCATCCGCACCAAGATCTACTGGGGACGGTGCAAGGACACCTGCCGGGTCCGGGTGCGCATCAAGAACATCTCCTCCAAGCGCCTCTACGACGTGAACCTGCGCGCCAAACTGCGCGTGAACGGCCGCTACATGGGCCTGTGCCGTGACCACGTGGGCCAGATCCGGCCACGCGGCGTCCGCTGGGCGTCCTGCACGGTCCGCGGCGCGAAGCTCAACCGCATGTGGGACCGGTACCTGGACGGCCGGATCCGCTGGGACACCCGCGTCAACACCGTCGTCCACTACGAGTGGTACGGCTGACCTGCCCCAGCGCTGGACCGTGCCATCAGCACGCGAAAAAGGGGTCGAACCCGGTTCGACCCCTCACCGTGGTTCGTGGACCTAGGCGGTGATCATCAGAGCGAGACCGATCAGCACGACGATCGGGACGACCCAGACCACGGCCTCAGCAGCGAACTCCTTGTACATCGTGTAGATCTCCCTCTGGTCGCCCGCATCCGGGCCGCGGAAACGTCAACGTGCAGCATAGCCGTACGACATGAGAACTCCGTCCACACGACCTTGTGCGAGAGGTCACTCCTCCGGCTGCCGTCGCTGTGCCAGCGTCTTGCGCAGGCCGGCCAGCTTCTCGTCGGCCATCCGCGCGGGGAGCCCGGGGGCGTCCGCGTCGATCTGGGCATGGATCGCCGGCTCGTCGGCGACGCGTCGCGTCCATGCCCGTACCACCGCGGGCATCGCGTCCGCCGCCTCCCGGCTGAGCGTCGCCTCCCTGGGCAGCCACACCGTCAGGAAGGCCGACACCCGCGCCGGACTCCACCACAACCCCCGATCCCCCACGAACTCCACCAACACCCGATACGCCTCCACCACCCCGGGCACGCCGGCCAGCTCGGAGAACTCCGCCAGATCCGGCACGTGGAGGCCGCTCACCGGACCTGCCGTCGGCCCGGCGGGCGGTGGCGGGTCTGCCGGCCGGGGCTGCGCGTGGTCCGGTCGCGCCGGTTCTTCGGCCGGCGGCGCTTGGGCTTCGGCCGGCCAGGTGTGCCCCGGGTCAACGGCCGACTGGGTCAGGGCGTCGGCCGCTTGGGCCGGATCGTCGGCCGGCCGGGGCCGGGCGTGGTCTGGCTGTGCTGGTTTGTCGGTCGGCCGGGTCTGGGCCGGTTGGGTCGGGTCTTGGGCTGGCCTGGTCTGGGCCAGGTGGGTCGGGTCTTGGGTTGGCCCGATGTGGGTGTGGGCTGGGTCGGTTTTGGTGGGGTGGGCCGGGATGGAGCGGGTGCGGGCGAGGGTAAAGGCGCGTAGCGGGGGGAGGGTGTCGGCCACGGGGGCGCCGAGCAGCATGTCCAGCAGCGAGAAGGCCTCCAGGACGCGTCCGGCGACCAGCGCCGGGTCGGCCGGGCTCAGGCCCAGGTCGTCCAGGAACTTGGGCTCCTCGACCGCGGCGTCCACCGCGATGCCGCCGTTGACCTGGTCGATGGCCACCACGACGGTGTGGGGTTCCTTGCCGTTCCGGTACCGGAAGGTGAGCGCCGCCAGGACCTGCTCACCGTAGGGGTCGGCCTTGCCGTACCAGGCGGACTCGCACGTGACCTCACCCATCCGCCCAAGCCACTCCGGCCCCGGGCCCGCAGCCCGCACAGGTGTACCCACCGAGGTGAGCGCAGCGGCCACAAGAGCCGCCTCCGCCCCGGAAGCACCCTCCAGCAGCCCGCCGAACGCCTCCTCGTCACCGCCGTCCTCATCGAACTCGGCGACCAACCGGCTGGCCCACAGCTCAGCCCGCAGCGGCGACCGCCACCTCAGCAGATCGCCCGCCTGCGCGATGGCCACCCCATACCGGTCACTCGTCGTCATCCCTCGACCGTATCGCCTGCCCACCCACCCCACGCACCCACACGACAACCCCCCGGCCCTACACGGGGTGGCGCTGCGCACCGTCTCTACCGCGGTGCCCGGCTGTGCGGGGGCCAGCGTGCCTGACCACCGGCTCTGTAAGCAGGACCGACTGGCCGAGGCGCACGGGCTTGTGCTGCCTGGTCTCACGGCGGCAAGGGGGCGGGTGCTGCCCGAAAGGGTGCCGGAGACGGCTCATGCCGCCTGGACGTGTGGGTCCGGGCGGCATGAGGTGTCTGGCTGCAGGCGGGGTTGGGTCAGCGGGGGTCGTCGCCGGTCAGGCCCGCCTTGCGGAGGGCTTCGGCCATCGCGCCCGACGGGGCCGGGCGGCGGCCGCCGTCGCGACCGCCACGCTGGCTGCCGCCACGCTGGCCGTCGCGGTTACCGCCCTGGCCGCGCGCGTTGTCGCGACCGCCGCGGCCGTCACCGCCGCGGCCGTCGCCACCGCGATTGTCGCCGCCCCCGCCGGTGCCGCCCTGGCCGTCGCTCCGGCCGGAACCGGGCTTGCCGTCGCCACGGGTTCCGCCGCCGCGGGCGTCGCCGGTCCTGGCGTCACCACGGCCGCCCCTGCCGGAAGCGCCCTGGCCCGAACCGCCACGACCGGAGGCGCCACGACCGGAACCGCCCTGGCCGGGACCGCCGCGACCGGGGCCGCTCTGGCTGGGATCGCCCTGGCCCGAACCGCCCTGGCCCGAACCGCCCTGGCCGGGGCCGCCGGCCTGGCCGCCTCGGGGGCGGTCGGTTCGGGGGCCTCGGGGGCGGGAGTCGGTCTCGGTGTCGTCTTCCAGGCGCAAGGTCAGGGAGATGCGCTTGCGGGGGATGTCCACGTCGAGGACCTTGACGCGGACGATGTCGCCCGGCTTGGCCACGTCGCGCGGGTCCTTGACGAAGGTGCGGGACATGGCCGAGACGTGTACGAGCCCGTCCTGGTGGACGCCGACGTCGACGAAGGCGCCGAAGGCGGCCACGTTGGTGACGACGCCCTCCAGGATCATGCCCGGCGTCAGGTCGGACAGCTTCTCCACGCCCTCCTTGAACGTCGCCGTCTTGAAGGCGGGTCGCGGGTCGCGGCCGGGCTTCTCCAGTTCGCGCAGGATGTCGGTGACGGTCGGCAGGCCGAAGGTGTCGTCGACGTAGTCGTGCGGCTTCAGGGAGCGCAGGGTCGCGGTGTTGCCGATCAGCGTCTTCAGGTCGCCCTCGATCGCGCCGAGCATGCGGCGCACCACCGGGTAGGACTCGGGGTGCACGCTGGAGGAGTCGAGCGGGTCCTCACCGCCGGCGATGCGCAGGAAGCCGGCGCATTGTTCGAAGGCCTTCGGGCCCAGCCGCGCCACGTCCTTCAACGCGGTGCGGGTGCGGAACGGGCCGTTGGTGTCGCGGTGCTGGACGATGTTGTCGGCCAGGGTGGAGCCGATGCCGGACACGCGGGTCAGCAGGGGCGCCGAGGCGGTGTTGACGTCGACGCCCACCGCGTTGACACAGTCCTCGACGACCGCGTCGAGCGAGCGGGAGAGCTTGGTCTCCGACAGGTCGTGCTGGTACTGGCCGACACCGATGGACTTGGGGTCGATCTTGACCAGCTCGGCCAGCGGGTCCTGGAGCCGGCGGGCGATCGAGACCGCGCCGCGCAGCGAGACGTCCAGTTCGGGAAGCTCCTGCGACGCGTACGGCGAAGCCGAGTAGACCGAAGCCCCCGCCTCCGAGACCACGATCTTGGTGATGCCGGGCATGTGCTTGACCAGCTCCCCGGCGAGCTTGTCGGTCTCGCGGGAGGCGGTGCCGTTGCCGATGGCGATCAGCTCGACGTTGTGGCGCTGGGCCAGCGCGCCGAGGGCGGCCAGCGACTGGTCCCACTGCCGCTTGGGCTCGTGGGGATAGATGGTGGCGGTCTCGACGACCTTGCCGGTGGCGTCGACGACGGCGACCTTCACGCCGGTGCGCAGGCCGGGGTCGAGGCCCATGGTGGCGCGGGTGCCGGCGGGCGCGGCGAGCAGCAGGTCGCGCAGGTTGGTGGCGAAGACGCGCACCGCCTCCTCCTCGGCCTCCTGCCACATGCGCATGCGCAGGTCGAGGCCCAGGTGGACGAGGATGCGGGTGCGCCAGGCCCAGCGCACGGTCTCGCCCAGCCACTGGTCGGCGGGCCGCCCCTGGTCGGCGATGCCGAAGCGGGCGGCGATGCGCGGCTCGTAGTCGGTGCCCTCGTCGGGTTCCAGCGTGAGGGAGAGGATCTCCTCCTTCTCCCCGCGGAACATCGCCAGGATCCGGTGGGAGGGCAGCTTGGTGAACGGCTCGGCGAAGTCGAAGTAGTCGGAGAACTTGGCCCCCGCCTCCTCCTTGCCCTCGCGTACCTTGGCCGAGAGCTGCCCGCGGCTCCACAGCTGCTCGCGCAACTCGCCGATGAGGTCGGCGTCCTCGGCGAAGCGCTCGATGAGGATGGCGCGCGCGCCTTCGAGCGCGGCGGCGGCGTCGGCCACGCCCTCGGTGAGGAAGCCCTCGGCCACGGCCAGCGGGCTCAGCGAGGGGTCGGCGAGGAGCTGGTCGGCCAGCGGCTCCAGCCCCAGCTCGCGGGCGATCTGCGCCTTGGTGCGCCGCTTGGGCTTGTAGGGCAGGTAGATGTCCTCCAGGCGGGCCTTGGTGTCGGCCGCCATGATCTGCGCCCTGAGCTCGTCGTCGAGCTTGCCCTGCGACTCGATCGACTCCAGGATGGCCGCCCGCCGCTCTTCCAGCTCGCGCAGGTAGCGCAGCCGTTCCTCGAGCGTGCGCAGTTGCGCGTCGTCGAGAGTGCCCGTGACCTCCTTGCGGTAGCGGGCGATGAACGGCACGGTGGCGCCGCCGTCGAGCAAGTCGACGGCCGCCTGAACCTGCCCTTCGCGCACCCCGAGTTCTTCCGCGATCCGCTGGTGAATAGAGAGCACTTGCCTGCCTTTCGATGGTCCCCGCCGGTCAATTGTGCAGGACCGCGCCGTCTTTCATGACCAGAGAGCGGGGCGGATGGGTCACCACTGCCTCGGCCGCGCCGCCTGCCGGCACCACGACGAGGTCGGCCCGGTCGCCCGCGGACAGGCCGTAGCCGGTGAGGCCGAGCGCCCGCGCGCCGCCGTAGGTCGCCGCCTCCAGCGCGAGCTCGATGTCGGGATCGGAGCGGAAGGTGCTGCGGTAGGCCAGGTGCATCGCCCGCTCCAGCATGTCGCCGGAGCCGTAGGGCCCCCACAGGTCGCGGATGCCGTCGTGGCCGCAGGCGACGACCACCCCGGCCGCGCGCATCTTCTTCACCGGTGGCACCGGGAAGTTGTAGACGGCGCCGGTGGCCAGCGCCACGCCCGCGTCGGCGAAGCCCTCGGCCAGGCGGCCCTGGTGGGCCTCGTCGATCTGGCCCAGCGCGTAGGCGTGGCTGACCGTGACCCGGCCGCCCAGCCCCAGCGCCCTGGTGCGCTCGGTGATGAGCTCCAGCTCCCAGGCGCCGAGCGTGCCGCCGTCGTGGAGGTGGATGTCGAGGTGGGCGCCATAGCGCTCGGCCAGACCGAAGATCAGGTCGAGGTGGCGCACCGGGTCGCGGTCGATGCCCGCGGGGTCGAGCCCGCCGACGGCCTCCACGCCGCTCTTCAGCGCCGCTTCGAGCAGCTCGGCGGTGCCGGGGTTGGTGAGCACGCCGTGCTGGGGGAAGGCGACCTGCTGCACGGTGACCGGGACGCGGCCGGCCGCCTCGCGCACCGCCTCGACGCCGCGCAGGCCGGCCTCGGGGTCGATGTCGGTGTGGGTGCGCGCGTGGGTGGTGCCGCAGGCGCTCATCCGCCGCAGCAGCCGCTCGATCCGCTCCACGCTGGGCACGCCCAGCTCGGCCCGTCTGGCCAGGTCGTTGCCGATCCGTCCGGCGAGGGTGTCGTCGGCGGAGTGGGGCACCCACGGCCCGCCGTAGAGCGTCTTGTCGAGGTGGCAGTGTGACTCGACGAGGCCGGGCAGCACGAGCTGGCCGGTGACGTCGACGACGTGGGCGGCGGGGACGTCGAGCGCGGCGCCGACCTGCTGGATCAGGCCGTCGCCCACCAGGATGTCGGCCGGCGCCCCCTGCCCCCAGGGGTGGCCGCCGCGCAGGAGTGTCGCGGTCATGGCAGAACCATAGACCCGGGGACCGACGAAACTCAGCCCTCGCCGAGCCTTCCCACGGGGGCGACCACGTGGCGTTTCGCCCCTGTACAGACCCATTCGGGGGTGTTGTTCACGTGCAGTCCGAAGCCGTGAACGGGGCAGAGCGGCCAGCTCGTCCAGAGCACCTCGACGATGATCTCCTGGGCGAGGTCGGCCACCTCCGCCAGCGGGTCGGCGCTCTGGCGCGGGTCGAAGCCGGTGGACGAGGCCTGCCCGCCGTACTCCACCCGCAGCCACCCGTCCCCCCACGCGGGCGCGCACACGCGCAGCCGCCCGGGGACCGCGGTCGCGTCGAGGTCGCGCTGCACCGTCCGCACGGCCAGGTCCAGGCGCGCGAAGCCGGTGAGGAGAGTACGAAGGTCCAGGTCGGCCGGTACGGCCACGCCAAGCCCCTCCAGCTCCACGGCCAGCTCCACGACCCGATCGCCGGAGAGCTCACCGGCCGAGACGGCCGCGTGGACCTCCCCCGCCAGCTCCTCGAACGTCACCTGATCTCGCCCAGCCGCGCCACGTTGGCCACGTCGTCCGCGTCGGTGCTCGGCGTGCCCGCGAACCACGCGTCCAGGATCTCGGTGAGCAGCGCCGGCGACGTCAGCCGGATGCTCAGGGCGAGCACGTTGGCGTCGTTCCAGGTACGCGCGCCGTCGGCGGTGTAGGCGTCGGCGCACAGGGCCGCGCGCACGCCGGGGACCTTGTTGGCCGCGATGGCGGCGCCCGTGCCGGTCCAGCAGGAGACGACGGCCTGCTCGGCACGTCCCTCCGCCACGTCGCGGGCGGCCGCCTCCGACGCCCACGCCCAGTCGTCGCGCTCGGCGTCGTCGAGGGCGCCATGGGTGATCACTTCGTGGCCGCGAGCGCGCAGCTCGGCCACCACCGTCCCGGCCACCCCGTCGAGGCTGTCGGCCGCCACTGAAATGCGCATGCTCCGATGTTCTCGTGCCTTCGGCTGGAATCGAACCAGCGACCTCCTGCTCCGCAAGCAGGCGCGCTCTCCACTGCGCCACGAAGGCGTGACGGGTGCGGGGATCGAACCCGCCTGGAGCGGCTTATGAAACCGCCGGGCACACCAGCGCCCCCACCCGTCCGGACATGCGAATGCCCCGGGAACCATGTCCCGGGGCACGAGTCGTACGTTCCTAGGCCCAGGACATGCCGCTACGGCGGTCACGCATTCGGAGGGTGTTCATGACTGGTCCTTTCGGGCGATGTGACGAGGATGTCGTGAAGGGGGCGTGCGATGCAACGGGATTAAGGCCGGTCTCCACCAGGTTCGCAGCCGGGATTGCTCATGTGGGCACGAACGGGAGTTCGCGGGGGTAAGTGATAAACGACCACTACGGTGGCTTGTGTGCTGATCAAAGAGGATGACATCCCTGCTCTCGCGAGGGGCTGCGCGGTGCTGGGCACCGGAGGCGGCGGCGACGTACGCACCGGTTCGTTAGCTGCGCGGCGGGCGATCCAGGCGTACGGCGGGGTTCCGCTCATCGAGCTCGCCGATCTGCCGGAGGACGCCCTGATCCTCCCGCTGTCCGGGATCGGCGCGCCGACGGTCAGCCACGAGATGATCCACAGCGTGGACGAGCCGAAGCGGATCGCCGAGGAGGTGGAGCGCATCTTCGGCCGTGCTCCGGCCGCGGTGATGTCCTCGGAGATCGGCGGCGGCAACGGGGTGGCGCCGGTCGCCTGGGCGGCCCAACTCGGGCTGCCCCTGCTCGACGCCGACGGCATGGGCCGGGCGTTTCCCGAGGTCCAGATGGTCTCCATGTACGTGGCAGGGCTCCCCGCCGACCTGGTGATCATGTCGGACGTGGCGGGAAACGTCGTGACCATCAGGCCCGTGGACGGCTTGTGGTCGGAACGGCTGGCCCGCGCCGTCTGCGTGGCCGCCGGATCGAGCGCGCTGATGGCCGACTATGTGCTGACCGCCGGGCAGGCGCGCGGCGCGGTCATCGAGGGTACGGTCACCCGCGCGATAGCCGTGGGTAGGGCCACCGAGCACACCGCCGACCCGCTCCACGCCCTTCAGGACGAACTGGGCGCCCGCCGCCTGGTCACCGGCAAGCTCACCGACGTCGAACGCCGCACCTCGGGCGGCTTCGTCAGAGGCTCGGCCGTGATCGAGGGCACCGGCGCCGACCGCGGCCGCACGCTCACCCTGGAACTCCAGAACGAGAACCTGGTCGCGCTGGAGGACGGCCGGGTCCGCGCGATCGTCCCCGACCTGATCACGGTCGTGGACACCGAGACCGCGATCGCCGTCCAGACCGAGTCGCTGCGTTACGGTCAGCGCGTCACCGTGCTCGCCTGGGCCTGCGACCCGCTCTGGCGGACCGAGAAGGGCCTGGAGACGGCCGGCCCGGCCGCGTTCGGCTACGACCTGGACTACGTGCCCGTGGAGGAGCTCGCATGACGTTGCGCATCGGAATCGACGTCGGCGGCACCAACACGGACGCGGTGGTGCTCGACGCGGCCGACCGGGTGGTGGCCAAGGCCAAGCGCGCCACCACGGCCGACGTCACCGGCGGCCTGCGCGCCGCCCTGGACGCCGTCCTGACCGAACTGGCCCGCACCGGCCCGGCGGACCGGGTCGGCAGGGTCATGCTGGGCACCACCCACGCCACCAACGCGATCCTGGAGCGCCGCAACCTCGGCCGGGTCGCGGTCGTGCGGCTGGGCGCGCCCGCGACCACGTCCGTGCCGCCGCTGTCGGACTGGCCCGCCGACCTGCGCGCCGCGGTCTCGGCCGGTGAGGCGATCCTGCCCGGCGGCCACTACGTGGACGGCCGCCCGATCAGCCCCCTCGACCTGGACGCCGTCCGCCGTTTCCTGGACGGCGTCAAGGCCGACGCGGTGGCGGTGTCGGGTGTGTTCAGCCCGGCGGACGCCGAGCACGAGCGCCTCGTCGGCGAACTCGTCGAGCGCGAGTACGGCCTGCCGGTCAGCCTCAGCCACGAGATCGGCTCGCTCGGGCTGCTGGAGCGCGAGAACGCGACCGTGCTCAACGCCGCCCTGTACGGCGTGGCCGCCGCGGTCACCGGGGCGCTGGTGGAGGCCCTGGCCGAGAGGGGCCTGACGGCGCGGCCGTACCTGGCGCAGAACGACGGCACGCTGATGACGGTGGAGTACGCCGCCCGCCTGCCCGTCTCCACGATCGGCTCGGGACCGGCCAACTCGCTGCGCGGCGCGGCGTTCCTGTCGGGGGTGAAGGACGCGATCGTGGCCGACGTCGGCGGCACCTCCACCGACCTGGGCGTGCTCATGGGCGGATTTCCCCGGGAGTCGGCCGCGGCGGTGGAGATCGGCGGCGTGCTCACCAACTTCCGCATGCCCGACATCCTGGCCATCGCGATGGGCGGCGGGACCCGGTTGCGCCCCGGTGCGATCGGCCCGGACTCGGTGGGGTACCGGCTGGCGGAGTCCGCGCTGGTCTTCGGCGGTACGGTGCCCACCATGACCGATGCGGGCGTACAGGCCGGGCGCATGCCCGGCGCGCCGCGCGAGTGGCGCTCGGCGCTGGACGAGCACGTGGGTGCGGCGGTCATGCTGGCGGATAGCCTGGTCATAGCCGACGAGATGGTGGCCGACGCCGTGGACCGCATGTCACTGGGCCGGGCCGACCGCCCGCTGGTCGCGGTGGGCGGCGGCGCGTTCCTGCTGGCCGGGCGGATCCCCGGCGTCAGCCAGGTGATCAGGCCCGAGCACGCCGAGGTGGCCAACGCCGTCGGCGCCGCGATCGCGCTGGCCAGCGGCCGGGTGGACACGATCGTGCCGGCGGGCGCCGGTCGCGCGCGGGCCATCGAGCGGGCCAAGGAGGAGGCGGCGGCGAAAGCCGTGCAGGCGGGGGCGGATCCCGCTCGTGTTGAACTGGTGGATGTGCACGAGGTTCCGTTGAGCTATCTGGCGGAGCCGGCGGTGCGCCTTCATGTAAAGGCCGCAGGTCCGCTATCGAATTGACGCCCAACGGCGGACGTTCGTCGCTACGATCTTGCCGCGGCTGAAGCCGGACAAAACCCATTGAAAGGACCCCATATATGCACTGGCACAAGCGACTGGCCGTCGCCGGGGTCGCCGGCGCCGTCGCTCTGACCGCCTCCGCCTGCGCCGGCGGACAGGTGCGCGGAGCCGGCGGGACGCCGGGGCCCAGCGAGTCGGCCGCCGCCACCGGCGGGGCCGCGCCCAAGCAGAACGACGCCACCTTCGTCTACTCGCCCAACCTGGGCGTGGTCACCGACTGGGACCCGGCCACCTCGTACTCCAACGAGATCGTCGCCATGTCCAACATCTACGAGGGCCTGACCAGGTACAACGCCGAGACGAAGAAGCCGGAGCCGCGCCTCGCGACCGAGTGGTCGTCGGCCAAGGACGGCAAGGAGTGGACCTTCAAGCTTCGCCAGGGCGTGAAGTTCCACACCGGCAAGCCCATGGACGCCGAGGCGGCCAAGAAGGCCATCGAGCGCACGATCAAGATGAACGGCGGCCCCGCCTACATCTGGAGCGCCGTCGACACCATCGAGGCCGTCGACCCGGCCACGTTGAAGTTCACGCTCAAGTACGCCACCCCGCTCGACCTCGTCTCCTCCGCCGGGTACGCCGCCTACATCTACGACGTGGACGGCGTGGACAAGGACGGCAAGAAGGACGGCGGCACCGGCCCGTACACGATCGACCAGTGGCAGAAGGGCAAGGAGACCGAGCTCACGCTGAAGGCGTACGAGGGCTACTGGGGCGGATGGAAGCCCGACCAGTACAAGAAGGTCGCCTTCCGGGTCACCCCGCAGCTCACCACCGCCTGGCAGCTGCTGCAGCGCGGCGAGGTCAACTACGTGCAGCGCCTCAACCCGCAGCTGTTCGAGCAGGCCGGGATGACGGAGGGCGTCCAGGTGAAGCAGACGCCGTCGTTCCAGAACCTGCTGGTGTTGTTCAACACCGAGTCGGGCCCCACCAAGTCCGCCGAGGTACGGCAGGCCCTGCAGCTGGCCATCGACTACGACGGCCTGGCCGCGGCGCTCAAGGGCGCGGGCACCAAGAGCAGCGGCCTGGTCCCGCAGGGACTGCTCGGCCACGTCTCCGGCATGGAGCCCAAGCAGGACCTGGCCAAGGCGCAGGAGCTGCTGCAGTCGGCCGGTTACGGGCCCGACAACGAGGAGCTGAAGCTCAAGCTGACCTACGCCCAGGGCGACGACGACCAGAAGCTCCTGGTCACGCTGCTGAGCTCGGCGCTGAAGAACGTCAACGTCGCCGTCGAGGCCAAGCCGATGGCCTGGGAGGCGCAGTGGGACCTGGGCAAGAAGAAGGGCCAGGACATCTTCGTCATGTACTGGTACCCGGACTACGCCGACGCCTACAGCTGGTTCCTCAACGTCTTCCGCAGCAAGGAGCCGCCTGAGTTCAACCTGTCATACCTGAAGGACGCCGAGATCGACAAGGCGATCGACTCGCTGCCCGAGCTGACCGCCACCGACCAGCTCAAGGCCGACCAGGTCTACTCCGAGCTGCAGAAGAAGATCATTCAGGAGAAGGCGGCGGTGGCGGTGCCGTACGTGCAGACCTACCAGCGCGCGCTCACCGCCGACGTGAAGGGCTACGTCGACAACCCGGCCTACCCGAACGTGGTGTTCTTCTACAACCTGTCACGCTGATGTGGCGTTACCTGCTCCGCCGGCTCGGCCAGGCACTCCTGGTCGTGGCCGGCGTGGTCACGCTCACCTTCGTGATCATGCGGCTGGTGCCGGGCGATCCGGCGGTGGCCTTCGCGGGGCCGAAGGCCTCGCCGGAGGAACTGGCGGCGGCGCGGGCGCGCTTCGGGCTGGACGACCCGGTGCCGGTCCAGCTGTGGAACTACGTACGCGACCTGGTGACCGGCGACTGGGGCACCAGCCTGCACACCCGGCGCCCGGTCCGCGAAGATCTGATGACGGCCTTCCCCGCCTCGCTGGAGCTGGTGGGGGCGGCGCTGATCCTGGCCATCGCGCTGGGCATCCCGATCGGCGTGCTCGCCGCCCGCTACAAGACGGGATTTCCGGATCTGGGGGTACGCGTCGGCTCCATGCTGGCCGTCTCCATCCCCGTCTTCTGGCTGGCCCTGGCCGTACAGACGGTCTTCGCCAGCAACCTCGGCTGGTTCCCGGTGGCCGGTGAGTACGACGGGAGCCTGGACAGCACGAGCCCGCTCACCCTCTGGACCAACATCACGATCGTGGACGCGCTCATCACCGGCAACTGGCCCATCTTCACCAGCACGCTGCAGCACCTCGTCCTGCCCGCCCTCGTGGTGGCGGCCTACCCGGCCGGCGTGATCGCCCAGCTCACCCGCGCGGCCCTGATCGAGGAGGCGGGCCAGGACCACGCCAGGCTGGAGCGCGCCCTGGGCTTCTCCGAGTCCAAGATCCTCACCAGGTTCGCGCTGCGGGCCGCGCTCAACCCGGTGCTGTCGCTGATCGCGCTGGTCTTCGCCTACGCCATGGTCAACGGCTTCCTGGTCGAGGCGGTCTTCAACTGGCCCGGCCTCGGCCGCTACGCGGTCGACTCGATCCGCTCGCTGGACACCCCCGCCATCGCCGGGATCACCCTGCTGATCGCGATCGTGTACGTGCTGAGCAACCTGGCCGTCGACCTCCTGCAGGGCGTCGTGGACCCGAGGGCGAGGGCCCGATGAAGGCACCAGAACCGCGCAGGACGCTGCCCCGGATGCCCGACCGGTTCGCCGCCGCGGGGGCCGTGCTCATCGTCCTGGTCGTGCTGGCCGCGCTCTTCGCGCCGTGGCTGGCGCCGTACCCGGTGGACGAGCCCAAACCGCTGGAGGCGCTGCTGCCGCCGAGTGGCGAGCACTGGTTCGGCACCGACCAGGTGGGCCGCGACGTGTTCACCCGCGTGCTGTACGGCGGGCGCACCTCGCTGGGCATCGCCGTGGCGGTGCTGGCCTCCTCCGCGCTGGTCGGCGTGAGCCTGGGCATGATCGCGGGATACGCGGGCGGCTGGCTGCGCGATGTGATCATGCGGATCACCGACATCTTCCTGGCCTTCCCCGCGCTGCTGCTGTCGCTGGCGCTGGCCGTGGTGCTCCAGCCGAGCGTCACCACGGTGATCGTGGCGATCGCGGTCACCTGGTGGCCCTGGTACGCGCGGCTGGCCGCCTCGGTCGCCGCCTCCGTGGCCAGCCGCCCGTACGTGGACGCCGCCCGGTGCCTCGGCGTGCCCGCGCCGCTGATCGTGGCGCGCCATGTGCTGCCGAACTCGCTGACCCCCGTGCTCGTCCAGGTCTCGCTCGACGCCGGTGGCGTGATCCTGACCGCCGCCGCCCTGTCCTACCTGGGACTCGGCGCCCACGAGCCGACCGCGGAGTGGGGCCTGATGGTCGAGCAGGGCCAGACCCTGTTCACCACGAACTGGTGGGTGGTCACCTTCCCCGGCCTGGCGATCGTCCTGACCGCCTTCGCCTTCAACGTGCTGGGCGAGGGCCTGCGCAACGCGCTGGATCCGAGAAGGGTGGTGCGATGATCGAGGTACGTGACCTGGAGGTCCGCTACGGCGCGCGGACCGTCGCCCGCGTCCCCGAACTCGACGTGGCCGCCGGTGAGTGCGTGGCGATCGTGGGGGAGAGCGGCTCGGGCAAGTCGACGACGCTGATGTCGCTGCTGGGCCTCACCGAGAACGCCGACGTCACGGGCAGCATCAAGGTCTGCGGCCTGGACGTGCGCGCGGCCTCGCCCCGCGAGCTGCGCGCGATCAGAGGCGCCCGCGCGGCCCTGGTCATGCAGTCGCCGCAGGCCGCGCTCAGCCCGACCACCCGCCTGGGCACGCTGATGCGCCGCGCGCTGAAGCTCCATAGCGTCACCGCCGACCCGGTGGCCGCGGTGAAGGCGGTCATGCTGGACCCGGCGATCCTGCGCCGCTACCCGCACGAGATCTCCGGCGGCCAGGCCCAGCGCTTCGCGATCGCGCTGGCCATCGCCCTGGGCGCGGAGGTCGTCCTGGCGGACGAGCCCACCAGCGCCCTGGACGTCACGGTCCAGGCCGAGGTGATCACGGTTCTGCGCCGCCTGCAGCGCGAGCGCGACCTGGCCATTCTGCTCGTCTCCCACGACCTGGCCCTGGTCAGCACCATCGCCGACCGGGTGCTGGTCATGAAGGACGGCGAGGTCGTGGAGTCGGGCCCGGCCGCGCGCGTCCTGGCCGACCCGTCCCACCCCTACACCCGCGACCTGCTGGAGGCCACGCCGTGACGATCCTGCGCGCGCAAGACCTCACTCTCGGGTATACGAAGTTGAGGAGCTCGCGACGATATGGCGAGCAGTCCGTCGTCCACGACGTGAGCCTGGACGTGACCGCGGGCGGCGTCGGCCTGATCGGCGAGAGCGGCTCCGGCAAGACCACGCTCGCCCGCGCCTTCCTCGGCCTCCTGAAGCCCCAGAAGGGCACCATCTGGTACGGCGGGCAGGACCTGAGAAAGGCTGACATGCGGGCCTTCCGGCGTGACGTCCAGCCGGTCTTCCAGGCCGAGTCGCTCAACCCCCGCAGGCGCGTGGGCGCCTCGATCGCCGAGGGCCTGCCCGGCCGCGACCGCGTCGGCGAGCTCATGGAGCAGGTCGGCCTCGACCCCGCCCTGGCCGTCCGCCGCCCCCACGAGCTGTCCGGCGGCCAGCGCCAGCGCGTCGTCATCGCCCGCGCCCTGGCCGTCGGCCCGAAGCTGCTGATCCTCGACGAGCCGACCAGCGCCCTGGACGTCACCGTGCAGGCCAAGGTGCTCGACCTGCTGGCCGGGCTGGACACCGAGCGCCTGCTGATCACCCACAACCTCGCCGTCGTGGGCAGGCTGTGCGCGACCAGTCACGTGCTGTTCGCCGGGCGGGTGGTCGAGTCGGGACCGACAGCCGAGCTGCTGGCCGCGCCTGCCCACCCCTACACCAGGGCGCTCAGGGACGCCGTGCCCACGCTGGGCGGGCAGCCGCCGCAGGCGGGCACCAGCGCGCCGCCTGCCGAGACGGGGTGCCCGTTCCGGTCGCGCTGCCCGCTGGCCGTACCGGAGTGTGAGCGCGCGCCGGAGACGCGCGAGGTGGGTGAGGGGCGCACGGTGGCCTGCCACCGCGCGGAGGACGTGCTCACCGGGCCATAAAGCCGCTCACCGGGCCCTTATGCCGCTTACAGGGCCTTGAGGCCGCTGATCACCTCCAGCAGGACCCGCTTGTCGGGCGCGGGCGGCGGGTGCTCGACCTGGACGAGCTGCTGGGCGTGCAGGTCGCCGACCAGGACGCGGACGACGCCGATGGGCAGGTTCAGCTCGGCGGCCACGTCGACGAGCCGGGTGGGCTTGGTGCACTTCTGCATGATGATCAGGTGCTCGGGGCCGAGGCCCATCGGCGGGGTGAGGCCTCCGGCGGTGATGATCACCGCGATCAGGTCGATGGCCTCGCTCGCGGGGACGGTACGCCCGCGGGTGAGGAGGTACGCGGGCACGATCGGCCCGGCGTCCTCGTCGAGCCAGCGCTCGTCACTCACCGCGCACCACCTTGATGGGGCGGGCGGTGGGCTCGGCCGGCGTCTCGCTCTGCTGCGTCACATGCTCTGCCGGGATCAGCACGATGGCGGTGGTCCCTCCATATGGTGAACCGCGCAACGTCACGCGGATGTCATGCCTGGCGGCCAGGCGGGCGACGACGAACAGGCCGAGCCTGTCGCTGTCGGCAAGGTCGAATTCGGGCGGGCTGGCCAGGCGCGTGTTCAGGTCGGCCAGCTCCTCGGGGCTCATGCCGAGCCCCCGGTCCTCCACCTCGATGGCGAAGCCCCGGGCGGCGGCCTCGCCGCGCACCATGACCGGGGTGTGCGCGGGCGAGTACACCGTGGCGTTCTCGATGAGCTCGGCGATCAGGTGGATGACGTCGCCGACGAGCGGCCCGGCCAGCGCGTGGCTGGGCATCGGCTCGACCGCCACCCGCTGGTAGTCCTCCACCTCGGCGGTGGCGCCGCGCGCCACGTCGTGCAGCGGCACCGGCTTGCTCCAGCCTCGGCCGGGCGTCGCGCCGGACAGGATGATCAGGCCCTCCGCGTGGCGGCGCATCCGGGTGGTGAGGTGGTCGAGGCGGAACAGGTCGTCCAGCGCGTCCGGCTCGGTGGCCTTGTGCTGCATGCCCTCCAGCTGGATGCGCTGGCGGTGCAGGAGCGTCTGGCTGCGCCTAGCCAGGTTGCGGAAGACGTGGCCGACGCCCTCGCGCAGCTGCGCCTGGCCGACGGCGGCCTCGACGGCGGTGCTCTGCACGGTGGAGAAGGCCTGGCCGACGTCGTCGATCTCGGTCGTGGTGCTGGCGACCTTCACCTCGGGCACGTCGATCTGCTCGCCCTTGCGCAGCTTCTCGACGACCTGGGGCAGCCGGTCCTGCGCCACTTCCAGCGCGGCCAGCCGGAGCGTGACCAGTTCCTTGGACAGCCGGTTTCCCGCGCGCATCGAGATCACGATGGACACGATCACGAGCGCGAGGCCGGTGCCGCCCAGGATGACCGCGCGCAGCAGCACCGAGTCGGCCACGGGGGCGGCGCGCGCGGTGAGCATCTGCGAGGCGGTCATCTGGAAGTCCTGGAAGGACTTCGACAGCGACTCGGTGGTGGTGACCCAGCCCTCCGGGGTGCGCCCGGCGA
This sequence comes from Nonomuraea sp. NPDC050547, assembly GCF_044457345.1. Taxonomy (NCBI): domain Bacteria; kingdom Bacillati; phylum Actinomycetota; class Actinomycetes; order Streptosporangiales; family Streptosporangiaceae; genus Nonomuraea; species Nonomuraea sp. NPDC050547. The sequence continues at coordinate 138,847 of NZ_JBITGW010000013.1, forward strand.
TGATCTGGTCCTCCATCACCCGCATGCGCTGGTAGAGCGGCGAGGTGAGCAGGGCCACCTGCGCGTCGCGCATGGCCGGGTCGAGCTCGGCGACGGACTGGTCGACGAGGAAGCGCCGGTTGCCGACGAGCTGGGTGAAGATCCGGCGCTCCTGCGCGGTGGTCGGGCCGGAGGCGACGGCCTGCTCCCTGGTGAGCAGTTCCTTGGCGTAGCCGAGGTCGATCACGATGCGCGACTGCTCGTAGATCGGGATGTCGTCGACGAAGGCGACCCGCCGGTGCAGGCCGAACAGCGAGTCGATCATGGCGCTGTAGGTCTCGATGGCGTGCACGCGCGCGGTGAGACCGGCGTCGATCTCGCCCCTGAGCGCGTCGATCCGGCCGAGCTGGATGAGGACCTGGTCGACCTGGGAGCTGATCGAGGGGGAGGCGTCCTTCGACTTGGCGGTCTGGACCTTGAACTCCTCGGCCGCCTGGTCGGTGCGGGCGCGCTGGGCGTTGGCCGACGAACGCTCCATGCTGCCGCCGGAGCGCAGCAGGCGCGTCGAAGCCAGCCGTTCGCGCTGGATCTCACTGATCAGGCGATAGGCGGGATGGCGCAGGTTGGACCACAGCGTGGTGTACTCCCTGAGCTCCAGGCTCTCGCCCGCGGTCACCGCGGCGATCACGCCCCACAACACCACCATCGACATGAGCGGAACCAGCAGCAGACCGACGATCTTCATGCGGATCGTTCTGCTGCGGGTCATTGACACCTCACTCCGGCCGGTCCCCAACTGGAAACCCCGGACGGGACAAGCCTTGAGGATAGCAATTCGATCACCAGAATTCCCTATTTTTCAGGACTTTCGGGCATCTGTGGCGTCATCTTGCAGTAGTTTCAGGCGCAACATCGGTCACAGGGGAGATGCATGCGCCGTCGTCTCGCAGCGGCCGCGCTGGCATTCACCATCGCGGCGTGCTCGGCGCCCCCTCCTCCGGTACGGCAGGCGCCCCCCGGCGAAGCCGCCTTCGTCTACGCCCAGAACCTGGACGTCGTCACCGACTGGGACCCGGCGACCTCGTACTCCAACGAGATCATCGCCCTGCAGAACATCTACGAGACCCTGACCGTCTGGAACCCGGTCACCAAGAAGGCCGGCCCCCGCCTGGCCACCGCCTGGAACGCCAGCTCCGACGGCAAGACTTGGACGTTCACCCTGCGCCCCGGCGTGAAGTTCCACAGCGGCAGGCCCCTCGACGCCGCCGCGGTCAAGGCCGCCGTCGAACGGACGATGAAATCCGGCGCCGGCGCCTCCTACATCTGGGACGCGGTCGAGTCGATCCAGGCCCCCGGCCCGCTGACCGTGACCTTCCAGCTCAAGTACGCCGCCCCGCTGGACCTGACCGCCTCGGCCGCCTACGCCGCCTACATCTACGACACCGCCGCCGTCGAGCAGGTGAAGGACGGCAAGACCGACGCCGGCTCCGGCCCCTACACGATCGCGAGCTGGCGCAAGGGCGAGGAGAACGAGCTCACGCTCAAGGCCTTCGCCGGCTACTGGGGCGGATGGGACCGCCCGCACTACCGGACCGTCAAGTACCGCGTCGTGCCCGACCCGCGCCGCCGCTGGGAGCTGCTCCAGAGCGGCGAGGTCAGCTTCGTCAACCGGCTCAGCCCCCGGCTGTACGCGCGGGCCACCAGGACACCCGGCGTGCGGACCGCGTCCATGCCGTCACTGCAGACCGCGATGCTGCTGTTCAACACCGCCCACGGGCCGCTGCGCGACGTCCGGCTCCGCAAGGCGGTGCAGAAGGCGGTCGACTACCGGGGGCTGATCAGGGCGCTGGACGGCTCCGCCGTACCGGCGAGCGGGATCGTGCCGGAAGGGCTGCCGGGACACCAGCGCGGGCGGATATCCCGTCAGGACCTCGCCATGAGCGCGCAGTTGCTGCAGCGGGCCGGCCACGGCCCGGGAGGCAGGCCGCTCAAGCTCACGCTCACCTACGCCGAGGGCGACGCCGACCAGGCCACGCTCGCGCGGCGGCTGACCGAGACGCTGCGCACGCTCAACGTCACGCTCGACGCCCGGCCGATGCCCTGGATCGCCCAGTGGGACCGGGGCAAGAAGCGGGGCCAGGACATCTTCGTCATGTACTGGTGGCCCGACTACGCCGACGGCTACTCGTGGTTCGGCAACGTCTTCCGCAGCGGCACTCCGCCGGTCTTCAACCTGACCTACCTCAAGGACCCCGTGGCCGACAGCATGATCGACATGTTGCCGGTGCTCAACGTGAGCGACCGGCCGGCCGCCCAGAAGAGCTTCAGGCAGCTCACCGGCAGGCTGCTGGACGAGCGGGCGGTGGCGGCCTTCCCCTGGGTGGTCAACTACCAGCGGGCCTACCTGGGCGCCGTCGCCGGGTACGACGACAACCCGGCCTATCCGGACGTGGTCTTCGTCTACGACCTGCGGCCGTCGGCCTGAGCGGACTCGGTCTCCACGCGCTCGCGCAGGCGCGTCCTGATCTCGTCGGGCGTGTAGGCGCGGCGGCGCCGCTCGTCCCGCGCGATCACCACTCCGGTCGCCGCGACTCCCGCGATTCCGGCAAGTCCGAGCCATTTCCACCAGCGCATGTGCTTAGGCTAACAAGGTGCTGACTCTCGATGAGGCTGTGAACGTCACCAGGACGGGAGATCTGTGGATCTTCCGCGGGCGCTCGGTCCCCGACCGCGCCATCCAGACGATGACCAACAGCCCGGTCAACCATGTCGGAATGGCGATCGTGGCCGAGGACATGCCGCCGATGATGTGGCACGCGGAGCTGGGCAAGTCGCTGCTCGACCTGTGGTCGGGCACCCATCACCGCGGCGTGCAGCTGCACGACCTGCGTGACGCGGTGACGGTCTGGGCCGACCGCTACGGCCAGCGGGCCTGGCTGCGCCAGCTGGAACCGCAGGCCACGCCCGAGATGGAGGACGCCGCCCTGCGCGCGGTGGCCAGGCTGGACGGCACGCCGTTCCCCTCCACCGCCCGCCTGGCCGGACGCTGGGCCCGTGGCCGCGTCCCCCAGTTGCGCGGCCGGGTCAAGGACCGCACGCTCGAAAGCGCCTACTGCGCCGAGGTGGTGGCGGTGACCTACGAGGAGATGGGCCTGCTGCCGGGCGGCAAGCGGCCCAACTGGTACGACCCGGGCCGCTTCTGGAGCGGCGACGAGCTCGACCTCATGCTCGGGCACAAACTCGGCAACGAGATCACCGTCGGCGTCGAGCTCACCCGCTGAGCGCCCGGCGCAGCCGCCACGTGCCCAGGACGAACAGGACGACGGCAAGGGCGCCGAGCACGGCGAGCTGCGGCAGCACGCCCGTGAGACCGTCGCCGTGCCGGACGAGGCGGGCGAAGGCGTCATAGCCCCACGCGTGCGGAGTGAGGTAGGCGAGCGTCCGCATCGGCTCGGAGAACGACTCCAGCGGGATCGTCGCGCCGCCCAGCGTCGGCAGCCCGAGCCCGAACACCATGGCCAGCGAGATCGGCGGCCCCGGTGTGCGGAACGCTGCGCCCAGCAGCATGCCCGCCCCGCCGCCGACCAGCGAGAAGACCAGCAGCACCGCCAGCGCCCCCGCCGGGTCGCCCCACGAGACCCCGAACAGCGCCATCGACCCCAGCATGATCAGTACCGCCTGGAACAGCGCGATCGCGATCCGCCCCGCCGCCTCGCCGGCGATGATCGTGCGCAGCCGCGTGGGCCCGGCCGACAGCCGCGCGGTCACCCCGATCGCCCGCGACTCCACCAGCCCCAGCGCCGCGGTCAGCGAGGTCAGGAACGTGAACATGAGCAGCAGGCCGGGCGCCGCGATGGCGTAGGCGTTCAGCCCTTCGGGGAACGGCGTCGTGCCCGCCGTCGTGACCCGGACCGGCAGCGACGGCTGCCCGCGCGCGGCCTCCTGGCGGACGATCGAGCGGATCCAGGTGCCGGTGTCGTGGCTCTTGATGTCGGTCGCCCGGACCAGGTGGTGAACCGCCCCGCCGCCGTCGTCGTAGGAGGCGGGGATGACCAGGCCGGCGTGCAGCCGCCCGCGTTCGACCGCCTCGCGCAGCGTGCCCTCGTCGCCCAGCCGCTCGACCGTGACCCGGCTGCCCGAGGCCAAGGCGCTCGCCAGCCGCTCCGACGGGGCTCCCGGCCCGGCCACGACGCCGAGCTTGAGCTGCTGGCCGCCGCCGTAGAGCTGGCCGAGCACCAGGATGAGCAGGAAGGGGGCGACGAGCACGAAGAAGATGTTGGTGCGGTCCTTGAACATCCGGCGCAGGTTGAGCCCGGCCATCAACACGACCTTCACGGCGCCACCATCCTTCCGACACGGACGGCCGCCACGGGGAAGCTGAGCGCGGCCACGGCGAGCAGGACGGCCAGCGCGGGCAGGATCGAGGCGCCGCCCCGCAGCTCGGCCAGCCCTTCCAGGAACCAGTGGTGGGGGGTGAACATGCTCAGCTCCGGCGCCACGGGGAAGAACGAGCCACCGAGCAGCCCGAGCACCGTGGCCGTCGCGGACTGCCAGTTGGCGGCCTGCTCGGCCGTACGGGCGAAGGAGGCCAGGGCGGTCATCAGGCCGGTCGCGGCCAGCACCCCCGCCGCGATCAGCGCGGCGACCCCGGCGGGCGGTCCCCAGCGCACGCCGAGCAGCAGGGTCGTCGCGGCGACCAGCAGCGCCATTCCGGCCAGGCCGACGATGACGCCGACCAGCAGCTTGGCCGTCAGGATCGAGGCGCGCGGCACCGGCATCGACAGCAGGCGCGCCAGCGTGCCGTTGCGGCGCTCCTCGAACAGGCCGGTGACGCTGAGCATCACCGCGAAGAACGCGAAGAACATCGCCGCGCCCGCCGCGTGGTAGGTGCGGGTGTCGAGCTCGCGGGTGCCGAGCGTCGCGTCCTGCGTCACCTGGACGTTCTGGCCGCCCGGCAGCGCGTACGACTCGGCCACCTCCCTGGCCACCTGTACGGCCAGCGGCGCGTCCACGCTGCCGACGACCTCGATCCCGGCGGGGGAGACCACGAAGACGGCGTCGAGCTCGTTCGACTCGGCCAGCTGTCTGGCCCGCGCGACGCCGGCGACCGGTTCGAGGTCCGGCAGGCCGGTGCGCTGGGTGAACTCGGCGGCCGACGGGCCCGCCACGCCGTACCGGCCGGAGGGCTGGGAGCCGCCGGACAGGGCCACGCCGAACACGAACGCCATGCCCAGCGGGAGCACCACCCCGAAGACCAGCAGCATGCTGTCGCGCGAGCGGCGGCGCAGGTCCTTGAGCAGGATACGCAGCATGTCAGTCCCTCAGCTCGCGGCCGGTCAGGCGCAGGAAGGCCGCTTCCAGGTCGGGTTCGCCCAGCTCGGCGGGGGTGCCCTCGGCCAGCAGGCGGCCGTGGTCGATGATGCCGACGCGGTCGCAGAGGCGCTGGGCCTCCTCCATGTAGTGCGTGGTGTACAGGACCGCGAGGCCCTCGCCGGTCATCCGCTGGACGCTGTCGAGGATGGCGTTGCGGCTCTGCGGGTCGACGCCGGCCGTGGGCTCGTCGAGGACGAGCAGGCTGGGGCGGTTGAGCAGGCCGACGGCGATGTTGAGGCGGCGCTGCATGCCGCCCGAGTACTTGGCGACCGCCTCGTCCGCCCGGTCGGACAGGCCGACCAGCCGCAGGATCTCGGCGGTTCTGGACTTGGCTTCGGCGCGGCGCATGCCGTACATGCCGCTGAAGAAGCGGAGGTTCTCCCGCGCGGTCAGGTCCGGATAGACGGCCAGCTCCTGCGGGACGTAGCCGACGCGCGCCTTGGGCGGCGCGCTCACGCTGCCCGCGTCGGGAGAGAGGATGCCGACGATCATGGAGATCGCCGTGCTCTTGCCCGCGCCGTTCGGCCCGAGCAGACCGTAGGTCTCCCCTTCCTGTACGGCGAAGCCGAGCCCGTCCACGGCCACCAGATCGCGATAGCTCTTGCGCAGTCCCTCGACGGCTAACACCGCCATGACCTAACCCCCGTTCCTCAGTGGTGTGTCCCTGATCACCGACCAGGTCAGCAGCAGCCCGAGCGCGAACGTGCCCAGCCCCATGACCAGCGTCAGCAACGGCCCGGCCTGAATACGGAGGCCGAGCGAGAAGGCGCTCATCGGCACCCCGAACCGGGCGCCTACGGCGCTCAGCCCGAGCACGACCAGCCCGACGCCGACCGGGATGGTCAGCAGGCCGCCCGCCTGCCAGCGGTAGAAGCCGGCGCCCATGAACATGCCCGCGGTGATCCAGGCCATGAACTCCACGGTGTGCTCAAGGAAGACCAGCGGCACCTGCGTCGGGTCGGTGTACAGGTGCGCACGCTCCAGCGACTGCGGCCGCTCGATGATCATGTAGAGCACCCGTTCGACCAGGTACCCGGCGCTCATCAGCAGGGCCACGAACGGCGTGTAGAGCGCCGTGGTGATCGCCGCCTGGAAGCCGAACTGCCGCCTGGTCTGCCCGTTGGCGATGAACAGCGGCAGGAACTGGCGCACCATCGCCACCCCGACGAACAGCACCACCCAGCGCGGCAGTTGGCCGGCCTGCTCCCACACGCTCTGCGTGAGGTTGCCGAAGAAGTGGATGGCCAGGGTGATCGCGATCACCACCACCAGGTACGCGGCCCAGGCGAAGAAGGCGACCCACAGGTTGGCGGCCAGCAGCCGCGTGGGGAACCTCACTTGGGGCCTCCGGTCAGGTGGATGAACAGCTCCTGCATGGCGATCGGCCCGAGCGTGAGCCCCGCCTCCGCGGCCTTGCGGCGGCGGGCGGCGTCGAGCTCGCCGTAGACCATCGCGGACTTCGTCGGCCCGAGCACCTTCTCGCCGAGGATGGTCAGCCCGGCCACGAACTCGTCCACGGCGGCGGCCGCCCCGGTGACGGCGTGGCCGCGGGCCAGCAGGCGCTCGGTCTCCTCGTGCACGATGAGGCGCCCGCGGTCGATGATGACGACCTCTTCGAACATCGGGCTGACCTCCTCGATGAGGTGGGTGGACAGGATGATCGTGCGCGGGTGGGCCATGTAGTCGGCCAGCAGCGCGTCGTAGAAGGCGTGCCGGGAGGGCGCGTCCATGCCCAGGTACGACTCGTCGAACATGGTCAGCGGTGCCCGCGAGGCCAGCCCGACCACCACGCCCATCGCCGAGCGCTGGCCCTTCGACATGGCTTTGACGCTCGTCTTCGGCCGCAGCCCGAACAGCTCCATCAGTTCCTTGGCGTAGGCGGCGTCCCAGGTGGGGCGGAGCCACTCGGCGAAGTAGAGCGCGTCGGCGGCGGTGCCGAGGTCGACGCTCTCGCCGGCGTCGCGGATCAGGCTGACGGCGCCGGTCACGGCGGGGTTCTCCCACACAGGGGCGCCGTCCAGCAGCACGGTGCCCGCCGACTGCTTGCGGAAGGCGGACAGCACGGACATCAGGCTCGTCTTGCCGGAGCCGTTACGGCCCAGCAGGCCGTAGATCTTGCCGCCCTCCAGCTCGAACGTCAGCCGGTCGAGCGCGGTGACCTCGCCATAGCGCAGCACCAGGTCCCGGGCTTCGATCCTCACATTTCCCCCTTGATCCGCTCGATCACGTCATCGAGGGAGATGCCGATGGCCTTGGCCTCCTTCACCATGGGGTCGACCACGTCGGTGAAGAAGCCCTCCCTCCGGCCGGCCCTCAGCGCGTCCCGGGCGTCCGGGCTGACGAACATGCCGATACCTCGCTTTTTGTAGAGCACGCCTTCGTCGACGAGCTGCTGGAACGCCTTGGCGGCGGTGGCCGGGTTGATCCGGTAGAAGGCGGCGTACTGGTTGGTCGACATCACCTGCTCGTCGCCCTTCAACGCCTCGCTCAGCACATCGGTTTTGATGCGATCCGCGATCTGCCGGTAGATGGGGCTCCGGTCGTCGAACATGGACACCTGCTTCTATGGTTCATTACTCCACTAACGAACCATAGAAGGTCGGCGGTTCCCGGTCAACGGAAGAGCCGCCAGAACCACCACGGCCACCAGCGCGAAACCCAGCGGGTAGCCCGTCACGCCCATCACCACGCCCAGGCCCAGGGCGCCCACGCCCATGCCGGCGTCGAAGGCGAGATTCCACAGCGCGCTCACCCGCCCCGCCTCGCCGCGCTCGAACATCAGCGTCAGCGTCAGGTTCTGCGCCACCCCGAACCCGGCGCCGAACAACGCCATTCCCGCCACCACCGCCACCGGCTCCGCCGACCAGAACAGCAGGCCGATGCCCGCGGCCGCGGCCAGAACCGACGGGGCCAGCCAGCGCGTCCCCGCGTGACGGCCCGCCCACCAGCGGGCGGCGGGGGTCAGGATCGACTGCGCCAGCAGCGCCGCCGAGGCGAGCTTCGGGGAGGTGGCCAGGGGCAGGAAGGTGATGGCCACGCCCGCGGCCAGCGTGATGGCGCCGAAGACGGCGATCGGCGCCGCCAGGCCGCCGCTCTTCTGGTGCTGCCGCGGGGCCGGCCTCAGGTCCGGCAGCCCCCTCGCCGCGGCCAGGCCCGCCAGCGGGACCAGGCCGGCCACGAGGAAGATGGGCACGAAGCCCAGGTGGTCGCCGGCCCACAGACCCAGGGGCAGGCCGATGATCGAGGGGACGCCTACGGCGACGCCGTACAGGCCGAGGCCCTCGCTGCGGCGTTCGGCCGGGACCAGCTCGGCCACCAGCGCGGTGCCGGCCACCACGACGATGCCCAGGCCGGCGCCGCGGAGCAGGGAGATCGGCAGGACCAGTTCGTGGATCGGCAGGGCGAACGAGGGCGGGCCCAGGAGGAGCAGGCCGGTGGACAGGACGCGGCGGTAGCCGTACCGGCTGAGGAGCCAGGGGACGGCGAGTTCGAGCAGAACGGTGCCCAGCATGAGCGCGCCGGTGGCCAGGCCGGCCGACATGCCGTCGCCCAGGTAGGCGGGGACGGCGGAGAACAGCAGGTAGAAGCCCAGGAGGCCGGCGGCTGACGCGAGCATGAGGCGGTTCATGGGGGTGACGGTGCCAGCCTGGCCTTCCTCGCGGATCCGGCAGGATGCGTAGATGACTCTTTAAGCTGCCTACGTGTTCGTGGGCAGGGATGCGGAACTGGCGGCGCTCGCCGAGGCGTGGGCCGACACGCCCTCCGCCGTGCTCGTCGTCGGTGAGGCGGGGATGGGGAAGACGCGGCTGGCCACGGAGTTCGCCGGGCGGGTGGATGCCCGTGTGGTGACGGGGGGCGGGGATCCCGGCGGACTGCCGTACTCGGTGTTCGTGCCGGTGCTGCGGCGGCTGGTCAGGGAGCATGGCGCGCCCTTCGGGCCCGGTGAGCTGGCTCGGTTGCTGCCTGAGCTGGGGGTGCCTGCCGTGGATCTCGGGCGGGCGCGCTTGTTCGAGGAGGCGCTGCAGGTGGTGGAGAAGGCCGGTCCGCTGGTGCTCGTCCTCGACGACCTCCACTGGGCTGACCAGGCCAGCCTTGATCTGCTCGCCTTTCTCCTGCGGAATCTGACCGGAGGCGGGGTGATGGTGGTCGCCACCTCGCGGACCGTCGTGCGGCTGCCCGGGGCGCGGACGTTGTGGTTGCCGCCGCTGGGGCGGGATGAGGTGGCGCGGCTGGTCGGGTCGCGGCCGGGCGCCGGTCTTGACGTGATCATGGCCAGGAGCGAGGGGAACCCGCTGTTCGCCGAGGCCCTCGCCGACTGCGGCACCGCGGTGCCGGACTCGCTGCGTGACGTGCTGCTGGGGGCGGCCGACAAACTTCCCTCGCCGTGCCGTGAGGTGCTGCGCGTGGCGGCCGTGGCCGGGCGGCGGGTCGATCATCCCGTGTTGCTGGCGGCGGCCGGGGTGGGGGAGCTGGCGCTGGACGAGGCGTTGCGGCCCTTGGTGCGGGCGCGGTTGTTGCTGGTGGACGGTGACGGGTACCGGTTCCGGCACGCGTTGATACGGGACGCGGCGTACGACGAGTTGTTGCCGGGGGAGCGTAAGCGTCTGCATGCCCGGGTCGCCGCCGCCCTTGAGGGGCTGACCGGTGACGGGGTTTCCGAGACCGCTTCTGGGGCGGCGGGGCATTGGCGGGCGGCGGGGGAGCCGGAGCGGGCGTTCGCGGCGGCCGTGGCGGGACGGCGCTGGGACCTGGCGCTCGACCTGTGGCCCCCGGCCGAGCCCCCACCCGGCCTCGACCACGCCCGAGTGCTGGAACTGGCCGCCCGCGACGCCCTGCACGCGGGCGAGGCACGACGAGCGGAGGACCTGACCACATCGGCTCTGTCCGAGGTCACCGGCACCCGGCGGGCGCGCCTGCTGGAACTCCGGGTGACCGTGCGCGACCAGCTCGGCGAGGACGGCCTGTCCGACCTTCACGAGGCGGTACGGCTGGCGCCCGGCGACGCCCGCCTCCTCGGCGCCCTGGCCACCACCCTGGCCTGGAACGGCCAGGACACCGAGGCCAGACGGCACGCCGAGCAGGCACTCCACCTGGGCGACACCCGCTCGCTCACCACCCTCGCCGCTCTGACCGCCCTGGAGGGCGACCTGGCCACCGCCGCCACCCTCTACACCCAGGCCCGCACGTCTTCGGTGACTTCCTCCGGTTCCTTGGGCTCTGGGCGTGTCCCGGGGCTCGGGGCCGGAGCGGAGGTGGTGGACGAGGACGCCGTGCTCATGGCCTACGCCAGCGAAGCGGACGTCCTGGAGGCGGCAGGCGAGCACGCCAGGGCCGAGGCCGTGGCCAGGGCGGGGATCCAGCGGGCCGAGCGATCTGGGATGGCCAGGTCGCGGGGGGCGCTGCTGGCCGCCAACCTCGCCGAGCCGCTGTCGTCGCTCGGCCGCTGGCGGGAGGCGCGGGAGGTGATCGGGGTCGCGCTGGCCCTGGACCCGCCGCCCATCTACCGCGCCTGGCTGCTCATGGTGCGGGGCACGGTCGCGGTCTGGGAGGGCGCGCTCGACGAGGCCGCGGCCGTTGTGGACGAGGCGCGGCCGCTGATGCTGGGGCGTTCGCGTGGGTACGACTCGTGCCTGGAGCCCGATCTGCTCGAATGCCGCCTGGCCGAGGCATTCGGGGACCGGCTTCGCGTGCGCCGCCTGGCCGGGCATGTGCTGGAGGCGCACGACCTGACGCTCAGCCGGCGGTACGCCTGGCCGTTGCTCGTGATCGCGGCTCGGGCGGGGGCGCTGACCCGGGCGCCGGACGGCGTGGCCACGGTGGGACGGGTGCAGCGGGCGCATCGGGCGACGTTCGAGGCTGAGCTCGGGGGGTCGTGGGAGGAGGCCGTGGGCGCGTGGCGGTCGGTCGGCCAGCCGTACATGCTGGGGTGGGCTTTGCTGCGTGCCGCGCAGGACGGACAGGTGCGGGAGGCGTCGGGGCCGCCGCGGTCCGGGCGGCGGGATGGCGGGGAGGCGCGGAAGGGTCAACGTGGGCGGTCGCGGGTGGGGGACGGGCTGCGGGAGGCGGGGGAGATCGCGGCGCGGCTGGGGGCGGGGCCGTTGCGGCGGGAGGTGGAGGCCTTCGCGGCGGCGGGGCGGGTGGATCTCGACGGTGCGGGGCACGGGCTGACGGCGCGGGAGCTTGAGGTGCTGGGGCTGGTGGCGGAGGGGTTGAGCAACCGGCAGATCGCGGAGCGGTTGTTCATCTCGGCACGTACGTCGGGGGTGCATGTCTCGAACATCATGGCCAAGCTGGCGGTGTCGTCACGGGTGGAGGCGGCGGCGGTGGCGCGGCGTAGCGGGTTGATCTGACATGCTCGGCCTTTGTGATAAATGTCGGGTTGGTTGGGGTGGGGAACTGCGCGTCCTCGCTGGTGCAGGGGGCGGTCTTCTATGACTGGCCGGATATTTCGTTCAGCGTGGCTTTTGATGTGAATCCTGCGAAGGTCGGGCGGGATCTCGCGGACGCGATCTGGGCGGCGCCCAACAACGCCCGCGCCTTCGCGGAGGTGCCGCCGACGGGCGTGGTGGTCGCCGAGGGGCTCATGGCCGGCGAAGAGGGGCCGCTCGCCGGGGAAGCCGTGGCTGGGGTTCCCGACGCGCGTGGCGAGGCCGTTCTGGAGGATGTCGTCGCGGCGTTGCGTGGTACTGACGTGCTCGTCAACTTCCTCCCGGTCGGCGCGCAACGCACCACCGAGCTGTACGCGCGGGCGGCGCTGCTGGCCGGATGCGCCTTCGTCAACTGCATGCCCTCCGTGATCGCCCGCGACCCCGCCTGGGCCGAACGGTTCGCCGCGGCCGGGCTTCCGCTGATCGGCGACGACCTGAAGAGCTCGTTCGGCGCCACGCTCGTACACCGGGCGCTCGTCGACGCTCTGACCTCCGGCGGCGTCGCGCTCCACGATGCCTACCAACTGCTCGGTGGGGGCAACGCCGACTTCCTCAACCTCCAGGACCCGGCCCGGATGTCCGGCAAACGCGCGACGAAGGTGACGGGCGCGGGGGCGTCCACGCATGTGTCGGCCGCGTACATCCCGTTCCTGGAGGACCGCAAGGTCGCCTACATCCGGCTTGAGGGGGAGGGGTTCGGCGGGTCGCCGGTGGAGGTGGAGGTGCGCATGACCGTAGAGGATTCCCCTAGCGCCGCGGGCAACGTCCTTGAGGCGGTACGGCAGGCCCAGGCAGCCCTCGACACCGGAACAGGCGGCGTCCTGCCCACCACCCTCATGAAGTCCTAACCTGCACAAACACCAGGCCATGGGGGCGGCCTCCGGAACCCGGCCCTGGGCGTAGCGCGGCCTCCGGGGCACTGCTCCGGGCACACGTGGCCTTGGGCAGCGCGGCGTCCGGGAAGCCCGCGCGGAGCGTGGTGGGCGAAGGGGCGAAGGGTGAGGGGCGGGGAGCGAGGGGTTAGGGGGTGGGGAGGAGGCGGGTCAGGAGGTTGCGGGTGGTCAGGCCGTAGCGGGTCTTGGGGATCAGGAGGCGGGAGACCATCGTGACGTGGCGCTGGCGGGGGCCGGCCAGGGTGCGGTGGCGGTGTTCGTAGCGGGGCAGGGCGGTGGTGGTGGTGTCGGCTGCCAGTTCGGCTGCCAGCGTGTACGCGGCTGACATGGCCAAGGTCGACCCGTCGCCGAACAGGGACACCGATGACGCGGCGTCGCCCACCAGCGTCACCCGTCCCGCCGTCCAGGTGTTCAGGCGGACCCGGCTGACGGCGTCGAAGAACAGGTCGTCCGTGGCCGCGACCTGTTCCATCAGCTCGGGCAGGCGCCAGGCGGGCTCGGGGTAGGCGGTGTGCAGCAGGCGCCGGTGCCGCCCGGTGTCGCGGTGGTCGAAGCCGGGCAACGTGGGCGCGTGGAAGATGAAGGCCGCGACGGCCTCGCCGTTCGAGGGATGGAGGGTGGCGGAGCGGCCGGGGGCGTTGTACATGACGACCTCGCTCGGATCGGGCACCCGCCCGGTGAAGGGGAGTGTCGCGACATAGAGCCCCAGATGCCGTACGAACCGGGATTCCGGGCCGAATGCCAGCCGCCGCACGTTGGAGTGCAGGCCGTCGGCGCCCACCACCAGGTCGAACCGCCGCCGCGTGCCACTGTCGAACTCGACGTCCACGCCGCCGCCGTCCTGCGTGAGGCTCGCGATGGAGTCGCCGTGGACGAACTCGGCGTGGTCGCGGGCGGCCGCCGTCAAAATCCCGGCGAGGTCGGTACGGCGCAGCTCGACCTCCCCGCCATCCGGCCGCCCAACGCGCATGCCGCCCACGCGCCGACCGGCGGCGTCCACGAACGACATCCTGTTCACGCGGGTGGCGGCCTCCCGCAGCCGGGGCAGCACGCCCATCCGCTCGGCCACCTCGACCGCGTGCCCCCGGACGTCCACGGGGCTGCCGCTCGAACGCTGTCCCGCCGACCGCTCGACGACGGTGGCGCTCATGCCGTGCCGCGCCAGCCAGTACGCCAGCGTGGAGCCCGCGATGCCCGCCCCTGAGATGAGGATGTTCATGATGGTCCTTCCTGACCATTGGTCAGTTGCGACCATAACCCCCTGACCAATGGTCAGGCAAGAGATAGGATGCGCGGTGTGATCGACACCAGGGACAGGATCCTCGCCGCCGCGAGGGAACTGTTCGCGCGCCAGGGCAGCCAGAACACCTCGGTCAGGGAGATCGCCGAGGAGCTGGGCCTGACCAAGACGGCCGTCCTGTACCACTTCCGCACCAAGGCCGACATCCTCGCCACCCTCGCCCAGCCGCTCATCGACGACACCGACGCGGCAGTGGAGCGGGTGGCGCGGGAGGGCGGCGGCGGGTGGGGGACGGTCGAGACGCTGCTGGAGGTGTACCTGCGGCACCGGGACGTGCTGAGCACCGTCGTCGCCAACATGCCGGCGCTGCCGCCGGAGGTGTTCGAGCGGTGGTTCACGGTGATGAACCGCGCCAACGAGATGGTCGCCGGCCCCAGCCCCGACCTGGGTGGACGGGTGCGCGCCATCCAGGTGGTGGCGCTGCTCAGCGACCCGGTGATCCTGCTCGCCGACGTACCGACAGACGAACTACGCCACCACATCCTGAACGGCGCCCGCCGCCTCCTCACCGAACCCCCCGAGCCACCGGAACGCCCCGCGCAAGCGGCGCCCCCCGGAACCACCAGCCCTTCGGCCGGCAGGAGGCCCGCGACCGGAGACGAGCGACCAACCGGAAGCGAGGGGGCGTGGGCCGAGGAGGGGGAGCTTTCCGTGGGCGCGGGAGCCTTGGCCGAAGGGGAGCGGTCTTCGGCCGAAGGGGAGCGGCCTTTCGCCGGAGGGCGGCGGCGTGCGGCCGGAGGTGAGGGGGCGTTGGCCGGTGGGGGTGGCAGTGGAGCGGGGGGTCGGCCTCGGAGTATGAGTGAGGAGATGGTCGCCGAAGCCCGCCGCCTCCGCCAGAACGGCGACACCCCTATGTCGGAGATCGCCCGGATCCTGGGTGTCTCACGAGCCACCCTCTACCGAAACCTCTAGTTTTGAGACACAGCACGAAACCCGTTGCGCCTGGTTCGAGGCACGGGCAACGATGGAGCCCTTATGGTGACCGGTCAAGATCTTGAAATCGCCTGTGACGAGTCCGGGGCGGAGGGGGAGAACCTGACCGCCGCGATCACCGACGTGTTCGCGCACGCCAGCGTGTCGATGGAGATCGAGGCGGCCGACGACGTCATCCGCGTGCTACGGGACCGCATCCGCTCACCTGCCACCGAGTACAAGGCCAACCACCTGCTGCGCGGCAAGCACCGCTCGGCCCTCGTCTGGCTCCTGGGCCCCTCCGGTCCCATCTACGGCACCGCCCGCGTCTATCTGGTGGAGAAACGCTTCTTCATCGTCAGCAGGATCGTCGACCTGCTGGACGACCCCTACAGCCCCAGCCTCGGCTTCTACCGCAGTTTTGAGACAGAGGCCCTCTACCGCACCGGCCCTGCCCTGGATGGCTGGATCCCGTTCCTGGAATCGTTCAACGACGTCATGCGCGCCCGCGTACCCGCGCAGACCTTCTACGACCGCCTGAACGACCTGCGCGCTCCGGAGCTGACCGGCCCGCTCGCCGCGACCCGCCGGAACATGGACGCCTTCCTGGCGCGCCTGGCCGAGGATCCCCGGACGATCCCCGTCCTCGACCCGCTGATCCCCGCGATCATCCAGGCCGTCGTGGCATGGAGCTCGTCGGGCCGTCCCGTCGAGGTCGTTCACGACCGGCAGACCACGCTGTCGGAGGAGCGGATCGTCGAGCTGAAGGGCGTCTTCAACGACCCCCGCCTGGCCTCGCGCGCCCGGCTGACGGGTCTGCGCCTGACCGAGTCCCGGCTCGACGCGCGTATCCAGATCGCCGACTTCCTGGCCGGGGTGGCGAGGAAGATCGCCTCGGAGGAGCTGAACGGCCGGGGCGACGCCGAGCTGAACGACCTCCTGCGCCACTACGTCGATCCCGCCTCCCTCTGGGGCCACGAGGCCAGCTGGTCCCACCTGCACCCCTGACTCGCTCCGACCGGCGTTGGTCACGCTCGGGTTACGGATCTCATCAAAGGTGGTCGAATCCGGCAAATCCCTTCAAAGTGGCGGGCGAGCTCTTTCCGCCCCTACGGGAGGTACGCGTGAAACGCGTCATCATGGTCTCCGCCGCGGCCTTACTTGTCGGTGCCGCCATGTCGGCACCGGTACAGGCACAGCGGCAAGGACCAGAAGCCGAGTACGTGGTGCTCTACAAGGACGGTGCCACCGGCGCCCGCCAGGCCATCGAGGCAGCGGGCGGCGTCGTCGTCAAGGAGAACACCGCGGTCGGCCTGGCCACCGTCACCACCAGCCGCGCCGACTTCGCCGCCGCGCTGGCGTCGGACGGGGCGATCGAGGGCGTCGCCCGCAACCGCACGATCGGGCAGGCGCCGCCCAGCGCACGGGCCGCGGGTACGGCACGCCGTACCGACACGGTCGAAAAGGAAGGGCACGACGCCGGGCGCGGCAAGGCGGGCCCGACGGCCGGAAGGCCGAGGCCGGGCGCCGAGCCGCTGGCCGAGCTGCAGTGGGACATGAAGCAGATGCACGCGACCGCCGACGGTTCGCACCGGTACAACCAGGGCGGACGCGACGTGGTCGTGGCCATTCTGGACACCGGCGTGGACGGTACGCACCCGGACATCGCGCCCAACTTCAGCAACTCGCTGAGCCGGAACTTCACCACCGACATCCCCGCCGACGCCAACGGCGCGCCGATCGACGGCCCGTGCGCGGATGAGGCCGACGGTTCGTGCGAGGACGCGGCCAACGTGGACGAGAACGGCCACGGCACCCACGTGGCGTCCTCGATCGGCTCGCCGATCAACCGGCTGGGCATCGCGGGCGTGGCGCCCAAGGTCACGCTGGTCAACCTGCGGGCCGGCCAGGACTCCGGCTACTTCTTCCTGCAGCCCAGCGTGGACGCGCTGACGTACGCCGGCGACCACGGCATCGACGTGGTCAACATGAGCTACTACATCGACCCGTGGCTGTTCAACTGCACGGACAACGCCGCCGATTCCCCCGCGGACCGGGCCGAGCAGGCAGTGATCATCAAGGCGACGCAGCGGGCGCTCGACTACGCCCACCGGCGCGGCGTCACGCTGGTGGCGGCGGCGGGCAACCAGGCCGCCGACTACACCAAGCCGTACGTGGACGCGAGCAGCCCCGACTTCGCCAGCGAGCCCGGCGAGGCGCCGTACGAGCGGACCATCCCGCCGAGCTGCGTCTCCATGCCCGGCGAGGGACGCAACGTGATCAGCGTCTCGGCCACGGGCATCAGCAAGCGCAAGTCGTACTTCTCCAGCTTCGGCAACGGATTCGTCGACGTGTCCGCCCCCGGCGGCGACGTCTACGACACCGCGGCCAACACCCGCGACGTCACCAAGGCCACGCTGTCGGCCTACCCCGAGCAGCTCGCCAAGGACAACGGCGAACTCAACCCCGACGGCTCGCCCAACGTCGACTACGTGGTCCGGGACTGCCAGCGCGGCACCTGCGCGTACTACCAGTACCTGCAGGGCACCTCGATGGCCTCCCCGCGCGCCGCGGGCGTCGCCGCGCTGATCGTCAGCCGGTACGGCCACCGCGACCCGAGGCACGGCGGCAAGACCCTGAGCCCGAGCTTCGTCGAGTCGGCGCTCAAGGGCTCCGCGACCAGGACCTCGTGCCCGACGCCGCCGGCCTTCACCTACACCCGCCACCTGCCCAACGGCACCACGGTGACCGCCACGCACCTGTGCGAAGGCGGCCGGGCCCGTAACGGCTTCTACGGCTCCGGCATCGTCGACGCCCTGGACGCCGTCCGTTGAATCCCGGCCAGGTGCGGCCGCCGGGCCGCACCTGGTCTCAGCCCGTGATCAGGAGATAGTCGATCTTCCCGGCGTCGTCGACCGAGATCTCCGTCTTGTACTCCTGCCCGGACGCGGACGCCCTGCCCTTCAGCGCGTCCGGCTTCACTTCGGTCAGCTCCGTCATCTTCAGCCCGGCCAGCGTCTTGGCGAGCCGGTTGAACTCCTCCGGCGGGATCTCCTTGAGGAAGGTCGCGCTGAGGTGCTCCTTGAGCTCCTTGTCCGCGACCGGCGTCCGGTTCACGGCGTCCATGTACCAGCTCAGCTGCTTGCCCGCCGGGCTGTCGGGAACGGCGACCGCCGCCCCGCCACCGCCGCCGCACCCCGCCGCGATCGAGACGGCGGCCAGCACCGTGGCCAGCACCCTGACAGCTTTCACCAAGACTCCTCATGATCTCGCCGGGCGGGAGGAGATCATACCGTTCAGGCAGAATGAGGCGATGGTGCTGGCAGCCGGCCTGATCCGGGTCACGTCGTCGCCGGTGGTGCAGATCGCCGCCGACGGAATCTGGGAGACGGCGCTCGTCGTGCCCAGACGGCACCCGCGCGCGGACGCGGTCCACGAGGTCGCGCGCCGGGCGCGCGAGTCCGTCGCCGTCGAGGTGCTGTGGCCGGGGCAGGCGTTCGTCGGCGTCCGCTGGCCGGTGCGGGAGGCGGGCGAAGCGGTCCACGCCCTCGGGCGTCTCGGGTCCGGCCCCGGGTCCGTCGCCGCCGACCTCGCCGCCCTGCTGGGTGCGCAGGCGCGGGCGGAAACGGCCTTCGTGGAGGTCGGCGCGGTCAACGCCTGGCGCTCGACCGGCTCGCAGGTGATCTGGCGCAGGGAGCGGCCGGTGACCGCGCCGCAGGCCGTACACCGTCTGAGCGCGCGACCTGACCTGCTGCTCTGCGCGCACCCCGTCGCCGCGGAGTTCGCGGCGACGCGGCCGCGCCCGCACTGGGTCGGGGTGACCGTCTCCACGCCGGAAGGGGCTCGCCACCGGCTCGACGCGGACGCCCTCGCCGCGCTGCTCACCGCCGTACTCGAAATCTGATGGAAGGCCCGGCCGGGAGCGGGCAATCACAGGTGTCCAGACTTCCCGGCAAGAGAGATCGCCGTATGACCCTGTCACTCGACGGCGCGGTCGCCGACCCCGAGCGATTCGCCACCGTCTTCGACGCGCACTACGAGGAGATACGCCGCTACGTCGGCCGCCGCCTCGACCTCGACATCGCCGAGGACCTCGCCGCGGAGACGTTTCTGATCGCCTTCCGCCGCCGCGGCAGCTTCGACGCCGCCAAAGGCGGCATCAGACCTTGGCTGTACGGCATCGCCACCAACCTCATCGGCAAACACCGGCGGGCCGAGCTCCGGCGCTACCGCGCACTGGCCAGATCAGGCCCGTCCCCCGGCGACGACGGTCACGAACAACGCGTCGTGGACCGGATCGCCGCCGGGGTGACCGTGCAGAAGCTCTCGGCCGCGCTGGCCGGGCTGTCGCGCGGGGAACGCGATGTGGTGCTGCTCGTCGCGTACGGCGAGCTGACCTACGACGAGGTGGCCGCGGCGCTCGGCGTCGCCAACGGCACCGTCGCCTCCCGGCTGAGCCGGGCCAGGAACAAGCTGCGTGACGCGTTGGGAGTTGAGGTGTGATGAAGGAGTTCCAGCTCATCGACGAGGTGATGCCGGACGTGCCGCCCGCCGACCCGGCCAGGGCGATGGCGGTCCGCGCGCGGATGCTCGGCGGCGCGCGACGCCGCGGCCTGCCGGTCTGGTCCAAGATGGCGCTCGCCGCGGCGGCGGTCGGGGTGGTGCTGACCGGTGGCTTCGTGGTTGCGCCCGTGCTGGGCGGCCCCCGGATCGAGACGGCGGCGCTCGTGCCGGATCCGGCCGCGGTGCTCGGCACGGCGGCCGACCGGCTGGCCGCGCGACCTGCGGGCGAGGGCGCCTGGTGGCGGCGGGACCTGCTGCGCCTCTCGCGGACCAGGACCGCCGCCGGCTACACCGTCGAGCACCGGATCGAGGAGGTGTTGTGGGTGAACGGGGAAGGACGCCGGCACACCGACCGTGGCCAGGTCACCACCAAGCCCCTCACCCCCGCCGACGAACAGGCGTGGAAGGACGACGGGTCGCCCGCGCTCTGCCAGGGCGCCGACGGCTGCGACATCGGCAGGACCTACTTCATCCCCCTGGCCCTGACGCCCGTCACCAGCCTGCCCACCGAGGCCGGAGCGCTCAAGGCCGAGATGCTCAAGGAGTTCCCGGCCGACGGGGCCGACAGCCAGGAGAGCTGGCTCTGGGCCTCGGCCAAGTGGATGCTCCTCGACGCCGAGAGCACCCCGGGCACGAGGGCGGCGCTCTACCGGCTGCTCGCCGGGCTGCCGGGCTTCCGGGTCGCCGACGGGGTCACCGACGCCGAGGGCCGCGCCGGGGTCGCGGTGGAGTACGGCGAGCAGCGGATCATCATCGACCGGGACACCGGCGAACTGCTGGCCGTACAGGACGAGATGACGTCGTACGTGGTCACGCGGCTGGGCTGGACCGACGAGACGCCTCGGGGCTGAGGTGTTCAGCGGACCCTGTCGTACACCATGGCCATCTCGCCGAGCCGGCCGGTCACCTGGTGGGTGAGCGTCCACTTCGTGGCCGGCAGGCCGTCCTCGAACAGGCGCTGCCCGCCGCCGGTGATCTCGGGGAAGATCATGAGGTACAGCCGGTCGAGCAAATCCGCCGACAGCAGCGCCTTGATGATGGTGGGGCTGGTGTTGGCCAGGATGTCGCCTTCGCCGGTGGCTTTGAGCTCGGTGACGACGTCGGCGACGGGGGCGTTCACCATGCGCGTGCGCTCCCACGGCGCTTCGGTCAGGGTGGTGGAGAAGACCACCTTCTCGGTGTTGACCAGCCATTTGGCGTAGCCGCGATCACGCGGGTCGGCGTTGTCGTCCGCGGCGACCGTGGACCAGTAGCCGATGAAGCCTTCGGCGTTGACCCGGCCGAGCACCGCCGTCGTGGCGTTCTCCCAGATGAGGTTCATGTGGTCGCGGGCGACGTCGCTGGTCACGTACGGGGCGAACGCCCCGAAGTCGCCGGGACCGCCGGCGCCGTGGTAGCGGCCGTCGAGGGTGAGGGAGATGTTCGCGGTCACCTTGCGGCTGGTCATTTCGTGCTCCTTGCGTCGGCGGCGACGGCCGCGGTCAGTTTGTCGAGGCTCTGGCCGAAGCCGATCTCGATGCCGGCGATGAAGTCGGCGGAGTCGACGGTGCTGTCGGTGATCCGCCAGTGGACGTCGAGTTCCGTGCCCGTGTCGGTGGGCCGGAGCCCGAGGTCGACGTGGGCGGTGAAGGCGGTCCCGCCGCCGGGGAGCAGCGGGGAGTTGCGGTAGGTGAGGCGCTCGCGGGGGCGTACCTCGCCGACGGTCCCCTCGGCGCGCCCGACCACCAGGTCGGAGCCGTCGGCGTCCTCGACGTCGCGGTACTCGTGGATGATCCGGCCGCCCGGCCACGCCTCGAAGACGAGCTCGGAGACGCGCAGGTCGTCGGGTGTCCACCAGTGGGCGAGCAGGGAGGTCTCGGTGAGATGGCGCCAGACCAGCTCAGGTGGTCCGGGCAGCGCGCGCTGGAACCGGAACGAGCGGCCGTCGGCCCACCCCGCCTCATCCGCCGCGAGCCGCTCCGCGTCGAGGCTGCGCTCGTAGCGGTCGAAGGTCTCGCGGTGGCCGCCGCGTTGTTCCGCGGTCTCGGCCAGCCGGTTGATCGCGGCCGCCAGGTCCCGCAGGGGACCCGGCTGCAGCGCGTAGACGCGGCGCTGGCCGGTGCGGTGGGAGGTGACGACGCCGGCGCGTTCCAGGGTCTGCAGGTGTTTGGTCGTCTGCGGCTGGCGCGCGTCGGCGAGCTGGGCGAGGACGCCGACCGAGCGGGGCCGCTCGGCCAACAGGGTGACGAGCCGCCAGCGGGCCGGGTCGGCCAGTGCGGTGAGGAGTGCGTCCATGGCCTTGAGTATTCACCATGGCGAATATTCGTGTCAAGGAATAACTTCGAACAGCCGGCGGTAGATCGGCTTCGTCCCGAGCCGCGGCGTGTGGTGCCCGGACAGGATCGACCCGCTGGTCACCCCGGCGGCCGTGACCAGCGTCCCGCGTACGTGGTAGTCGGGATGAACGCCGTCGTCGCTCGTCCGGCGCTCGAACTCCACCGTGAGCTCGTCCCCCCGCCGCACGGGCACGACGGAGTCGAACACCGGCAGGTACACCGGCATCCAGTTCGTCTTGTCCCGCAGCGAGTCCAGCCGCCTGGCGCCCGCGCCCGCCTCCAGCCCGATCCAGCACAACAACCCGTCCACGGACCCGTCGCGCTCGATCGTCAGGCTCACGCGCGAGGTGTCCTCCAGCGGCGCGGACCCGTCGAACCGGAGCCTCTCCACCGCCCCGGCCGTCGACAGCAGGACGTCCGGCCCCGGATCGGCCACCGACAGCCGCACGTCGAAGGGCCGCTCATAAAGATCGAAGATCTTCCTGAGGTACGGCAGCGCCTTCCGCGAGAAGGCCGGGCCACCGGGAAACAGCTCCCGCGACGACACCGCCCCGACCAAGGTGTCACAGGCGGCGGGCACGACCACGCCGTCGTGGGTGAGCAGGCGCGCGTGCGCGTCGGTCATGGCCGCGAGCATGCCCTCCGAGCTGGCGATCGACCCGATGAGCTCGGCCACGCACACCTCCGCCCGCGCCGCCGGCCGCACGTCGAAGGAGGTGCCGTGCACGACCTCGATGATGTCGGCGTACGGCGAGGCCGCCCCCCTCTTGGCCGCCATGGTGTGGCTTTCCCGGTTGGCCTCGACCGCGTACACGTGCTCGGCCCCGTGACCGGCGGCCTCCAGGGCCCAGTTGAGATCGCGGCCCGTCCCGATGTCGATGACCCGGCGGCCCGCCGCCACCGCCCGGAGCGCGTGGCCGAGGGCCGCGTTCCTCAGGTGGTCGTGGGTCATGACGTAGTACAGGACCCGGTCGTAGAAGGGGTATTCACCGACGGACGGCCAGAGGGCGGGGCTGTCGCCGACCGCGATGCCGACCGATCCACCCTGCCAGGTGTAGATGTCACGCGTCATGGGCGTCCGCCTTGCCTGGGGACTCTGGGGCGCCGCCGTACGCGCGGAGCACGCCAGGAGGGATGTCGGTGTCGGAGACGGGGACGGCGACCAGCGCGAGCGCGCCGTTCTTGGCGTGCTTGGCGGCTTCCTCCAGCGCGGCGTCGAGATCGCCGGTCGTCCGGCAGCGGGTGCTCCAGCCGCCGAGCGCGCGGATGACCGCCTCGTAGGGCGGTTCGCCGGCGGCGAACCGGGTGATGCCGGTGTCGGATCCGGCCAGGGCGCGGACGTAGCGCGGCCAGCCGAAGCCGCCGTTCTCGAAGACGACGAAGACGATTCCGCGCCCTTGCTCGGCGGCGACCGGCAGCGCGTTCATGCTCATCGTCATCGCGCCGTCACCGCAGATCACGACGGTGGGCAGCGACGGCTCGGCGAGCGCGGCGCCCAGCGAGGCGGCGACGCCGAAGCCCATCATGGTCTGCTCGCCCGGCGCCACCACCTTGGCCCGCTCGGACAGCGACAGCAGGGGGTAGTGGTAGCTCCACATGTCGTGCAGGCCGTTCTCCTGGACGAGCACGAGGTCGCGCCCGAACCTGGACCGGACCGCGCGCAGGGCCGAAGCGGCGAAGGAGCCGGTGTGGGGGAGTTCGGTCTTCACCGCGGCGACGCGCTGCGACCAGGCCGGTGACGGGTGCGCCGTGAGGCCGTCGGCGAGCAGGCGCGCGGTGAGTGCGGCGTCGCCGGCCAGCGCGATCTCGGGGCGGACGGCGAGGTCGAAGGCGTCGGGATCGGCGTCCACGTGGATCAGGCGCTGCCCGGCCAGGCTCCACCCCGTGCGTACGGTCTCCTCCAGGCGGGTGCCCAAGGCCAGGATCACATCGGCGTCGTCGAGCAGTTCGGCGGCGGGAGCGGCGGCGTAGAGCCCGGCGAGTCCGCAGTAGCGCGGGTGGTCCTCGTCGAGCACGCCCCGCCCGGCGGCGGTGGCGAACACGGCCGCGCCCCAGGTCTCGGCCAGCGCCCGCAGGGGAGCGCCCGCGCCGGCCGCCTTGGCGCCGCCGCCCGCGATGATCACCGGCGCGGTGGCCCGAGCCATCACGTCCACCGCCCGGTCGAGATCGTCGCCCGCGGGGGCGGAGCGCAGGCGACGCGGGGGAGCCGCCGGCGCGGCGTTTCGCGGTGGCTCGCCCTGGAGCGCCTCCTCTGCCAGCTCGACGACGGTGACCCCGGGCGCGCCGTTGATCGCACGGTGTACGGCCTGCCGCAGGGCCCAGCCGAGTTGGTCCACGTCCTCGGCCAGCACGTACCACTTGGCCACGGCGGCGCTGACCGCACGCTGGTCCACCTGCTGGAATCCGCCCCTGCCCAGACCGGCCCTGGGGATTCGCGTGGTCACCACGACGACGGGCGCGTGCAGCGACGCCGCCTCCAGCAGGCCCGCGAGGGCGTTGGGCAGCGAAGGGCCGGAGTTGGTCGCGAGGACGGCCGGGTTGCCGGACACCAGCGCGTGCCCCGCCGCCAGGCAGGCGCCGGCCCGCTGGTCGCGCACCGGCACCGCCTTGAGGCCGGGTACGGCGAGGGCGGCGTCGAGCAGAGCGGGTTCGTCGGAGGGCACGCCGGTCACCAGGTCGCATCCGGCGTGCGCGAGGGTCGTGGCGATGTGGCGCCACATGGCCGTCCCGGGCTCATCCGACGGCATGCGCGCCGCCGTCCACGTGCAGGATCTCCCCGGTCGTGGCGGGGAACCAGTCGGAGAACAACGCCACGCAGGCCCGTGCCACAGGATCGGCGTCGGCCTCCCAGCCCAAAGGAGACTTGGCCTGCCACTTGGCGTAGAAGTCGTCGCCGGGCTGCTTGTCGAACTCCGCGGCCGCCACGGTCCTGATCGGGCCCGCCGCGACCAGGTTCACCCGGATGCCCTGGCGGCCGAGGTAGTACGCGAGGTAGCGGGCGCAGGATTCGAGCCCGCTCTTGGCCACGCCCATCCAGTCGTACTCGGACCAGCTCACCGTCGAGTCGAAGTCGAGCCCGACGATCGACGAGCCCGGCTTGCGCAGCAGGGGCAGGAGCGCGATCGACAGGCTGTGGAGTGAGTAGGTCGAGGTCCGCAGCGTGGTGGCGACGTCCGGCCACGTGGTGGTGGTGAAGTTGCCGCCCAGAGCGGCGGGCGGCGCGTAGGCGATCGAGTGGAGCACGCCGTCGAGTTCGCCGACATGCTCGCCGACGCGGTCGGCGAGGTCGGCGAGCTGTTCGGGGTCGGTGACGTCGAGGCCGACGACCGGCGCCGGACCCGGCAGCCGGCGTACGAGGCGCTCGACGAGGCTGACCCGGGGAAAGGCCGTGAGAACGACTTCCGCGCCATTTTCCAGCGCCAGCCTGGCCACATGGAATGCGATGGACGAGGGGGTGAGAACACCCGTGATGAGCAGTCGTTTTCCGGTCAGAATCCCGTTCAATCCCGGGCCGCCATCGCCTGCTCGATGTGGTCGATCAGGTCCTCGACCGTCACTATTCTCGGCATCTCGGCGTCCGTGATCTCGACTGCGAACTTGTCCTCGACCGCCACCCCGATCTCGACCATCGACAGTGAGTCGATATCGAGGTCATCGACGATGGATTTCTTCGGCGATACATCTGCCGCTTGCATTCCTGTTACTTCCTGGATGATGGCGCTGACCTCGCCGTATATGTCTTCGCGAGTTTCGGTCATTACCCAGCCTCTCGATGGAAGTTACGCCGAATGAGGTTATACGTCGGAACACTTGTAAGCGTCAAGGATGGTCGATGATCCTTTTCGGACCGGCCGTTATCCGTGTCCAAATGGCGGGCAATCTGGCTAGGTCGATTTCCAGACTTCTCATAATCGCTGGTAGGAGCGCTGTCCCTGCCCTGACGGACGGTGGGTGACCCGATGCATGAGGTGAGTATGCAGATGCAAATACCTTGCATGACTAGGAAGTACCGCGCGGTCAGCCGCCGGAGTTTGGAGGTCGGATGACCGGAAAGACCGACGTTGACCCGTTATTCGGCGTCACGTAGGAAAGTCCTCGGTAGGTGATGCTGATGCTGATCTCCGATGGATCGGCAATAACGAATGAACGGGTGGCGAGCATCGCAGCCGCCGTCTCGCAGGGGCTCGCACGGGACGGCATAGCACCGGGGGATCGCATTCTCCTGGTCGCGCGGAACTCGCCGGACTTTGTCGTAGGATTCTTCGCTCTCGTCAACCTAAACATTTCCATCGTGATGGTGGACGCTCATCAAACGCGTGGTGAACTCGAGCGGATGGCCGCCGTCTCGGGAGCGAACATCGCACTGACGGATGACGCCACACCGCCACCGGCCGGTATGCGAACCATCGAGCTCGGCCGGCTGGTCTCGACGGTGCAGGACCCGCCCGTGCGGTCACTCGACCTCAACGCCTGGACCGGCCGCCGCGACGCGCTGATCGCGTGGTCCTCCGGTTCGACCGGGCACCCCAAGGGCATCGTGCGCTCCGGCCGTTCGATCATCGCGAACACCGAGCGGACCTCCGCCCGCATGGCGTACACGCGCGAGGACGTGCTCCTGCCGCTCCTCCCCTTCTCCCACCAATACGGGATCTCGCTGGTCCTGATCTGGCTGATGAGCGACTGCTCGCTGCTCATCACCCCGTACAGCCGGCTCGACCGGGCCCTGCGGGCGGGCGCCGACGCGGGCGCCACGTCCGTGGACGCGACCCCCTCGACGTACCACACGATCCTGAATCTCGCGGAGCGCCGGCCGGAGCTGCTGGCCGATCTGTCCCGTGTCCGCATGTGGTGTGTGGGCGGCGCGCCCCTGGATCCGACGCTCTCCGACAGGTTCCTCACCGAGGTCGGCCAGCCGCTGCTGGACGGCTACGGCAGCACGGAGGCCGGCAACATCGCGCTGGCCACGCCGGACAACCCGAACGGCTGCGGCCGCCCGCTGGCCGGGGTGGACGTGACGATCGTCGACGACGACGGCAAGGAGCTGAGCGCCGGCCAGATGGGCGAGGTCGTCGTACGCTCCGCCGACCTGATGGAGGGCTACCTGCCTCTGGAGGAGGAGGCGGCGCCCCTGACCGAGCTGCGCACCAACGACCTGGGCCACATGGACACCGAGGGCAACCTCTACGTGGTCGGCCGCAAGTTCGCCGTCCACCGCCTCGGGCACACCATCTATCCGGAGGCCGTGGAACGGCGGGCGGCGGCCGTGCTGGGGCGTCCGGTCGCGGTCGTCCCGGTGGAGGACGAGCGGCTCGGGTGCCGGCTCGTCTTCTTCGTCGCCGGAGCCGGTGAACCGCAGCCCGCGGACTGGCGGGCCCGGCTCACCACGCAGCTTCCCGCGCACGAAGGCCCCAACCAGGTCATCGTGCTCGACCGGATCCCGGTCACCGCCCGCGGCAAACCCGACATGGCGGCGTTGCGGCGGCTGACCGCCACCGGCGGCGTCCAGGTGCCGGCGGGGACGTCGGCCATGATGCCGCCCGAGGAACGGGTGCGAGGCCTGCGGGCCGTGGAGGAGATGCTGCGGGACGATCCGCAGCCGATCATCGACATCCTGACCGAGATCTCGCTGCACCGGTCGGTCATGGACGAGATCGAAGCCTCCCGCGCCACCCTGGCCGGCGCGGTCGAGGAGGTCCTCACCCACGGGCCGGCCAGGGTCCGCCGCCTGGCCGCGTTCATGCCGTCGAACGTCCTGCTCTACAGCTACGTCCTCTACCTCCTGGTGCCCGCGCTGTTCACCGAACGGCTGACCGCCAGGCCGGCGAGCGTGATCGCCGGCCAGCTCCACCGGCTGCACGCCCTCCTGGCGCCCGTGCACAACCTGCCGATCGAGGTGGTCGAGGCCAGCCAGCGGGAGTTCGTCACCGGCCAGGTGGCCTCCGCCGACGTCGTCATCTTCACCGGCACCTACAAGAACGCCGAACAGGTCCGTGCCACTCTGCGCGACGAACAGCTCTTCGTCTTCTTCGGGCAGGGGGTCAACCCGTTCATCGTGGGGCCGGACGCGCAGGTCGGCCGGGCCGTACGCGATGCCATGCGGGTGCGGCTGCTCAACTCGGGCCAGGACTGCTACGGACCCGATGTCCTCTACGTCCACGACTCCGTCAAGGACAGCTTCATCGACGGCCTCACCCAGGCGGTGACGGCGGCCAAGTACGGCAGCAACCGCGACCCGGAAGCCGACTACGGAAGCCTCTGGTACGACACCGCGGTGGAGGCCTCCGCCGACTACCTGCGCCGCAACCACGAGAACATCGTCGCCGGAGGCGCCATCGACTTCCGTACCAAACGCGTCGAACCTACCGTCCTGGTACGGGACTGGGCCCCGCGCGTGCCCATCGTGGAGTTCTTCGCCCCGATCTTCAACGTCGTCGGCTACTCCACGGCGCAGCAGGTGAACCAGCACATCGACTCGCCCTTCTTCGCCGAACGGGCGATGGGCGCCATGGTGTACGACGGCGAGCCCGGCCTCGTCGACACCCTGCGCAAACGGCACA
Source organism: Nonomuraea sp. NPDC050547 (assembly GCF_044457345.1). Lineage (NCBI taxonomy): Bacteria > Bacillati > Actinomycetota > Actinomycetes > Streptosporangiales > Streptosporangiaceae > Nonomuraea > Nonomuraea sp. NPDC050547. The sequence continues at coordinate 167,167 of NZ_JBITGW010000013.1, forward strand.
CCGTGGCCGTGAACAGCACGCTGATCGACGTCGACAACGGCAACCAGCCGTTCGGCGGGCACGGCGTCATGGCGGGCTACGTCATGCGGTACGGCAAGCGCTGGACCGGGCCCGCACTCATCTCCCAGGTGGTCGCCGAGCACCTGACCACGCCACGACTCGACTGAACGCGAAAGGCAGCCTGCCCATGCCGATCCGCCATCCCCGACGCGTGGTCATCACCGGCGCGGGCGTCATCTCTCCCGTCGGCCGGGACGTGGACACGTTCTGGACCAGCCTGCTCCAGGGCCGCAGCGGCATAGCGACGATCGACGCGTTCGACCCGGCCGGACTCAGCACCACGATCGCCGCGCAGGTCCGCGACTTCGACCCTCTGGAGTACATGCCGCACAAGGTGAGCCGCAGGCTCGACCACTTCGCGCGGTACGGCCTGGCGGCGGCGGTCCAGGCGGCCGACGAGGCCAAGCTGGCGCAGGGCGGGGACCTCAACCCCCGGCTGGGCGTCCTGGTCAGCTCGGGGTACGGAAGCAGCTGGCTGCAGCAGTCGCTCTACAGCCGCTTCGCCGAGCGTGGTCCCCGTGGCGTGCCGCCGTACGCGGCGGCGGCGCTGTCCGCCGACAGCCCGTCGGCGGAGATCGCCCTGCGCTTCGGCGCCGCGGGACCTTCGGGCTCCATGAGTACGGCCTGCGCCACCGGCACCATGAGCGTCGGCGAGGCGGCCATGTGGATCAGGACCGGCCGGGCGGATCTGGCGATCGCCGGCGGCTGCGACGACTCGATCACCGCGTTCGACATGGCGACCACCGGCATCACCGGAGCGCTGTCGCGGCGCAACGACGAGCCGGAACGCGCCTGCCGCCCCTTCGACAGGGACCGCGACGGCTTCGTCGTGGGTTCTGGCGCGGCGGTGGTCGTCCTGGAGGAGGCCGAGCACGCCCTGCGAAGGGGCGCGGCGATCCAGGCGGAGGTCGCCGGCTACGCGGCCACCACCGACGCCTTCCATCCCACCGCGCCGCATCCCGACGGGCTGGGCGCGGCGACGGTGATGCGGCTCGCGCTGCAGGATGCGGGCCTCGAACCGGACGGCATCGACTACATCAACGCGCACGGCACCGGGACCGTGCTCAACGACAGGATCGAGAGCCTGGCGATCCGCAAGGTCTTCGGCGCGCGGGTGCCGCCGATCAGCTCCATCAAGGCGCTGACCGGGCACATGATCGGCGCCGCGGGCACCGCCGAGCTCATCGCCACCGTCAGGGCGATCGCGACCGGCCTCGTGCCGCCCACGTTCAACTGCGACGCGCCCGAGGACGAGGACCTCGACTACGTCCCGAACCACGTGCGCCGCATGGACGTGGGCGCCGCACTGAGCAACTCCTTCGGATTCGGCGGTCACAACGCGGCCCTGGTGGTCCGCGCGTGGACGCCGTGACATCGCTATCGGAAAGGGCAACGATGTCTGGACCCGTCAGTTCGCACAACGAGTGGGACCCCCTGGAAGAGGTCGTCGTCGGCGTGGTGGACGGCGCGATGCTGCCCGACTGGAACGTGATCAACAAGGTCACCGTGCCGCCGGGGTCGTGGGAGACGATCGAGGAGGTCAGCGGGGCGGACGGCACCCCCTACCCGCCCGAGATGATCGAGCCCGCCAAGGCGGACCTGGAACAGTTCATCGACATCCTCCAGACGGCCGGGGTACGGGTGCGCCGGCCCGACCCCATCGACTTCGCCGCCGGTTTCTCCACCCCGTCCTGGCAGGTCGGGACCGGATTCTGCGCGGCCAACCCCCGTGACGTCTTCCTGGTCATCGGCGACGAGATCATCGAGGCGCCGATGGCCGACCGCGGGCGGCAGTACGAGACCTGGCCCTACCGGCGGCTTCTGAAGGAATACTCCGCGGCCGGCGCCCGGTGGACGGCCGCCCCCCGCCCGCAGCTGCTCGACGACCTGTACGACGACGACTACCGCGTGCCCGAGCCCGGCGAGCCCATCGGGTTCGTCACCACCGAGTTCGAGCCGACCTTCGACGCCGCCGACTTCGTCCGGGCCGGCCGCGACATCTTCTGCCAGCGCAGCCACGTCACCAACCAGGCCGGCATCGACTGGCTGCGCCGCCACCTCGGCGACGACTACCGCATCCACGTGCTGGAGTCCCGCTGCCCGCAGGCCATGCACATCGACACCACGTTCATGCCGCTGGCGCCCGGCAAGGTGCTGGTCAACCCCGAGTTCCTCGACCTGGCCAGTCTCCCGCCGGTCCTGCGGGACTGGGACGTGCTCGTGGCGCCCGATCCGGTCCACACCGACTCCAACCCGATCGGCGTGGTCAGCGGCTGGGTCAACATGAACGTCCTCATGCTCGACGAGCGCCGCGTGGTCGTCGAACGCAGCCAGGAGCCCATGATCCAGGCGTTCAAGGAGTGGGGCTTCACGCCCGTGCCCTGCTCGTTCGAGTCCTACTACGCCTTCGCCGGGTCGTTCCACTGCGCGACGCTCGACGTCCGGCGTGACGGCCCGCTCCGCTCGTACTTCCCCGCATGACCGACGGCCGTACCGTATTGATCACCGGCGCGGCCGGCGGGATCGGCTCGGTCACCGCACGGGCGCTGGCGGCCAAGGGATTCCACGTCTTCGCCGGCGTACGCGACCCCGAGCGGGCCGTCACCGAGACCTTCGCCGACAGCCCGGAGGGGATCGAGGTGATCCACCTCGACGTCACCTCGCCCGATTCCGTCGAGGAGGCGGTGGCGAAGGTGCCGGGGCCGGGGCGGCGCCTGGTCGGCGTGGTCAACGCGGCGACCGCCGAGTACCACGGCCCGCTGGAGATCCTGCCCATGGAGTTCGTCCGGCACGAACTGGAGGTCAACTACCTGGGCCCGCTGGCCGTGACCAGGGCGTTCACACCCCATCTCCGCACGAACGGCGGCCGCGTGGTCAACATCAGCAGCATCAACGGGCTGTGCGTCTTCCCCAGCATCGGCGCGAGCTGCGCGGCCAAGTACGCCCTGGAGGCGTCGTCGAACGCGCTGCGCATGGAGCTGCGCCGGTGGGGCATCCACGTGGTGCTCGTCAACCCGGGCGCGGTGCGCACGGCCCTGTGGCCACGCTCGCTGCGCGCGTTCGAGTCTCTGCCGGACAAGGTGCACGCCGACCAGCTACGCCTGTACTACCCGGCCTGGGCCCGTTCGGTCGAGCGGGCGCGGGTCGACCAGGACCGCATGCTGAAGCTGGCCGCCCATCCCACGCGGGTGAGCGAGGCCATCGTCCATGCCCTGACCTCGGCGCGGCCGCGCAGCCGCTACCTGGTCGGCTGGGACGCGCGAGTGCTCGCCATGGCCCGATGGATTCTGCCCACGCGGGCCTTCGACACTCTCGCCTCGTACACCTTCCGGGAATAGGACGACCAGGACAGGACGATATGAAGGGTTCGCAAAACCCGTGGGTCGTGCTGACGATTCTGTGCGCCAGCCTGTTCATCGTCGTCATCGACATCACGGTGCTCTACACGGCGCTGCCGATGCTCTCGGCCGAGCTCGGCCCGAGTTCGTCGCAGGTGCTGTGGATCGCCGACGTCTACTCGCTCGTCTGCGCGCCCCTGCTGCTCCCGTTCGCCGCCCTCGGCGACCGGTACGGCCGGCGGGCGATGCTGCTGTGGGGATACGCGGTGTTCGGGCTCGCCTCCCTGGCGGCGGCGTTCGCCCCGAACGTCGCGATCCTCATCGTGGCCCGCGCGATCCTCGGACTGGGCGGCGCGATGATCATGCCGTCCACGCTCTCGATGATCAGGCAGGTGTTCACCGATCCGAAGCCGCGGGCGACGGCCCTCGGCGTGTGGAGCGCCGTCGCCGCCGGAGGCGCCATCATCGGCCCGCTCGTCGGCGGCGCGCTCGTCGAATGGACCTGGTGGGGCGCGGTGTTCCTGATCAACGTCCCGGTCATGCTCGCCGCGATCCCGCTCACCCTGCTGCTGGTGCCGGAGTCGCCGCGCGCCGACTCGGGACGCTGGGACGCGCTGGGCGCGCTCCTGGCCACGGGCGGGGTGCTCAGCCTCGCCTTCGGCATCAAGACGGCGGGGCACGAGTCGTTGTTCGCGCCGCCGGCCCTGGCGAGCTGGGCCGGCGCCGCCGTCCTGCTGATGTGGTTCGTGCGCAGGCAACTGCGCGCCGCCGAGCCGTTGCTCGAAGTACGGCTGTTCGCCAACCCCGCCTTCTCCACGGCGGCCGTGTCCATCCTGGTCACGTTCCTCGTGCTGGTCGGGCTGGAGCTGTTCTTCACCCAGTACCTGCAACTGGTCGTGGGTCTCGGCCCGCTGTCGGCCGCCCTGCGCATCCTGCCGATGAGCGTGACCAGCGTGCTCGGCAGCCTCGCCGGCGGCCCGCTCGTCGCCCGCTTCGGCGCGCCGCCGCTGGTCGCGGCCGGGCTGGTGGGCACCTCGGTGGCACTGGCACCCCTGGTGACGCTGACCACCACCGACCAGCCGTGGCTGATCGGCCTCTGCTTCGCCGCGATGGGTTTCTCGCTGTCCGTGGCACTGACCGCGGCGTCCAACGCGATGATGAACGCCGTCGCCACCGAACACGCCGGCCAGGCGGCGGCCGTCGAGGAGACCTCCTACGAGCTCGGCGGCGGGCTCGGGATCGCCGTCCTGGGCAGTGTCATGTCCGCCGCCTTCGCCGCCTGCTTTCCCCACGCGGGAGTGGTCAGGGACTCGGCCCTCGCCCTGCGCAGCGCGTACCCCCAGATAGCCGAATCCGCCCGGGAGACGTTCGTCGCCAGTCTGCACCTGACCGTCATCGTGTCCGCGGCGCTCCTGATGATCACCGGGCTGGTCATCGTGGTCGTGCTCCGCAGACATCCCCGAATCGCCCCGAACCTAGGAGAAAAGGCATGACCAGCTCCGGCGCCGTGGACAAGTGGGGCTTCGAGACCTTCACCCAGGTCCTCGAAGAGGGATCGGGCCTGATCGGTGAGCCCGCGATCGTGGACGGCATCACCGGCCCCAGCATCACGCAGAACGGCCGCACGCTGACCAACCTCGCCAGCATCAACCTCCTGAACATGCACCAGCGCTCCGACCTGCGGCAGTGCTTCACGGAAGGCGCCCACCGGTACGGCCTCACCACCGGCGGCTCCCGCATGACGCAGGGCGTCTGCCGCGCCCACCTGGAACTGGAACACGACGTCAGCCAGGCGACGGGCAAGGAACGCGCCCTCACCTTCGCCACCGGCCTGCTGGCCAACGTGGGCTTCGTCCATGCCATGAGCCAGGACATCGACCTCGGCGCCGGCGTCCGCATGAACAACTCCGACTCGGTGTTCGTCCTGGACCGGGACTCCCACTGGAGCCTGTGGAAGGCGGTGGAGGGCCTGGGATACGGCAAACGCGTCTTCTTCTTCCGCCACAACGACCCGGACCACCTCGACCGCGTCCTCGCCAAGGTCGGCGGCGGCAAGGTGGTCGTGGTCATGGAGAGCGTCTACTCGGCGGACGGCACCATGGGCCCCCTCCCCGCGCTCCTGGACCTGTGCGAGAAGCACAACGCCATCAGCTTCGTCGACGACGCCAACGGCTTCATGATCTACGGCCCCGCCCACCGCCCCTTCGCCACCGAGTACCAGCACATGCGCGACCGGGCCGACTTCGTGATGATGTCCTTCTCCAAGGCGGTGGGCCTTGAGGGCGGGGCGATCGCCGGTCCGTCGGCGGCGGTGCAGTCGTTCGAGCTCCTGTCGGGAACCTCGATGTTCACCGCCGCCATGCAACCGCCCACCGCCGTCACCGCCCGGGAGATCATCCGCCGCCTGAGCCACGATCCTGAGATCGTCGACTCCTACCTGGCGAAGGTGACCGCGTTCCGCCGGCGGCTGGCCGACATCGGCTGCGAGACCAGCGAGACGAGCACCTACATCGTCTCGGTCCCGGTCAACGACGACGACATCGCCGTGGAACTGCGGCAGGCGTTCCTGGACCACGGCTACCTCGTGCCCGTCTTCGTCTACCCGGCCGTCAAGCGCAACAAGGCCCTGCTCCGCCTGATCATCAGCGACGGCCACACCGAGGACCAGCTGGACGGCTTCCTCTCCACCCTGGCGACGCTCAAGGAGCAGTTCAGGTTCTGAGCTGCTTCACTCCGGAATGTAACGCGTGTTACTTTCCTCTGGTGAATGAATGGGTGGTGCTGATCGTGCGCTTGCCCGCGCAGCCGTCCCGGCATCGGGTCGCGGTCTGGCGGGAACTGCGCAAGGTCGGCGGGCTGTCGCTCGGGCAGGGCGTGTGGGCGGTGCCGCGGGTGCCGGTGTTCGCCGACGGCATCGAGCGCGCCGTCCACCTGGCCGGGCGCGCGGACGGCGAGGTCGTGGTCCTGCGCGCCAGCGGACGTGAGCCCGCCGACGCGGCCCGGTTCCAGGCGATGTTCACCGCCGCCCGCGAGGAGGACTGGGCGGAGTTCACCGCCGACTGCGGCAAGTACGAGGCAGAACTGGACAAGGAGATCCGCACCGCCAAGTTCACGCTGGCCGAACTCGAAGAAGAAGAGCAGAGCCTGGAACGGCTGCGCCGCTGGCACCGCGACCTGAAGGCCAGGGACGTGTTCGGCGCGCCCGGCGCCGGTCCCGCCGAGCAACGGCTGGCCGAGTGCGCGCGCCGCTTCGAGGACTACAGCGAGCGGGTGTTCGCCCACCTGCACGCGTTCGGTCCGGGCGAGGAGCCATGACCCTCTCCGCGCCGCCCGTCTCCGTCCGGCGGACCTGGCCCCTGTACGCGGCCGGGTTCACCACCGCCTTCGGCGCCCACGGCATCGCCGCCAACCTCGGCCAGGGCGAGGCCGACCTGGTCAGGTCGGTGCTGTACCTGGGGCTGCTGCTCGCCCTGTACGACGGCGCCGAGGTGGTGCTCAAGCCGGTGTTCGGCGCGCTGGCCGACCGGATCGGCGCCCGGCCGGTCCTGCTCGGCGGGCTGATCGGCTTCGCCGCGGCCTCCGCCCTCTTCGTCCTGGTCCGCGACCCCGGCTGGTTGTGGGCGGCCCGGCTGGGCCAGGGCGCGGCCGCCTCGGCGTTCTCCCCGGCCGCCTCCGCGCTGGTGGCCCGGCTCAACCCTCAGGCGAGGCACGGTCGCGCGTTCGGTTCCTACGGCTTCTTCAAGAGCATCGGCTACACCGCCGGACCCCTGCTCGGTGGCGCGCTGGTCTGGGCCGGTGGGCTGACGTCGCTGTTCGTGGTGCTCGCCGTTCTGGCCGCCATGGTGGCGGTGTGGGCCTGGCTCGCGGTTCCGGTGGTGCCGCCCCTGCCCAGGGCCAGGCAGAGCGTCGTGGACCTGGTCCGGCGCCTGACCGACGGCGCGTTCCTCCGCCCGGTGGCCGCACTGGCCGCCGCCACGGCCGCCCTGTCCGTGGGGGTCGGGTTCCTGCCGCTGTCCGGAGCCACGGCCGGGCTGTCGCCGCTGGCCACCGGTGCGGCCGTCTCGGTCCTGGCCCTGTGCGCCGCGCTCGTGCAGCCGTGGGCGGGGCGCGCACTCGACTCCGGACGCCTGCGCACCGGCAACGGGGTGGCGGCCGGTCTGCTGCTCGCCGCGAGCGGCCTGGCCGCCGCCATGCTGCCCGGCCTGCCCGGATTGCTACCGGCCGCCGCGCTGATCGGGGCCGGAACCGGACTGATCACCCCGCTCGCCTTCGCCGCGCTCGCCGCCGCGACCCCGCCGGAGCGGCTCGGCCAGACCATGGGCACCGCGGAACTCGGCCGCGAACTGGGCGACGCGGGCGGCCCGTTGCTGGTCGCCGCCGTCGCCAGCGCGGCCACGCTGCCCTGGGGCTTCGCCGTCCTGGCCGCGGCCACCGCGGTGCTGCCGCTCTTCCTCCGGAGATCCGGCCCGACCTCGCAAGTTAGATGAGGCTTACCTTATTCTCGGGAGATGAGCTCCTCTGAGATGCGTGTGGTGACGACCGATGCCGAGCTCCGGGACATCGTCAAGGAACCGCATCAGGTCATCTGGGACAAGGACATCGCCCGCATCGACGAGCACGCGCGCACGATCATCGCGCACTCGCCGTTCGTGCTGCTGGCCACCTCGAACACCGACGGCACCTGTGACGTCTCGCCCCGCGGTGACCCCGCCGGATCGGTGCTGGTGCTCGACGACCAGCGCCTCGTCCTCGCCGACCGGCCCGGCAACCACCGGCTCGACAGCTTCCGCAACATGCTGCGCAACCCCCACGCCGGACTGCTGTTCATCGTGCCGGGGATGAACGAGACGCTCCGGGTCAACGGGCGCGCCTCGCTGGTGGCCGACGCGCCGTTCTTCGACGACCTGGTCGTGCAGGGCAAGCGGCCGCGGCTGGCCGTACTGATCGAGGTCGAAGAGCTGTACATGCACTGTGCCAAGGCGTTCCTGCGCTCCTCGCTCTGGAAGCCGGAGACCTGGCCGGACCGCAAGAGCCTGCCCACGCTCGGGCAGATCGCCAAGGACCAGATGAACCTCAAGGACGTCCCCGTGGCGGCGATCGACGAGGGTCTCGCCCTGGACGCCAGGACGAACCAGTACTGACGCCCGTCACACCACCTTGTACGTCAGGTGGGTGACGAGGCCGGTGCCCCAGGGCGCGCCGACGGGTTGCAGCGCGTGCTCCCCGACTCCGTGCAGCAGCCGCTCGCCCCGGCCGAGGGTCAGGGGCGCGACGTGCAGGCGCAGTTCGTCGATGAGCCCCGCCGCCAGGTACCGGTTCACCGTCTCGGCGCCGCCGGCGATCGCGACGTCCCGGTCTCCGGCGGCCGCGCGCGCCTGGGCCAGGGCCGCTTCGATCCCGTCGGTGACGAAGACATAGCTCGTGCCGCCCTTCATCGTCAGCGGCTCGCGCGGGTGGTGGGTCAGGACGAAGACCGGCGCGTGGTACGGCGGCTCGTCGCCCCACCAGCCCTTCCAGTCCAGGTCCCAGGCGCCGCGGCCGGGGCCGAACATGTTGCGGCCCATGATGAACGCCCCGGCGGCGGTGACGCCCTCGATCACCTTGGCGTGCCGTTCGGCCTCCTCGAACATCCACTGGTGCAGACGGTCGCCCACGCCCTCGCCGAACGGGTTGTCCATGCTCTGGTGCGGCCCGGCCACGTAGCCGTCGAGTGACATCGACATGTCACAGATGACCTTGCTCATCGTGCTACCTCCTGCGACTCCGGTGCGCTTTCACAGGAGGGTCGGAGCCGTCCGCGCGTCCTCTACATGTCCTGCGGAGAATTCCTGATGCTCTCGATGATCCGGGCGAAGCCCTCCTGGCCGTGGCCCGCGTCGATCTGGCGGCGGACGAGCGTCTGGACCATGCCGATCACCTCGGTGCTGACGCCCTGCTCGGCACTGGCGGCCACGAGGTCGTTGAGGTTGGAGAACTCCAGGCTCTGCTGCCCGGCGACGGTGTAGTCGCCGCCGTCGACGACCGCGGCGAACCCCTGGAAGGAGCCGGTCATGGCGCTCAGCCAGGGCGCGGCCATGGAGGCGAACTCGCCCGCCGTCACCCCGGCCGGCGCGACCATGGCGGCGCCGTGCAGGAATCCGGCGAACATCACGTACATGCCCGCGAGCAGCGCGAGGTCGTACAGAGACGCCAGCCCGGCGTCCTGCCCGAAGTAGGTGCTCGTTCCCCACAGATCCAGCAGTGGCTTGTACTGCTCGAACACCTCGGCGGAGCCGCTGTAGAGGATCGACGACCCTGGCCCGCCGATCATGGCGGGCACGGCCATGATCCCGCCGTCCAGGTACGCGATCCCGGCACGGGCCGCCCACTCGGCCAGCTCCCGCGACTGGGCCGGTGACGTCGTGGTCACATTGACCAAGGTACGGCCGGCCAGCTCACCGGCGATCGGATCGAGCACCTCGTGGACCGACGCGTGGTCCAGCAGGCACGCGATCACCAGCGGGCCGGCGAGGACCGCCTCACCGGCGCTGCCGGCGTTCCGCGCGCCGAGGGCCACGAGGTCGTCGGCCCTGCCGGGGGAGCGGTTCCATACGGTGGTCGGGTGCCCGGCCTTCACCAGGGCGCCCGCGAGCGCGCCGCCCATCGCCCCCAGCCCGAGAACGCTCACCTGGACGTTGTCCGTCATCTTGGGTCCCCCTTCGAATTCGTCGTTCGGGGCCCATCCTTTCCACCGCCGTTAGAGTTGACCAGTACCGACTATTTAGTGGGGTACCCACCCACAGGTAAGTATGTCTGAGGAGGGCGGATGGCGACATCAGCACGAAGGGGCCCGTACTTCTGCGGCATCGACGCGGCGATGGACGTGGTCTCGGGGAAGTGGAAGTCGCTGATCCTCTGGGAGCTGAACAACTACGGGACCCGCCGCTTCGCCGAGCTCCGGCGCGGGCTGCCCGGCGTCAGCGAGAAGATGCTGATCCAGCATCTGCGCGAGATGGAGGAAGACGGGCTCGTGCACCGTGAGGTGTATCGCGAGGTGCCGCCGAAGGTCGAGTACTCCCTGACCGAGGACGGCCTCTCGCTCAACGCCGCCCTGAGCTCCCTGGGACGCTGGGGCACCGAACGCATCGAGCGGATCGGGGCGGAGAAGGTGAACCTGCCGCTCTAGCCGCGCAGGCGTTCCTCGAGGATCGCCGTCATCTCCGTGGAGAGCTTGCCGAGCAGGCGCGTGAGGTCGGCGCGGTCCTCGGGGTCCCAGGCGGCCATGGCGGTCTCGAAGAGCTCGAGGTTGACCCGCAGGCAGACCTGGGCCACGTCGGTTCCCCGCGGAGTCAGCCAGATGCGCCATGCCCGGCCGTCGTCGGGGTCGCGCACGCGTTCCAGCAGGCCCTGCCGTTCGAGCTTGGTGACGGTCCTGGTGACGTGCGGGCTCTCCACGTGCAGGGCCTGAGCGATCGCGCCGACGCGCCGCGGCTCACCGGAGTCGAGCAGGTGGATCAGGACTTGCGCGTCCGGCTGATCGACCCGCATGCCGGCGACGGCGCCCAGCATGTCGTGGGTCTTGGCGCGCTTGAGCGTCGACACGACGCTGCGGAAGGCGGCGACGGTGGAAGCGAGCTCCTGATCCATCTATTTGCTTACCTAACTTACGTATGTATTATCGCTTCTCAGTTACTTACCCAAGTTACCTAAGGAGCCGTCATGGCGACAGTCGCCGCGACCGCCGAGCGCATGACACCCACCAGGAACCCATGGCCAGGAGTGGTGGTGCTGGCGTTCGCCGCCTCCGTGGCCGCCGTCCAGAACACCGCGGTCGTCCCGTTGCTTCCCATCCTCCAGCGCGAACTGAACGCCTCGTTGACCGCCGTGAGCTGGACACTCACGATCAGCTTGCTCGTCAGCGCGGTCGCGACACCGCTGTTGTCGCGATTCGGCGACATGTACGGCAAGCGCCGCGTGATCCTCGGCGCGCTGGCCCTGCTCATCGCCGGCTCTGTCATCGCCGCGGTGGCCACCACCTTGCCCTGGTTGATCGTGGGCCGCGTGCTCCAGGGCTTCGTCGCCGCCCTGGTCCCGCTGGCGATCGGCGTGGTCCGTGACGTCCTGCCACGAGACCAGCTCGCCACCGGCATCGGCGTGCTCAGCGCGACCATGGGGTTCGGCGCGGGCGGCGGCATGCTCCTGGCGGGCCTGGTCGCCGGTGACTACCACATGCTCTTCTGGGTGACGACCGGGCTGTCGGTGATCGGCTCGGTCTTCGTCTTCTTCCTGGTACGCGACACCGCGCCGGCCGGCGGCGGCCGCCCCGACCTGGCCGGCGCCGCACTGATGATCGTCTGGCTGGTGGCGCTCCTGCTGGCGATCAGCCAGGGCGGCACGTGGGGCTGGACCTCGGCGGCGACGCTCGGCGTGTTCGCGCTGGCGGCCGTGGTGGCCGTCGTCTGGGTGCTGGTCGAGCGCCGGGTGTCCGAGCCGCTGGTGCAGATGGCGATGCTGGTCCACCGCGGCACCGTCGGCGCGACCGTGGCCTCGATGCTGCTCGGGTTCGGCTTCTTCATGAGCATGACCGGCATCTCCGGCTTCGTACAGGGACCCGCGCTGCGCGCGAGCGTCCTGCAGGTCGGTCTCTACCTGCTGCCCAGCACGCTGTTCATGCTGGTGATCTCGCTGTTCGCGGGCCGGCTCATGCGCCGCTTCGCCGCCGCCTCGCTGGTCGGGACGGGTTCCGCGATCGCCGGCGCGGCGGGCCTGTGGCTCGTCTTCGCGCACACCGGCCCCGCCGACATCCTGGTCGCCACCTCGCTCATGGGCATCGGACTGGGCGTCAGCTACGCCGCGCTGGGCACGATGGCGGTCGAACACGTCCGGCCCGAGCAGACCGCGGTCGCGGCCGGGATCAACGCGCTGGTACGCATCGCGGGCGGCAGCACGGCCGGCGCCGTGATCGCCGCCATCCTGGCCTCGCTGCCCGGGGAACACGGCTACCAGTGGGTCTTCGGCGTCGCCGCCGGGGCGGGCGCGCTGGCCGCCGCCTTCGCGTTCCTCTACGGAAGGCTCAACCGCGACCTGACGGCCACGGCGAACCGCGCCTGAGCGTCTGAGCGGACGGCTGACGACGGCGGGGGTGACGCCGGCTTTTCGTTGACCGCGACGATGCGCCGCGAGCAAATCCGTGCGATGGCCCGGTGCCCGCGTCAGGCGGGCCCTGGACAGTGTGAACATGATTTCGAACCCCACCGAGACACCCCGCACCCTCACCCTCACCCGCGCCCGCCTCGCGGGCCCGCTCCCGGACGGTGACGGGCAGCTCATGGACATCGTGCTACGGGACGACCGGGTGCACGCCATCCACCCCACCGGGACCGTTCAGACCAAGGGTGAGACCGTCGACCTGGACGGCCGGGTGGTGATGCCCGGCCTGTGGGACCACCATGTGCACTTCGACATGTGGGCCCTGCGCGAGAGCCGCCTGGACGTCTCGCCGGCCCGGTCGGCGGCCGAGTGCGCGGCGCTCGTGCGCACCCGGCTGGCCGAGCGGCCGCCGGACCCGGGCGCCACGCTGGTCGGCACCGGCTTCCAGGACGGGACCTGGCCCGACCTGCCCACCGCGGACCTGCTCGACGCCTGCGCCGGACCCATCCCGGTCGTCCTGATCAGCCACGACATCCACTGCGCCTGGCTCAACACCGAGGCGCTGCGCCGCTGGGCGCCGTCCCTGCGCTCGGACGGGCTGGTTCGCGAGCAGGACTGCTACGAGCTCGTCGCCCGGCTCAACGACCTTCCCGTCGAGCACCTTGACGCACTCGTGGCCGAGTCGGTCCGCCGCGCGCACGCGCGCGGAACCGTGGGGATCGTCGAGTTCGAGCGCCGGCCGAACCTGGACAGCTGGGCGCGCCGGGCACGATCGGGGGTGACGATGCGGGTGGCGTGCGGGGTGTACACCGACCACCTCGACGACGCGATCCGGCGCGGGCTGGCCACCGGTGACGTGCTGCCCGGCACCCGGGGCCTGGTCGAGATGGGGTCGTTCAAGATCGTGGTGGACGGTTCGCTGAACACGCGCACCGCCTGGTGCCACGACGCCTTCCCCGGTCTCGACGGGGAGGACGCCTTCGGCCTGCAGGCGGTGGAGGCCGGCGACCTGCGTGACCTGGTCGGCCGGGCACACGCCGCCGGCATCGCGTCCGCCGTCCACGCGATCGGCGATCGCGCCAACACGCTCGCCCTCGACACGTTCGAGACGACCGGCGCCCGCGGGACGATCGAGCACGCGCAGCTCCTGAGCACGCGGGATCTGGGCCGCTTCGCCCGGCTCGGGGTGGCGGCGAGCGTGCAGCCGCGCCACGTCATCGACGACCGGGACGTGGCCGACCGGCACTGGCAGGGGCGTACCGAGCGGGCCTTCCCGCTGGCGTCGCTCCTGTCGGCCGGCGCCCGGGTCCTCTTCGGGTCGGACGCGCCGGTGGCGCCGCTGGATCCGTGGGTCTCGATGGCCTCGGCGGTGTCCCGGGCCGGCCGCGGTCAACGGCCGTGGCACGCGGAGCAGCGGGTCTCCGTCGACCAGGCCCTGCGCGCCTCGGCCCGCCACGACCGCCTGGCACCCGGCGTGCCCGCCGACATCGCCGTCCTCGCGGCGGACCCTCGCGCCCTCGATGCCGAGGAACTGGCCGCCATGCCCGTCGAGGCCACGGTGGTGGCCGGTGAGCTGGTCCACCGGCGCTGGTGATCTTCGGCGAATCGGGTGAACCTCCTGCCCGACCGGCTCGACGAGCGCGAGGAGGTCGTCAACGGCGTCTGCCGTACGCACGGATCGGCGGCGCAGAGTTCGTCGGGATCACTGACGAAGTGCGGCGATGTGCCGACCTAAGGTATGCCGCACCCCAGACCGGGTTCCAGAACGTGGAGGAGTGGTCCGGCATGATCAGGCCGACGGCAGGCAGCGCGCTGCGCGCCACCACACAGAAGAGTTTCGGACGGCGAGGCTTTTTGACCGGGCTCGGAGCGCTGGGCATGGCGCTCGCGGTGCCGGGCTGCGCGAAGGAGGACGGCAAGCCGTCGCCGGCCGGGGCCACCGGCAGCGCCGACAACGCCGACAAGGTGGTCGAGCACGCGTACGGCAAGACCACGGTTCCCAAGGACCCGAAGCGGATCGTCGCTCTGGGCCAGACCGACATCGACGTCCTCGTCGCGCTCGGCGTGCCGCCCGTGGCCGTCGGGGTGTTCAGCGGTGACTGGTACTCGCCGCTGCACCCGTGGAACAAGGACGCCTTCCCCAAGAACCCGGACTTCCTCGACTTCGAGGAGTACTCCATCGAGAAGATCCTCGCGCTGAAGCCCGACCTGATCACCGGGGTCATGGGCGGCATGACGAAGAAGGAGTACGACAAGCTCAGCTCGATCTGCCCGGTGGTGGCGCAGCCCAAGGGCTTCACCGACTGGAACGCGCCGCTGGAGCAGCAGACCCAGATGCTCGCGACCGCCCTGGGCCGGGAGGACAAGGGCAAGACGCTGGTGGACGGCATCACCAGCCAGGTGAAGGCGGCCGTCGCGGCCAACCCGGGCTTCGCCGGCCTGACCGTGGCGATCGCCGAGTGCTGGGGGGACACGTTCAAGGTGATCGGTCCCGCCACCCCGCGCTCCAAGTTCTTCACCAACCTCGGCTTCAAGAGCCTGCCCGAGCTGGATGCCCTGGTGGGCACCGCCTACAGCGCGGACATCTCCTCCGAGAAGCTCTCCCTGATCGGAGCGGCCGACCTCGTGCTGTGGACGACCGACGGCGGTCAGGTGGAGGCGCTGAAGAAGAACCCGGTCGTCTCCGGGCTGAAGTCCACCAAGGAGGGCCGCTCCCTCTGGTCGACCGGGATGAAGATCGACTCCGCGTTCTGGTCGATGGACTGGGGCACGGTGCTGAGCCTGCCGTACGCCATCGAGCACGTCATCCCGCAGATCAAGGCGGCGATCGACGGGAACACGGGCACCAAGGTCGAGAACTTCTCCTCCTGACGGCCGGACCAGAGAACACAGGAGGAACGCATGATCGAGTCCATCGAGATACGCACCGTGCGGCTGCCGCTCCGCGCGCCGTTCCAGACGTCGAACGGCGTCAGCACCGAGCGCGAGCTCGTCCTGGTCCGGATCGCGGGAGGAGGGGCCGAGGGCTGGGGCGAGTGCGTGGCGGAGCGGGAGCCGACCTACTCCAGCGAGCACAGCCGCGGCGCCGTGGACGTCATGCGTTCGTTCCTGCTGCCTCGGCTGCTCGCGGCGGAGGTCCGCACCGCGGAGGAGGTGGCGCCGGCGCTGCGCGGCGTGGTCGGCCATCCCATGGCGAAGGCGGCGCTGGAGCTGGCCGTCCTCGACCTCGTGCTCCGTCTGCGCGGGGTGTCACTCGCCCAGTACTTCGGCGCCACCAGGACGAGGATTCCCGCCGGCGTCTCGGTCGGCATCCAGCCGTCGGTGGCGGCGCTGCTGGACGTCGTGGGCGGGTTCGTGGACGAGGGCTACCGGCGGATCAAGCTCAAGATCCAGCCCGGCTGGGACGTGGAGCCGGTCCGGGCGGTCAGGAAGAAGTTCGGCGACGAGCTGCCGCTGCAGGTCGACGCCAACGCGGCCTACGACCTCGCCGACGCCCCGCTCCTGCGCCGGCTCGACGAGTTCGGGCTGCTGCTCATCGAGCAGCCCCTGCATCACGACGACCTCTATCAGCACGCGCGGCTGGCCGAGACGCTGACGACGCCGCTGTGCCTGGACGAGTCCGTGGTCTCGGCCCGCTCGGCCGCGGCGGCGATCTCGATGGGCGCCGCGAGCATCATCAACGTCAAGCCGGGACGCGTCGGCGGATACCTGGAGGCCAAGCGGATCCACGACCTGGCCCAGGCCCACGGGGTGGCGGTGTGGTGCGGCGGCATGCTGGAGAGCGGCCTCGGCCGCCGGGCCAACATCGCCCTCGCCGCGCTCCCGGGTTTCACCCTCCCGGGCGACACGTCGGCCTCCGACCGCTTCTACGAGACCGACATCACCGACCCCGTCACGCTTGAGACGGACGGGCACGTGCTCGTCCCCACCGAACCCGGCATCGGCGCCACGCCCGACCCGGACCTTCTCCGCACGTACACCGTGGACACCTGGAGCTACGAACAATGACCGACAGCACGCTCATACCGAGCCTCGACCAGGTCGCCGACCGGATCGAGGACCTGATGGCCCGGCACCGGCTGCCGTCGGTCTCGCTCGCGATCGCCCAGGGTGACCGGGTGGAGGCCCGCGGCTTCGGGATGGCCGACCTGCGGGGGCGGCCGGCGACCGGCGACACGCCGTACCTGCTGGCCTCGGTCACCAAACCCGTCGTCGCGACCCTGTGCGTCATGCTCGCCGAGCGCGGGCTCATCGACCTCGACGAGCCGCTGGCCGACCGGCTGCCCTGGCTAGACCGGCAGCGGCCGGGCCGCGCCGGCCGGCCGACCGCCCGTCAGGCGCTGAACCACAGCGCCGGGTTCGGACGCTACTGGGATTTCGCCTACGACGAAGAGCCCCTGGGCATCGAGCGGGCCGCCGACCGGTACGGCGTCCTCATCCACGCGCCTGGCACCCGCTTCGAATACGCCAACCTCGGGTACGGCGTGCTGGAGCCGTGGCTGGCCGCGGCGACCGGCCATCCGCTGGGCGAACTGCTGGAGCGGTATCTGTTCGGGCCGCTGGGGCTGGGCTCCGGCGCCTATGGTCCCGGAGCCGGAGGGGCGGACGCGGCGGTGCCGTACACGGCCGAGCGGCATGTTCCCTACCCGACGATCACCACCAGCCACCCGGCCGCGAGCATGGCCTGGATGTCGGCCGCCGACCTGGCCAGGTTCGGGCTGACCCACACGTACGGGTCGGCGGTGCTGGCGCCGGGTTCGGCCGCGGCGGTGCGCACGCCGGGCCTGGAGGACGGGGAACGCTACGGCCTGGGACTGAACGTCCGCCACCCCGACGGCGTCGAGGTGCTGGCCCACGCCGGGGACATGTGCGGGGTGGGCGCGTCGCTGGCCATCCTCCCGGAGTTCGGGGTGAGCGCCGCCGCCGTCGTCAACCAGACCGGATCTTTCGCCCCTGCGCGCACGGCCTGCGAGATCCTCCTCGAGACCCTGGTGAGCCACATCGGACCGGAGGAGGACACGACCTCGCCCAAGCCCGTGCCGGCCGGAGAGTGGGCCGGCCAGGTGGCGACCCCCTTCGGCGCGGTACCGCTGCGAGCAGAGGTGGACGGCGCCGGCTCGGTGTGGATCGAGGTCGCCGGCTCCGGCCGGGTCCAGGCGCGGGTCGAGGAGGACGAGTCGTACGACGTGATGCTCGCCGCCGAGTTGCAACTGCCCACTCCTGACGCGCTGCGGGCCAGCCCATGGCTCGAACTCGCCCTCGACGTCGGCGACGACCGCCTGGCAGGGTCCGCCAGGGCGGTCAAGCACGGCGAGAGCGGGGACCGGGTGGGCAACTGCCTCACCCACTGGTGCGAACTGGAGCGGGTCCGTTGAGCACCCAGACGCTCCCGGCGCCCGCCGTCGCACGGGCCGGTCAGCGGCGGCTGACACTCGGACTCGGGGTCGCGGCGGCGATCCTGCTCCTTCTCATGGCGGCGAGCCTGGCCCTGGGCGCCGAGAACGTGCCGTTCGCCGACGTCTGGCAGTCACTGACCGTGGGCGGCACCGACGCCGACGTCATCGTGCGGGGCGTACGGTTGCCACGGACGATCCTCGCGGTCCTGGTCGGCGCCGCACTGGCGGTCGCCGGAGCGCTGATGCAGGCGCTGAGCCGCAACCCGCTCGCCGAGCCCGGCCTGCTCGGCGTCAACGCCGGCGCCGCGCTGGGCGTGGTGATCGCGATGGCGCACCTCGGGGTCGCCTCCCTCACCGGCTACGTCTGGTTCGCCCTCATCGGAGCCAGCATCGCGACGGTCGCCGTCTACACCCTCGGCTCCGCGGGCACGGCGGGAGCCAGCCCGGCCCGGCTCGCCCTCGCCGGCGCGGCCATCACCGCGGCGCTCACGGGAGTGATCTCCGCGATCGTCCTGCTGTCCTCGACGGTGTTCAACGGGTTCCGGGCCTGGAGCGTCGGAACGTTGTCCGGCCGCACGGCTCCGGTGGTGATCCAGGTGGCGCCGTTCATCGTCGCCGGCATCGTGCTGACGCTGTTCCTGGTCTCCTCGCTCAACGCGCTGGCCCTCGGCGAGGACGCGGCGAAGGGGCTGGGGGCCAACGTGGGGCGTACCCGCCTGCTGGGAGTCGTCGCGACGACGCTGCTGTGCGGCGCGGCCACGGCGGCGGCCGGGCCGATCTCGTTCGTCGGCCTGGTGGTGCCGCACATGGTCCGCACCTTCACCGGCCCCGACCATCGCTGGCTGCTGCCGTACTGCCTGCTCGCCGGGCCGATCCTCATGGTGGCCGCCGACCTGGCCGGGCGCCTGATCGCCCGGCCGGGTGAGCTGCCCACGGCACTGGTCACCGCCATCGTCGGCGCGCCCGTGTTCGTCTACCTGATCCGCCGTCGCCGGATGGCCGGACTGTGAGCGCCGTGAAGACGGCCCGCCGTGAGCAGGCGGCCCCGCACACGGCCGCGCGGCTGTCCTGGCGCGGATGGTCGGTCCTGTGGCGTCCGCGCGCCGTGCTCGCGAGCGCCGCGGTCGTGCTGGTCGCGCTCGGCTTCGCCCTGGTGCAGCTGGGCGTCGGCGACTACCCGATGTCCCCGGGAGAGGTACTGGCGACGCTGACCGGCAACCGGGGCGCCGCCCAGGAGTTCGTGATCTTCGATCTCCGGCTTCCCCGGCTGCTCACCGCCGGGCTGGTCGGACTCGCGCTGGGAGCCAGTGGCGCGATCTTCCAGTCGGTGACCCGCAACCCCCTGGGCAGCCCCGAGATCATGGGCTTCACCATGGGCGCCTCCGCGGGCGCCGTGGCGATGGTCCTCGTCTTCGGCGGCCAGGAAGGCTCCGGCATGGCCGGCGCCCTCATCGGCGGATTCGCCACCGCCGCCACCGTCTACGGGCTCGCCCATCGCCGCGGCATCCAGGGGTTCCGCCTGATCCTGGTCGGCGTCGCCGCCACCGCGCTGCTCGACAGCCTCATCTCCTACCTGCTGCTGCGTGCCCGGCTGCAGGACGCCGAGAGCGCGTACACCTGGCTGGTGGGCAGCCTCAACGGGGCCGACTGGCAGCAGGTCCAGATCATCGGGCTGACCGTCTGCCTGATGATCGTCCCGGTGCTCGCGATCGGGAGCCAGATGCGCCTCCTGGAGATGGGCGACGATCTCGCGCAGGGGCTCGGCGTCCGCGTCAAGCCGACCCGCCTGCGGTTGCTGGTGATCGGGACGGTGCTGTGCGCGGGAGCCGTCGCGACCGCGGGGCCGATCGCGTTCGTCGCGCTGGCCGCACCGCAGATCATGCGCCGCCTGACCGGCGGCTCGGTGTCGATCGTGCCCGCGGCCCTGATGGGCGCCCTGATCCTGATCGTGAGCGATCTCGCCGCCCAGCGCGTCTGGCCGGACTCCCAGATGCCGGTCGGCATCCCGACCCTTTGTATCGGCGGTACCTACCTGGCCTGGCTGCTGTACCAGCAGAGCCGTGCCTCCCGACTCTGACCTGGAGTGCCCATGAAGATAGAGAACCCGCCCGCGCCCGACGCGCTCCACGGCAACCGCCTGCGCGCGCACAACCTGTCTCTGCGGTACGGCGAGCGGGTCGTCGCGGAGAACCTGTCGATCGACATCCCCGACGGTTCGCTCACGATGATCGTCGGCCCGAACGCCTGCGGGAAGTCCACCCTGTTGCGCGCGCTCGCGCGGCTCCTGCCACCGGAGCGCGGCAGCGTCGTACTCGACGGCGAGGACATAGCGAAGTACCCGTCGAAGGAGGTCGCGCGCCGGCTCGGGCTCCTCCCGCAGACCTCGATCGCCCCCGACGGCATCACCGTGGCCGACCTCGTGGCCCGCGGCCGGTTTCCACACCAGAAGTTCCTGCGCCAGTGGTCGGCCGACGACGACGTGGCCGTGACCAACGCGCTGGAACGGACGAACACCGGCGATCTCGCGACCCGCTACGTCGACGAGCTCTCCGGCGGCCAGCGCCAGCGCGTGTGGCTGGCCATGGCCCTCGCTCAGGAGACTCCGCTGCTGCTGCTCGACGAGCCGACCACCTACCTCGACATCACCCACCAGGTCGAAGTGCTGGACCTCTGCGCCGAGCTGCAGGAGAGCGGGGAGCGCACGATCGTGGTGGTGCTGCACGAGCTCAACCTCGCCGCCCGGTACGCCACCCACCTGATCGCCATGCGCGACGGGTCGGTGGTGGCCAGCGGGTCGCCCAAGGACATCGTCACCCCGGAGCTGATCGAGAAGGTCTACCAGCTTCCCTGCTCGATCATCGACGACCCCGAGACCGGAACGCCGCTGGTCATCCCGGCGGCCCGTAACAGGACCGGCGCACCATGTACGTGAACCCCGACTTCGCCGCCGGCACGCGGCAGGCCCACGACCTGATGGAGCGCTGGCCGTTCGCGGTCGTCATCGCGCTCGACCCGGACGTCCGGCTGTCGTTCGTGCCGGTGGAGCTCCGCCGGGACCAGGGCCGGCACGGGACGCTGGTCGGGCACGTCTCGGCCGCGGACCCCGTGGCCGGCGCGCTCCGCCAGGGCACCGCCCTGCGCGTCGCCTTCACCGGGCCCGTCGCCTACGTGAGCCCGGCGTGGTACGCCCAGCCGGGCCTGCCGACCTACAACTTCGGCGCGGTCGAGGCGGCGGGAACCGCCCGGCCGCTCGATGACCCGAAGCTGGTCAGGCAGCACCTGATGGCGCTGGTCGCGGCGCACGAAGGGGCGCGTACCGACGGGCTGGACAGGTGGCGGCCCGACGGCTGGGCGCGGCACCGCACCGAGGAGCTCCTGGGCGAGCTGCAGGCGTTCGTGATGCCGATCGACCGGCTGGAGGTGAAGCTGAAGATCGGTCAGAACCGCACGCCGGGCGACCGCCTGGGCACCATCGCCGGCCTGGAGGCGGCGAACCCCTCGCACCACGCCGAGGCCGCCGCCTTGATGCGCGCGCGATACGGCGCCGACGGGTGCCCCCACTGACCGTCCGGTGGGTCGGGCGCACGAATCCGCCGGGCCGCTCTCGTCGTTTCCACCGAGATCCGCGCTGGTGGACGTGCCTACCATGGGCGGACCACTCCGGGAACGACAGGCAGGTGAACAGTGGGAACCACTCCGAATCCCACCGAGGACGGACGCTCCTCCCACGGTGAGCCCGCCGGTCGAGGACCGACCCTGGGCAGGGTCCTGCAGCATCTGGGACCGATGCTGCTCGCGACGCTCGCCGGCACGCCCCGCTACCTGGCGCCCGTCGGCGGTGTCGTCGTCCACGACGCGGACGACCCGCCGCCGATTCCCGTGGGGGCGATCGTCCTCGGCGTCGGCGTCACGGCGCCCGACGACGTCCGTTCGCTGGTCCGGCTGGCCTGTCTGCACGCCGCCGCCGCGGTGCTCATCCGGCAGCCGCGCGAACGCGGGCTCGCCGTCGACGACCTGCTTCCCGATGAGGGAATGGTCGTGCTCGGCCTGCCGGCGGGAGTGTCCTGGCAGCAGGTGATCGCGGTGCTCGGGACGGCCCTGCAGTCGCCCCCGCACCCGAAGGTCCACGATCTGGGCGGGCGCGAGGTCGGCGATCTGTTCGGCATGGCGGGCGCCATCAGCGATCTCATCGGCGCCCACGTCACCATCGAGGACCGCAACTCCGTCGTGCTGGCCTACTCCGACCACCAGGGGGAGACCGACCCGATCCGCGTCGAGGTGATCCTGGGACGCCGGACGCCCGAGCCCTACTGGGTCTTCGACGAGGAGCGCGGGGCGCTGCGCGCGATCCGCGAGTCCGTGCGCCCGGTGTTCCTGCCGCCGCTCGACCTTCCCGACGGCCGCGTCACCCGGGGCCGGGTCGCGGTCGCCGTCCGCGCCGGCGACGAGATCCTGGGCTCGATCTGGGGCGTCGTCGACAAACCGCTCACCACGGAGAAGGACGACCTGCTGCTCGACGCCTCCCGGCTCGTGGCCCTGCACATGCTCCAGCTGCGGGCCGGCGCCGACGGAGCCAGACGGCTGCGGACCGACCTCGTGGCGACCGCCCTGACCGGCGGTCCCGAGGCCCGTTCCGCGCTGGACCGGCTGCGCCTGGCCGGGCATTCGCTGATCGTCGTCGCGCTGACGCTGAACGAACCGGCCGACGGCGCGTACACCGGGGCGGCGGCACACGTCACCAAGCTGCAGCGGCTGGCGGTCTCCTTCCAGGTCCACCTGGCCGGGACCTGGGCCGACACGGCCGTGGCGCTCCTGGACGACACCGTCTACGCGCTCGTGCCGTCCCGCCGCGAGGACACCGAGGTCAGCCTCGAACTCACCTGCCGGAGCTTCATCGGACGAGGCGCCGAGGGCGCCGTCGTGGGCATCGGCAGAGTCGTGCACGAGGCCGCGGAACTGGAGCTGTCACGGGCGGACGCGGACCGTGCGCTGCGGGTGCTGGGACGGCGTCCGCCCGAGCCGTCATCGGCGCCCTGGGCCGACCGGGTGGCCCGCGCGTGCGACATCGAGGTGGAGGCGCTCATGATGGAGCTGCGCGACCTCGCCGCGAGCTCGAAGCGCGGGCCGTTCGGCGCCTACGCGCGGCTGCTCGCCTACGACGAGACCCGGGACTCGACGTTCATGGTGGAGACGTTGCGCGCCTGGCTGGACGCCCATGGCGACGTGATGGCCGCCTCCGCGGCGACCCACGTCCACCAGAACACCTTCCGGTACCGGCTCAAGCGGATGTCGGAGATCGGGGAGTTCTCCCTCGACGACCCGGCGGCGAGGTTCACGCTGCAGCTCCAGCTGCATCTCTATCCGCCGGAGCCCGCCACCGGGCGCTCCAGCAGGTAGCAGCCGTCGCGGCGGACGTCAACGACGGCCCAGCCGTCGGAGAGCGCCCACGTCATCGCCTTGCGCAGACCGGCGCGCCACGCGCTGGCGGCGCCCGGGTTCGTGTGCCGCAGCGTCTCGATGTCCGCCGGGATCTGCAGCGCCAGCAGTTCGGCTCCCGAGCCGGGGCTGTCCAGGAGCGGGCGGTCGCCGTCCTGGCGGAGCAGGTAGTGCGGCTCTCCGCCCATGCCGGCGGAAGGGCGCGGGTACGGGCGCAGCAGGTTCCAGTTCGCCAGCGCCCGGTCCGAGTCGTCGTGACCGTTGAGCGTGTCACCCATGCTGCCGTAGAAGTTCTCGAAGTAGCGGTCGATCTGCGCGCCCAGGCGGTGCACGTTCAGGTAGGCGTTGCGGGCCACGAGGGGGTCGAAGGTCCACGTGATGTTCGTGGCCCCCACGCTCAGCGCCCAGTGGCGCTGGTGCAGTTTCAGGGCGTTCCCCGCCCCACGCCCCCGCAGCTCGGGCAGGACGCCGGCGAGGTGACTGTGCAACGTACGCGCCCACGGCGGCCCGAAGAAGCCGGCCGCGGCGCCCACCACCCGGTCACCGGCCCGCACCACGGCGACGTAGTTGCCGCTGTGGGCCAGAGCGATCAACGCGCCCGGGATGAGCAGGCTGTTGTCCCGCTGGTTCCAGACCCGATCGAAGAGCCGGCTCGCGGCCTCGCAGTCGGCCTGGGAGGAGGCCAGGTCGATCGTCACTCCGGCGCGCTTGGCGGCATCGGCCGCGAGCGAGGCCGCACCGAGCAGCCAGCCGTCCGCAACCTTGTTGTCATTCGTCATCACGCTTCTGCTCCACCTCACGCCTTGTCACGGACCGGGCCATCCTGACCGGCGAGGCATGGGCAGCGGCACAGACCGACTCACAAATTCCGCCGGGCTCCTTGGGTGATCCAAACGAACAGGCCCGCATGACCCGGCTTTGCCGAAGCGGCAAAGGCATTTGCGGCGATCTCCGCCGAGGTCGCATGCTGACGCCGACAGGAACGGAGAACGCATGTCGAGGCTCACACACCGGCTGGTTTCCTCTCCGGCGGGCAGGACGCACCTCGTGGAGCAGGGTGCCGGCCCGCTGGTGCTCTTGGTGCACGGGTTCCCGGAGTTCTGGTACTCCTGGCGCCACCAGCTGCCGGCGCTGGCCGCCGCCGGATACCGTGCCGTGGCCGTGGACGTCCGCGGCTATGGGCGCTCCTCCAAGCCGGCGGAGGTGTCCGCGTACCGGATGCTCGAGCTGGTCGAGGACAACGTCGCCGTCGTGGAAGCGCTCGGCGCGGACAGCGCGGTGATCGTCGGGCACGACTGGGGCGCGACCATCGCCGCGACCTCCGCGCTCACCCGGCCGGACGTCTTCCGCGCGGTCGCCCTGCTGAGCGTTCCCTATACGCCGCCCGGCGGCCCGCGCCCCAGCGAGGTCTTCGCCGGCATGGGCGGCGACGACGAGTTCTACGTGTCCTACTTCCAGGAGCCCGGCAGAGCCGAAGCGGAGATCGAACCGGATGTCCGTGGCTGGCTGGCGGGCTTCTACGCCGCCTTGTCCGCCGGCACCATGCCCACGCCCGGCGCCCCGGACCCGCACTTCGTGAGCCGCGGCGGGAGGTTGCGCGACCGGTTCCCGGCCGGGCGGCTGCCCGCCTGGCTCGGCGAGGGCGACCTCGACCTGTACGCCGCGGAGTTCGAGCGGACCGGCCTCACCGGGGCGCTCAACCGCTACCGCAACATGGACCGGGACTGGGAGGACCTCGCCGCCCATTCCGGCCGGCCCATCACCCAGCCGTCCCTGTTCGCCGGCGGGGCCCAGGACGCCTCCACCACATGGCTGGCCGAGGCGATCCAGGCCTACCCCGCGACGTTGCCCGGCCTGATGGGCTCACACATCCTCGACGGATGCGGCCACTGGATTCAGCAGGAGCGCGGGGACGAGGTCAACCACATCCTCACCGGCTGGCTCGCGTCCCTCCCCGCCTGATCACCTCGGGTCGCCCATCGTCTCGGCCAGGCGGTCGATCTCGGCGGCCAGGCGCTCGCGCACGCCGTTCATGGCGGCGATGCGCTCGTCCAGCGCCCCGAGGCGCTCGGAGTAGGTCCGGATCAGGGACAGGCAGTCCTTGGGCGGGTCGGGCTCGCCGGTGCCCAGGCAGTGCACGAACCGCAGCACGTCCTCCGAGCTCAGCCCGGCGTGCAGCAGGCGGGCGATGTCGCGCACGAGCGAAACGGCGTGACCGTCGTACCTCCGGTAGCCGTTGTGATCGCGCTCCGCGCTGATCAGGCCCTGCTCCTCGTAGTAGCGCAGCGCCCGGGTGGATACACCCGCGCGGCGTGCCACCTCGCCGATCCGCATCACCGGTCCACCCTTCTTCCACCGGACGTGAACGCCCTATCGAACAACGCCAGCGACACCAGCACGCATCCCGCGGCGGTCGCGGGCACGGCCACCGGGCCGAACGCCTCCAGAGCCAGGCCGCCGATCCCGCCGGCCAGGGAGAAGCCGAGGAACATGGCGCTGTTGTTGAGCGCGATCAGCTCGTTGGCGGCGCCGGGGCCGTCGGCCCGCTCCAGCAGCCAGGCCTGGGTGGCCGGTGCGATTCCCCAGGTCGCGAGGCCGTACAGGATCACGAGCACCGTGACGACGGGGAGGGGGTACGGCCCCCCGGCGAGCCCCAGGACGGCCATGAGCGCGGGCGCGGCGAACACGCCGAGCAGGAGGATCATCAGCGCGCGCAGGGCGCCCACCGCGTCGACCAGCCGGCCGCCGGCGAACGCGCCGGCGATCCCGGCCAGGCCCACGACGGTGATGAGCGGGGCGACGGCGGCGCCGCGGATGCCGCCGATCCGGCCGACGATCTCGGTGATGTAGACGTAGGACATCATGCCGCCGGCGCCGCTGGGGATCATCGCCAGGAGCGCCGCGGCGGTGCCGGGACGGCGTAGCGGCGCCAGCCGTTCCTTGAGACGGGACGCGCCCGTGCCCGGCAGGGCGGGCAGGGACGACAGCAGCCCGACTCCGGCGAGCAGGGCGATCGCGGCGACGTAGACCATCGTGGCCCGCCAGCCCAGCTCGCCGCCGATCCAGGTGCCGACGGGCACCCCGGCCACCAGCGACGTCGTCAGCCCGGCCCCGACGACCGCGAGGAAGCGCCCCTGCCGGCCTTCGGGGGCGGCCGTGGCCGCGACGGCGAAGGCGGCGGGCGAGGCGGTCGCGGCGGCCAGCCCCGAGACGATCCTCGCCACCATCAGCAGGCCGTACGAGGGGGCGACGGCGGCGGCGAGGTTGGCCAGGACGAACACGGCGGCGGCCCCGACGAGCACCGGCCGCCGCGGCAGCCGGGAGGTCAGGAGGGCGGCGACCGGCGCGCCCAGCGCGTAGGTCAGCGCGAACACCGTGACGAGCTGGCCGCTCATCGCGACCGACACGTCCAGGTCGCGGGCGAGGTCCGGGAGGATGCCGGCGATGATCAGGTCGTCGGTGCCGAAGGAGAAGGCGAGGAGGAAAAGGCTCAGCAGCCACAACGGCAGCCGGGGGCCGCTCCCTTGCGTATTCATGCGGCGACGCTAGAACCTTCACGCAGGCGTCAAGGTCAAGGCGGATCGCGCGGTCACCGATGAGTTCGGGACGCCGCCGGGGTCAGTATCGGCGACCTGCCGACCCAACCCGGAGGACATCATGGCCTTGGACCTCTTTGCCGGTATCCCCGTCACCGACTACGCCACGGCGCTGCCGTGGTACGAGCGCTTCTTCGGCGCGCGGCCGTCGTTCCTGCCGAACGAGATCGAGGCGGTGTGGGAGGTGGCCGAGCACCGGTACGTCTACATCGTGCAGGACCCGAAACGGGCGGGGAACGCCCTGGTGTTCTCCTTCGTCGAGGACCTGGACGAGCGGGTCGCCGCGCTCGCCGGGCGGGGCATCGAGCCCGCGGAGCGCGAGACGTTCGACGGCGGCGTGGTCAAGATGATCTACCGGGACCCGGACGGCAACGAGATCAGCTACGGCGGCGGTCCCGTGGCCTGATCACGCTGCCTGACGTGTTCACGATGGGGCCGATGTCCGGCGAGAGTCATGTGGTGAAACCTGACTTTCGGCAGGGGCGGCGGTTGACGATCGGCCGATGATCCGCCCGGCCCTCCGTCGCCAGACTCGCCCTCCATGAACACAGACTTTCCCGGGCGTTGGATCGGTGGGCTGACGCTCGTCCTGGGGCCGGTGGTCCTGTGCGCGGGACTGCTGCTGCGCCACCTCGGCACGGTCACCGCCCTCACCCCTCAGCAGCAGGAATGGGCCGAGGCGCAGCCGTTCGCCGCCTACGGGCAACTGCTGGCGTACACGGCCGAACCCGCCCTGTTCGCCCTCGCCTACGCGGTCTTCGCGCTGGGGGCGCTGCTGCTCTTCCCCGCGTTCATCGCCCTGGCCCAGCGGGTGGGCGGCGGCCTCGCCTCCTGGGGCGCCACGCTGCTGGCCGCCGGCCTCTTCGCCCGCCTGTACTTCGCCGGCGCCGACCAGACCGCCTTCCAGCTCACCGAGGCCGTCGGGCTGGACCAGGCCACGGACGCGATCATGAAGGAGTACGTGGACATCTCCTACGGGCCGTGGCTGGTGCCGGTCTGGGCCTCGGTCGGCCAGTACGCGGGCTCGCTGCTGCTGGCCGTCGCCGCCTGGCGTTCCGGGCTCCTCGGTACGGCCCGCGCGGTGATGCTGCTCCTGGCCGGAGGCACCTGGATGGGCGTGCTGAAGAGCGCCTCGATCCCCGACGCGCTGGTCGCCGGCCTGCTCTGCGTGGCCTTGGTCCCGCTGGGCGTACGGATCCTCGGCGACCGGCCGCTCACCCCACCGGGGCGGTCGAAGGTGCTGAGCTGGTAGCCGGTCAGCGTTGCTTGATCAGGCCGTTCAGCAGGTCGGTGACCTGGAGGGAATTCGGCTTGTTCGCGGGGGCCGGTGTGTGCGACTTGGCCCGGCCGTTCAGGAGCGCGCACCGCTTCTTCGCGTTCTTCATGGAGACCGTCTTGCCGGCCTTCTTGGCCTTCGCCACCAGCCTGGCCGGGTCACAGGCGGCCGTCACCGTCGTGTGCGCCTCGGCGGGCGCGGGCAGGGCGGGCAGCACGCCGATGGCGGCGCCGACCAGCCCGATGGACGTCAACCGTGCCGCCGCCCGCATGATGGTCATGCTTTCTCCCTTGGTGTTGTCCGGGGTGGTACCGATCCGGCGACCACCGCCCACAACCCAAACCCAGATGCCGCCCAGGCAGCGCCGCGTTGATACGACCCAGGCCAAACACCGACCCTTCGATGACCGTCAGCGGCCGGCCGCGTAGCCCTGGGCGCCGCGGGGGTTGGCCGCCGCGCGCAGGAACGTGCCGTCGCGGGACACCGCGCTGAGCCTGCCGATCGACCACCCGTCCTGGACTTCCACCTCGTGGCCGCGGCGGCGGAGTTCCGCCACGACATCGGGGGCGATCCTGTCCTCGACGTGCATGACGCCGGGTCGGGACGCGCGCGGGTAGAAGGAGCTGGGGAAGTGTTCGGAGTGGAACATCGGGGCGTCGACGGCCTCCTGGAGGTTCAGTCCGCCGCCGTGGACGAGGGCGAGGAAGAAGTTCACGCTCCACTGATCCTGCTGGTCGCCGCCGGGAGTGCCGAAGGCCATCCAGGGCCTGCCGTCGCGCAGGGCGAACGACGGGGACAGGGTGGTGCGGGGCCGGATGCCGGGACGCAGGGAGTTGGGCAGGCCCTCCTGGAGCCAGAACATCTGCGCGCGCGTACCCAGGCAGAAGCCCAGGGACGGAATCGTGGGAGAGCTCTGCAGCCAGCCGCCGCTCGGGGTGGCGGAGACCATGTTGCCGTACCGGTCGACGACGTCCACGTGGCAGGTGTCCCCACGTACCCGGCCGTCGGCGCCGACCGTCGGTTCGCCCACGCCGCGGGCGCTCAGCAGGCCTTCGGGGGCCGGGTAGTCGGGGAGCCGCGGTTCGCGGCCGCCCGGCGAGCCCGGGCGTAGGTCGAAGGAGGACTCCGTGCCGACGAGGCCGCGGCGCTCGGCGTTGTAGGCGTCGCTGAGCAGGTCGTTCATGGGGACCTCCGCCGCGTCGCCGTACCATGCCTCGCGGTCGGCGAAGGCCAGCTTGGCGCACTCGATCACCGTGTGGATGTAGTCGGCGCTCAGGTGGCCCATCGCGGTCAGGTCGTAGCCGGACAGCAACGCGAGCTGCTGGAGGAACGCCGGACCCTGACCCCACGGCCCGGTCTTGCACACCGTGTGGCCGTGGTAGCCGAACCGCAGCGGCTCCTCCACGGTCGCCGACCACGAGGCGAGGTCGTCGCCGGTGAGCAACCCGCCGTGCACCTCGCCCGAGCTGTCCCGCCACGCGGTCGTGGCGCTGAACTCGGCGATCGCCTCGGCGACGAAGCCGCGGTACCAGGCGTCGCGGGCGTTGGCGATCTGAGCCTCCCTGGTGCCGCCGATCGCCTCGGCGACGATGCGGCGGTAGGTGGCGGCGAGCACGGGGTTCGTCAGCCGTGACCCGGGCGCGGGCACTTTCCCGCCGGGCAGCCACGTCGCGGCGGAGGTCGGCCAGTCGCCGGTGAACAACTGCTCGACCGTCGCGATGGTGGACGAGATGCGGTCCAGGACGGGCACGCCGTGCTCCGCGTAGTGGATCGCGGGTTCGAGCACCTCGGCGACCGACCAGGTGCCCCAGCGCTCCAGCATGAGCATCCAGCCGCCGAACGCCCCGGGCACGGTGGCGGCGAGCAGGCCGGTGCCCGGCATGACCTCGACGCCGAGTCCGGCGAGGCGGTCGATGGTCGCCGAGCCGGGAGCGACGCCCTGGCCGCAGACGACGGACACCTTCCGCGCGGACTCGTCCCAGAGCAGGATCGGCACCTCGCCGGCCGGCCCGTTCAGGTGTGGTTCGGCCACCTGCAGGACGAATCCGGCCGCGACCGCCGCGTCGAACGCGTTGCCGCCGCCTTCGAGCACGCTCATGCCTGTCGCGGAGGCCAGCCAGTGGGTGCTGGCGACCATTCCGAAGCTTCCCGCCAGTTCGGGCCGGGTGGTGAACACTCTGGATCCTTTCGGCTGCGGTGGATCGATGGGGTTCGTCGAGCCCGCGTCATTGTAGACGGGCGTCTTAAGCGTTATGGTCATCTCATCTGAGAAGAGTATCTCATTTGAGAATGGAGTCATCATGTTCATTGTTGCGGCGACGGACAGCGTGTCCATCGCTCCGGGCTGGGACCGGGTGGCGGCGGAGGAGACCCGCCGGCTCGGGGAGGTGCCGGCCGCCGACGTCGGCGACGCGCTGCAGCGGATGACCGTCATGGACGGCGGCATCCGGCTGTTCACCGAGCGCGCCGCGCTCCTCGGGAACGCCCTGCCGGTGGACGTGCGCTCGGGTGACAACCTGGCCATCCACCGGGCGCTCGACGAGGCCCGGCCGGGCGACGTCCTGGTCGTCAACGGGCACGGGGACATGACCCGTGCGCTGATCGGCGGCCTCATCGGCGAGATCATGGTCAACGCCGGCGTCGCCGGCGCGGTGGTCGACGGCGCCGTCCGCGACGTACAGACGCTGTCGGAGATGGGCCTGCCCGTGTACGCGCGGGCGATCACCCCCGCCGGCCCCTTCAAGAACGGCCCCGGCGCCATCGGGGCCCCGGTGGCGGTCGGCGGCGTCGTGGTGGCGGCGGGCGACGTGCTCGTCGGTGACGCCGACGGCGTCGTCGTGGTTCCACGGGACCGGGTGAAGGAGGTCGTGGCCGCGATCGACGGGATCGTCGAGAGGGAGGAGGCGCTCCGGCGGCGCATCCTGGCCGAGCGTACGGCGGCGGCCCGGTGACCGCCTTCCGGATGGAGGAGCTGCGTCGTCGCTCGCGGCGCCCGGCCCTCGCCCCGGCCCCGCCGGGAGCCGTCTCCCTCGCCATGGGCGAGCCGGACTTCCCCACCCCCGCGCCGGTGATCGAGGCCGCCGTGGCCGCCCTGCGCGCGGGACACACCCACTACGCCGACCAGAAAGGCCTCCTGGAACTGCGCGCCGCGCTCGCCTCCGGGCTGCCGGCGCGCCCCGGCAGGACCTGGACCGCCGACGACGTCGTGATCACCCACGGCGCCACCGCGGCCCTGGCGGCCGTGGTGCTCGCGACGGTCGGCCCCGGCGACCGCGTGGTCATCCCGGAGCCCGCCTACTCGCTCTACTCCGACCTGGTCGTCCTGGCCGGAGGCACCGTGGACTTCGTCCCGCTCGCCCCGGACCTGCACTGGGACCTCGGCGCGCTGGCCGCCGCGCTTCCCGGGGCCACGATGATGATCTTCTCGAATCCCTCGAACCCGACCGGCATCGTGCACGGCGAGCAGGAGCTCAAGGCGCTCGGGGAACTCCTCGACGGCTCCGACGTCCTGGTCGTCAGCGACGAGGCCTACCACCGGCTGGTCCATCCGGGGCACGTGTTCACCTCGGCGCTGGAGATCGCGTCGCTGCGGGACCGGACGGTCTACGTGCAGACGTTCTCCAAGACGTACGCGATGACCGGCTGGCGGGTGGGATACCTGGCCGGGCCGCGCGAGGTGGTGGACGCGGCGGCGCACGCGCACCGGACCGTCGACGGATCGCTGAACACGGCGGTCCAGCACGCGGCCCTCGCCGCCCTTGACCTGCCGGACGACGTCGTCGAGGGCATGGCCGGCAGATACCGGCAGCGTCGCGAGCTCGTGGTCGCGCACCTGTCCGGCGTTCCCGGCCTGCACCTGGTTCCGCCCGAGGGGGCGTTCTACG
Organism: Nonomuraea sp. NPDC050547; assembly: GCF_044457345.1. Classification (NCBI taxonomy): domain Bacteria; kingdom Bacillati; phylum Actinomycetota; class Actinomycetes; order Streptosporangiales; family Streptosporangiaceae; genus Nonomuraea; species Nonomuraea sp. NPDC050547. Next base: position 199,282 of record NZ_JBITGW010000013.1, read on the forward strand.
GGTTCCTCCGCTACGACGCCGGCCTGCCGTCCGAGGTGGTCGCCCGCGAACTCGCCGAGCGGAAGGTGATGGTCCGGGCCGGCGCCGAGTACGGGCCTTCGGGCGAGGGGCATATCCGGATCTCGTTCGCGGCCTCCGAGGACGACCTGCGGACCGGGCTGGCCCGCATCGTCGCTCACCTGGGCGGTGCGAGATCCTGACGCGGCCGGTCCGCGCGGGTCCGAGCGGTCGAACGCGGGCCACTCGGACGGGATATCCTTCGCCTGCACTTCGATGAGGGCGGAGGAGCCTGTGACCGATCAGCAGGACGCCCCACGGGGGGAGGGCAAACTGCGCAGCGACACCCGCCGCAACCGCCGGCGCCTCCTTGAGGCCGTCGGAGAGCTCGCCAGGGAAGCGCCCGACCAGCTGACCATGCAGGCCGTCGCGTCCCGGGCGGAGATCGGCCCGGCCACCGCCTACCGCTACTACTCCACCGTGGAGGACGTGCTCGCGGCCTATGTGCTCAGCGTCGTCGAGGAGCTTCGCGACTTCACCGCGGCCTCGACCGCGGAAGGGCAGCCGCTGTTCGACTCCGTCGTGGACAAATGGGTGGACCTGCTCGCCGAGCACGGCCCGGCGTTGGTGCAGATCCGGTCCCGGCGGGGCTACCTGGAGCGGCTCCACAACGGGAACGAGATCATCACCGCCCTGCGGGACGCCTGGGCCGAGCCGGTGCGCGGGCTGCTCGCCGACATCGGCCTCCCGGACGACATCATCGAGTACGCCCTGTTCCTCAACAACATGATGTACGACCCTCGGGAAATCCAGGATCTGCTGCAGGAGACGGACCTGTCCCGGCGGGAGGTCATCACCCGGCTGACCGAGGCCTATCGCGGCGCGCTGCGCGGGTGGTCACGCGCGGGCTGATCGCCGGCGGGCATGACTCGGTCACTTACCTGGCTGCCGTCGAAGGCGCCGCCGTACCGCCGCGTCGAAAGGCGCGCTGACGACGATCGTGGGCACCGCCACCGACTCCACCGCCCTGGACGGGCGAGGGGTGTGGCGAGGTGCCGTTCCATGCGCGCATCATGAAGCCGGACGCCTCTAATCGTGGGATGCGGGCCTCCCTAAACAAGCAGTGAAGTGATACGCTCATCTCAAATCAGATAAGTGTCTAAGTATCGTGTCGACGAAGGGGGCCAGCAGTGGCCACTCATCAGGTAAAGCGCGAACCCGCCACCTCCCTGCGCGCGGGTGAGCTCGAAGTCGGATACATCGATGGCGGTAGTGGCGTGCCGCTCGTGCTCGTTCATGGCGGAGAGAGCGACCGGACCCAGTTCGCGACACTCCGCACGCACCTCGGCGCGGGAATCCGGGCGATCTCCTACGATCAACGCGATTCGGGGATCACCGTGAACCCGCCGGTGCCGTACACGCTGGGCGACCTCGCCGATGACCTCGTTGCCCTGCTGGACGCGCTGGGGCTCCAGCGCGCGCACCTGCTGGGCACCTCCTTCGGCGGCGCCGTCGCGCAGCACGTCGCGCTCCGGCACCCCGGACGGGTCGCATCCCTCATCCTGGTCGCCACCACGCCGAGCTACGCGATGTGCGTCGAGGCGGTCGACGAGCTGCTGGGCATGACCCACGAGGACCGGCAGAACGCGGTCTCCGGCTTCTTCCTCACCCCCGAAGGCGAGGCCGACCTGCGTACCCGCGCCGCCCAGACACTCACCGTCCGCGATCCCGGGCAGAGCGCCCGGCGCCACGCCGTCGCCCGGCAGCACGAGGTCTGGGACCGCCTCGGGGAGATCGCCGCACCCACCCTGATCGTGCACGGTACGGCCGACCGGCTGGCCCCCTACGCCGGCGCCGTTCTGATGGAGCAACGAATCCCCGACGCCGAACTGCGTTCGATCGAGGACGGGCGGCACGCGATCACGATGGAGTTCGCCGACCCGATCGCCCGCTGGGTGCGCGAGTTCCTCAAGGTGACGGCGGCGTGAACGGCACCACGCGCGCCCGCGTCCGGGCCGCCGCCGCGGCGAGCGTCGCCGGGCGGGCCCCGCACGTGCGCGGCGCGGCGTTCGTGCCCGCACACGTTCAGCGGGGGCGGCGATGATCGACGCCGGCCGCGAGGTCGCGAACCGGATGGCCGAGGCGGCCCAGGCGTGGCTGGCGTCCCTGGACGCGGAGCAGCTCGCCGTCGCCACCGGACCGCCGCCGGGCGCCGACGGCCCGGCCGACGCCGAACGCACCCGCTGGTACTACACGCCCACCGACCACGGCGGCCTCACCTTCCACCAGCAGCGCCCCGCCCAGCACCGGCTGGTGATGCGGCTGGTCGCGAGCGGGCTGTCCGAAGCCGGGTACGCCACCGTCGCCACCGTGCTCGGCCTGGAGAACGTGCTCGACCGCGTCGAGGGCTTCTCGGTGAACTGGGGGCGGGAACGTTCCCGCGACCCCGGCATGTACTACCTTCGCGTCTTCGGCGAGCCCGGCGGGCGGCGGCCGTGGGGATGGCGGTTCGGCGGGCACCACGTCTCGCTCAACTACCTCGTGGTGGACGGGCGCGTCGCCGCCACCACCCCGTGCTTCCTGGGCGCCGACCCGGCCGCGTCGCCACTGCTGGGCGGCGCGACGCTGCGCCCGCTGGGAACGGCCGAGGACCTGGCCCGCGAACTCGTCCGCTCCCTGCGCCCCGAGTCCGCCGCCCGCGCGGTGCTGCTGGAGCGCGCCCCGAACGACATCGTGGCGGGCAACAGCGACCGCGTCGACGACCGCGTGGTGAGGCGTAGCGAACTCTGGCGCCCCGGCCAGCACACCCCGGACCGTGCCGAGAACCCGGCCACCGGCCTCTACGGCACGGACCAGCGGGCGCTGGCCCTCACCCCGGCGCCCAAGGGCGTGCCGGGCGCCGAACTGGACACCACGCAGCGGGAACTGCTGCGCGCCCTGCTCGGCACCTACCTCGACCGCGTCCCCGGCGAACTGTCGCCGCTGCCCCTCTACGACGACCCGGCCGCGCTGGACGCCGTGCACCTCGCCTGGGCCGGCTCCACCACGGCGGGCGAGCCGCACTACTACCGCCTGCAGGGCCCGCGGCTGCTCGTCGAGTGGACCAACATCCACCGCGGCGTCAACCACGCCCACGCCGTGTGGCGGGACCCGGAGAGCGACTTCGGCGGCGACGTCCTGGCCGCCCACCACGCCGCCCACCACCGGCCATAGGACGAGACGTGAACGCCAGTGTCAGCGCCCGCGCCCGCATTCGTGCCCCCGCCCCCGCCCGCGCCCGCATCCGCGGTCGGCTCGTGCGAGGGCGGGTCACGCCGCTGGGTCTGATGCTCGCCCTCACCTTCGCCACAGGCGTCGTCGACGCCGTCGGCTACCTGCGCCTGGATCAGGTGTTCGCGGGCAACATGACGGGCAACGTGGTCATCCTCGGCATGGCGGCCATCGGCGGGACGGGGCTGCCCGTGCTCGGTCCGGTCGTGGCGCTGGTGTCCTTCGTCGTCGGCGCGGCCGTGGCCGGGCGGGTGCTGCGTACCGCGGCCCCGGGCTGGACCGGCAGGTGCACGGGGCTGCTGGGCGGTGTCGGGCTGGTTCTGGCCGCCACGGCGCTCGGCCTGGCCGTGATCGGGACGGGCACCCCCGCCGCCCGCGCGTCGATGGCGGCGTCGCTCGCCCTCGCCATGGGAGTGCAGGCGGCGACGGCGCGCCACCTGGGGGTGAAGGACGTCACCACCGTGGTCGTCACCTCCACGCTGACCGGCCTCGCGGCGGACTCGCGGCTGGGCGCGGCCCGCGGCCAAGGGGCACTGCGCCGGGGTACGGCCGTCGCGCTCATCATCGCCGGAGCGGTCACCGGCGCGGCGCTGTGCCAGGTGCACGAAGGACTCGCGGTGGCGTTGGCGGCACTCGTCGTGCTGACCGTGACCGGCCTCGGCCACGCGTACACCCGACCCGGCAACTCACCCTGACCGCCCCGAACCCACGCCCGCCACCCTGACCGCCCGGTACCCGAACCCACGCCCGCCACCCTGACCGCCCCGTACCCCATGACCGGTATTGCACCTCTGACCGCCCCATCTCCGACGGAGACCCTGTGATGAAGCACCCGCGAAGTCCACCGCCGCGGTCGAAGACCTGACGACCGTGCCATCGACGGCCCGCGCGTGCCTGCGCTCCCGGCCGTCCCGACCGGCCACCGGCCGCCCGGCGGCTTCGCCCTCGACATCGGCGGCGGCCCGCACGACGCCGGCCGCGGCCGAGGATGCCGTCCTTCGCGGGACTGATCGTGGCCATCGCGAAGTTCGCCCGGCTTCTGAAGACCCTTGGGCCCGCACCGGCACGCCCGCCGCGCGGCGGCGGGCGGGCTCGCGGCGGGCTTCGTACTTCGCGCTCGCGGCGTGAGTACTCCCGGCGAGGCGGCGGTGCCAAGCGCGCCGCCGACCTCCTACTCGCCCGGAAACGAGGAAAGGACCTTCCATGACCACACCCCTTGCTCCCCCGATCCGCATGGGGAAGGCCGCTGTCGTGGCTCTCGGCATGCTGGCAGCCGTCACCGGTGTCCTGGAGTCGGTGGTGGCGCCGACGCTCCCGCTGTTGCAACGCGAACTGTCCATCAATCCCGCCCAAGGGGCACTGCTCAGCACCGCGATGCTCATCACCGGCGCTCTCATCGCGCCCGTCGCGGGCAATCTCGGCGACCGCTACGGCGGGAAGTGGGTCCTGGTCCGGCTCATGGCGGTGGTCTCGGCCGGAGGTCTGGTGTCCTCGCTGGCGCCGAACATGGCGGTGCTGCTGCTCGGTCAGGTACTGCAGGGCGCGATGGTGGGCACGCTGCCGCTGTCGATCATTCTGGTGCGCAAGTACCTCTCGCCGGGAGAGTCCCAGGTGGCCATCGGGGTGGTCAGCGGGTTGTTCATCGGCGGCGGCATGCTGGGCACGCTGATAGCGGGGCCCATCGCGGAAGGGCTGTCCCGGCACTGGATGTTCGCGATTCCGACGTTCGCCGTCGTCGTGACGACCCTGTTCGTCCACAAGCTGATGCCGCACGATCCGCCCTCCCGGTCGGACGCCAGGATCGACTGGCCCGGACTGGTGCTCCTGAGCGGTGTTCTCCTGACGCTCATGCTCGGGCTCTCGATGGCCCCCGAGGTCGGCAGCCGTCCCCTCGTGCTGGGCGCCGTCGTCGTGCTGCTGGCCGTCCTCGTGGCCGGATGGGTCTTCGTCGAACGCCGCTCGCCCGCGCCGATGGTCGATCTGCGGCTGCTCGCGCAGCCCGCGATCTGGAGTTCCTACGTGATCACCTTCGCCGTCTGCGTGGGTACCGCGGTGTCGATGTTCCTCGTTCCGCAGCTGTTCTCGCTGTCCGCCGACGGATACGGCTTCGCGGCCAGCTCCACCGACATCGGGCGTTATCTGTTGCCCGGCGCCATCGCGGCGGCGGTCAGCGGGCCGCTGGGCGGGGTCGCGGCGCGGCGGTTCGGCGCGAGTGCCGTGGTCAGTGCCGGCGTCGGCGTCATGACGGCCACCTTCGTCGCCCTGGTCTTCCTGCACAGCGAGGTCTGGCACCTCGTCGTCGCCAAGGCGCTGATCGCCCTGGCCAGTGGTGTCTGCATCACGGCGATGGTCGTCAAGACCGCCACCTCCGTCGACCACGGCAACACCGGCACCGCCACCAGCCTGGTCCTGGTGACTCGTGTGATCGGGTTCGCCACGGGCGCGCAGGTCAGCGGTGCCTTCCTCGCCGCCGGGACCGACGCCGGGTCGGGCGTCCCGGCCGAATCGGCCTACGTCACCGGATTCGTCATCGCCGGCGTCGTCACGGCGCTGTCGCTGCTTGTCGTCCGTACCATGAGCAAAGGAGTCAAGGAATGACGCCGAGGCGCACGATCCTCGTGTCGGGGGCGAGCATCGCGGGGCCCGCCCTCGCGTTCTGGCTGAACCGCTACGGCTACGCGGTCACGGTGGTGGAGAAGGCGGGCACGCTCCGTGCCGGCGGTTACCCCATCGACGTGCGCGGCACCGCGCTGGAGGTCCTCCGCAGGATGGGACTCCTGCCGCGGCTGCGGGACGCGCACATCGACCTGCGCAGGCTGACCTTCGTCGACGGGGACGGCGGCGAGGTGGCCTCGATCCATCCGCATGCCGTGACCGGCGGTGTCGAGGGGAAGGATCTGGAGGTGCGGCGCGGGGATCTGACCAACGCTCTCCACGCGGCGGTCCGTGACGACGTGGAGTTCTTGTTCAACGACTCCATCGACACCCTCGACGAGTCCGTTCACGGGGTCGACGTCACCTTCCGCGGGGGCGGCAGCCGTACGTTCGACCTGGTGGTCGGCGCTGAGGGCATGCACTCACGCACCCGCGAGATGCTGTTCGGGCCCGAGGAGGGCTTTCACCACTACCTCGGCTACTGCTTCGCCGTGTTCACCATGCGCAACACCTTCGGGCTCTCCCACGAGACCGTGATGTGGAACACCCCGGGCAGGGCCGCCGCCCTCTACGCCGTGGGGGACAACGACGACGTGCACGCGTTCCTGAACTTCGCCCGGCCGGAACCGCCGTTCGAGGCGTTCCCGGACCCGGAGGCGCAGCGGAAGCTCGTCGCCGAGGTCTTCGCCGGCGCGGGGTGGGAGGTTCCGGGCATGCTGGCCGCCATGCGCGAGGTGGACGACGTGTTCTTCGACGCGGTCGGCCAGATCCGCATGCCCCGCTGGTCCAGCGGCAGGGTCGCGCTGGTGGGCGATGCCGCCTACGCGCCCTCGTTCCTCACCGGGCAGGGCACCAGCCTCGCGCTCGTCGGCGCGTACATGCTGGCCGGTTCTCTCGTCGGCAGGGACCACGCCGCGGGCTTCGCGGCCTACGAGCACGGCACCCGCGAGTTCGTGACCATGAACCAGGGACTGGTCGGCCAGGGCGGTGCCACACTCTTCCCGACCACCGCGCAAGCCCTGGAGCAGCGCAACGACAGGCTCCGCAAGCTCAGCGCCATTCCCCCGGCTGAGGGACGACCGGCCCATTCGGCCCTCACCCTGCCCGACTTCACATCCACCTTGACCGGTTGACCCTCACGTGGCGTGAGGCGGCATAGTCGATGCCGTGGAGGAACACCGGACCGTGGGGCACGTGGCCGAGCTGGCCGGCGTGAGCGTCCGCACGCTGCATCACTATGACGAGATCGGGCTCGTCCGGCCGTCGGCGCGGACCTCGGTCGGGTACCGGGCCTACTCGGCGGGCGACGTGGAGCGGCTGCGGGAGGTGCTCGCCTACCGGCGGCTGGGCTTCGGGCTGCGCGAGGTCGCTGAACTGGTCGGCGACCCGTCCACCGACGCGGTCGCGCACCTGCGCCGGCTGCGCGGCCTGCTGCTGGAGCGGCGCGAGCGCGCCGACGCCATGGTGGCGGCCATCGACAGGGAACTCGAGGCACGCGCGAAGGGGCTGAACGTGACACCGGAGGAACAACTGGAGGTGCTCGGCGCACAACTGTACGACGCGATCGGCGGCGCCTACACCGCGACGCGGCGGACCGACCCGCGCATCGCCGCGCAGATCTGGGACGCCCTCGGGGACGCGCGGACGGTGCTGAACGTCGGGGCCGGCACCGGCTCCTACGAGCCCGCTGATCGCGACGTGACCGCGGCGGAGCCGTCGGCGGTCATGCGGGCGCAGCGGCCCGCCGGGTCGGCGCCGTGCGTGGACGCCGCCGCGGAGAACCTGCCGTTCGAGGACCGGTCCTTCGACGTCGCGATGGCCGTCTCCACCGTTCACCACTGGGGGGACCCGATGGCGGGGCTGCGCGAGATGCGGCGCGTGGCCCGTCGCGTGGTGGTGCTCACCTTCGACACCGACGAGCCAGGATGGCAGGACCGGTTCTGGCTCACCCGCGACTACCTGCCGGAGTTCGCCGGCGTCCTCGCGGCGTTCCCCTCGCTCGCCGGGATGGCCGATGCCATCGGCGCTCGCGCCGAGCCGGTGCCCATCCCGTGGGACTGCGCTGACGGCCTCTTCGAGGCGTACTGGCGTCGGCCGGGGGCGTACCTGGAGGATCACGTGCGCCGCGCGATGTCGGTGTGGACGAAGGTCGGGCCGGAGGCGGAGCAGCGGGCGGTGCGGAGCCTCGGCGAGGACCTCGGCTCCGGCCGGTGGGCCGAGCGCAACGGCGACTTCGCCGGCCTCGACGCGGCGGATCTCGGCCTCCGCCTGCTCATAGCCTGAACCGCCTCCGGCGCCTGTGCCGCTCACGTGGTTCTTGCCCGGTTTCGGGGGCGGGTGCGATGCTGCTCCCCGCATGATCGTGACCGAGGGGAGTGCGGGATGGACGACCTCGGGCCGTCGTCGTGGGGAGTTCTGGACAGGGCCGAACCCTTCAGCGACTGCTTCGGCTACGACCGTGGCACCCCCGTCGACCGCCGCCACATCGACGCCTTCCTGACGGCCGCCGCCCACCTGATCCGCCCGCCGCTCCTGGAGGTCGGGGAGAACGAGTACGCCCGGCGGTTCGCGGGAGAGACGGCGCGGACCGACGTCGTGGACATCGACCCGGACAACGAGGACGCGACGCTGATCGCCGACCTGGCCGGGCACGAGACCCTGCCCGCCGCGCGCTATCGCTGCGTCCTGCTCATCCAGACCCTTCAGTACGTAAGGGATCCCCGCGCGGCGCTGGTCAACGTGCGGCGCAGCCTGGTGCCCGGAGGCAGCCTGCTGGTGACGGTGCCGGGGATCAGCCGTACCGACCCGGTGGACGACGCCCTCATGGCCGACCGGTGGAGGTTCACCCCGGCGGGGCTGCGCGACCTGCTGGCGGAGGTGTTCGGGCCCGGCTCCGTACAGTGCCGCGGTTACGGCGGGCTGCGCGGCGCCACGGCCTTCCTGTACGGCCTGGCCGCCGAGGAGAGCGGCCCGCCGGAGGAGGACGGAGGCGGCGCGGAGTTCCCCATCGTGGTCTGCGGCACCGCGCTGGCCGGTCCGTGAACGCGGAACCGACCCCGGCGCCCGGGGTGATCGTCGTCGACGGGGCCGCAGACGACCTGCTCGCGACCCTGGTGCGCGTCCTGCGGCGGTTGTGCGCGGGGGAGCGGGTGCGCCACCTGCGGGCTCCGCCCGTCCTCGCCGCCGCGGTGGCGGAGCGGGCGGGTTACGCCGCGTCCTTCCCGCACTTGCTCGGCACCGTCGGCCGGGGCGGCGCCGCCACGGACCTGGTGCTGACCCCGGCGGCCTGCTACCACGTGTATCCGCGCTACGAGGGCCGCACCCTCGCCGGGCCGGAGGAGCTGAGCGTGGTCGCCGACTGCTTCCGCCAGGAGGCCACGGCGGAGCCCGGCCGCCTCAGGTCCTTCCGCATGTACGAGACGGTCCTGCTGGGTACGCCCGAGCAGTGCCTGACCTGGCGCGATGACCGCCTCGACCGGCTCACGCGCTGGCTGGAGACCCTGGGCGTGCGGCCGGTGACCCGCCCGGCGAACGACCCGTTCTGGGGACGGACGGGGAAGCTGCTCGCCGCCGCGCAACAGGCCGACGGGCTCAAGTGGGAGCTCGCGGCCGACGTCGCGCCGGGCGTCCGGCAGGCGGTGGTGTCGGTGAACTACCACAAGGAGCACTTCGGAGCGGCGTTCGGCATCCGGGCCGCCGGCGGTGCGCCCGCCCACACCGCCTGCTTGGGCCTCGGGCTGGAGCGGCTGCTGCTGGCCCTGCGGCACGCCCACGGCCCCGATCCGGAGCGCTGGCCAGTTCCGGTGAGTGGCGCCCTGACGCCGTAGTCGGGGGCCGGGGCTTGGTCAGGTCGCCTCGGCCGCCTCGCGCAGCGTCGTGCGGACGGCCTCGCCCAGCTCGGCCAGGCGGTGGAGCGGGAGCTCAAGCGCGGTGACCTCGTCGGCCCAGGGAGCGATCCGCAGGACGAGGTCGCGCGCCTGCCGCTTGGTCAGCCCGTCATGGGCACGGATCAGCCCTTCCCGCCAGGTGTTGATGAGTTTGCCGTGGGCCCGGTCGAGGAGCCGGCGTAGCAGAAGCTCGGCGGGGTCGTCGGCGGGCGGACGCCGTACCGCGTCGACGGCGGTGTCCTGGACGGTGATCGTGTAGACCGGCGACAGCAGCGCGGCGGTCTCCGTCACGTCGCCCGGGGGCTCGGCGGGGAAGGCGCGGACGTGGCCAGCCCTGGCCGCGAGCAGCAGGCGGGGCAACGCCGTCTCCAGGCCGGCGGGCACGGCGACGGCCACCCGCTCCGGCGCGGCGGCGTACGGCTTGGCCAGCCAGGTGGCCAGGCGCACCCGCGGCGTCTGCGGCAGGAATCCGGCGGGCCAGTCGCCCACCAGCAGATCAGGGGCGAAGCCGGTGGCCTGCTTGAGCAAGCGCTCGTCACCGGCGCCGGCCTTGCTCTCCACCGACTGCGGCCCGTGCGTGTAGATGGCGGCGGCGAAGCGCTCCACCCGGGCGGCCACGGCGGGCTTGGTCTTCGTGGTGGGGCGCAGGATGTAGAGGTCCGCGGCCGACCCGATGGCTTCCGCCCCGAAATAGCGATTGAGGTCGGGATACATGGCCTCGTAGGCCATGTTGAGGTCGTGCAGGGAGGTCTGCACCTTCAGGGCGAGCATCGGCGTGCGCTCGCTGGCCCCGTACGCCAGCATCACCCGCCCCTGCTCCGGATCCCGGAGCCCCTCGACGCACCGGGCGACGAACAGGCCGATGCCCTCCGGGGTGTAGGGCGGGTCCGTCACGGTCACGTCGGCGTACCCGTGGAGAGAGGACGGCAGGCCCAGCCGCAGGTCGGCCCACCGTGTACGCACCGGCAGGCCGAGCTCGGCGGCGCACCGGTCGATGTAGGCCAGGATGCGCTCGTCGATGTCGGCCACCGCGATGTCCACCTCGGGGTGGAGGGAGGCGATGGCGAGCGACGTGAGGTCGTGGTCGCCGACGCACAGCACGCGCGCCCCGGGCGGCCAGGATCGCGCCCCGAACAGCAGCGCCCGCCGCACCACGGTCTCCGGGGTGGCGGAGACGTGGTCGAGCGCCTGCCGTGCCCGCGGCGCCCCCGCGATCAGCTTCGCCATCCGCTCGACCACGTCCGCGTGGCCGGGCAGGAGATGGTCGACGGGACCGGCGGCGCTGACGGGAGGATGACCGGTGCCGAGCAGGTCACGTACACGATCGGGAGACAGGCGGTAGCGGTCGCCGGAGCGTTCCGGGCCCACCTCGCGCAGCATGGCCTCGATCGAGCGCCTGGAGACGGCCGTCCGTCGCACCAGATCGGGAAGTGCCCACCACGAGCCGTCGCCCAGCACGGTCAGCACCTCGCCGGCGCGCCTCGGGTCCAGGCCGGTCGCCGCCGCCAGGTCGCGTACGTTCTGCTCCTCGTCCACAGCGGAACCCTAACGGGGGTCGCGGGTATGCGCGATCAAGCCGCGGAGCGCCACCAGCGCTCGACCGTCTCGCGGGTGGCGGCGAAGTGCTCGCCGGCGTAGCGGACGGCCGCCTCCGTGCCGTCTCCGCGTGCCCCCGCGCCGCCGCGGGGCAGCGCGCGGGCGGCCGCGTCCAGGAAGCCGGAGATGTCGTCGTCCGTCAGCGCGGCCGAGGGCATGAACCGCTGGCCGTACGCCATCGGGTAGCCGCTGTCCCGCAGTGCGGCGAAGAAGCGCTGTCCCAGGTCCGGATCGGCGAAGACGACGTCGAACATGGTCGGCCTGGCACGTGCCCACGCCGCCACGGACGCCTCGTCGAACAGGCCGTCCAGCCCACGCATGAGCCGCTCGCCCGCCGCCCGCATCGCCTCGACCGCGGCCCCGCCGGCACTCGCGTCCAGCGTCGCCAGCGCCGCGGCGAACGGCGTGGTCTCCCGCTGGTAGGTGTTGCCGAGGTGCGTACGGCGGGCAGCCTCCATGACCGCGGAGTCCCCGGCGACGGCCGAGAGCGCGAACCCGTTGGCCAGGCCCTTGCTCAGCGTGATCAGGTCAGGGGCCAGCCCCGCCGCGGCGTGGTAGCCGCCCCACGCGTAGCGGAAGCCGGTCATGACCTCGTCGACGATGACCAGGCCGCCGTGGGCACGGGCGATGCGCTCGACCTCGCGGGCGAAGGCGGGCGGGAAGACGTTCACCTCGGGTGTCACGATCACCGCGGCCAGGTCGCCGCGCCGGCGCGCCAGCCGTTCGAGCAGATCCAGGTCGTAGCCGAAGTCCGCGGTGTCGGGGTCGCGGTCGGCCAGCCCCATCGCGGGCCGGTACTGCAGCTGCCAGTCGTGCCATCCGTGGTAGCCGGAGGTGAGCACGGTACGGGCGCCGGTGTGCAGCCGGGCCAGGCGGACGGCGGCGGTCGTCGCGCAGGACCCGGTACGGAAGAACTCGACGGCCCGCGCGCACGGGAAGATCTCGACGATCCGGCGGGCCACCTCCTCGCGCAGCGGCGAGGTCGCCTCGGGCAGGATGCCCGCCCGGTGCATCTCCGCGACCGCCGCGTCCACCACCGGCCGGTACCCGGCGCCGAGCGGCGCGGCGCCGCTGCACGACGACAGGTCCACGTGGCAGCGGCCCCGCGTGTCCCACACCCGCGTGCCGGAGGCCCGCTCGAAGGCCGGTCCCGAGCCGGGCGACGCCAGCGCGCTCGCCCGCCCGTCCGGGATGGACGTGGCAGCTGTTCTGGCCATGGGTTCTCCCTCGAATCAGATGGTGGCCGTCGCGAGGTCCCGGGCGATCCGCCGGGCGATCCGGGAGGCGTTCGCCAAGATGGTGAAGGTCGGATTCACGCCGCCGGGGTAGGGGAAGAACCCGCCGTCCACCACGTAGACGTTCTCCTGGTCGTGGATCCTGCCGTCGGCGTCGACCACGGAGGTCCTGGGGTCGTCGCCCGCCCGGCATCCGCCGTGCAGATGGCGGCTGCCGCGTTCGTATCCGGATTCTTCGAGCCGGATATCGGCGGCGCCCGCCTGCGCGAGGAGTTTCTTCGCCTTTTCCGCGAGGTAGCGGAGTCGTGCCGCGTCCAAGGGATGTGTGGCGTATTCCATCATCAGCTGTGGCGCGCCGAGTCCGTTCTTCTTTTTGGACAGGCGTACGCGATTGCGCCACATGGGCTGGTCGGCGGCGAGGTAGTGCACGCGCAGCGGCAGCCTTCCGTCGCGGGGAGCGCGTTCGGCGGGGCTGGCCTCGTACAGGATGCCGCCCAGGCCTTTCGGGCAGGCGTCGTCGAGGTAGTGGTCGGAGAAGGACACGGTCGAGAACGGCCCGCCGGCGCTGTGGGCGCTCCGGGTGGGCGTGGAGACGGTGCCGGCCGCGTACCCGCTGACCTTGAAGCAGAGACCGCGTCCCACGACGTCGTGGCGATTGCCGAGGCCCGCGGGGGACCAGCGGGAGGGCGAGCGCAGGAGCAGGGCCGAGGACTGCACGGCGTTCGCGGCCAGCACCACGCACCTCGCCCGGGTCGTGTGCCGGACCTCGGCACGCTGGTCGAGCCATTCGACCGCGCTCACCCGATCGCAGGCGGAGGCGCGGACGCGCAGCGCCCTGCTCCCCGTCGCCACCACGAGCGAGCCCTCCTCTACGGCCGGGTCCAGCAGGGTGGCGACGACGTCCGCTTTCGCCCCGGTGGGGCAGGCGTGTTCGTTGCAGGGCCCGCAGCGATGGCAGGCGGGGCGGCCGCGGTACTCGGCCGAGTTGATGAGCAGGGGCGTCGGAAAAGGGCGCAGGCCCAGGTGGCGGCCGGCGCCGGCGAGCAGGCGGCCGGGCGGGCTGTAGGCGTGCGGCGGCAGCGAGGCGGGCGCGCCGTCGGGTTCGAGCGGGTCGGCGCCGCGGGTCCTGGCCACGCCCAGCAGGCGTTCCATCTCGTCGTAGTGCTCACGCAGGTCGGCGTACGCGATGGGCCAGCGGGGGTCGAGGGCGTCGTCGGCGACGTGCTCGCGGGCGTCGAAGTCGACGTGTCTCAGCCGGAATCCGATGCCGGCGAACAGGCCCATCCCGCCACCCAGCGCCCGAGCGGACCACGGGCGCCCGACGAGGGCCGGCCGGCGTCGTCCCAGCCGGGCGAGCGCGGGCTCCCATCCGGGTTCGAGGGCTTCGAGCGTCGCGCCCGGGCCGACCCTGTCGCCCTCTTCCAGCAGCAGGACCCGCAGGCCGCGCCGGGCCAGTAAGTGAGCCGTGACGGCCCCGCCGGGACCGCTGCCGATGACGCACACGTCGGCCGAGCGATAGATGGCCGAGGCGTCCCGCACAGCGCTCACCCGCCCCCCGGAGTGCGTGATCTTCGCAAGGGTCACAGGTTAGCAACGAACCCGGCGATCACGTCAAACAGCTCATTATTACCATGCGTCACAAATGCTGACAGATTGCGGTAGTTCAAATATGTAGCAATATGAGGGAATTCCCGGGAAACGGATCGACCGCAGTTGGGGTTATGGACTGAGTGCGATCTTGTGTGCTCTTATATGGCCCTCGCAAGCCGTCGTCCACACCGTCGTGGGCTAGCACCGGTGGCCGTCTCACACACCGGGAGTATCGTGGGAGTTGAATCGGAACGCGACAACGACGACACGCGCCAGGTATACGCGCTGCATATCAAGCTTCTGAAAAGGGGAGACTCGCCACGCCTGCTCGGAGTGGATGAGGACCACGTCCGCCGGCTGGCCGCTGTCGAGACCGAGCTCCCGCCCATCCTCGTCCACCGCGAGACCATGCGCGTGATCGACGGGATGCACCGGCTCGGCGCCGCCATACTCAACGGCCGCCAGATGATCGACGCGCGCTTCTTCGAGGGCGGCGAGGAAGCGGTCTTCCTGGCGGCGGTACGGGCCAACGCCACCCACGGCCTGCCGCTGTCGCTGCAGGACCGGCGCGCGGCGGCGCTACGCATCATCGAATCCCACCCGGGCATGTCCGACCGGTCGATCGCCGAGGTCACGGGGCTGTCGGCGAAAACGGTGAGCGGACTGCGCCGGTGCTCGACCGTGGATTTTCCACAGTTGAACGCCCGCGTCGGCAAGGACGGCCGCCGCCGCCCGCTGAACGCCGAGGAGGGCCGGGTACGCGCGGCTCTCGTGATCGCCGCCAACCCCGACGCCTCCCTGCGGAAGATCGCGCAGGACGCGGCGGTGTCCGTCGGCACCGCGCACGCCGTACGTCAGCGGATCCGGCGCGGCGAGGACCCCCTGGCGGCACAGACCGCGGAACGGCACGCCGACGCCCCCGACACCGCGAACACCACCAAACGCCGCCGCCCGGAGCACCGGACCACCGATGTGGTCATGCGGCTGCAGTCCATTCAGCGCGACCCGTCGCTGCGGCTTTCCGAGGCGGGCAGGCACCTGCTGCGCTGGATGCACATCCACGTGACGGCCAAGGACATGCAGCCGAACCTGCTTGACGCGGTCCCCTCGCACCTGGCTCCGATCGTGGCCGACCTGGCGCTGCAGTGCGCGGAGATCTGGATCGACTTCGCCCACGACGTACGGGAACGCCTCGATGATCAGGCGGAGGGCCCGCCGCACTCCCGCTCGCAGGCAAGGGGGCAGTAGTGGAACGACGATCCGTCGAGTTCACCCGGCAGAGCACCGGGTCGGGGCCCGCCACCTGCGGACAGGCGTCCATGTGGCTGGACATCACCGACAAGGACCCGAGCGAGGCCTTCTTCAATCCCTCCGGCGAGGTGGAGATACCGTCCGGGCTCACCGTCGACGACGTGCTGGACGAGCTCGGCGCGCTGATGTGCCGGCACGAGTCGCTGCGCACCTTCCTGGCCGAGGACGCCGGCGGCGGGCTGACACAGACGGTGACCGGCGCGGGCCTGCTGCCGGTGGACCTGGTCGACCTCGGCGCCGACGGCGACGGGCTGTGGGCGGCGCTCGCCGGGCGCCGCCAGGTGGTGGAGCGGTTGCCGTGGGACCTGGCCGCTGAGCTGCCGTTACGCCCCACGGTCTTCCACCGTGCGGGTGAGCCGCTGGCCGTCCTGCTGAGCGCCGCGCACACGGCCGCCGACGGCACCGGGGTACGCAATCTCGTCGCCGACCTGGCCAGCATGGTCGAGGCCCGCGCCAAAGGACTGGAGCGGCCGGCGCCGCCCGCCGCCCGGCAGCCGCTGGAGCAGGCCCGCCACGAACGCTCCGGCGAAGGCCGCCGGCGGCTCGCGGGCGCGCTGGACCACTGGCGCGCCAGGCTGGCCGCGGTGCCGCCCACGATGTTCCCCGCGGCCGCGGCGTCCGGCCCGCCCTCTTACCACGCGGCGGTCCTCTTCTCCAGGGCCGCCGATCTCGCGCTGAACCTCCAGGCCGAGCGCCACGACGTGAGCGGGACGGCGATCCTGCTCGGGGCGACGGGGCTGGTGCTCGGCGCGTACACCGGGATGCCGGTCTGCGCCGTTCAGCTCATCTGCGCCAACCGCATCCAGGAGCCGGAGCGGCGCGCGGTCGCCTGCATGATCCAGGGCGCGCTCGTCACGCTGGACCTGCGCGGGGAGAGCTTCGGCGACGTCGTCACCCGGGCCTGGGCGGCCTCGCTGCGCGCCTACCGCAACAGCCTGTACGACAAGCGGGAACTGCGCCGGATCATCCGGTCGGCCGAGGAGGAACGCGGCGTACGGCTCGACCTGTCCTGCGTGTTCAACGACATGCGCGAGGAGACCCGCCCGGACCGGCGGCTGATCGGCCCCGCCGACGAGGCGGCCGTGCGGCACGCGCTGCGCGACAGCCTCATCCGGCCGGAGCCCGCGGTGGAGCAGGAGAAGTTCGCGCTGTACGCGGAGGACACCCCCGAGATGCTGCGGCTGACCCTGCACGCCGACGCCCGCTACCTGGACGCCGGAGCCCTGCGGGACGTGCTGTCCGGCATCGAGCGGCTGCTGGTGGAGTCGGCGTTCGGCGAGATCCGCCCGGACGAGGTGGGCGCGCTGACCGGGATCGCCCCGCCCCGACGGGAGGCGACGGCGTGAGCGTGCCCGACGCGACTCTGCGGTCGCTGCGGCTGATCCCGGACGACGCCCGGAACCCGGAGGTGCCGTGGAGCTCGGCCGAGCACGAATACGGCCTGCCCCCCGACGTGCTGCGGGCCATGCTCGCCGCCGGGCTCGGCAGCCCGAGCGGCTTCGACCACTTCGACCTGCTCAACGTCGCGCTGGACCTGGGCGTCCGTTCCCTGTGGACGTTCGGCCCGCCCTCATGGGCGAAAGGCCTGCGCGCCGGTACGGCCGCGCGAGCCGAGATCGAGTACGTGCCGGAGTGCGCGCACGAACCCGGCGAGGACCGGGACTGCGACTTCCACGTCCTGCTGCCGACCGGATGGGCCCCTTGCCCGGAAGGCTCGGCCGTCGCGCACTTCGACCTGCCCGCCGCCTGGCCCGCGCCGCGGCCGCGCGCCGCGGAACTGCTGGAGGAGTTCGGCCGTGTCCGGTTCGTGCGCCTGCCCATGACGGTCGGGCTCGACCCGGACTTCGTCGGGCGCACCGGCATCGCGGACTGCACGGGCGGCTCGCTCTTCCTGGTGCGGGAGGGGCGCCGCCGCGGCCTGCCGATCCGCCTCGCCCAGGGCGTGATCATCTCGCCGCCGTTCTCCGTCCTGCACTACTGGGCGGAGATCGAGAACGACGGGGTGTGGGTGCCGCACGACCCGCTGATCGTGGGGGCGATGCTGCGCTGGGGGCTGCTCAACCCCGCCGAGTGGGGCGTGCTGCGCTCCACCGGAGCCGTCCTCGCCCGCATCTCCGGGGAGATGGGGCCCGTGGGACTGGACGCCGGCCGCCCGGCCGGGGTGTCCTTCGCGACTGTTGTGCAGACCGGACCGAGAGGATGAACGCGGTGCCTGCGAGAGCCGTACACGGTGACGAGCGCACTCACGTGGAGCGCCGCGTGCGCGACCTGCTGGTCAGAAAGGACCTGCTGCCCGGCGTCATCGAGTCCGTCGACGCCGGGGCCGACCTGTGGGAGCTGGGGATGGAGTCGCTCGCCATGGTGGGCGTCATGGTCGCCGTGGAGGACGAGTTCCGCGTCGAGTTCCCCGACGAGCTGCTCACCCGGTCGACGTTCCGGTCGCTGGCCGTCATCACGGACGCGGTCATGGGCCTGACGCACGGGGAAGTCCGCCCATGACCGAAGATCCGCGGAGGACCTGCCGGGAGCTGGCCGACGGGGTGCTGGCCGAGCACGCGGCCGCGGTCGACAGGGACGCGCGCTTTCCCAAGGAGGCGCTGTCGGCCCTGCGCGCGCACGGCCTGCTCGCCGCCGCGGCCCCGGCGGAGCGCGGGGGTCTCGGCGCGGACGTGCCCGCGCTGGCCGGCATGGCCGCGGCCCTGGCGCGCGGCTGCGGCGCCACCGCCATGATCTGGGCGATGCACCAGGTGCAGCTCGCCTGCCTGCTGGCCGGCGAACAAACGCCGGAACTGCGCGAAGCCGTGACCAGGGTGGTACGCGACCAGCTCCTCATCGCCTCGGCCACCAGCGAGGCGGGCATCGGCGGCGCGCTGCGCACCAGCTCCTGCGCGGTCGAACGCGACGGCGCCGGGGCCCGCCTGGACAAGCGCGCCACCACCGTCTCGTACGGTGTCGAGGCCGACGCTCTGCTCGTCAGCGCCCGCCGGGGTCCCGGCTCACCGCCCAGTGATCAGGTCGCGGTGCTCGCCGACTCCGCCCGTACGCGCCTGGAGGTGCTGGGCGGCTGGAATCCCCTCGGCATGCGCGGCACGTGCAGCCCGGCGCTGCGGGTCGTTGCCGAGTTCGAGGAGTGGCGGATCCTGCCGGTGCCGTTCGGCGACCTGGTCGCCCGGGTCATGACCCCGCTGTCCCACGTGCTGTGGTCCGGAGTCTGGTACGGGCTGGCCGCCGAGGCCGCCGACCGGGCCGTGCGCCACGCGAGGGCGCGCGGGGAGGCCGCCGGGCCGCCGAGCGCGAGCCTGGCCGAGATGCGCTGGCGGCTGGCGGGCCTGGAGGCGCAGCTCGACGCCGCGGCCAGGGACACGCAGGACGTCATGACCGGGGCGGCGGAGCCGACCGTCGCCTTCACGCTCCGGGTCAACGCGCTCAAGCTGGCCGTGTCACAGGTCGCGGTGGATGTCGCGCTGGCGGCCATGCGGGCGTGCGGCATGGCCGGCTACTCCGAGGAGGGCCCCTTCTCCGTGGCCCGGCTCCTGCGCGACCTGCTGTCAGCGCCCCTGATGATCAACAACGAGCGCCTGGTGGCCATCAGCTCCCAGCTCGCCCTCGTGGCCAGGGAGCGTTGATGGGCGAGACCCGGGCCCCCGTGCTCCCTAACGGTGAGACCTGGGCCCACGTGCTCCCGCCCGGCGAGGCCTACTCGCCGGCCAGCGGCGGGTCGCTCGGCACGGTCGCCGCCGAGCTCACGCGCGAACACACCCGGCACGGCGGCGCCACGGTGATCGTCGCCGACCGCGGCGGGGAGCACACGGCGCGTGAGGCGCGGCTGCTGGCCTACCACAGCCCCGGCGAGACGCTGGAGGAGCACGAGCGGCGGGCGGACGACGAGTCGGCCGGGCGGGGCGAGCGCCGCGCCCACTACGCCAGGTTCTTCCGGCCGGCGCTGGAGGCGCTGCCGGCCGGCTTCGACGGACCGGTCGTGCTGCACAACGCGGTCGCCGCCGTCCCGGAGCTGCGCCGGATGCGACCCCGGGCGCGGGTGTGCCTGTACCTGCACGCCGACATGTTCCGTTCGTTCCCGGCGGCCGAGCGGGCGCGCGTGGTGGCCGAGGCGGACCTGGTGGTGTGCGTGAGCCGGTTCGTGGCCGAGCGCTTCCTCGACGGTACGGGCCTGCCGCCGTCAGCCGTCGCGGTGGTGCACAACGGGCACGACCCGGCCAGGTTCCATCCCGGCCCGGGGCCGGAGGGGGAGGCGCCGGTGGTGCTCTTCACCGGCCGGCTGGCCCCGGAGAAGGGGCCGATGGCGCTGATCAACGCCTGCGTGGAGCTGGCGCGCGCCGGCGCCGGATTCCGGCTGCGGATCGTGGGCAACGCCGAACTGCACGCGTCCTCGGTGCCGGACCGGTACGAGCGGCAGGTGAAGCACCGCGCGTCCTTACTGGGTGACCGGGTGGAGTTCTCGCCGTTCGTGGACCGCGCCGTCATCGGACAGGTGTACCGCGAGGCGGACGTGCTGTGCGTGCCCTCGCTGTGCGAGGACGCCAGCCCCCTGGTTCTGACCGAGGGCCTGGCCAGCGGTCTGGCCTGCCTGGTGAGCGCGCGCGGGGGAGTGCCCGAGGTGGGGCGGGACGCGGTGCGCTACTTCGACTACCGGCGGCCGGGCGACCTCGCCCGGCAACTCGGGCGCCTGGTCGGCGAGCCGGGCCTGCGGGCCGAGCTGAGGCGGCGGGCGCTGGACCGCGGGCGCGAGCTGACCTGGGAGAGCCGCTACCGCCTGCTGCGGTCGCGGCTGGCGGAGGGGGTCCGATGAGCCGCACGGCGCTCGTCGTGTCGGCGCATCTCGACGACGCCGTGCTGTCGCGTGGCGGCACGATCGCCGCGCTGGGCGCCCAAGGGGCGCGGGTCGTGGTGGTGACGGTGTTCGCCGGGTGCGCGGGCGATCCGATGCCGGCGTACGCCGAGCGGTACCACGGCTGGTGGCGTAAGGCCTGCCCGGCGATCGGCGACTCGGCCGCCGACGGCATGCGGCTGCGCCGGGAAGAGGACCAGCGGGCCTGCGCGGTCCTGGGAGCCGAGCCGGTGCACCTGGACTTCCTGGAGGCGCTGTACCGGCGAGGACCCGGCGGGACTCCCCGCTGCGCCGTGGGGGACGACCTGTTCTCGCCGCCGGGGCCGGACGACCTCGCGCTGGTGAAGACCGTCGCCGCCGAGCTGGGCGGGTGGATCTCCCGGCTCGCGCCGGACGAGGTGCACGCGCCCGCGGCGGTGGGCGGTCACCTCGACCACGTGCTCACGGCGCGAGCCTGCGCGGCGGCCCTGCGGGACACCGCGGACGGGCCGCGGGCACGCTGGTACGAGGACCTTCCCTACGCACTCGAACAACCCGCTCACCGCCAGTCGACCGTCGAGCCCCTGACGGCCGACGACTGGCGGCGCAAGATCGAGGCCGCCGCCGCGTACCGGTCACAGCACCCCATGCTCTGGGACGACGACTGGCCGGAACTGTTGCTCGCGCACGCCCGCGCGGCCGGCGGGGACGGCCCGGCCGAACGTCACTGGGACGCCGTCCCGCCCCCGGATGGAGATCATTGACATGTCCGCCAAGCCCGTTGATAACATCCTGCCCGTCTCCGGAGCCGGAGGTCCTATGGCACCGTCCCCGTCCGTGCGGTCCTTCGACGTCTCGCCCGGCCAGGCCACGTGGCTGCCCGCCGCGGCCGGGGCCCTCGCCGCCGACGGCGCGGTGCTGCTCACCGGTACGGGCCTGGCCGGCATGGCCCGTGAAGTCGGTGAGCGCATGCTCGCCGAAGTCCCTCTGCTGGTGGACCACCACGACGTGCTCATGGCCTACGACGACGGCCACCTGCGGCACCGTCCTCCCGGCGGCGGGCACGTGGCGGCGTTCCTCGGCCATCCGGCCGTGCTCGCCCTGTGCCGCGAGCCGCTGGCGGCGCCCCGCGTGCTCAGCTACCACGGGCACACCGTGCTGCCCGGATCCCGGCCGCAGCCGGTCCACGCCGACTGGGAGCCGCTGTGGCCGCGGAGCGCGGCCGCGCACCCGCCGTTCATGCTGGCCGTCAACATCGCCCTGGTGGACACCGGCGCGGACAACGGCAGCATCGAGGTCTGGCCGGGCACCCACGAACTGGCCTCGCAGGACGTCTACCGTCCCGGCTCACTGTGCGTACGCGAGGAACTCCTGGAGGAACGGCGGCGGGCACGGCCACCCGGGCGCGTCGCGATGCGCGCCGGTGACGTGCTGGTGCGCGACGTGCGCCTGTGGCATCGGGGCACCACGAACACGACCGGCACGGCCCGCCCGATGTTGTGGCTGCTGCTGGCCGCGTCATGGCTGCGCGCCGAGCCGTCGGTCCTGCTGGAGGCGGAGGTACGCGGCGAGGTGGAGGCGCTGGCCGTCGAGGTGGCCGCCGAGTACGTCGGCCACCCGGTCGGCGCCCTGTCGGAAGGCGGGGCGGAGTGAGCACCACTCAGGGAGGGCATGTGCCGTACGAGGTCCGTCTGATCACCGAGCGGGACGTCGAAGAGGTGCTGGTGCTGTGGGGCCTGAACGCCGGTGAGCACGTGCCCCTGCTCTCCTACGATCGCTGGGGGCCAGGCGTGGCCGTTCCGGCGCGGCCCGAGGTGACGGAGGTGGAGGCGTTCACCCGTGACCCGCTTGAGGGCACGAGGGATCTGCTGCGGGCCGCGCTCACCGACGAGCTGTCGTTCTGCCTGGTGGCCGACACCGGGCACGAGCTGGAGGGATTCCTGAGCGGGGAGATCCACACCCAGTCCGTCAACGACTTCCGCATCGGCTCCGTCCGCGAGTTCTACGTCCGCCAGGAGAGCCGGCGCCGCGGCATCGGGTCCGCGCTCGTCGAGGCGGCGATCGAAGAGTTTCGCCGGCGGCGGGCGCGGATGTTCCGCGCCGAGGTCAACCCGAGCTGGAAGGACGGCATGGCGTTCTGGCGGGCGCGGAGCGCGTGGCTGCAGGACGCCGTGGTGTTCAACCACTACGAGTGAGCATTCATCCGCGAAACGCCTGGGGAGCATGATGAGCCTGCAGAACGACGGCGCCACAGTGGTCGCCGAGGACTCCACCCCGATCGCCGGCGATCCCGACGCGCTGCGGCGGCGCCTGCGGGAGCACGGCATGCTCCTGTTCAGGGGCCTCCTGCCGGAGACGCGGCTGGCCGAGCTGCGCGCCCGGTTCACCGGGGTGCTCTACCGCCACGAGTGGCTGGCCGAGGACGGTGAGGACACCGAGCCGCGCCCGGCGGCCAACCGCCGCGACGGCAGCCCCCGCTGGTGGCGCATGTACCAGGACCTGCAGC
Source organism: Nonomuraea sp. NPDC050547 (assembly GCF_044457345.1). Taxonomy (NCBI): domain Bacteria; kingdom Bacillati; phylum Actinomycetota; class Actinomycetes; order Streptosporangiales; family Streptosporangiaceae; genus Nonomuraea; species Nonomuraea sp. NPDC050547. The sequence goes on from NZ_JBITGW010000013.1 coordinate 222,157, forward strand.
GAGTCGAGCTGATGCACGAACTCGCGCACGCGCCGGAGGTCGTCGGGGTGATGCGGGCCATCCTCGGCAAGCACCTGCTGAACCACACGCGGCGCCAGGTCAGCCTCGTGCATCCCGGCTTCTGGGTGCCGCCGCACCAGGAGCACACCTACGTCCAGGGCACCCCGGACGTGCTGACCGCCTGGGTGCCGTTCACCCCGTTCCCGGCCGGCGGCGGCACGCTGCGCGTGCTGAGGGAGCGCTCGGTGCCCGGGGTGCGGCCGCTGACCGTGCTGGACACCGGAGGGGTCGAAGCCGAGGTCGGGCCGGGCGAGGGTGACTGGTGGCGGGCCCCGGACCTGGGTCCTGGCGACGTGGTCGTGCTGCACGCGCTGGCGACGCGGGCGGTGGACGAGAACCGCTCGCCGTACCTGCGCGGTGCCGTGGAGTACCGCTACCAGTCCGCGCGCGAGGCGGTCTGCTTCGCCTCGCTGCGCCCGCACCACTACCCGCGCGTGCCGGGCTGGGAGGAGCTGGCGACCGGCTGGGCCCAGCGGCGCTGGCTGCGGGTGCCGCTGCGGGTCCGGCAGGTGGACTTCCTGCTGCCCGACCGGCAGGAGAGCTGGCACGAGCTCCTTCCGCACCCGGCCTCCCGGCTGCTCGACGTGGAGTCCGGTCGGAGGTGACGTCGACCCGCCGGCCCGGGAAGGAGGGCGGGGCCGGCGCGGCCAGGGTGGCGATCCGGCTCTGCTTCGAGGCCTCACCCAGGCTCCTGATCCTCGTCCTGCTGCTGTCCACGGCCGTCTCCACGCTGCCCGCGGCTCTCCTGCTCATCGTGCGCGAGATCGTCGAGGCGTTCTCGCAGGGCCAGGACGGCCGGGCGACGACGTGGATCCTGGTGCTCGGCGGGCTGACCGCGGCGCGGGTGGCGCTCGGCGCGTTGATGTCCGTGCGCCGTGAGGAGCTGACCGAGCTGGTCGGCATCACCGCCGAGCAGCGTCTGCTGCGGGTCACGGGCTTCGCGCCCCTGGAGCGCTTCGACGATCCGGCCTGGTACGACGCGGTCGCGCGGGCACATGACGGCGTGACCTGGCGACCGGCCGCCATCGCCGGGATCCTCATCGAGTTCTGCGGCCAGATCGTCTCGCTGGCCGGCATGGTGGGCGTGCTGGCCGTCCTGGACGTCCGGCTCATCGGCCTGGCCCTGCTGGCGGGCGTGCCGCTGCTGGTGCAGCGGCGGCTGGAGGCCAGGGCCATCTATCTCGCGCGACGGGGCACCACCGAACTGGAGCGCCGCCGCGACTACCTGACCGAGTTGCTCGTCCGCTACGACCTGGCCAAGGACGTGCGCAGCTACGGGCTGGCCGCGCCGTTCACGCGGATGCACGACGACGTCAGCCGCCGCGCGCTGCGGGCCGTCGTCGCGGCGAGCCGCCACAGCGTGGCGCGCGGGCTGGTCGCGGGGGTGCTGAGCGCCGTCTGCCTGGTCGTGGCCTACTACCTCGCCGCCGGTCAGGCGCAGTCGGGGGCGCTGACGGTGGCCGAGCTGTTCCTGGTCTTCACCGCCTTCAACACTCTCGTGAGCAGCACGGTGGACCTGTTCACCATCGCGGTGGACATCGAGGAGCACGCCGCCTACCTCACCGACTTCGTCGCGCTGGCTTACGGTCCCGCCCTGCCCGCCGACGAGCCGTCCGAGGCCGCGCCCGAGGCCGTGGAGCACCTGCCGGCGGTCGAGTTCCAGGGCGTCGGGTACGCCTACGCGGGCGGGCCGCCGGTGTTGCGCGAGGTGTCGTTCACGCTCCGGCCCGGCGAGTTCACCGTGCTGGTGGGACGCAACGGCGCGGGCAAGTCCACGCTCGTCAAACTCCTGCTCGGGCTGCTCGGCCCCGTCGGCGGGCGCATCCTGATCGACGGGGCCGACCTGGCGGAGCTGGACCCGGCCCGGCTGCGGGAGCTGATCGGCGTGCTCTACCAGGAGTACGGGCGCTACGAGTTCACGGTGGCGGAATCGGTCCGTCTCGGACGGGCGGACCGGCCGCTCGACCAGGACCGGCTCGCCTTCGCGCTGCGGGCCGGCGGGCTGGACGGGCTCGTCGGGCGGCTGCCGCGCGGAGCCGACAACCTGGTCGGCCGGATGTTCCCCGGCGCCCGCGACCTGTCCGGCGGCCAGTGGCAACGCCTGGCGCTGGCGCGTGTCCTCTACCGCGACGCGCCCGTCTGGGTGCTGGACGAGCCCACCGCGGCGCTCGACGTCCAGGCGGAGGCCGCCCTGATCCAGCGGCTGCGCGCCGAGCGCGGCAGGCGGACCGTGCTGCTGATCACCCACCGGCTGGAGACGGCGCAGACCGCCGACCGCGTGCTCGTGCTGGACGACGGCGTCCTGGTCGAGCACGGCTCCCACGAGGAACTGCTCTCCCGGGGCGGCAGCTACGCGCGGCTGTGCGCCGAGTACGCCGACCGGTCCGGCTAACCGGCGACCCTGCGGCGGGCCGTACCGGCCAGGAACTCCAGCACGCAGCGATTGGCCACCAGCGCGGTGACGTCGGCGTGGTCGTACGGCGGCGCGACCTCCACGACGTCCATGCCGACGACGTCGGTGTTGAGCACCAGGTCGCGGATGCCGCCGAGCAGTTCCCTGCTGGTCAGGCCGCCGGGCTCGGGGGTGCCGGTGCCGGGCGCGTACGAGGGGTCCAGCACGTCGATGTCGATGGAGATGTAGACCTTGCCGGTGATCGTGGAGATCACCTGCTGGATGATGTCCGTGAGCCCGGTCTCCTCCACGTCCATCATGGTCCAGTGCTCGACGCCGTTCTCCCCGGCCCAGGCGAAGGTCTCCCTGGACGGGCCGTAGCCGCGCAGCCCGATCTGGAACACCTGGTTGGTCAGGCCTTCCTCGATGACGCGCCGGACCGCCGTGGCGTGGGTGAGCAGGCGTTCCGGGCCGCCGTCCCAGGTGTCGGCGTGCGCGTCCCAGTGCACGAAGCTCACCGGGCCGTGCTTGGCGGCCACGGCCCGCAGGACCGGTAGCAGCACCGAGTGGTCGCCGCCGAGCACGACCACCTGCTCCGTCACGGACATGAGCTCCCGCACCCACTTCTCCGCGGCGTCCAGGTTGCGGTCGTGCTGACCGGGGGTGACGGGCACGTCGCCCACGTCGACGATCCGCAGGTGCTCGAAGATCTCGGTCTCCAGGCCGACGTGGTAGAGGTTGCCGGAGATGAGCGTGGACGCGTCGCGGATGGCCGCGGGGCCGAAGCGCGCGCCCGGCCGCCCGCCGGTGCCCGAGTCGACGGGTATGCCCAGCACGGCCACGTCACTCGGACGACCCTCGAACCTGCCGTCATTTGACTGGGGAATGTCATGAAACGTCCGCGTGGGCACTCATATCCCCTATCGCACACTTGTCTCTTTGGTTATCGGTCGGCAGCATAGATCAAAGATCGCGCGCACAACACCGTCCACCGGGATGCGGCAATAGGGGGAAACTCATTTCTCATTCCTTTGTCAGGGAATTATCCGGCCGCTGGGCCGCCGAATGGGCGCGGCCGATCCGCAAGGAGTACCGCGACGGCACGGATCGAGCGGTGAGCCCGGCCGCGACCCTCGAACGGGTGTCGCCCGCCATGGCCGTCGCCGGAATCACCCGCGTGGCGAACGTGACCGGAATGGACCGGATCGGGATCCCGGTCTGGTGCGCGATCCGCCCCGCCTCGCGCAGCCTGGCCGTCTCGCAGGGCAAGGGCGTCACGGCCGAGGCCGCGAAGGTGTCCGCGATCATGGAGTCGCTCGAACTGTGGCACGCCGAGACCCACCACCTCCCCCTCCGCTACGACAGCTTCCGCGCGCTGGCCGCCGGCGGCGCGGCCGTACTCGACCCGATGACCCTCGTACGCTGCCCGTGCAGCGGGTACGCCCCGGACCGCGCGATGCGCTGGGTACACGGCTGGGACCTGATGAAACGTGAGCCGGTCTGGGTGCCGTACGAGGCGGTGCACTGCGACTGGCGGGTGCCGATCGCGCCGGGCGACCACTCCGTGCAGAACGGCTCCAACGGCCTGGCCTCCGGCAACAGCCTCATCGAGGCCGCCGTCCACGCCCTGTGCGAGCTCGTCGAACGTGACGCCATCGTCGCCGCGCAGGACGCCGGCGACATGTTCGCCGCACGGCGGATGGTGCGGCCGGAGTCGATCACCGACAGCGGCTGCCAGGCGCTGCTCGAACGCTTCCGTCAGGCCGGGATCGACGTGCTGATCTGGGACCTGACCTCGGAGATCGGGGCGCCCGTCTTCAACTGCCTGGCCGTGGAGACCGACACGCCCTGGTACCACCCGCTGCCCCAGACACAGGGCTCCGGCTGCCATCCGCGCCGGGCCATCGCGCTGTCGCGCGCCCTCACCGAGGCGGCGCAGGCCAGGGCGACGGTGATCGTGGGGTCGCGCGACGACATCGGCCGCGAGCGGCAGACCTGGTACTTCGACCCCGACCAGCGGCGCGCCGTCGGCGACGCGACCGGCGACCGCCCCGCGCACGACTACACAGAAGCGCCCGACGTCGACCACCCGACGACCAACGAAGACCTGGACTGGCTGGTGGCCCGGCTGGAGGCCACCGGAGCGACCTCGGCCGTGGTGGTCGATCTGACGATCGACGATCTGGGTGTGCCGGTGGTCAAGGCGGTCGTGCCCGGAATGCGGTGGCGGCCATGGGAAGAGTGAGAGCGGCCGACCGGCGTCCGCCGGTGGTGTTCCTGGGGCCCACGCTGCCGGTCGAGGAGGCCGCGCGCATCCTGCCCGCCGACTACCGCCCGCCCGCCGAGCTCGGCAGCGTCTACCGCGCGGCCCGCGAGCGCCCGGCCGCCATCGGGATCGTGGACGGGTACTTCGAGCGCGTCCCCGCCGTCTGGCACAAGGAGATCCTCTACGCCCTCTCACTCGGCATCAGGGTGTACGGCGCGGCCAGCATGGGCGCGCTGCGGGCCGCCGAGCTGGCCCCGTTCGGCATGATCCCGGTGGGCGAGGTGGCGGAGCAGTACCGCCTGGGTCTCCTGACCGACGACGACGAGGTGGCGGTGCTGCACGCCCCGGCGCAGGGTGGATACCGCCCGATGTCCGAACCCATGGTCAACATCAGGGCGACGCTGGCGGCGGCCGTACGGGAGGAGATCCTCGACGCGGACGCCGCCGCGGCGCTGGCGGCACGCGCGAAGGACATGTACTACCCCGACCGGGACTGGGCGGCGCTCCTCGCCGCCGAATCCGAGGCCGCCGAATCCGGGAGCGCCGGGTCCGGGGCCGCCGCGCACCTCGACCGGCTGCGCGCGTGGCTGCCCGGGGGCGCGCTGGACCAGAAGAGGCTGGACGCCGAGCGGCTGCTGGCCGAGATGGGACGGTGGCTCCGGACGGGAGCCGGCCCGCCCCCGACACCGGCGTGGCCGTTCGAGCAGACGGAGAACTGGGGGGAACTCGTCGTGGGCGACGGGAACCCGCCGTCGGGAGCGGCCCACGGTGACAGGCGAAAGGAGTCCAGGGCAGTGAACGGTGACAGCGAGAGGCAGGGGGACGGCTTGCCCGCCCGGAGGGCGATCCGCGCGGCCGAGGTGCCCCGGCGCCGGGCCGCGGACATCGGTGACGTGCGAGAGCTCGAACGGGCACGCCGGCCGGTCCTCCTCGAAGGCGCCCTGGACGGCTGGCCGGCCCTGGACCGCTGGAACCCCGGCTACTTCCGCGAGCGGGTCGGGGCGACGCGGGTGCCGGTCGAGTTCTACCCGTCCGGCTCCTACTACGGCAGCTGGGTGCATTCCCATCTGCGCATGGACCGCTACCTCGACCTCCTCACCTCACCCGGGGAGGCGGAGCGCTGCTACCTCGCCCAGGCACCGCTGCTGGACCTGCTGCCGGAGCTGGCGGACGACCTGTCGGTCCCCGGCTGCCTGACCGGGGCGCCGGAGCTGGGGCTGGCGTTCTTCCTGGGCCGCGACACGGTGACCGCGCTGCACTACCACAGCACGGAACAGGCCCTGCTGTGCCAGGTGAGCGGGGCCAAGGACGTGCTGCTGTATCCGCCGGAGGACCATCGGTTCCTGAACTTCCATCCGTGGTACTCCTACCGCTTCAACTTCAGCCGGATCGACTTCTCCGCCGTGTCGGAGGGGCCGGGCTCGCCGCTGCGGTGCACCGTACGGGCGGGTGAGGCGCTCTACATCCCCCTTTACTGGGGGCACCTCGTCGAAGGGCCGGGCACGACGTCGTCGGTGACGTTCTTCTGGCAGCCCACCACCGGGCGCACCCGGCCCGCGCCCGGCATGCGGCTGCGGTCCGCCCTGGGCGGGGCCGTACGTCGCCGCTTCGTGAGCCCGTTCGGCGAGGCGTTCAACCGCCGTTTCGGTCTGGGCTGACCCGCCCGTACCCCGACAGCCACTCCTCCAGGACCGTCAGCCTGGTCCTGACCTCCGCCGGCGCGTCCTCTCCCGGAGCCAGCAGCCCGAGCTCGCGGCACAGCGGGTACTCGCCGGCCGCGCCGGGGAGCTCGCCGGAGGCCGGGGGAGGGGGCGTGGCGGGGAGGGCGTCGCGGGCGGCCCGTGGGACGAGCGAGATCAGCAACCTGTTGCGTCGCAGGTGGGGCGTCGGCCGGCGGGCGTCGTAGCGGGCGCTCTGGGGTAGCCGCGGCGCCCACGCGGCGAAGCCGGGGTCGAGGAACGGCGCCGCGCGCGGAACCGGCGCCGCGGCGGCCACCGCGGCCGGGTGCGGGCCGGCGAAGCGTGCCATGCGAGCCCGCACGCACGCGCGGACCGGGTCACGCTCGCCGGCCAGATCTTCGGCCAGCCGGCCGACCCAGCCGGCCGTCCAGGCCTCCACGTGGGCGCGCAGTTCCGGCGCCAGCACACGCGGCGGCCCACCCAGCACCCGCGCGAACGGCGCCTGGGCCAGGTGGAGGCGGGCACGCAGCCGCCGGGCCGCCGGGCCCCGTCCCAGCGCGGCGGCGGCGTCCGCGAGCGCCGCGGCGACACCCTCCGCCTGCCACCGGTCGGCCAGTCCGCGGCCCGCCGCCCGCACATCCGTCAACCCGGAGGGGCCGGCTTGAAGAAGCTCTTCGCAGCCGTCCGCGGTGAGGATCACGGTCGCCCCGAGCTGCTCCGCCCTGGCCTCGGCCGCCCGTACCAACGGGGTCCGCGCGAGATCGGGCGCGACGGGATTCCACCCGTCGCGACCCCCGCGGCCCTCCTCCTGCGGGGTACGGTCCCAGGATCCGCGGCCGGGCAGCCGGTCGGCCTCGGCCAGGAGGAAGCGGTGGCGCCCGCCGAGAAGCGCGATGGCCTGCTGAGCCGGCACCGCCACGCTCGCGCCCCGAGGGTCGGGATGGTCGGCCACCACGACGGCCACCTCGGCCCCCAGCTCCCTCCCGGCCGTGTCCGCCGCCGCCAGCAACGCCGTCGCGCCCAGGCTCCCGTCGTGCAGGACGGCCACCGTCCGGTGGGGCCCGACGGCCCGGCGGACGGCCTCCGCGAGCCGCTCGCCCAGCTCACGCGCATCGGCCGGGCCCCGCTCGTCCGGGCCGGTCTCCACCCGCGACGAGGCCGGATAGACCCCCAGCACCAGCGACGGACGCGACAGGTACAACGCTAGCGCGGCCACGTCGACCCTGCCGGGAGCGCTCACCGGAACGCCCGGGACGGCCCGGGTCACGCCGTCGCCCCGATCCCGGCCGCGCTCGCCCCGCGCTCCTCCGCGCCGCGCAGCCACAGCTCCACCGCGCTGGCCGTGGCCACCTCGAACGTGTCCCGGCACCGCGTCCGCCAGTCCGGCCGCAGCAGCCCCCGCTCCACGGCCAGCGAAGGTTCCACGCGCGTCAGCCGCCAGTACCGGGAGTACGACCGCGAGCCGCGCTGCCGGTACGGCGGCAGAACGGAGCCGATCCCGTCCGGAAGCAAGTCCGTGACCAGGTGTTTCCTGCGCAGGTACTCGTTCTCGTAGGCCGAGGAGTAACGGGCGTCCGCGGGCAGGTGCAGGGCGTACTCGGCGAAGGCCGGGTCGTAGAAGGGGGCGGCCTCGGGCAGTTCGGTGGCCGGTACCACGACGTCGTACGGGAAGGTGCGGTGGATCATCAGCGCCTCGGCCCAGGACATGCCCGCCTCGGCCGCGATCCTCGCCGACTCCCGCCGGTAGTCCCGCTCCCAGGCGCACGCCGCCTCGTGGACCTCGTCGGTCAGCAGAGCCGAGCCGGGTTCGCGTGTCCGCTGCGGCCAGGCCGTCGGCCAGTAGAGGGCGGAGGAGATCCCCCGGTGCAGCCCTCCGGCGAGCACGGCCGTCAGCTCCCGCAGGGGAGGCCCGCCGCCGGCCGCGGCGTCCTTGAGATAGGCGGCCAGATCGCCGAAGGCGCCCCGGCCGGCCAGCCGCGCGGCCATGTAACCGGGCGCCTCCAGCAGTTGGTCGGCGCCGCTGCCGTGGAGCAGGACCTGCGCGCCCGCGTCGGCGGCGAGCTCGGCCATCCCGCGGTGCAGCCGGGGGAAGCCGTCGAAGCGCGGGCCGTGCTCGCACCAGTCCGGCTCCGGCCAGCGGCGGGGGGCCGTGTCCACGCGCAGGTGGAGGCAGCGCAGCCCGAGGAAGTCCAGCAGCCGGTCCACGACCACCTTGGGGCGGCGGCCCCGGTCGTCCGGGATGTCCATGGTGACGGTCAGCAGCCGGCGGCCGGTACGGCGGCAGAGCCGGGCGGTGACGGCGAGCAGCGCGGCGGAGTCGAGCCCGCCCGAGGTGGCGACCGCCACGTGCTCCCGGTCGCCGATCGCCCGCTCGACCGCGGCTTCGAGCCGGTCGCGCAGTTCGCCGGGGCGGGCGTGGCCACGGGGCCGGGGCGGCGCGTGCCGTACGCGCTCGAGACCGGCCCACGGCGCGGCGGGGAACAGGTCGGTGCTCAGCGCCGGCCAGGTGAACCAGGTGGCCAGCGCGGCCAGGGAGTAGGAGGAACTCGCGGCGCGTTCCGGGCCGGTCTCCCGGTAGGCCGGGCCGGTCACGAACGGCGCGAGCCTGCCGGGGGCGGCGACGTAGCGGAAGGACGGACGCTCCCCGGCCGCGGTCGGCGGCGGTGTCAGGTCCGTGTCCTGGGGGCTGGTCATGTGGGCCTCCCTGCGAGGTGGAACGCGAGCTGGCGGCCAACCACCCGGGCGAGCCGGATCCGGTTGGCGGGGCTGGTGATGCCGTGGCCCTCGCCGGAGAGCACCAGGCAGTGGTGGGGACGGCGATGCTCGGTGAGCGCGGCGGCCATGGCGGTCGCGTGGGTATAGGGGACCAGCGGGTCGTCCCGGCCGTGCACCAGCAGCACCGGCGTATGACAGCCGGCGGCGTGGGTGAGGGGCGAGCGGGCGCGCAGGCGGCCGGCGTCGTCGTCCGGGTCGCCCACGCGGTGCAGGAAATGCGCCCGCTCGTGGTGCGACGACCCCTTCACGTGCCGCAGGAAGGCCACCAGGTCGGTGGGCGCGCACACGGCCACGGCCAGCGCGAAGGCCTTCGGCCGGGCGGTCGCGGCCATGAGCGCCGCGTACCCGCCGTACGACTGCCCCATGATGGCCACCCGGTCCGGGTCGAGGTGCCCTTCCGCGACGGCCCAGCTCAGTGTGTCCTCCAGGTCGTCGTGCATCGCGCCGCCCCAGTCGGCACGGCCGAGGTCCAGGAAACGCGTGCCGTACCCCTCCGAGCCGCGGAAGTTGACCCGCAGCGACGCGTACCCCAGCTCAGCGAGCCACTGGGCCTGCGCGGACAGGCCCCACACGTCGCGCGACCACGGGCCGCCGTGCACGAGCAGCACACCGGGGTACGGCGGCGCGCCCCCGGCCGGGGTGACCAGGTAGCCGTCGAGCACCAGGCCGTCACGCGCGGGAACGGCCACGGCGGCGGTGGGCGCGAGCGCCCGCGGGTTCGTCCTGCGGGCGAGGCGCGGCTTCGGGAGCCCCGGGGTGAAGGGGAGCGCGGTGCCGTCGCCGCGGTTCCACAACAGGTGCCGGGGCGCGGACGCGCCGTCGTCGAGCCGGACGAGCCAGACGGTGTTGTCCCTGGTCAGGCCCACGAGGTCGAGCTCGCCCGGATGGCGGGAGGTGAGCTCGGACAGGTCCGCGGCCGGCTCGGGGCCGAGCGCCCGGAGACCCTGGCGGGCTCCCGACACCAGCGCCAGCTGCGGGACGCGCGTCGCCGGATGCAGCACGACGTCCAGGTCGTGCCCGCCGTCCTCCAGAACGATCCGCGTCCTGCCGGTACGCAGGTCCAGCAGGCGTACGCCGAGGAACCCGTCGCGGCAGGGGCCGGACAGGTAGAGGCCCAGCCCGTCCGCGGTGACGTCGACGGGGTGGGTGACCAGGGAGCCGGGCGGGCGGGCTCGCCACACCTCGTGCCAGGTGTCCGCCTCCGCCGCGTACACGGTGAGGGAGCCGTCCTCGTCGCGGGCGGTGGCCGCGCACGGCCGGTCACCGGCGTCGCTGAACAGGCGTCCGGCCGTGCCGGGCGCGGGTACGCGGCGTGCCGGCCCGCTGGGCGAGGACAGGAGGTGCCACGCCGCTCGTCCGTGCGCGTCGGTGCCGCCCAGCAGCAGGCTTCGGCGCCGCGGCTGGTCGCGGTCCACGACGTGGATCCGGCCGAGGCCCTCCGGCGTGACGTCGTCCGTCCGTCCGGTGGCCTCGTCGTGGACGATCACCCGTTCGGTACGGCCGGCCACGACCGCGAGCAGCGCGCCGCTCCCGGGCAGCCAGGCGTGATCCACGATCCGGCCACGGCCGGGCCGGAGCGCGCGCACGCCGTGTTCCCGGCGCCAGACGAACAGGCCCCGCTTCTGCTCGCTCTGCCAGCTCACCGCCCGGCCGTCGGGTGACAGGGCGAGGTTGACGGCCGGTTCCGCGCCGAACCACCTGCGTGCCGGGCCGTTCATGCTAGGCGGCGCTCACCGGCTCGGCGCCGGCTTCCAGCGCGCCCGCCACCCACCGCTCCACGTTGCGCACCACGATGGGCAGCCGTGGATGGACCCGTTCCAGGTCGAGCCGGTCCATGGGCTGGATCAGCCCCAGTTCCTCGATCAGCGGCGGCTCCTCGGGCAGCACGTCGAGCACGTAGCGCCGGAAGGCGTCGGAGTAGCTCTGCTTGTAGCCCGGCAGCATCGGGCGCAGCGCGGCGGGCAGCAGCCGCAGGTGCAACGCCTTGTACCACTGGTACGGGTACGGCCCCTCGGCCCGGAACCGGGTGGCCGGCGGCAGCCCGAAGGCGTAGCGCACGAACAGCTCGTCCACGAACGGCGAGCGCTGCCGGATCGGAGCTCCGAGCGGATGCGCGTCGTAGGCCCAGGGGAAGATGGAGTCACGCAGGCTGGCCGTCGTCCAGTCGCCGCCCGCCTCCCTGAACGACTCGAACCTGTCCGCCAGCCAGCCCTCGGTCCAGCCTTGGACCGACTCGCGGTAGCCGTCCGTGAGCACCGACGGGCGCCCGCTGTTGACGACGTCGCGCAGCGCGGTCGCCACGTACAGCTGGAAGGAGAGGTGCGGCGGCAGCCGTCGTGCCGCGATCGCGGCGGCCTCGCCCGCCACCTCCACCAGGGAGTCGGCCTGGCCGAAGCTCGTGAGGTAGCTGCGCAGGTCCCGCCACCTGCGCCCGCGTGCCAGCGAGGCGGACAGGTGGTTCCAGGCGCCGAGCACCTCGTCGCCGCCCTGGCCGCTGAGCAGGACGCTCGCCCCGATGTCGGCGGCGTGATCCACGGTGGCCTGGTGCAGGCGCGTGTAGTAGTCGTGGCGGGGGCCGAGCGGCGACCACCGCGGCTCGGGCAGCGCGTGCCACTCGGCGGGCAGGACGTGCAGGTCGCAGGAGATGTCCACGGCCTGGAGCTGGCGGTGGACGAGGGAGGCGGTGGCCTTGCCGAACTGGTCGCGCAGGTTCCACACGACCGCGCTCAGCCGGCGTCCCTCCCGCCGCGTCTGGCGCCAGGCGTGCGCGAAGACGGCCCACGAGTCCATGCCACCCGAGAGCAGGACCACGGCGGACTCCGCGTCGCCGAGACAGCGCGAGACGGCCGCGGCGAACTCCTCGCCCAGTGCCGCGTCGTCGGTGGAGCCCAGCGGGGGAAGGTCGAGGGGTGGGCGGTGCCGTACCACGCCCTCCCAGGGGCTCTCGGGCGGGAACTCCGCCTCGAACGGCAGCCCGTCCAGAAGCAGCGCCAGTCGTTCCAGTGAGAACCGCTTCGCCGAGGTGACCAGGCGCAGCGGATCACGGTCGAGCGCGCCGTCCTCCGGCCGCAAGTAGAGGGGCTCGGACAGAGCGTCCGAAACCCCTCCAGTCATGCTGGTCTCTGATCGCAAGGAACAGTTACCGGCTCTTGTTCAGCATCTTGCGGGATGCCCGGAACGTTGACCAGAACTCGGATACCGCCCGGACATTGCGGCGGACGGCCGATTCTTTCGGCTGCACGGCGTTGGCGACGAGAAGATTGCCGCCGCATCGGCGTACGCCACCACAGCTGTCACGTGGCAGGTCGCTGTGCCCCATTTCGTACCTCCTATCGGTGCGAATTTCGAGGCCGATTCTTAGAAATAGCGGTAATAGCGTCAACGATGAACATTTATCCTTATTGAGTGGTCTGATCAGGGCGACTTGCGGTGCGTATGGTGAGACGATCGCCCGGTACGCCATGCGCGGGGAGGGACCACTTTTGCCCGGGTTACTGCATGACGTCCTCGCCCGGAGGGCGGCCGCCCACCCGGCGGCGCCGGCGTTCACCGTCGACGGGGTGGGCACACTCGACTACCTGAGCTGGCACCTGGGTGCGCGGCGGGTCGCGGCGGGGCTCGCCGCCCGCGGCGCGCGGCCGGGGGAGCGGGTGGTGCTCGCCTTCGAGGACGGCGACTGGCTCCGTTTCGCCACCTGCTTCATGGGCGTGCTGGCGGCGGGCGGGGTGGCCGTTCCGGTACGCGCGCCCCTCCCTCTGCCGCACCTGTCGGCCACCGCCGCCCGGGTGGGCGCGGCCGGTCTGGTCGCCGGGGAAGAGCATCAGGGGGCGGCGTTCGGCGGATGGGTGGCGACCGCCGCCGACCTGACCGCCACGCCGCCTTCGCCGGAGACGGCGCGTCGCGCGGAATCGGATCCGGCGGCGGTGATCCTCACCTCCGGCACCACCGGCGCGGCCAAAGCCGTGCTGAGCAGCCACGTCTCCCTCACCGACGACTGGCCGCAGGACGACGACGTACCGGCGGCCCAGCTCAACGCCCTGTTCACCTCCGTGGCGATCGGCACGAACGCGGCGCAGTCCGTGCTCAAGAGCTGCCTGATCAACGGCGTGCACGTGGTGCTCGGCCAGCCGTTCGCGCCGGAACGGCTGGCCGAGCTGATCGACGAGCATCGGGTGAGCGCCATGAGCCTGGTGCCGACCACCGCGCGGCTCGCCGTGGCCGCGCTGCGCGGGCAGGGCCGCGCACCGGCGCGGATCCGGTCGGTGGTGTCGTCCTCGGCTCCGCTGGACCAGCCCACCGTGGACGGCCTCGCCGAGGTGTTCCCGCGGGCGGAGATCTTCAACGTCTACACGATCGCCGAGGGAGGCTCCGGGCTTCAGCACCGGTGCCGGCCCGGCCACCCGCCCGCGCTCGGCCGGCTCGGCCGGGACGCGCGCGTGGTGGACGGCACGGGCCGCGACGTGGCCCCCGGGCGGGTGGGGGAGCTCTGGCTCCGCGACACCGGCCCGGCGCTGAGCTACCTGGAGCCGGCGGGCACCGCCGAGACGGGCACGCGTTACCTGGACGACGGCTGGATCGCGACCGGCGACCTGTGCCGGCTCGGCGACGACGCCCTGGTGTACTTCGTGGAACGAGCCGACGACGTCATCGTCTCCGGCGGGCTGAACATCGCCTCCGCGACGGTCGAGGCCGCGCTGCGCACCCATCCGGCCGTCCGGGAGGTGGCCGTGTTCGGGGTGCCGCACGCCGCGCTCGGCCGGGCCGTCGCCGCGGCGGTCGTCCTGGAGACGCCCGGCGAACAGGCTGCCGGGCTGCGCGAGCACTGCGCGCAAGGGCTGCCGGGCAGTCACGTGCCGGTGGACATCGTGCTGCTGGACGAACTGCCCGTCACCCCCAACGGCAAGGTCCGCAAACGGCTGCTGGCCGAGGACTACGCGGGCGCGCGCCGGACCGAGGTGGCGGCGGCGCCGGCTCCCGGCGACGAGGTGGAAAGGACGGTCTTCGCCGCCTTCCGCGCCACCCTGGCCGCCGGGCCGATCCAGCGGGACAGCGACTTCTTCCGGCTGGGCGGTCACTCCCTGCTGGCCACGCGGCTCGCCGCCGAGCTGGAACGCCGCACCGGGCGGAGCGTCAAACCCGCGCTGGTCCTGCGCCATCCCCGGGCCGGAGACCTGTCCGACGCCCTGCGCCGGTCATGGCTCACGCCGTGATTCGCGCCTTGCACGGCGGCCCGTAGCCGTATCAGAGCGATGTCAGGTCCGTGTTGGGGCGCGGAGCCAGACTTCCCGGCATGAACACAGCAATGCGGCCCCCGGCCGAAAAGGAAGGCTTCGTCGCGAAGCTCCTCGCCGACCGCCACTCCGTCCCGTTCTCCATCGCGCTGCACCTGGTGCCCGGCGCGTTCATCGTCGCCGTGTACGCGTTCGTCGCCGCCCCCCTGGTCCGGGCGACCGGTTACCCGATCTTCATGGCCTGGGCCATCGCCCTCGCGGCCGTGCTCTTCCCGCTCCAGATGTTCCTGCTGTGGCTGGGCAAGAAGCAGACCGGCCGCTTCACGATGAAGGGCGTCGTCCGCCACCACGACAGGCCGCTCTCGCGCCGCAAGGTCTTCTGGCTCGGGGCCGCGTGCCTCGTGTGGATGACCGTCGTCTCGCTCTCGCTGACCCCGCTGGACAACATCGTCTACGACTGGTTCTTCACCTGGGTGAACTACCAGGGCGCCGGCCCCGACGGCACCGCCTACCTCCAGGGCTACTCGCCGGACCTCGTGCTCACCACGCTGCTCATCTGCGCGCCGTTCACCGGTTTCACCCTGCCCCTGATCGAGGAGTACTACTTCCGCGGCTTCCTGCTGCCCCGCCTCCCGCAGCTCGGCAAGTGGGCCCCGTTCTTCAACACCTTCTTCTTCTCCGTGTACCACTTCTGGGCCCCTTGGACGGTCCTGTCGAAGCTCGTCTTCCTCTACCCGGGCGTCTGGCTCGCCTGGAAGGAGAAGGACATCCGCGTCTCGATCGCCATGCACCCCGGCTCGGCGCTGCTGATGACCGTGGTGGGCGTCATCGCCCTCGCCTCCGGTTACACGCTGTGAGAACCGCCCTCCCGCCCGGCGGCTCTCACCGCTCTTCCTCGACGGTGACGGCGGCGGGCGGGTCGGTAAATGACTGATAGGTCATTTGGTCGCCATCTCCTCTTGACATAGAGCCATGCATGCAAAAAAGTAAATGGTGATTAGTGTCTGGAGGAGAGCGATGCGCGTCAGTGTGCTCGGTGTGGGGATGATCCCCTTCACCAAACCCGGAGCGAGCGAGCCGTACGACGTCATGGGGGAGAAGGCGGCCAGGGCCGCCCTCGCCGATGCCGGGATCGGCTACGACCAGGTCCAGCAGGCCTACGTCGGCTACGTCTACGGCGATTCCACCAGCGGGCAGGCCGCGCTCTACGGCCTCGGCCAGAGCGGCATCCCGATCGTCAACGTCAACAACAACTGCTCGACCGGCTCCTCGGCGCTCTGGCTGGCCAGGCAGGCGGTGGCCGCCGGCGCGGTCGACTGCGTGCTGGCTCTCGGCTTCGAGCAGATGCGCAAGGGCGCGCTGCGATCGGTGTGGGACGACCGCCCCCAGCCGATGTCGCGCAGCGCGATGACCATGGTCGGCATCCAGGGCGCCGACGAGAAGGCGCCCTTCGCCGCCCAGTACTTCGGCGGCGCCGGCCGTACCTACGCCGAGCGGTACGGCACCCGCCCCGAGACGTTCGCGAAGATCTCGGTCAAGGCCCGCAGGCACGCGGCGCACAACCCGTACGCCGTCTTCCGCGACCCGCTCACCGAGGAGGAGGTGATGGCCTCCCCGCACATCTACGGGCCGCTGACCAGGCTTCAGTGCTGCCCGCCCACCTGCGGGGCCGCGGCGGCCGTACTGTGCTCGGATGATTTCGCCCGGCGTCACGGACTTGTCCCGGACGTCGCGATCAGGGCGCAGGCGCTGACGACCGACACCGCCAGCACGTTCGACGAGCGCGACATGATGAAGGTCGTCGGCTACGACATGACCGCGAACGCCGCGCGCTCCGTCTACGAGAGCGCCGGCGTCGGTCCCGAGGACATCGGGGTCGTCGAGCTGCACGACTGCTTCACCGCCAACGAACTGATCACCTACGAGGCGCTGGGGCTGACGCCCGAGGGCACCGCCGAGCGGTTCGTCGTGGACGGCGACAACACCTATGGCGGGCGGGTGGTCACCAACCCCAGCGGCGGGTTGCTGTCCAAGGGACACCCTCTGGGCGCGACGGGTCTCGCGCAGTGCGCCGAGCTGGTCTGGCAGCTGCGGGGACAGGCCGGCGCACGCCAGGTCGACGGGGTACGGCTGGCGCTGCAGCACAACCTGGGCCTCGGCGGCGCCTGCGTCGTCTCGCTCTACGAGAAGGTGACATGAGCACCGTCGAGGTCGAGCGCGGCAGGCTGCGCTTCTTCGCCGAGGCCACCGGCCAGAGCGACCCGCTCTACACCGACGTCGAGACGGCCGTGAAGGCCGGGCACCCCGACCTGCCGGTGCCGCCGACGTTCCTGTTCTGCCTGGAGATGGAGTGCCGGGACGACCCGTTCGCCTTCCTGTCCGAGCTGGGCATCGACCTGCGCAAGGTGCTCCACGGCGAGCAGGGCTTCACCTACCACGCCATGGCTCACGCGGGCGACACGCTGACCTTCGACAGCGCGCTCACCGGCGACTACACCAAACGGGGAGGCGCGCTGCGCTTCCTGGTCAGGACCACCACGGTGACACGTGACGGCGAGCCGATCGCCGACCTGACGAACACGATCGTGGTGACCTCATGAGGCTCGAACTCCCGGCGATCAGCCGGACGACGCTGGCGCTGTACGCGGGCGCCTCAGGCGATCACAATCCCATGCACATCGACCTGGACGTCGCGCGCGGCGCGGGCGCGCCCGACGTCTTCGCCCACGGCATGCTGTCGATGGCCTACCTCGGACGGTTGCTGACCGGCCTGGTTCCGCAGGAGCGCATCCGCTCCTACGCGGTGCGCTTCACCGCCATCACCCCTCTGTACGGCAGGCCGATCTGCGAGGCCACCGTGACCCGCGCCGAAGACGGGCTGACCCACCTCGACCTGACGGTCACCCTGGACGACGGCACCCTCACGCTCAAAGGCCAGGCGATCATCGAAGGAGCACTGTGAAGCTGAACGGCAAAGCCGCCATCGTCACCGGATCGGGCCGGGGCATCGGCCGCGCGATCGCGTTGAAGCTGGCCGCGGAAGGCGCGTCGGTCGTGGTCAACGACCTGGACGCCGAGCCCGCCGAGGAGACGGTCGCGGCGATCAAGGCGGCCGGCGGGGCGGCGGTCGCCTGCCCCGGCAGCGTCACCGAGCCCGGTATCGGCGAGCGGATGGTGGACACCTGCGCCGAGTCGTTCGGCGCCCTCGACATCATCGTCAACAACGCCGGCTACACCTGGGACAACGTCGTGCAGAAGATGTCCGACGATCAGTGGGACGCCATCCTCGACGTCCATCTGAAGGCGCCGTTCCGGATTCTCCGGGCGGCGCAGCCGTACCTGAAAGCCCATCCCGTCGAGCACCACCGCAAGGTGGTGAACATCTCCTCGATCGCGGGCCTCGGCGGCAACGCCGGTCAGGCCAACTACGCGGCGGCCAAGGCGGGCGTGGTCGGCCTGACCAAGACCATGGCCAAGGAGTGGGGCCGCTACCGGGTCAACGTCAACGCGGTGGCGTTCGGCCTCATCGAGACCAGGCTGACCCAGGACGCCTCGATCGAGGTCGAGGGCCAGGAGATCAAGGTCGGCGTGAACGCGAACCTGATGGCGACGCTGAAACTGATGATCCCGCTCGGCCGCGGCGGCACGCCGGAAGAGGCGGCGGGCTCGGTGTTCCTGCTCTGCCTGCCCGAATCCGACTACGTCAGCGGGCAGGTCCTCGTCTGCGGCGGCGGCTATGAGTAGCGATCTGCTACGCGAGACGGCACGCGCGTTCCTCGAGGCCGAGGCCGTGCCGCACCTGGAACGCTGGGAGGCCCAGCACCACGTCGACCGCGACTTCTGGCTCAAGGCGGGCGAGGTCGGGCTGTTGTGCTGCTCGATCCCCGAGGAGTACGGCGGAGGCGGCGGCACCTTCGCCGACGACCTGGCGGTCCTGCAGGAGCAGGCCAGGATCGGCGACTCGGGCTGGGGCAACGCGGTGCACAGCGGCATCGTCGCGCACTACATCCTGGCCTACGGCACCGAGGAGCAGAAGCGGCGCTGGCTGCCGCCCATGGCCACGGGCGAGGTCGTGGGCGCTGTGGCGATGACCGAACCGGACGCCGGGTCCGACCTGCGCGGCATCCGGACGAAGGCGGTGCGCGACGGCGACGACTACGTGGTCACCGGGTCCAAGACCTTCATCTCCAACGGCGGCTGCGCCGACCTGGTCATCGTGGTGGCCCAGACCGGCAACGGCATCTCCTTGATCGTCGTGGAGCACGGCTTCCGGCGCGGTCGGGTGCTCGACAAGATCGGCATGCCTGCCGCGGACACCTCCGAGCTGTTCTTCGACGAGGTCAGGGTGCCCGCGGCGAATCTGCTGGGCGTCGAGGGGCGAGGACTCGGCCACCTCATGCAGCAGCTCCCGCAGGAACGGCTGATCATCGCCGTGGTCGCGGTGACCGTAGCCGAGCGGGCGCTGGAGGAGACCGTCGCCTACGTGAAGGAGCGGCAGGCGTTCGGCCAGTCGCTGATGGCGATGCAGAACACCCGCTTCGAGCTGGCCGAATGCGCCACCCTGACCCGGGTGGGCCGGGTGTTCGCCGACTCGTGCGTCGAGCTGCACCTGCGCGGCGAGCTCGACGCCACCACCGCCTCCATGGCCAAGTGGTGGCTCACGGAGGTGGAGTGCCAGGTCGTCGACCGATGCCTGCAGCTGTTCGGGGGATACGGCTACATGCGCGAGTACCCGATCGCGCGCATGTACGCCGACGCGCGCGTCCAGAAGATCTACGGCGGCGCGAACGAGGTCATGAAGGAACTCATCGCCAGATCCCTGTAGGAGCACGACATGTACCTGACCCAAGGGCTGCATCGGGCCCTTCAGCAACGCCCCGACAGCCCTCACACCGTCTTCGGCGACAGAACCCGCACCGTGCGCGAGTCGGCGGACCGCGTCGCCAGGCTGGCGGCCGCGTTGCGCGCGCTCGGCGTCGCGGCGGGCGACCGGGTGGCGACGCTCGCGCTCAACTCCGACCGCTTCCACGAGTACCTGCTGGCCACGTGGTGGATCGGCGCTGTGGTGAACCCGGTGAACATCCGCTGGGCGCCGCCGGAGATCCGCTACTCGCTGGAGGAGTCGGACTCCCGGGTGCTCCTGGTGGACGACGCGTTCGCCGCCGTGGCGCCCATGCTCGCCGACGTACTCGACGTCGTCATCCACTGCGGTGAACGGCCCGCCCCCGACGGCATGCTCGCCTACGAGGACCTGCTCGCCGCCCACGAGCCGATCGAGGACTCGCGTACGGGCGGTGACACGCTGGCCGGGATCTTCTACACCGGCGGCACCACCGGCTTCCCCAAGGGCGTCATGCTCAGCCACGGCAACATGATCACTTCGGCGATGGGCAGCCAGGCGGGCGGCAGCTTCACCGTCCCGGGCGGGCGGCTCCTGCACGCCGCGCCGATGTTCCACCTGGCCGCCCTGTCCGCGTGGACAGCGCAGAACCTCGTCGGCGGCACCCACGTCATCATCCCCATGTTCGAGCCCGTGGCCGTCATGAAGGCGATCGAGACCCACCGGGCCGACAGCGGCGTCCTGGTCCCGGCGATGATCCAGCTCGTCGTCGACCACCCCGCGCTGGACGAGCACGACCTGTCCGGCTTCAAGACCATCCTGTACGGCGCCTCGCCCATCCCCACGTCCCTGCTCACGCGGGCCATGAACGCCTTCCCCAGCGCCGGGTTCGTCCAGGCCTTCGGCATGACCGAACTGTCGCCCGTGGCCACGCTCCTCACCGCCGCCGACCACCGCGACGGAACCAAGCTGCGCTCCGGCGGCCGGGCGGCCCCGCACGCCGAAGTCCGCATCGTCGACCCCGAGGGCCGGGAGGTGCCCCGCGGAACGGTCGGCGAGGTGGTGGTGCGCGGCGGCCACGTCATGCTCGGCTACTGGGACAAACCCCAGGAGACCGCCCAGGCGCTGCGCGACGGATGGATGCATACCGGCGACGGCGCCTACATGGACGAGGACGGATACGTCTACATCGTCGACCGGCTCAAAGACATGATCGTCTCCGGCGGAGAGAACGTCTACTCCGCCGAGGTGGAGAACGCCCTCGCCCAGCACCCCTCCGTCGCCGCCTGCGCCGTGATCGGCGTGCCCGACGCCGAATGGGGCGAGCGCGTGCACGCCGTCGTGGTGCTCAAAGCCGGTTGTACGGCAAGCTCCGAAGATCTCCGGGCGCACGCCAAGACCCTGATCGCCGGGTACAAGGCTCCGCGCAGCGCCGAATTCGTCAGCGAACTGCCCCTCTCCTCCGCGGGAAAGATCCTCAAGCGTGAGCTACGCCGGCCGTACTGGGAAGGCGCCGACAGGGCGGTCACCTGAGACAATCGGCGCGATGACCACGACCAGGCGGCGCCCGCGCGACCGCAAGCAGCAGATTCTCACCGCGGCTCTTGATCACTTCCATCGGTCCGGCTTCCACGCCACCGGCATGGACGAGATCGCCAAGGCCGTCGGCATCACCGCGGGCGCGCTCTACCGCCACTTCAGGGGCAAGCAGGAGCTCCTCGGCCAGGTCGTCCTCGACGGACTGGCCAGGCTCGACGCCGCCCTGGCCGAGGCCACGCCGGACGAGATCGTGGTCACGCTCGCCCGCTACGTGCTCGACCACCGCCAGCTCGGCGTGTTGTGGCGGCGGGAGGCCAGGCACCTCTCCGCCGCCCAGGCCGTCGGGGTGCGCGAGCATCAGCGGGCGATCCACCGACGCGTCGCCGGGCTGCTCGACCGGCCACGGGACGAGGCGGACCTGCTGGCCTGGGCGGTGCTGAGCGCGCTGTCCAGCCCCTCCTACCACGCCGTCGAGCTGCCCAGGGCGCGCTACGAGAGCCTGATGGCGGAGATCGGGCAGGTGCTGAGCCACACCTCCCGGCTGCGCCCGGCGCCGGCAGGCGAGGTGAGGAAGAGCGCCGGGCTGGCCCGCGCCTCGCGCAGGGAGACGCTGCTCGCCGCGGCCACCACGCTGTTCCACGAGCGCGGCTACCAGGCGGTCGGCATGGAGGACATCGGCGCGGCGGCGGGGATCGCGGGACCCAGCGTGTACAACCACTTCGGCAGCAAGGCCGAGATCCTCATCACCGCGCTCAACCGGGCCAACGACGGACTGCAGCTGGCCTTGGGCCAGGCGCTGACGTCCAGCTCCGGCCCGCGCGAGGCCCTGGAGGCGGTGCTGCGTTCCTACGTCGACAACACCCTGGCGCACAGCGAGCTCAACGCGATGCTGGTCACCGAGGTCATGCACCTGCCCGGTGAGCAGCTCCGCGCCATGCGCCGCGCCCAGCACGACTACATCATCGAATGGGTCGGCCTGCTGTCCGCCCAACGCCCCGAGCTGACCCAGGACGAGGCCAGGGTGCTCGTCCAGAGTGCGATGACCCTGGTCAACGATCTGTCCTTGAGCACCAGGGCCCGCTCCCGCGCGCACCTGGCCGGCGAGCTGACGGGGCTGTCGCTCGACGTACTGGGCGTGTGAATCGTCAGCCGCGCCGGTGCCGGGGCAGCAGCAAGCCGACCGCCGCGAGGGCGAGGCCGAGCCCGGCCGCCACGAGGAAGACCAGGCTGTAGCCGGCGGCGAGGGCGGCGGGCGAGGAGCTTCCGCCGCCCTCCGAGGCGGCCCTGGCGCCGGCGGCCGTCGCGAGCACCGCCAGGCCGATCGCCCCGCCCACCTGACCGGCGGTCTGGGCCAGCCCGCCGATGATCCCCGCGTCACTCTCCGGACCGTCGGCGGTCGCCACCGCCATGAGGGTGGGGAAGGTCAGCCCGATGCCGGCCGCGACGAGCAGTGTGGGCCCGAGCACGCCGGTGACGTAGCCGCTGCCGGCGTGGGCCAGGGAGAGCCAGCCGAAACCGGCCACGAAGAGGGCGCTGCCGATCAGCACCGGAGGGCGCGGACCGGTACGCGGCAGCAGGGGCGCGGCCCATCGCGCGGTCACCATGAACATCACCGCCGCGGGCGTCTGCCCGAGCCCCGCCTGCAGCGCGCTGAAGCCGAGTACGTTCTGCTGGAACAGCGAGGTGAAGTACCACATCGCGATGGCGATCCCGCCGAACAGCAGCAGCATGCCGTTGCCGACCGCCACCGCCCGGACCCTGAACAGCCGCAGGGGCATCATCGGCCGGGTGGCGAAACGCGCCTCCACCGCGGCGAAGACGACGAGCAGGAGCAGGCCCGCCACCACCGGCCCCACGACCGGCCCGGACGACCAGCCGTGATCGGCGCTCCCCATCACACCGTAGACGAGCGCCGCCAGGCCGGCCGTCCCGGTGACCGCGCCGGTGAGGTCCAGCGACTGCCGCCGGGTCCGCGTGGCGGCCAGTGAGAGCAGGGCGGCGACGATCAGTACCGCCCCGATCGGCACGTTGATGAGGAGGACCCACCGCCACGACAGGCCGGTGGTGATGGCGCCGCCCGCGAGCGCGCCGACCATTCCGCCGACACCGCCCGCGGCGGACCACGCGCCGAACGCCTTGGCCCGCGCACCCGGCTCGGTGAAGGAGGTGTTGATCACGGCCAGCGTCGCCGGAGCCATCATGGCGGCGCCGGCGCCCTGTACGAGGCGGGCCGCCACCAGGACCTCCGGAGCGGTTGCCAGGCCGCCGGCCAGGCTGGCGGCGGAGAAGACGAACAGCCCGGCGACCAGCGTCCGGCGCGGGCCGAACAGGTCGGCGGCGCGGCCGCCCGGCAGCATGAGGCCGGCGAAGGTGAGCAGGTAGCCGTTCACCACCCAGGCCAGGCCGGTGGGAGTGAAGCCGAGGTCCCGGCGGACGGAGGGCAAGGCGACGTTGATGATGGACGCGTCCAGGATGACCATGAACTGGCAGGCGCACGCCAGCGAAAGGATCATCCAGGCGAGGCCGGCCCGCCGGGTCGCGGTGCCGGTCACGCGGTCTGGGAGGTGGTCGCGGCGAGGGCTTCCCCGTCATCGGCGGGGCGGAGCCTGATCGTGATCTGGGCCAGCCGACGGCCCTGGTACCTGGCCGCTTCCAGCGCCGCGGCGTCCGGGCCGTCCCCGCTCGGGCCGCTCGCGAACGACGTGCCGTACGGATTGCCGCCGGCGGCGTACACGACTGGATCGGTGAACCCGGGCGGCACGATCAGCGACCCCCAGTGGTAGAAGACGTTGCCCAGCGACAAGATCGTGGCCTCGCTGCCGCCGTGCCGGTGGAACGCCGAGGTGAAGGCGGTCACGGGCTTGTCGGACAGCCCGCCTCCGTGCCACAGCCCGACGGCCTGGTCGATGAACAGCTTGAGCTGCGCGGCCGGCGCGCCGAACCGGGTCGGCGTCCCGAACGCGAACGCGTCGGCCCACGCCAGATCCTCCACCTCGGCGATCGGCCCGGCCTGAGGCTCCTGGTCAATGGCGCCGTCGGGCGCCAGTTCCGCGACCCGTCGCAGCCGCACCTCGGCCCCGGCCGAGGCGGCGCCCTCGGCGACCGCCTGCGCGAGCGCGCGCACACTGCCTGTCGCGCTGTAGTAGATGACGGCGACCTTCACGGTCATGCCCGGCTCCTCGTTGTCGGCTACGATTAATTATGCGCATAATAGTTATGCGGATAACTAAACTGTCAAGGAGGAGCCATGGACTTCGAGCGGGCTGACGCGCTCAACCAGGCCATTCGCTTGCTGAGCCTGCGCCACCGGGCCAGGGCCGCGGCGCTGCTGGATCCGCTCGGCCTGCATCCGGGCCAGGAGGCGCTCCTGCTCGAACTCGACCGGACAGGACCGATGATCCAGGCCCAGCTCAGCGAGGCGCTCGGCTGCGAGCCGCCCAGCGTCACGCTCATGAGCCGCAAACTCGAAGCGGGCGGCCACATCCGGCGCACGCCCGCCCCCACCGACAAGCGCGCCAGCGTCGTCGAGCTCACCGACAGCGGCAAGGCTCTGGTCGGCCAGATCAAGCGACTCTGGGTCGCCCTGGCGGAGGAGACCGTGGACGGCCTGCCCGCCGGCACGGTGGCGGAACTACCCGGCATCCTCACCACCCTGACCGCCAACGTGGACACCAGGCGCCCCCGTCACCGGCCCGTCGATCAGGCCGGTGACTACGAACCGAGCGCGTCGGCGTGGGTTCGCGAGCACGTCGAGCGGATCATGCGCACCGGCACCACCGACGGCGTGACGATCCGTGGCCTGCCCACCGTGCTGCTGACCTACCGGGGCGCCAAGACCGGCAAGATGCGCAAGACGCCGCTGATGCGTGTCGAGCACGACGGGCACTACGCGGCTGTGGCCTCCCTGGGTGGCGCGCCGGCCAACCCGCAGTGGTATTCGAGCCTGGTCGCCGGGCCGGACATCTCGCTTCAGGACGGCGCGGTGACCGGGGAGTACCGGGCCCGCGAGGTGTTCGGGGAGGAAAAGGCCCTCTGGTGGCGCCGGGCGGTGGCCGCGTACCCGGACTATGCCGACTACCAGCGCAAGACCGACCGTCAGATCCCGGTCTTCGTCCTCGAACCGGTCGTCAGGCCGGGCACGGGCACGTCATGAGCGTATGGGCGATGGCGTGGATGGCCGGGCGGTGATCGCCGGACTCGTGTCCGCCTTCACCGCCCTGGGACACATCGGCCCGCTGGATCACGGGCCACGTTCTCGACGTCATGGGCGGCTGTTTCCTGGGCCCGGCGTCGGGGTGAAAAGCCCGTCGAGATGAGCTCCCAGCAGGCCGATGGCCACCTGGGGCGTGTGCTGTCCGGCGAGTACGGCCGACTGGAGGCCGGTGACCAACGCCAGGCAGATGGGCGCCGCCCTGCCCGGATCCACGTCCGGCCGGAGTTCGCCTGCCTGGGCGGCCTCGCGGAACTTGGCGGTGATCAGATCGTGCAGGGCTCCCGCGTGGGCGAGGCCGGTCGGTGCCAGGTGCGGCTCGGTGAGCGTGAGGGTGTAGTGGGCGGTGTAGGCCAGCACGATGCGGCGGCCCTCCTCGTCGGTGGGCAGGAGTGCCGTCATCGCGTCGCGGAGATAGGAGCGGGGAGTGGCCGAGCCGGCCACGGCATGGGCCATCCGCCTGCCCAGCTGGGTGCCGAGGCGCTGGAGGACGGCGCGCAGCAGTTCCTCTTTGGTCTGGAAGTAGTACTGCACGAGGCGCAGTGAGACGCCGGCTTCGGCGGCCACCTCCCGCATGCTGGCCGCGTGCAGTCCGCGGGTGGCGGCGATGGTGACCATCGCTTCGGCGATCTGGTGGCGGCGCTCTTCATGGCTGACCTTGCTCGACACACATCCATGATACACATGTATCAAGAATGGTGTTCGGGAAAGGATGAAGCATGGAGCGCATTGGTCGTTTCCGGAGCGATTCGGCGAGGCGGAAGTATCTCGCGGACTACGACGCGGAGATCCGCGCCTGGCCGGAGCCGCTGGAGGCGCTCGACGTGGGCACGAGCTACGGCACCACGCGCCTGTACCGCACGGGCGCGGCGGAGGGGCTGCCGGTGGTGTTCCTGCCGGGTATGGGGGGAAACGCGCTGGGGTGGCGCTACAGCAGCGGTCCCGTCGGCGCGGCCCATCCGGTCTACCTCGTCGACCCGCTCGGGGCCGTCGGCCGCAGTGTGCAGACCCGGGCCCTCACCGGGCGAAGCGACCTCGTGCGCTGGCTGACGGAGACGCTCGACGGGATCGGCGCGCCCGCCGTCTACCTTGTCGGCTTCTCCTATGGCGGCTGGCAGTCGCTGCTGACCGCCATACACGCCCCCGAGCGGGTGGCGGGAATGACGCTGCTGGACCCCGCGGCCTTCCGCGTGGCCGACTTCCGGCACTACGCCTGGGCCATCGCCTGCGGCCTCGGGCTGTACCTGCCATCGCCGCTGCGGCGCGCACTGGCCGGCATGTTGTACACCGACTCGGTGAACCGGCCCGAGGACATGCGAACCGCGGTCTTCGGCTCGTACGTGTACGAGACGGCGCTGCCGGCCATGGTTCCGCTCACCGACGCGGAACTCGCCGCCGTTTCCGTGCCGGCGTGCATTCTGTTCGGCGCGCACAGCACCATGCAGGACTCCGCGCACGAGGCCCGCCGGCTGGCCGAGGTCCTGCCCTCGGCCGAGGTGGAGCTGGTGCCGGGCACCGGGCACTCGATCGCGCTGGACGTGCCCGAACTGTGCAATTCCAGGATCCTCCGCCACGCGGCCCGCGTCGCCCTGTGAGGTCAGGCCGGAGCCTCTTCTCAAAAACTAAGTCTCAAAATAGTTAGATTTCGAGACGGCGATAGATGGTGGCCCTGGAGACGCCGAAGCGGGCTGCTATCTCCTCGACGGCAAGGCCTTCGGCGTACAGGGAACGCGCCTGCGCCAGTTGCTCCTGGGCGAGCGCGGCAGGGCGCCCGCCGCTCCGCCCCCGGGCGCGGCCGCGCGGCGTGGGAGGGCCCGGTTCGCCGAGGAGCGCCCGAGCCCCGTCGAGGATGAGGCCGCGCAGCCGCTCGGCGGGTTCGTCGCGGAACAGCACCACGGGGTCGGCCAGCCCGGCGACCACCTGGGAGGCGCGCACCCGCTGCGCCAGGCCGCCCCCTGGACCGGCCACCAGCTCGTTGGCCAGGGCGATCGCGGCGCGGAAGCGATCGGCCACCGGAGCCTGCACCAGCAGCGTCATGTCCTTGACCAGCATGGTGAGCGTGCCGCGGTGGCGCAGGTGCACGTCGACGTAGCCCTCGATCGCCCGCCACCGCACCTCGTCCGGACCGCCGCCCCCGGACTCGGCCTCGGCCAGGACCAGCTCCAGTTCGTCCAGCAGCGGCAGCGTGAGGCGGCGAAGGATGTCGTCCTTGGAGTCGAAGTGGTAGTAGAGGGCGGCCTTGGTGATGCCGACCCGGTCGGCGATGGCCTGCATGGAGGTGGCGCGGTAGCCGCGGGCGGCGAACAGATCGCGCGCGGCGTCCAGAATCCGCTGAGATGTCACGTAGCTCACTTACCCGTGGTCAGTTCTTTCGCTATATTGCTAACCACCAGTCAGTCTATTGCTCTGGAGATGATCCGTATGCGGACCAAGGTGTCCTTCACCGCCGCCGGCGTCCGGTGTGCCGGCTACCTTTACCTGCCCGCCGGATCCGGGCGATCGGCGTGCGTGGTGCTCTGCCACGGCTTCAGCGGGACGATGGACCGGCTTTTCGACTACGCCGAGCGCTTCGCGGCCGAGGGTTTCGCGGCGCTCGTGTTCGACTATCGGGGCTTCGGCGAAAGCGACGGCAAGCCTCGCCAGTTTCCTGACGTCGCCGGGCAGATCATCGACGTCCGCGCCGCCGTCGCCTTCGCGCGGGGGCACGAGCGGATCGATCCCGACAGAGTCCTGCTGTGGGGCAACTCGCTGGGCGGCGCGCACGCCATCACCGTGGCCGCCGCCGACCCCAGGGTTCCCGCGGTCGTGGCGCAGATCCCGTTCAACGGATTCCCGAAGAAGGTGCGGGGGCGCTCCACCGGCAGCACCTTGCGGTTGCTGGGCGCGATCTTCTGGGACACGATCCGCGGCAAGCTGGGCCTCAGGCCGTACTACATCCCCATGGTGGGACGGCCCGGAGACCTCGCCGTGACCGCGACCGAGGAGGCCGATCAGCACATCCAGACACTCACCGGCGGCGGCGAGACGCTGTGGCGGAACAGCATCGCGCCCAGAGGGCTGCTGCAGATGATGCGCTACCGGCCCGCGGAAGCCGCGGCGCGCCTGGCCTGCCCGCTGCTGGTCTGCGTCGCCGCCGACGATCAGGAGACGCCGTTGGAGACCACGCGGGAGCTCGCCGACCGCGCGCCCGAAGGCGAACTGCGCGCCTACCCGGGCACCCATTTCACCTTCTACACCGACCCGGCGCTCCGGGCACGTGTGGTCGCCGACCAGATCGACTGGCTGGC
Organism: Nonomuraea sp. NPDC050547; assembly: GCF_044457345.1. Lineage (NCBI taxonomy): Bacteria > Bacillati > Actinomycetota > Actinomycetes > Streptosporangiales > Streptosporangiaceae > Nonomuraea > Nonomuraea sp. NPDC050547. The sequence goes on from NZ_JBITGW010000013.1 coordinate 250,436, forward strand.
GAAGAGGGGAACCCCGCACGCGGCCTGACCACGCGGGGGCCGCGTCGGTCATCAACGTGTCTGTACGGCAGGCACATCACCACGAAAGGACGTAGCACGTGTTTCGCACGCCGTTGATCGCCTTGCTGGGCGCATGGTCTCTCGTCGCCCTGCCCGCATCGGCCACAGCCACCCCGCACAATTGGACGAGGGGGTGGGCGGCCGCCGTACAACATCCCAGTCAGAGCGAGTGGATCTCCAACTGGGCCTACGAGGGGTTCAAGAACCATTCCGTACGCCAGGTCGTCCGCGTCGGCGCCGCGGGCTCAAGCCTGCGGCTGCGACTGTCCAACGTGTACGGCACCGCCCCCCTCCGGCTGACCGGCGCGAGCATCGGCAGGTCGGCGGGCGGCGCGACGGTACGGCCGGCGACGATGCGGACGGTCAGGTTCGGCAGGTCCGCGTCCGTGACCATCCCCGCCGGCGGGCGCGTGGCGGCCGATCCGGTGGACCTGCGGGTGAAGGCCGGCGAGCACGTGACCGTGACCCTGTATCTCAAGGACTCCACCGGCCCGGCGACCAACCACAACCTCGCGGTCGCCACGTCCTACCGGGCCACCGGAGACCACCTGCGCACTCCCGGGGCGGCCCCGTTCACCGAGCGGAGCACCTCCTGGTACTACCTCGCCGCCTTGGACGTCTCCAGCCGCCGCCCGGCGCAGAGGGAGACGATCGTGGCCTTCGGTGATTCGATCACCGACGGCCAGGCCGCGACGACGGACGCCGACCGCCGCTACCCGGACGTACTCGCCCAGCGGCTGAAGCGCGCGGGCCGCTCGGAGGTGGTACTGAACAGCGGCATCGGCGGCAACCGGGTGCTCAACGACTCGGCGTGCCTCGGCGAGAGCTTCCTCAACCGGTTCCGGCGCGACGCTCTCGACCACCCCGGAGTACGGACGGTGATCACGATGGGCGGCATCAACGACATCATGCACGGCGACACCTCGCCATCGGCCTGCACGACGCCGAACCCGAAGGCGACCAGCGAAGCCCTGATCAACGGCTACCGGAAGCTGATCCGCACCGCCCGCGCCGAGGGCGTGAAGATCATCGGCGGGACCCTTCCGCCCTTCAAGGGCTCCCCGCTCTTCACCGACCACGGCGAGTCGGTACGCGACGCGGTCAACCGGTGGATACGCAGCGGCGGCGAGTTCGACGGCATCGTGGACTTCGACCGCGCGCTGGCCGACCCGGCCGACACCGACCGCCTCCGCCCCGCCTACGACAGCGGAGACCGACTCCACCTGAACGACGCCGGCTACCGGGTCATGGCCGAGGCCGTCAACCTCGCCGCCCTCTGATGCCGGGGGGTATATCGGACTACTGCATTCAGTATGTAAGATCACAGACGAAGTGGAGGGGAGTACTCCTTCGCGGCCGCGTCGTCATCACGGACCCGCCCCCGGGGCCCGGCGCGGTCGGTCCGCGACATCGCGGGCGGAGAAGACCTCCGACGGACGTGCCAACGCCAAGTCGGAGGAGCTTTCATGCCCCCACCCCTGTCCGTGCCCGCCTGGCTGTGGGCGGCCACCATCGCCACCCTGCTCGGGCTGATCCTGCTCGATCTGATCATCGTCAACAGGAGACCCCACAAGGTCACGATCGCCGAGTCGGCGCGGTGGATCGCCTTCTACATCGGCTGTGCCGCCGCTTTCGGCGCAGCCGTGTGGATCTTCGGCGGCGATGACCACGCGGCCTCCTACATCACCGGCTACATCACCGAGTACACGCTGAGCGTGGACAACCTGTTCATCTTCATGCTCATCATGGCGAACTTCGCCGTGCCCGCCATTCACCAGCACCGCGTGCTGCTCATCGGGATCATGATGGCGCTGGTCATGCGCGGCGTCTTCATCGGTGTGGGCGCGCAGGCCGTACAACGGTTCAGCTGGGTGTTCTGGCTCTTCGGCGGCATCCTCATCTACACCGCGTGGAAATTCGCCTTCGACAGCAAGGACGACGACGAGTACGACCCCAACGGCGGCGTGGTCCGGCTGGTGCGCAGGCTGTTCCCGGTCACCGACGACTACCACGGCTCGCGGCTGACCATCAAGCGGGACGGCCGCCGCATGCTGACCCCGATGTTCATCGTCATCATCGCCATCGGCGGCGCGGACCTGGTCTTCGCGGTCGACTCGATCCCCGCGATCTTCGGCATCACCCAGGACGCCTACCTGGTCTTCGCGGCCAACGCGTTCGCGCTGATGGGGCTCAGGCAGCTGTACTTCCTGCTCGGCGGCCTCGTGGAGAAACTCGTCTATCTCACGTACGGCCTGGCCGTCATCCTCGCCTTCATCGGCGTGAAACTCGTTCTGCACGCGCTGCACGAGAACGAGCTGCCGTTCATCAACGGCGGCGAACACGTCACCTGGGTTCCCGAGATCAACAACTGGATATCGCTGGCCGTCATCGTCACCGTTCTCGCCGTCACGACGGTGGCGAGCCTGGTCAAGTCCAGGCGAGACGGCCGCCGGATCACCGAGCCGGCCGTACCCGAGCACGCCGACCAGCCGCGCGACTGACGAGAGGGCGGGCCCGCCGCCGGTCGGCGGGCCCGCCCTCTCGGCGACCGTCGGACTATTGTCCGGGTCTGGGCAGCAGGCAGCCGGGCCGGTTCAGGTCGATCTTGTTTCCTGGCGCGACGCACGTGGTGAGCCAGTACGTCTGGGTGCCGTAGGCGGCGGCCTTCTTCGCGGTGATGACGCCGTCGCGGTTCATCTCACACGGGTTGTTCAGCGTGCACCTGTCGCCGTCGCGGTTGCTGGTGTTGTTGATCCCGACGACCTCGCCGCTCGCCGCGTCGAGGACCGGGGAGCCCGAGGTGCCGGGGCCCGTCTTGCAGGCCGGCGTGTAGCGCAGGACGTCCTTGGTCATGTAGCCCGACTCCAGCACGCGGTACGCGAGCCGGTCGACGGCGCACGAGTAGACCTTCTTCAGGCTGCCGGAGACCACCCGGATCTCCCTGCCCGGTTCCGGGCGTCGCTCCGAGATCGTGCGCGGGCGGATGCGGTGGTCCCGCTCCAGTTGCCGATACGTCGTGCCGAGCTGGTACAGCGCGATGTCGGTACCGGTCATGGTCACATAGAGCGCTTTGGCGGCGTGCAGGGCGGCCGCGGTCTTGCCGGTGGCGTCGAGCAGCTCGAACAGCCGGTGGGAGGGCTGGTCCACCAGAACCTCGTCGGGAACCGGCCACGCGCCCTCGTAGCAGTGGCCGTTCGTCAGGATGAGCGCCGGGTCGGCGGGGGTGGAGGCCGGCAGCCGTACCAGCGCTCCCGAGCAGCCGTTGACGTTGACGCTTCCGGCCAGGTCCGCGGTCGCGGCCTGCGCCGGGTGCGTCACCAGCGACAGGCCGAGAAGGGTGACGGTCAGCGTCGCGGTGATTCGTTGAAGTCTGCGCATGTCAGGTCCGTTCATTGCATGCCGGGGCAGGAGCCCCCGCTGGTGCGGCCGGTACGGAAGAAGTCGATCGCCTTCGCGGCGCAGGGCAGGCGGCTCAGCGAGCCGTGCATGCCGTCCTGGATCGTCAGCAGGGTTCCGCCGACGGCCTTCTCCGCGTCCACCGCCCAGGCGTACGGCGTGACGGATTCGCCGACATGGCCGGACAGTTGCAGCGGGCTGCTCCCCTTGACCGGCTGCAACGGGATCGCGGGCCACGGCCATCCCGCGCACCAGCCGCCGAACTCGATTCTGCCGCCGGCGCCCGGGAAGCGTTGCCGGCGATTCTGCGCGTCGGCCCACACCTGTTCGAAGTCGCGCCCGCCGGTTCCCTCGTTGCAGAAGATCGCGTTGTACTGGGTGGTGTTCATGCCCAAGGGCGCGTCGTCGAAGCCGTACACCTGCGCGGCGGCCGGGTCCGGCCGCGCCGAGCGCGGGATGCCGCCCTCCCGGACGGTGGCCAGATCCCTGGCGGTAGCGGCCCAGCCCTCGGCGCCCACGCCGAGCAGCCCTCCGACCCAGTCGCCGTCCAGCCGGATCTTCTTGCCGACCACCACCGGCTTGCGGTCGAGCCGGTCACGGAGGGCGAAGATCGTCGTGCGGACGGCGGCGGCGGTCGTTCCGAAGTGGTACTCGGCGTCACGTCCGGCCGTCCAGGCGAGGAACCCCTCGAAGGCCTTCTCGGCGACCGCGTCGGTGACGGCGTCCATGGCGGCGAGGTCCATGACGGGTGGCATCACCGAGTCCACCCACATCCGGTCCACCCGGTCGTCGAACAGCGACCTGTAGGTCAAGCCCACGGAGGTGCCGTACGACACCCCATAGAAACTGATCTTCGGCGCGTCGAGCGCCGCACGGATCGCGTCGACGTCACGGGCGATGTTCGAGGTGGTCAGCTGCCGGACGAAGTCGGGATCCTTCGCGGTGCACCGCTTGTTGGAGGCGGCCATCCGGCTGAAGGCGGCCTTCGCCATGGCCTTGGCGGACGCGCCGGGCGGCGGCTCGCCGGGGGAGCCCTCGTCGCAATGGATCTTGTCGCTGTAGCCCACGCCCCGGGGGTCGAACCCGATCAGGTCGTGGTCGGCGGCCAGCGTGCCGAGGCCGTTGGTCGCATACGAGGCCGAGGCGGTGATGTTGGAGATCCCGGGGCCGCCGGGGCTGATCACCAGCACGCCGCGGCGCCTGCCGGGGTCGGTGGCCTTGAGCCGGCTCACCGCGATCTTGATCGTACGGCCCCGCGGGTTCGCATAGTCCATCGGGACCGTCAGCATCGCGCACTCGGTCCCGGGGTCGTTCGCGACGGGCCAGTCCTTGGCCGTCGTGGCGCATCTCTTCCAGGCCAAAGGCTCCGTCGCCGCGCCCGCCGTACCGGCCGCGGGCGGCAGGCCGGTCAGGCACACGGTCGCGGCCAGCGTCAGTGCGGCACGTGAGAGATGACGAGTGCCGAGCATCGTCGCACCCTTCGGTGGTCCGGCCCGCGCGCCCTGCGGCACGCGAGGTACGCCGTCGGGCGTACTCCGGTCATCCTGGGCACGCCTTGTATCCACGCCGTGTCGGCCGCCCCGCGGCCGTCCATCGGTTCCACCGCTGTTTGACCTTGACGCGACGACAATGCCTAGCGTGGCGGCATGAAAAGAATCGGCGATCGGCGGTACGGCGTCCGCCGTCTCAGCCGTCCGGGTTTCGACCTCGCCTACGTCCGGGCGGGCAGGCGCGGCGCGACACCGCTCCTGGTGATCCCGGGCGGCCCCGGCCTGGCCTCGGTTCTGCCCTACCGCCGCCTGCGGCGGATGGCGGCCGCGGGCGGCTTCGACATCATCATGGTCGAGCACCGCGGGGTCGGGTTCTCCCGCCGTGACCGTGACGGCGTGGACCTGCCGTGGCCGGCCCTCACCATCACCGCGGCCGTCGAGGATCTGGTGGCGGTGCTGGACGCGTGCGAGGTGGAGCGGGCCGTGGTGTACGGCACCTCGTACGGCGGCTATCTCGCCCAGGTACTCGGCGCCACCCACCCCGGCCGGGTGGCCGCCATGGTGCTGGACTCGACCTACGCCTCGGTGACCGACTTCGACATCTGCCGCGACCACCTGCGGCGACTGCTGTGGGACGGCGCGGATCCGGGTACGGCCGGCGTGGCCGCGACGCTGCGCCGGCTGGTGGCGTCCGGGTCGGTCGCCCCCGAGGAGGCCGGCGCCGTGGTGCCCCTGGTCTATGAGATCGGGGGAGTGCCGCTGCTGAGCAAGCTGCTGGCGGCCATGGCCAAGGGACGGCGGCGGCTGTGGAACCGGCTGGCCGCCCTGATCACCGCGGAGCTCACCCGGGTGCGACCGTACTCCATGGAGTTCGACCTGGCCGGTGTGATCTACTTCCGCGAGGCCTACGCGCAGCGACCGGACGGGCGTCCCCTCGATCCGGCGGTCGCCTACGCCGGAATCGCCGGCCGCTACCCGGCGTTCGCGGGCGAGCCCGTCGACGTTCCCGCCGCCCTGCCGGGCTTCACCTGGCCGGTGGCCGTGCTGTCCGGCGCCCGCGACCTGCGCTCGGTCCGGTCCGTCGCCGAGCGTATCGGCGACCTGGTCCCGGACGGCGTTGTGGTGCCGTTCGACCGCCTGGCGCACAGCATCCTGGACTCCCACCCCGCCGCGGCCCTGGCCGTCGCGAAAGCCGTGGCCCGCGGCGATCATCACCTCCTCCCGGCTCAGGCGAACGGATTGGCGGAACGACGCGGCGGCGGCCGGGCACGCCTGGCCGCCGCCGCCCTGCACGTCTCACTCGCCGTCACCAGCCCCGGCAGGTAGGCCCGAGGGGGCGTAGGCCTGGAGGAAGGTGCCGACGGCGATCCGGGCCAGCTCCCGCAGCTCATCGTCGCCGAGGAGCCGGGTGCCCATGCGGGAGCGCGCCTCCAAGGGGCCGATGAGCAGGGCGAGCAGCTGCTCGGCCGCCAGTTCGGGGTCGGTGGTACGCAGGCGGCCGGCCAGGATGAGGCGGGCCAGCCGGTCGGCCAGCGCCTGGGTGAGCCGGTGGGGACCGGACTCGGTGACGACGTCGAGGATGTCGGGAAAGCGGATGATCTCCGAGTAGAGGAGGCGTCGCAGCGCGCAGGAGTGCTCGTCGCAGTGCAGGCGCAGCAGTGCGTGGCCGACGTTCTCCAGGGTGGCGCGCAGGTCGTCGCCCGGTTCGACGAGCGGCTCCAGCGCGGCCAGGCGCTGCCGCAGGGCGGTCTGCGCCGCGTCCTGGACGGCGTGCCTGAACAGCGTCGCCTTGTCGGTGAGGTGGTTGTAGACCGTCGGTTTGGCCACACCCGCCTCGTCGGCGATCTCCTGGACGCAGGCCTGGGCGTAGCCCTGCCGGGCGAACACGGCGAACGCGCCCCGCAGGATCGCCTGCCGCTTGTCGATCCGTCCGCGCGATGTGGTCATGGACCGACTATACCCGTGGGTTCACTGCAGCTGACTTGCTAGTTGCATGCATACGCATCAGATAACTATGTTGAACCCGTGAGTTCAATAGACGATCGTTTGGATCCCCGCCTCCTGGCGATGATCGCCGTGATCCTGCTCGGCGGACTGCTGGGCATCCTCAACAGCACGATGGCGGCCGTGGCCACCGGCACCCTGGCCACCGCCTTCGACACCTCGCTCAACACCGTCGGCTGGGCCTCGACGGGATTCCTGCTCGCCGTCACCGCCACCATCCCGTTCACCACGTGGGCGGTCGACAGGTTCGGCGGCAAACGGCTCTGGCTGGCCGGCCTGGTGGTGTTCATGGCGGGCTCGCTGGCAGCGGGGCTGGCGTGGAACGTCGGCAGCCTGATCGCCTTCCGGGCCCTCCAGGGCGTCGGCGCCGGGATCCTGGACCCGCTGGTGCTGGTCCTGCTGGCCCGCGCCGCCGGACCGCGACACGCGGGACGGGTGATGGGGCTGATGGGAGTGGTGCTGTCACTGGGGCCCGTCCTCGGGCCGATCGCGGGCGGGGCCGTGGTGAACGCCCTGGACTGGCGCTGGATGTTCCTGCTCAGCGTGCCCGCCGGCCTGCTCGCGTACCTGCTCGCCCGGCGCGTGGTGCCCGACGAGGCGCCTGCGGACCAGGTACGGACCCGGCTGGACGTTCTGGGCCTGGCCCTGCTCGCGCCCGGATTCGCGGCTCTCGTGCTGGCCGTGTCGCAGTCGGCCGAGCAGGGCGGGCAGGTCGCCCTCCCGCTGATCGCGGGCGCGGCACTGATCGCCGGCTATGCCGTGCACGCGTCGCGGACCCGCCGTACACCGCCCCTGATCGAGCCCAGATTGTTCGCCAGCCGCGGCTTCGTCGCCGGCGTCACCATCATGGGGCTCGGCGGCCTGGCCAACTTCGCCACCCTGTTCGCCCTGCCGCTGTACTACCAGCAGGCACACGGGCACGGCGTGCTGGCCGCCGGACTGCTGATGGCTCCCGCGGGCCTGGGCGGGGCGATCGCCATGCCGCTGGCCGGACGGCTGTCGGACCGGTTCGGCGCTCGCGGCCTGGCCACGGCGGGCGCGATCCTGGCCGGGCTCAGCGCGCTCGCCTTCACCCAGATCGGCGCCGGCACCGCCGAGGTCTGGCCCGTGCTCGCCGCGCTGGCGATCGGGCTCGGCATGGGCTGCTTCAGCGCCCCGACCATGGGGTCGCTCTACCGCAGCCTGCCCGGCCCGCTGGTGGCGCAGGGCAGCTCCGTCATCTACATGCTCAACCAGCTCGGCGCCGCCCTGGGCGTCGCCATGGTCACGCTCGTCCTGCAGCTCGCCGGTGACCCGATCACCGGCTTCCACGGCATCTTCTGGCTCGCCCTCGCCATGATCGCGATCATTCTCGCCGTCATCCCGCTCCTGCCCTCTCGCGAACCCGCGCTGACCGGAAAGGCCTCCCAGTGAAGACCCTCGTGATCACCGGTGGCACCGACGGGATGGGCAGAGAGCTCGCCCGCACCTACCTGCGCCGCGGCGACACCGTCGTCATCGTCGGCCGCGACAAGGACAAAGCCCTCCCCGGCGCCCACCTCATCGCGGCCGACCTGAGCCTGGTCAGCGAGAACCGGCGCGTCATCGCCGAGATCAACGCCGCCTACCCGGCCGTCGACGCACTCGTGCTGTGCGCCCGCTACTTCCGCTCCGCCCGGTCCGTCACCTCAGAGGGGATCGAGGCCACCTTCGCCCTGGAGTACCTGAGCCGCCACCTGCTCAGCCACGGCCTGACCGACCCGGGAGTCATCGTCAACGTGTCAGGGCCGGGCGTACCGATCGGACGCATCCACTGGGACGATCCGATGTTCGAGCGCGGCTACGACGGGGTGGCGGCCCAGATGCAGGCCGGGCGCGCCAACGACCTGCTCGGCACCGCCTTCTCCGCCGGCCGTACCCGATATGTCCTCATCAACCCCGGGCCGGTGTCCACCGCTTTCCGCGGCGAGTACGACGCCGCCACCGCCGCCCACGTCGAATCGCTCAAGAGGTACGGCGCGCCCGTCGCCGAAGGCGTCAAACCGATCGTCGCCCTCATCGACGACCCACCCGGCGCCCCGCTCAGCGCCTTCACGCAGGGCAGGCCGATCAGCCTGGACCACCCGTCCTTCTCCCCGGAGGCCGCCGCGCGGCTCGGCGACCTCACCCGCCACCTGCTGAACTCCCTGGCGTAACCACCGGCGCCGGTGGTGCGCATGGGTCCGGTCATCAATGGGCAAGGTCCGTTCCCACCGGGCACGTTCATCATCAACGGCCGCGACCGATGCCTAGGATCAACTGAACCCCGGCACCGATCCTGGAGCGTTCAGCCATGTTCACCGTAGAACTCACCTGTCCTGGCAGCAGAGACAATGCGGTCACCATCAAGACCGACCTGGATCTCAATCGCGGCGGCCTGGACACCATCTCCAACTCCGGAACCTGCCCCTTGTACATCGGATCGCTCGACGCGTCGGGCAATGTGCTCAACGACCTGGAGGTGAAGCCCCAGGAATCCGTCAGCCACTATCAGCCGCCGGCCGGCGCGACGAGAATCTATGCCGTGTGCAACAACGCCTGCGACGGGTTCGCGGTGCTGACCTACGACGACCCCGACCTCCGCTCCTGAGCCGATGGGATGGTGCGGCCCCGCCACAACGTCCAGGCGGGGTACCCCCATCGCGCTCAAGCCATAAATACGTTGCGGGGCCCGCGACGGGCGGGCAAGCTGTGTCGATCGAGCGGCGGCGAGCGCTGCCTGAACTAAGGAGGGCTGACGGATGGCCATCACCGTGCTGCGGCATGTCCGCATCGGTTCCACCTCTTTGTTCAGGAGCACACCCGTTGTCTTCCGAGTACGAACTCTCTGACTCCCCCTCCCAGCCGGCCGATGCCTTCGCCTTCACGTTCCATTCGGTCGACGAGGCGCTGGGCCCGAATCAGCGGTGGTCCACCTGGCTGGACGTCGAGCGCGGTTCGCGCGGCCCGGAACCACGCCCCTCGTGGGTCGTGACGGAACAGGCTGCGATCGACACCGAGCTCGGCATTCTCAAAACCGGCAAGGAAGCCGACGTCTTCCTGCTCGAACGGGCCGTCGAAGCCATCGGCGACAACCCGGCGAAGTCCTCGCTGCTGGCCGCGAAGCGGTACCGCACCGAGGAACACCGCTCCTTCCACCGCAGCACGTCGTACGTCGAGGGCCGCCGTACCCGCAACAGCCGCGACAGCCGGGCGATCGCGAAGAAGACCTCGCACGGCCGCAGCGTCGCGGCCGGTCAGTGGGCGTACGCCGAATGGGACGCACTCAACCGGCTGTGGACGGCCGGCGTCCCGGTGCCGTATCCCGTGCAGGTGGACGGCACCGAGCTGCTGATGGAGTTCATCGACGACGGCGAGGGCGGCGCCGCGCCCCGGCTCGCCCAGGTCCGGCCGTCGAAGGAGCTGCTCGGCGTGTACTTCGAGCAGCTCCGCGACAGCATGCGTGAACTGGCCCGCGCGGGGCTCGCGCACGGCGACCTCTCGCCGTTCAACGTCCTGGCGCAGGCCGAGCGGATCGTGATGATCGACCTGCCCCAGGTCGTCGACATCGTGGGCAACCCGAAGGGCATGGACTTCCTGATGCGCGACTGCCACAACATGGCCACGTGGTTCACGAACCGGGGGCTCGAGATCGACGAACAGGAGCTGTTCGCAGACCTGCTCACGATGGTGTTCTGACCGCGGTGTCTCAGGGGTGTTGTCCGCCCTCCGTGATCCGCCGGAGCACAGTTGTGTACTCCTGGAACGCGGCGCGCCCCTCCTTGGTCAGCGTCAGCCAGGTCCTGGGCCGCTTGCCGACGAAGCCCTTCTTCACCCGCACATAGCCCGCCTTCTCCAGCGTGTCGAGGTGCTTGGACAGCAGCGAGTCACTGACCTCGATCGTGTCCCGCAGGAAGCGGAAGTCGGCCGTTTCGGCCGCCGCGAGCAGCGCCATGATGGACAGCCGCACCGGGGCGTGGATGATCTCGTCGAGCGCGTGCCGGGGATGGTTCACCGTTCACCCGTGGAGCGGAACACGCGCAGCGCGCCCCGGCGGCCGGCCTTCCGTACCGCGCTCCGCGCGCGATCCACTTCGCGAAGCGCGGAATCGGCCGACAGATCATCATGACCAGTCATGTTTCCTCCTGCTCATGTACTTGACTCTTCCTAGAGTACTCAACTCCCGTTCAAGTGGCTAGGTCACTCGGCCGGGCAGGTCGTGCCCGGTGCGGGGAGCACCGCTGCCAGGGCCACCGCGCCTGTGAGAATCGCCAAAGCTCTTCGCATGATCGTCTCCTCGCCGTCACCGGTCCCACCGCCGCCCCGGGCGCGCGCCGCATCGCGTCGTGCGCGTCAGCCCCCGTGCGTGGGTAGTCATGACCTCCAGTCTCGGCGGCGCCGTACTGGGAAACCTCGTCCGCACGGGGGATCGTCGACTGGGAACAGGCTCCTAGCCTCGATCCAGCCAAGGCCGGCGATCGGCCTTCACCCCTCGGACGCGCGGAAGGTTCGCCGGTAGGCCAGGGGCGATACGCCGAGGGCGGTGCGCATGTGCTGGCGTAGTGAGGCGGTCGTGCCGAACCCGGCGCGGCGGGCGATCCGGTCGATGGTGAGATCGCTGGCCTCCAGCAGGTGGCGGGCGAGTTCCACCCGCTGCCGGGTGAGCCAGTCGCCCGGGCTCATCCCGACTTCCTGCTGGAAGCGGCGGCTGAGGGTCCGTACGCTCATCCGGGCGTGCCCGGCGAGTTCGCTCAGCGACAGTGGACGGTCCAGCCGCTCCAGCGCCCAGGCCCGCGTGGCCGCGGTCGCGGTGGTGGACGGGCTCGGCACGGGACGTTCGATGTACTGCGCCTGCCCGCCCTCGCGCCAGGGCGGCGTGACGCAGTAGCGGGCCGCGCGGTTGGCGATCGCGCTGCCCTGGTCGCGGCGGAGGATGTGCATGCACAGGTCGACGCCGGCGGCCACTCCGGCGGAGGTGAGCACGTCGCCGTCGTCCACGAAGAGCACGTCGGCGTCCCATTTCACCTTCGGGAACAGCCGCTGGCAGCGCTCGGCCTCCTGCCAGTGCGTGGTGGCGGGGCGGCCGTCGAGAAGCCCGGCCGCGGCGAGGAGGACGGCGGCGGTGCAGATCGAGATGACGCGTGTGCCCGGCCGCAGCATGGCGAAGACGCCGACCGGCAGCTCGAGCACGTCCCCGTCCACGGGATCCCACACGAACGGCGGGACGACCAGGGTGTCGGCGGTCTCGAGCGCCTCGGGGCCGTGTTCCACCATGAGGGCGAAATCGGCTGAAGTGGTGACGGGACCGCCGTCGGGCGAGCAGGTGATCACCTCGTAGAGCCGTTCGTCCGCGGGCCCCCGGGCCGAGCCCAAGATCCGCCCCGGGATCCCCAGCTCGAACGGGTAGACCTTGTCAACGGCGAGAACCACAACCCGGTGCATGGCCTGATCCTTGCGCATGATGGCCATGAGGTCACTTTTGGCCGCTGGTCCGTTCCGGCACGCTGGCCGGGGCCGTCGTCCGACGGAACGTACCCGCGAAGAAGGAGGTCGTTGATGCGCGCGATCAGCCAAGAGGTCCTCGGCGGTCCGGAGGTCCTCACCCTCGTCGAGCTCGACCGGCCGGCACTGGGGCCCTCGGACGTCCTGGTCCGGGTTCATGCCGCCGGCGTCAACCCGACCGACTGGATGCACCGCAAAACCGGTCTATATCTGGGCGCGCCGCCGTTCGTCCTGGGCTGGGATGTTTCCGGTGTCGTCGAGGCCGTCGGAGCGGGCGTGACGCTGCACAAGCCGGGCGACGAGGTCTTCGGCATGCTCGACTACCCACGGGGCGCCGGGGCCTACGCCGAGTACGTGGCCGCCCCGTCCAGGAACTTCGCCCGCAAGCCGGCGGGGGTGGATCACGTGCGGGCCGCGGCGCTGCCGGTGGCCGGGCTCACCGCGTGGCAGGCCCTGGTGGACACAGCTGAGGTAGGGCCCGGCCGGCGGGTCCTCATCCACGCCGCGGCCGGCGGGGTGGGCCATCTCGCCGTGCAACTCGCCAAGGCCCGCGGCGCGTACGTGATCGGCACCGCCAGCGCGCCCAAGCACGACTTCGTCCGCGGCCTGGGCGCCGACGAAGTCGTCGACTACACCCGGACCGACTTCGCCGAGGTGGTGTCGGACGTCGACGTCGTGCTCAACGCCGTCGGCGGCGACTACGGCCCGCGCTCCCTGCGCACCCTGCGCGAAGGCGGCACTCTCATCTCCATCCTCTTCGCGCACTCGGAGAACATGGAGCCCGCGGCCAAGAAGCGTGGTATCCGGCTGGAGAACCTGACCGTCGAAGCCGACCACGCCGCCATCACGGCGATCGCCGGACTGGCCGCCGAGGGCCTCCTGCGCGCCGAGATCGACGGCGTACTGCCGTTGGAGCAGGCGGCAGAGGCGCACCGGCGCGGAGAAACCGGCCGAACCACCGGCAAACTCATCCTCACCGTGTCCGGATGACCGTGCCCGCCACATCACCCGGTCGAAGGGCGACCCGCTCGTGAAGCGGCCTGGACAATCAACGGCTATCAGCGCGAAGACGAAGAACGGCCTGCCTGCCGTGCCGGACATGTCGCCAGAAGCCGCAAGCCCTGATCGACGCCGACCGCGTGCGGACGTTCAGCGCGCCCTGCACGAAGACCTGGGCCATGCCGGTCCGGGGGCTGACCGTGACCTCGCGGGAAGCCGTGATCGAGGACACCGCCAACAGCCCGGCCTCGATGAGCGCGGCGAGGACGTCCGCCGTGCTCCGTGCCCGGTACCAACTCGTCAAGCCCAGAACCATGGCGGCGATGAGCGCCGGCCACCAGACCGCACCGAGGAGGAGATAGAGGAGCGCCCAGCCGCCGAGCCGGGCGGCGGCGGCATGGCCGTCCTGAACGGCAGTGATCTCCGCGCGGGGCGGGTCCGGGAGGAGCAGCCACAGCCTCGGCCACGCAGCAAGCAGATCGAGCGCGTACGCCCGGCGCACTCGCACGGCAAATGACCAGGCCGCCCTGGAAATCGCCGACGCCTTCTACTCTGCCCTCACCGACGGCGGTACAGCCCCGCCCGACGTCGAGCACGCGCCCACCGCACTGCACCGCGCGGTGCGCGGACTACGCGACAAGTACCCCGACAGCCCCGCCCTGTGGGCCTCGCATATCCATGCCGGTTCGTGAAAAGTCCAAGCCGGGTACTACTGCGCGGACAACCGTCGATCCGGTACGGCCGTCGCCAGCCTGATCGCGAGAATCAGCACGGCTACCAGGGCTACCGCGACCAGAGGGAGGCCCATCAGGAAACTCGCGCGCCATGACATCAACTCGGTGACGATCATCCCGATGAGCAGTCCCGCACCGAGGCCCGCCACGATCGCGGCGGCGGGAACCGGGATCGCCTTCCACAGTTCTGGCCCGGGGAACGCGGCTCTGACGAGGCCGGTCCCGGCCCACAGGACGACCGCTCCGGCCAGCGCCTGCAGCAGATGGCCGCCGATCAGCAGGCTGACCATGGGAGTGAGCGCGCACAGCAACGTAGCCACGCCGAAGGCGACCAGGCCGAAGGCGATCAACACGGTCAACAGCACCGTCTGGCGACGGGGCGCCGGGACCAGCACGCTCAGGAACGCGAGCAGGTAGCCGTAGACCCCCACCTGCATGATCGCGCCGGGCGCCGCAAGATCAGCGATGACGATCGGCATGATCGCGATCGTCATCGTCGCGTAGACGGACACGAGGAAGGCGCAGAAACCGAGGGCGACGAGCAGGGGCCAGCGTCCAGACATGCCAGAAACCATATCCGCGGGCGATCCGGACCGTATTCCAGGGGAAGGCGACCTCCCCGGACTGTGAGCTGGATCACCGTTGAGGTTGACCATGGGTCAGGGTGGAGGCTCGGCGCAGCGGCGAGACGCCGACCCACGAACGTCGAAGGACGGACCACCATGACGATCACCCTTTCCGATCAGGACAAGAGCACCCTGCGGATCGCCGCGTACGGCGCCGTGACGCTGATGGCCGCCGCCGGTGCGATCGGCAAGCCGCACAAGGTCGCCGCCGCCGGCAGCCTCGCGCTGGGCTCGGCCACCGGCCTGGTCGGGCATGTGCTCGCCGACCACCCCGAGGGCAAGGACCTGACCGGCAGGTCCGTGGCCGAGATCGCCGAGCGCGTACTGCCGGCCCTGACGGCGGCCATGAACCTCCTGGGGCGGCAGGATCCTGCCGAGGCCGGCAACTTCCGCGGTACCGTCCTCGTCGCCGTCGAGACCGCCCGCGCGCAGCAGGACCGGCCGAGCCCCGCCACGGCCGAGATGGTCCGCAAGGTCACCGAAGCCCTCGACGCCGCCGGTGTAGATGGCCGGGCCGTACCGGAAACCGCGGCCGGGCAGGATCGCCCGGAGCTGCGGAAGACGATCGAGGAGATCGTCGAGTCCGGCTTCGTCGGGGTGTCGTTGCGCGTGCGCGACGAGCGGGGCGAGTGGGCCGGCAGCGCCGGGGTGGCCGAGCTGGGCGGGACCGCGAAGCCGCCGGTCGACGGGCATGCCCGGATCGGCAGCAACACCAAGACCTTCACCGCGACCCTGGCGCTGCAACTGGTGGCCGAGGGCAGGATCGAGCTGGACGCACCGGCGGCCGACCACCTGCCCGAGTTCGGGCTGGACCGGCGGATCACGGTGCGGATGCTGCTCCAGCACACCAGCGGGCTGTTCAACTTCGTCGGCGAGGTGTACGACGACGGGTCGATCGCGCCGGGCATCCCCGTGCCCTTCGGCAGCACGGGCAAGGAGTGGGTGGACAACCGGTTCACGACCTACAAGCCAGAGGAGCTGGTACGGCTGGCGCTGTCCAAGCCGGCCCGGTTCGAGCCGGGAGCCGGCTGGAGCTATTCCAACACCAACTACGTGCTGGCCCGGCTGCTGATCGAGAAGGTCACCGGCCGCTCGCTGGCCGAGGAGATGCGGGAACGGATCCTGGAGCCGCTCGGCCTGTCGGGCACGGTGGTGCCGGACGCCTCGCCGGAGATCCCCGAGCCGCACGCCCGCATCTACTACCGCTACGAGGAAGCCGGTCGGCAGAAGACGATCGACATCACCCGCTACAACCCCTCCTGGGTCTGCACCGGCGGTGACATGATCTCGACCAGTCAGGATCTGGCCACGTTCATCTCCGCGCTGATGGGCGGCAGGCTTCTGCCGGCCCCGCTGCTGGCCGAGATGTGCGCCCCGCACGCCACGGGCCTGCCGAACATGGGCTACGGGTTGGGCGTGTTCGTCACGAAAACCGACTGCGGCGCCACCCTCGTCACCCACAACGGCGGCAACGTCGGCTCCATGTCGCTGATGTACGGCACGCCCGACGGCGGCAGGACCCTGACAGCCGTACTGAACTGGGTGGACGACGCCGACATGTCCATCACCGCAGTGGTCCGGAAGGCCCAGCAAAGGCTCGTCCACGAGGTGTTCTGCGGGGAGCGGGCCGATCCGGCTCAGTCGGATGCGAGGATCTCCGCCAGCCGCAGGGTGTCTTCGAGATAGCGCTCGTAGGGAAAGCCGGCCGCGACGAGCCCGGCGCGCAGCTCGTCGTAGAGCGGCTTCCCGGCCGTGTGGAAGGCGGTCCGGCCGGCGTCGGTGAGGCGGACCAGCCGCCGCCGCGCGTGTTCGGGGTCGATGGTGATCCGCACCAGTCCATCCGCTTCGAGCGGTCGCAGCGCCCGGCTGATCGCCGGGTCGGACACCGACAGCGCCTGCGCGAGCCGATGCTGCGTCACCGGCTCGATGTCCTCCAACGTCCCCAGAAGTCGTATCTGGCTGTAGGTCATACCGTCACGGCCGTCGGTGCGGCGCCGGGCCGCCTCGCCCAGCAGCATGACCACGCGGTGCAGCAGATCTGCGAGTCCGTCATCCACCCCATCACCATACGCGAGTCTTACCCGGTTAATATTAACCGGGTAAGACTGATGTCGAGCCCCGGGAGCTGTCCTCACCATGACTACTCAAGCCGGCCACCAGGTGCGGGCGGTCGCCGCCGAGCGGCTCACCATGTTCGTCGACGCGGTGATCGCGATCGCACTCACCCTGCTGGCGCTGGATCTCCCCGTTCCCACCGGCGACACCACCGACGCGATGCTGAGTTCGATGTCGGCCCACGGCAGCGAGTACCTGGCCTTCGCGGTCAGCTTCGTGGTGATCGCCGCCCACTGGCGCGCCCACCACGAGATCTTCAGCCATGTCCGCGCGCTGGGCGGCCGGCTGACCAGCCTCACCCTGGCGTGGCTGTTCATGCAGGTCCTGATGCCGTTCGCGACCAGGGTGCTCACCGCCGACGGCGCCTTCCCGCCCCGGTTCAGTCTGTACGCGATCGTCCAGGTCCTGGCGTCCGCGTCGTTCGCACTGATCATCCGGGAGATCCGTCGCGCACACCTGTACACCACGGACGTCCCGCCCCAGGTGTTCGCCCAGAGCCTGGTGCGCAGCATCTGCCTGGCCGCGGTCTTCGCGGTGTCCGTTCCCGTCTCGTTCCTGACCAACGGCACCGGCGCGTACCTGTGCTGGCTCACGGCACCGATCGTGCTCACCGTCGCCCGCCGCCTCGGTACTGTGAATTCGCATGACCGACACCGAGCTTGAAATCACCGCGGACCTGGTCCGCGATCTGCTGCAGGAGCAGCATCCCGACCTCGCGGGGCTGGCCATCCGTGAGGTGGCGGGCGGCTGGGGCAACCAGATGTGGCGCCTCGGGGACGAGTTGTCCGTGCGCATGCAGCGCATGGACCCCACCCCGGAGCTCCAGCTCAAGGAGCGGCGGTGGCTACCCGTGCTGGCCCCGCGCCTGCCGCTCCCGGTGCCGCTCCCGGTGCGGTTCGGCGAACCGTCCGAGCGTTTCCCCAAGCACTGGACAGTGATGACGTGGGTTCCCGGCGAGCCGCTGGACCACGGCTCGATCAGCCGCGGCGACCACGCGGCCGACACGCTGGCGAGCTTCCTCCGGGCGCTCCATGTGGAGGCGCCCGCCGACGCGCCGACCGCCACGGACCGCGGCGCCCATCCCCGGGACTGCACGGGCGGTTTCGAGTACTTCTTCCAGGCCGTCGACCCCGACGTGATCGCCGGCATCGCCGACGACGTCCGGGACGTCTGGGACGACGCCGTCGCGGCCTCCGCATGGGAGGGCCCGCCGGTGTGGGTGCACGGCGATCTCCATCCCGCGAACGTCGTCGTCTCGGACGGAACGCTCTCCGGCATCGTCGACTTCGGCGACATGTTCGCCGGCGATCCGGCATGGGACCTCGCCGCCGCATGGGTGCTGCTGCCCGCGGGCGCGGCCGCACGGTTCTTCGACGGGTACGCGCGGGCGGACGAGGCGGCGATCCGGCGCGCCCGCGGGCTGGCCGCCATGAAGAGCCTCTTCCTGCTGCTCATGGGGCAGAACGGAGACCGGGGTCTTCCCGGCGGCAAGCCGCACTGGGGACCCAAAGGGCGGGCGGCACTCGATCGGGTTCTTAAGGGCGTCTGACGCCGTCATCCCGGCTCCTCGGCCGGGGAGGTGGCCAGCAGGGCGGCGAGCTGGGCCCGGCCCGAGATGCCGAGCTTGGTGTAGGCGCGGGCCAAGGTGTTGTTGACGGTCGCCACCGACAGGCCCAGCTGTGCGGCGATGGCCCGGCTGCTGAGGCGCACGGCCAGCAGAGCCACCTCGCGTTCGCGGCGGCTGAGCACCCGCAGGATCCGCTCGTGGCTGAGCAACGGCGTGACGGCGCCCTCGCAGCGCGCGCGCAGGCCCGCGGCCCGCTCGCGCGCCAGCGCCGCCTTGCTGGCCAGGCCGGACTCCCGGTGGATCCTGGCCGTGCACGTCGCGACCTCGGCGGCGAGCAGGTGCTGGCCCAGCCGGTCGAAGGCGTCCACGGCCGCGGAGAGCGCCTCGCCGTCCTCCTTCCGCAGCCCGCGGGCCGCGGTCGCCAGGGCGTGGCTCATCGGGGTGCGCAGCGCCGCGTCCAGCTCTTCGAGCCGGCGGCACTGGCCGTCGCCGCCGAGCCGTACCACGTCGTAGCGCGCGAGTGCCTCGACGGTGGGAAGCCCCAGGCCGAGGGCCTGGTCGGCGGCGTAGCGCGCGACGATCGCGGCGTCGGTCAGGCGGTCTTCGGCGGCCAGGGTCCAGGCGTTGCCCAGCGTCATCCAGGGGGCGTACACCCGGTTGGCGTCGTTGGCGGCCTGGTCGGCGCGTTCCATCCAGGTACGCGCGTCGGCCGCCTCACCGCCCACGGCGCACGCGGTGGCCAGCCCCGCCATGAACGTGCGGGTGAGCCGCAGCGTGTCCTTGCCCTCCAGGCAGGTGATCGCCTCGCGCAGCGACCAGCCGGCGCTGACCGGCCTGCCCTGGCCGCATTCCACGAGCCCGCGGAAGCCGATGTAGCCGACCGACATCAGCGGGCTGCCTCCGGACAACACCTGGCGGTACCCCTTGTCGGCGACCATCCACGCCTCGTGCGCCTCGCCCATCGCCAGGGACGCCAGGCAGCGGGCGATGTCGAGTTCGACCACGCCCCATGGCAGCTCGGCGCGGCGGGCCGTACCCACGGCCAGGCCGCGTTCGTGGTAGCCGGCGACCACGGGGGCGCGCCCGAGAAAGCCCGCGGCCGCCGTGGCGGCCGCGGTGGCCCAGATGACCGCCTGCGCGCTCGCCGTCTCCGTGGAGAGAAGCCGCTCCGCGATCTCCAGTACGGCGCCGCAGCGCCCGTCGTGCAGCAGGATCCACGAGCGGATCCCCAGAGCCAGATCCTCGCCCGGCCGGTCGGCGAGATGGTCGAGCACCCGCTCGGCGGCCACGGCGTCGCCGTCACCCCAGTACGTGGTCTCGGCCCGGACCAGTGCCCACCGGAGCAGCTCGTCGTCGGCGGACGGCGGCTCCTCCGGCAGGACCGCCGCCGCCTCGGCGCTGCGGCCCCGGTATTCCAGTACCTCGGCGAGCAGGGCGTCGGCCTCCACGGACGGCTCGGCGTCCCGGGCCGCCCGCGCGAGCCGTTCGGCGAGCGCGAGGTCGGCGCGGTCGATGGCCTGGCGGGCGCCGCGCCGCACGACGTCGGCGCGCACCACCGCTCCGCCCTCGACCTGCCAGAGCGCGGCCCGCAGCAGGTCGTCGCCGCGGCGCAGCGGGGACTCCAGCAGGGCATGCGCCAGCCGCCACCACAGCTGGCGGGCCCGGCCGGCGGGCAGCCCTGCGCGTACCACCTCGCCGTAGAGCGGGTGCGTGAGCCGTACCTGCGTGCGGTTGCCCTCGCGCTCGAAGACGGTCAGCCCGTGCGTCTGCGCCTCGTCGACGGCGGCGGGCTCCGCGAGCTGGGCCAGCAGGGGCAGGGGGAGCGGCTCACCGCACGCCAGCAGCTCCAGAACCAGGCGGATCCGGGGCGGCACGGGACGCAGCCGGTCGGCGAGCAGGCGGCGCATGGCTCCCGTGGGGTGGTAGTCGCCGGTGAAGTGCCACACCCCGTGCCGCGGGCGCAGGGCCCGGTCGGCGATGGCGGTCGACAGCAGCTCGCGCAGTGCCAGGGGATTGCCCGCGGCCATGGTGTGCAGCCTGACCCGGGTCACGCCGTCCACGTCGGCGGAGAGGGTGTGGTCGACCAGGTGGTCCACGGCGGACGGCGGCATCGCGGGCAGTTCGAGCCAGGGCGCCATGCCGTCCTTCCACAACGTGGTGATCGTCTCGTTGCCCTCTCCGGAACGGCACGTCGTCACCACGAACGCCAGCCGGTGCGCGGCGAGGTAGCCGATCAGGGCCGCCGATCCGGCGTCGAGCAGGTGGGCGTCGTCCACGCCGATGATCACCCGCCGGGTCTCGCCGTACCGGCGCAGGCGGGTGGCCGTCGCCGCCAGGACCGACACCCCCTGCTCACCGGGCAGCCAGCCGTTCGGCAGCAGGTTGGCCACCGCGCCGAACGGGATCGACGCCAGCGCTCCGGTCGCCGCGACCCATTCGGTGTGGCAGCCGCGCGTCTCCAGCCTTCCGAGGACCTCCCGGGCCAGCCGGGTCTTGCCGATGCCGGCCTCGCCCGAGATGACGACGCCGATCGCCTCTTCCCGGTCGAAGCATGACCGGATCGTTTCCAGTTCTTCGTCCCGCCCGACGAACGGCCATCCCCGCATGAGCGCCTCCCGGGACTATTCGCCGTCCCGGGCATCGCGGATGACAGGTGGTCAACGGCCCTGTGGGCCGCGCAGCGCCTCGACCGCGCCGAGGCGCAGCGCGTACGCGAAACAGGCGACGACCACGATCGCGAACGCGACCACGAGTCCCAGCGCGACGCCGACGCCGGACACGGCGGCCAGCCCGCCGACCAGCGGCGGCCCGCACATCATGGCGCCCCACGTAAGGCCGGAGACCGTGGCCAGGGCGGGACCGGGCGCGATTCCCGGGATCTTGGAGCCGGCCCGGAGCGCCGCCGGGATGACGGGCGAGAATCCGAGCCCCACGGCCATCAGGCCGGCGATCGCGGTCACGGGATGGGGGACCAGGAGCGCGGGGAGGAAACCGAGCCCGGCGAGGACCATGAGCGCGCGCACGGTACGCACGGTCCCGAACCTGCCGAGCACCCGGTCGATGAACAACCTGCTGGTGAACATGCTGACCGCGTACACCGCCAGGCCCAGCCCGGCCAGATCCCGCGGCGCTCCGGCCGTGTCGGTGAAGAAGACCGAACTCCAGGTCTGGGCGCTCCCTTCGGCGAGGTTGGAGCAGAAGGCGACCACGCCGAGCAGGACGAGAACCGTGCCGGCAGGCCTCCCGCCGCTGTCCACGGGCCTGGCCTTCGTGGCGACCGGACAGGGTGCGAGCACGACGAATCCGGCGAAGGCCGCCAGACCGAGCTCCGCTCCCTGCAGCGCGACAGGCTGCCCGGCGTATCCCGCGACGGTGCCGGCCACGCCACCGGCGAGCGCGCCGAGGCTCCAGAAGCCGTGGAGCCTCGACATGATCGGTTTCGCCGTGGCGGATTCGACGTCGACGGCGTGCGCGTTCATCGCCACGCCGACGATCCCTTCGACGCCTCCCCAGATCCCCAGGAACAGCGCCAGGCTCCAGAGCGAGTCGGCGAGGCCCGGCAGCGGCGCGGCCGCGCACATGAGGGGAACCGTCCGGCGCAGCGCGCGCCCGCCGCCGATCCTCTTGACCAGCTGCCCGGCGGCGAACATGGCCGCGACCGAACAGAGCGGCCCGGCGAGCAGGGCGAGGCCGAGCTGCGCGTCGGACAGCCCGAGACCGTGCTTCAGAGACGAGATGCGCGACACGCAGGCCGCGACGAGGAGCGCGTGCGTGAAGAAGACGGCCGAGACGGCGGCCGCCGGTCTCACGCGGCGAACTTGCCGGGGTCGCCAAAAGGCGAGTCGAGCGGCCATGTGCACCATTCCACCGAGGCGTAGAACGAGGTTCCGTCGTCGTTTCTGGCCGTGGCGCGCGGGTGGTCGAGATGGAAGGTCGGATCGGCGAACCGGTCGAGCGGGCCGTGGTGCTCCACCCGCCGCACGAAGTCCAGGTCCTCGCCGCCCCAGCCGGAAAAACGTTCGTCGAAGCCGCTGACGCGGGAGAAGAGCGAGTCCCGCACCCAGACGCAGCAGCCGGGCGGACGCCGGAGATAGACGCCCCGCGCGGCGCGCTCGTCGACGCGGGCGTCCGCGTGGAAGCGGCGCCGCTCGATCGCTCGCGCGCTGGACTCACGATCGAGGAAGAGGATGTCCCTGAACGGCAGGTGCGCCTGGGTGCCCGGCTCGGAAAAACGGTCCAATGCCCGGCTGACGAAGTCGCGGTCGACGAGCATGTCGGCGTCGAGCACACAGATGGTCTCGGCGGGCCGCGCGCCATGGGCGACCCCCACGTTGACCGCCCACGCCTTGTTGAACCGGCCGGAATGCCGCGCGAAGACGTAGCTGTCGACCACGGGCTCCAGCCTGTCCCGCTGTTTCGGGGCGTCGTCGGCTTCGACCACGACGATGCGGTAGTCGTGCCGGGCGGCGCTCTGGTCGAGGAGCGCCGCGATGGTGGCCGCCAGGTTCCGCGAACGTGCGCCGCCGGGTGTGGCGTCGCGGAACGGGATCACGATGGCGGCCCCGACACGGCGTCCGCCGATGTTCCCCGGGCGCCGGGGGAGACCCGACAGGATCGCGGTGGCGGTGGGGGAGCCGTGCGCGGGAGCCGGGATGTCGTCGCCGACGTGAAGACGGAGCCGGGACCTGCACTCGGTCGCCCAGGCGAGTTCGGCGAGCCGGGCGCATCGCTCGCTTTCGTTTCTGGCGATCGCGTCGTTCAGGCGGGCGCGCAGGTTCCGGTAGAGGACGGGACTGGCGGGCTCGGCGGTGAGAAGCCGGCTCAGCCGCGCGACCTCGCGGATGTCGAAGCCCAGCAGCGTGGCGGCCATGCGCTGGTGGACCTCGCGCGACCAGTCCCAATAGTCCGGCGCCTGGGTCTGGCAGAACGCGTCCGCCGAGATGACCAGGCTGCCCACCGCGCTGTCGGTGACGGCCGAGGCCGGCATGGACATGGCGACCCCCTTCTCACGCTTCGAAGTGACGGAGCTCCGGCGGCTTCGCGAAGTAGGGCTCGATGGCCTTGGCCAACTCCGCCGCGTTCTCGCTGCCCGGGAAGACGTCGAGGTGGTGGGACAGGCTCTCCCAGCCGACGCGGACCAGGTAACGGCCGCTCGTCTCGGCGTCGCGACGCAGTTCGGCGGACATGCAGCCCTCGGCGGCCAGGAGGATCGGGCTCGCCTGCCGGAAGGCCCTCTCGAACTCCTCCTCCCGGCCGGGGGTGACGTACAGGTAGGCGTACTCGAAGATCATCTACTTCTCCTCGCTCAGGTACCGCTCGACGGCGCCGAGCAGGTCTCGCCATGAGGTCAGGAACTGCGCGATGCCGTCGGCTTCGAGCCGGCGCACCATCTCGTCGTAGCCGATGCCGAGGTCGGCCAGCGCGCGGAAGACCCCGGATTCCTCTGGTACGGCCCCGCCCACCGAACCGTGGTCGGCGAAGGCGTCGATGGCCGATTCGGGCAGGGTGTTGACGGTTCCGGGGATCGCCAGTCCCGCGGTGTAGTAGGTGTCCGGGTAGGCCGGGTCCTTGACGCTGGTCGAGGTCCACAGCAGGCGTTGCCGGTGCGCGCCCGCCGCGGCGAGCGCCCGCCAGCGGCCGGATTCGAGGTCCCGCACGTGCCGCCGGTGGGCGAGGCGGGCGTTGGCCAGGCCCGCCAGCCCGCGCAGGCGCCGCGCCTCACCGGTGCCGATGGCGTCCAGCCGCCGGTCGGCGTAGGTGTCGAGGCGGGAGACGAAGAACGAGGCCACCGATCGCACCCGTGCGGGGTCGGCGCCCAGCTCGATCGCCTGCTCGACGCCTTCCATGTACGCCGCGTGCACGGCCGCGTACCGGGACAGCGCGAAGATCAGTGTCACGTTGACGCTGATGCCGTGCGCCACCAGATCGGTGATCGCCGGCAGCCCGGCCGGGGTCGCCGGGACCTTGATGAGGGCGTTGGGGCGATCGATCGCCTCCCACAGCCGCCGCGCCTGCTTGACCGTGCCCGCCGTGTCGTGCGCCAGGCCCGGGTCGACCTCGATGGAGACGCGGCCGTCCCGGCCGCCCGTACGCTCGTACACCGGGCGCAGCACGTCCGCCGCGTCACGGACGTCGGTCGTGGTCAGCCGCTCCACGGCCACCGCCGCGCCGACACCCTGCCGGGCCAGCTCGCGGAGCTGGGCGGCATAGGCGGAGGTCCCCCGGACGATGGCGTTGCGGAAGATCGTCGGATTCGTGGTGACGCCGGCCACGTGCTTGTCGCGCACCGCCGCGGCGAGACCGCCCGTCGCGATGCGCTCGCGGCTGAGGTCGTCGAGCCAGATCGAGACGCCGTGCTCGCTCAACGCCCGCAACCGATCGTTGCCCGCCATCGCCTACGCCTTGATGAAGGCGCCGGCGTCGACCGGGACCGTCGCCCCGGTCACGTAGCGCGTCTCGTCGGAGGCCAGCCACAGCACGGCGTTGCTCACGTCGATCGACTCGACCCAGGGCACCGGGATCGCGTTGAGCCTGGCGGCCGACTCGGCGATCTGCTCCGCCGTCGGCCGGTCCACGCCGGGCACCAGCAGCCGCAGGCCCACCGGGTTGCGCACCATGTCGGTGTCGACGTTGCCGGGATGCACGCTGTTGACCCTGATGCGGTACGGGGCCAGTTCGTTGGCCAGGGAGCGCATCAGCCCGACCAGGCCGTGCTTCGAGGCGGCGTAGTGCGCCATGTTCGGGCGTCCGAGCAGCCCGGCCACCGAGTTCGTCAGGACGAGCGAGCCGCCCCGCCCGGCCTCGATCATGTGGGGGATCACGCTGCGCAGCGTGTTCCAGACCCCGGTGAGGTTGACGTCGATCATGTCCTGCCACTGCTTGGCGGACAGCTCCCAGCCCCGGCCCAGCGAGCCGATGCCGGCGTTCGCGCACACGACGTCGATGTCGCCGAACGCCTCGCGTCCGGCCCGCACCGCCGCGCCGAGCTGATCGACGTCCCGCACGTCGGCCACCGCGGTGATGATCTTCGCGCCGCGGGCCTCGACGAGACTCCTGGTCTCGTCGAGATCGTCCGCGCGGGCCAGCGCGTAGTGCGTGCTCCCGACCTCGTGGCAGATGTCGGTGGCGATGATGGCCGCGCCCTCCTCGGCCAGCCGTAGCGCGTGCGACCTGCCCTGCCCGCGCGCGGCGCCCGTGATGAGGACGACCTTGCCGTCAACCCGTCCCATTGTGGTCCCCTTCGCGATTCGTGGGTTGTCCGAAGTTCGCGGCGGCCAGGCCTCGGGCCTCTTCGGCGGTACGGCGCAGCGCCGCGACGGCCGCGCCGGGATCCTCGGCCCCGTAGACGGCCGACCCGGCGACGAAGGCGTCCGCGCCGGCCGCCGCGCACGACTCGATCGTGCGCAGGTTGACGCCGCCGTCGACCTGGAGCCACAGCGGCAGCCCCTGCTCGTCGATGACCCGCCGGGCGCGGCTGACCTTGGCGAGCAGGTAGCCGAGGAACTCCTGGTTGCCGAAGCCGGGTTCCACCGTCATCACCAGGAGCATGTCCACCTCCCGGAGCAGGGCCTCGTACGGCTCCAGCGGCGTCGCCGGATTCAGCGCGAGTCCGGCCTGCGCGCCCGCGCCGCGAATCGCCCGCAGCGTGCGTACCGGCGCTTTGACGGCTTCGGCGTGAATGGTGACGCTCGCGGCCCCGGCCTCGGCGTACCGGATGGCCCAATGGTCCGGGTCGGCGACTCCGAGATGGATGTCGAGCGGGAGTTCGGCGCTGCGGGCCAGCGACTCCACCACAGGCAGTCCCACGGTCAGGTTCGGGACGAAGTGGCTGTCCATCACATCGACGTGGATCATGTCCGCCGCACCGGCCACCCGGTTGGCCGCCTCGGCCAGGCGGGACATGTCAGCCGCGAGAATGCTGGGCGCCATACGGAGTGCCACGGTCTGCTCCCGGGGTACGAAGAACGAGCGAATGGTCGTTGATCTCGAATTCGATCCGGCCGAGGTCTTCGGCGATCAGGTCCGCCTCGGCGAGGGTGGCGCCGTCGTGCCGGAACATGACGGCGAGCGTCGTCATCCCGGCGGCCCGCGCGGCGCGTATCCCGCTGGGCGAGTCGTCCACGGCCAGCGCGCCGGCCGGATCGACGCCGAGCAGGCCGGCGGCCAGAAGAAAGCCCTCCGGATGCGGTTTGGCGTGCCGTACGTCATCGGCGCTGACCAGCACGCGCGGGACGGGAAGCCCCGCGCCGCGCAGCCGCGCCGTGGCCACCTCGGTGTCGTTGGAGGTGACGATGGCCCACCTGTCGTCCGGCAGGGCTTCGAGCAACGCCGCGACGCCGGGCAGCGCGACGGTGTTGCCCGTGCGGTCACGCTCGGCCAGCCGGACGGCCTCGGCCTCCGCCGCGATCTCCGGCTCGCCGAGATGCGGAAGAAGGGAACGCACGATGTCGGTTCTGCGCCGCCCGTAATGCTGGGCCAGGTCGAACGCGGCGGCTATTCCCTTGGACGCGGCCCACGTTCCCCAGCAGGCTTCGGCATCCGCATAGGAGTCGACCAGGGTGCCGTCGAGATCCAGCGCGATGGCGCTGAAAGAAGTCCGCATGAATTTCCCTTCCCGGAGTGGTTCTGGGCGAACGTATGCCGGGCGGCCGCCGGGGCAATAGATCAGGCGGATTAATCAGGCGGCCGCGTACGGCCCGGCCAACTAACCAGCCGCCGCGGCCGGTGAATGGCCGCTCGGTGGCCTGGTCCTCTGTCTCATCCCCTTCCAAACTCGGACGGGCACAGATCATCCGCGGTCGGATTATCAAGGGGGCATCGTGAAACTCACGACGACCACGTTCGTCTCACTTGACGGAGTGATGCAGGGGATCGGCACTCCGGACGAGGATCGCAGCGGCGGATTCGAACGGGGCGGCTGGACCACGCCGCTGCTGGACTCCCACGCAGGCGCCTTTCTCAGCCGGCTCTTCGAGCGTGCGGACGCCTTCCTGTTTGGCCGGCGGACCTACGAGATCTTCGCCGGTTCCTGGGGGATCATGCCGGATCCCGGCATCAACCCCATCGGGACGGCGCTGAGCACCAAGCCCAAGTACGTCGCGTCGGCCACGCTCACCGATCCGCCGTGGGCCGGCACGACGGTCCTGTCCACGGACGTCGCGGCGGCCGTCGGTGAGCTGAAGGCCGGGCCGGGACGCGAACTCCAGGTGCACGGCAGCGGTGCTCTGGTCCGATGGCTGCTCGGCCGAGATCTGGTCGACGAGATCAATCTGCTGATCTTCCCCGCGGTCGTCGGCCAGGGCACGCGGCTGTTTCCCGACGACGGCCCGGACCTGACGCTCGATCTGATCGAGTCGCGGACCACGCCCGGTGGCGTGATGATCCAGGTGTACCGGCCCAACGGGCGCCTGCGCTATGGAACGTCCACGGCGGACATGAAGCATGTGAAGTAGCGCGCGTGGCCGAGGTGCTCAGCCGGTCAGCAGCGACTGTACGGATCTGGCCACCACCTCGGCGGCCTCCGCCGGAGCCAGGCGCCCCGCGCGCACCTCGGTCGCCGCTCCGTGCAGGATGTAGTGGACCACGTTGACCAGCCACTCCAGCGGCAGGTCGGTGCGGAAGACGCCTTGATCCTGGCCTCGGCGGATGAGTTCCGTGATGCGCCGGGCAGGCTTCTCGTGCAGTTCCCTGACCCGTCCCGCGGGGAGGATCTCCTCTGCCGCGGCCAGCAGCGCCGCGGACTCGGCCATGGTCTGCCAGCTCGAAACCAGCAGGCGGGTCATCGCCTCGCGGGCGTTTCCGGTCAGGTCGATCGACGCCAGGACCTCGTCACCGGCTCTCAGCGCCTCCACCAGCGCCGCGTCGATGAGCTCGGCCCGGGTGCCGAAGTGCCCGTACAGGGTCATGCGCCCCACGCCCGCGGCCTTCGCTATGTCGTCCGTCTTCGCGTTCGGATCCCTGCTCAGCAGTTCGCGGGCGGCGGCCACGATGGTGGCGATGCTGCGCTGGGCATCGGCCCGGCGTTTGGGGCGTGCGGACGGCTCAACCATGACAGCACCCTAACGCGTATGTGTGAGTACGAGTTATAGTGGTGGCAAAAATCGTACATGGAGTACGAGTTACTGGAATGGAAGCATCAATGAACCAGTCAGCCGCGCATCCGGCGCGATGGCGCATCCTGGGCCTGCTCGGCGTGGCCCAGCTCATGCTGATCCTCGACGTCACCGTCGTCGCCATCGCGCTGCCCCACATCGAGGCGGAACTCGGCCTCAGCCGCGAGGCGATGACCTGGACGATCAGCGCCTACACCCTCACCTTCGGCGGGCTGATGCTGCTCGGCGGCCGGATCTCGGACCTGGTCGGCCCCAAGCGGGTCATGCTGACCGGGCTTCTCGTCTTCACCGCGGCATCGCTGGGCACCGGGCTGGCGGGGTCGGCGGCCATGCTGGTCGGCGGCCGCATCGCTCAAGGCGTCGGCGCGGCCCTGCTGTCTCCCGCGGCGCTGTCACTGGTGGTGGGCCTGTTCGACGGGGAGGAGCGGAACCGGGCTCTGGGCATCTGGTCCGCCCTCGGCGGAGGCGGCGCCGCTCTCGGGGTCCTGCTGGGCGGCCTGCTCACGGCGGGGCCCGGATGGTCATGGGTCTTCTATGTCAACGTGCCCATCGGGCTGGTGATCGCCGTCGTGCTCGCCGCTCTCCTGCCGGCGCGGCAGGCATGGACCGCCGACCGGCCGCGGCTCGACGTCCTCGGCGCGGTTCTGGTGACGGCGTCCTCCGCGTCGCTGATCTACGCCTTCATCGCCGCCGGCGAGCGAGGGTGGCTCACCGGGCTCACGGGCCTGCTCGTCCTGGCCGGCGCCGTGGGGTACGTGCTGTTCGTGGTGTGGCAGCGGCGGGCCCACTCGCCGCTGATGGACGTCCGGCTGCTGGTACGGCGGCCCGTCGCGACCGGCGCGTTCCTCATCCTGACGGCGACGGCTCTGATGATCGCGGTGTTCTTCCTGGGCACCTTCTACTTCCAGCAGGCTCGCGGGTACGGCGCCCTGCAGACCGGGCTGCTGTTCCTGCCGGTGGCGGTGGCCACGATGATCGGGGCCAACCTCACCGGCCGCCTGATGGGCCGGTGGAGCCCGCGAGCCCTGGCCGTCGCGGGCCCGGCGATCGCCGCCGTCGGCATGGCCGTACCGGCGCTGTCGATGCATCCCGTCACCGTCGTGGCCGGCGTGTCGGTCGCGGCGGCCGGCACGGGTTCGATGTTCGTCGTCGCCTCGGCCACCGCGCTGGGCCAGGTGGCACCTCATGAGGCCGGGATCGCCTCCGGCATCGTGAGCACCTTCCACGAGTTCGGCGCCTCGCTCGGCGCCGCCGTCGTGTCGAGCGTCGCCGCCGCGAGCCTGGTGGGTGCGGGGAGTCCAGTGAACGGCTTCGCCGGCGGATTCGCCGTGGCCGCCGTCGCGGCGGCATTCGGCGTGGCCGTCACCTTCCTGGTGACACCCGGCCGGGCCCCCTTCCCAGTGAAAGGCACACCATGACAGAGATCCGCCGTGCGACGCCTGTCGACGCCTCCATCCTGCACGCCCTCATCCTCGATCTGGCCGAGAACCAGGATCAGGCCGCCGCCATCACGGTGACGGTCACCGGCCTCGAGCGGATGCTCGCGCGCCCCGAGATCACCTATCTCATCGCCGAGCGGCACGGCCGGGCCATCGGTTACGTCTCCTGGATGCAACGCATCAACTTCTGGTCCGGTGAGGACTACCTCGCGCTGGACGATCTGTTCGTGGCCGCCACCGAACGCGGCCGCGGCGTAGGAGAGCGGCTGATGCTGGCCACGGCCGAGGCCGCCGCCGGCAAGCTCATCCGCTGGGAGGTGGCCGAGGCCAACGTCGCCGCGCAGCGCTTCTACAGACGCATCGGCGCCGCCCTTGTCACCAAGAAGATCGGCCGCTGGAAGCCCGCGTAGCCTGTCGCCGCCGAACACCCCCGGCCGGCGAGGCGGTCGGGGGTCGGGGGCTCCTCCCTCCTACTTCCGCACGTGCGGTCGTACCACCACGTCGCCGTACACGGCCGAGGCGTGGATCTCCACGCTCTCCTCCGGCGGTGGCCACGCCTTCAGCAGGTTGCGTACGGCGCCGTACGTGGAGTCGAGGCTGAGCCGGGCGCCACTGCCCCTTCTGACGCCGACCTCGACCCGCCCCGAGGCGACGAGTGTCACCGAGCCTCTGGCCACCTCGCCGAGGACGATGTCGCCGTCCGCGGCCGTGATCTCGACGTCGGAGTGGGCCCGGCCGACCTCGACCCGCCCGCGGCCGGTCGTGACCCGCAGGCCGCCGGCGGCCTCGCCGAGGCAGAGGTCACCGGCGCCCATCGTGATGACGGCAGGACCCTCGACGGCGGCGACGTCCACCTCGCCGGAGCCGGACTCCACGTCAAGCCTGGCGGTCTGGTCAAGCTGAATCGCGCCTTGGGCGGTGTGGATCCTGGTCTCCCCGAGGCGGCCGAGGGCCCGTACCCGACCTGCCGACAGGTCGATCGCCAGGTCGGAACCCTCGGGGAGCTGGATCTTCACCTCGATCGCCCCGGAGCGCCGGGGGCGCGGCATACTCACCCGCAGGCGGCCGCCGGCGAACGCCACCTCGGCCAGGCCGGCCGCCGTGGCGTCATCGTCGTCGGCCGGGTCGAGCGGGTTCACCCGGATCCGCGTGTCCGCACGGCGCTCCGCCTCGACCCGGACGTCTCCCGCCGCCACGTCGATGACGGCCTGGATCGGCTTCGGGGTGTTGAACGCCTTCACGCCGCGTACCCGAGATGAGCGGTGTCGCATGCCATGGCCCTTCGCACGGTCGACATCCTGATACTCACAAGTGACCCCGGTCCAGGACAAAGACCGGACATTTCCGCCTGCCTTCCGCGCCTGCGCCAAGGCTTCATCGATCGACACGCATGGGACATCCGTGCGTTCCGCATCTGCCGTTTGTGCGGCGCCGGATCGATCGTTGGATCACGGAACCCGCACCGGCCCCGGCGGCGCGCGGTCATGACCGAGGAGCCCATCGTGCAGGAGTTCACCGGCCCCTCCCTCGGGGCGATGCTACGAGGGTGGCGGGAGCGGGCACTGCTGACCCAGGAACAACTGGCCGAGCGGGCCGGCTTGAGCGTCCGCACCATACGCAGGCTGGAGGGGGACCATCCGCACCGCCCGCGCGGCACCTCCCTGTCTCTGCTGGCCGCGGCGCTGAGCCTGAACGCCGCGGAGCAGAGACGACTCATCACCACGGCGCGGGCGGGCATCGCACCGGCCGGCGACGCCGCCGCACCCCGGCAACTCCCGCGCGCGACGGCGCCTTTCGTCGGCCGCCGCACGGAGTTGTCCGCCCTGGACGCCGCCCGGGCGACCGCCGAGGTGCTGGCCGTCGTCGGATGCGCCGGCATCGGCAAGACCGCGCTCGCCGTGCACTGGGCCCACCGCGTCGCGGACCGCTTCCCCGACGGTCACCTCTACGTCAACCTGCACGGGTTCGATCCGAACCCCCAGCCCCTGCACCCGGCGGAAGCGATCCGGAACTTCCTGCACGCACTCGGTGTACCGCGGCAGCGGGTTCCCGCCGACACGAACGCGGCGGCGGCGATGATGCGCAGCGCGATGGCCGGCAGGCGCCTTCTGATCGTCATCGACAACGCGCGCGACGCCGCGCACGTGCGACCGCTCCTGCCCGGCGGCACCGGCTGCCTCGTCATCGTGACCAGCCGCAACCAGCTGCCCGGCCTCATCGCCGCGGGCGCCGCGCCTGTGGTCCTGGACCCGCTGCCCGACGCCGACGCCCGGCAACTGCTGACCGGGCGGCTCGGCTCCGTACGCGCCGACGCCGAACCGCAGGCCGTCGCCGAGATCGCCGCTCTGTGCGGAGGTCTTCCGCTCGCGCTGTGCATCATGGCCGCACGCGCCGCGACCCACCGCGGCTTCAGCCTCGGCGCGCTCGCCGCGGAGCTACGCGCCACCGGCGGCCGGCTGGACGCACTGTCGGGGCACGACAGCTTCGCCGACCTCCGCGGCGTCTTCTCCTGGTCCTACCGCATCCTGAGCGCGGCGGCGGCCCGCATGTTCCGGCTGCTCAGCCTCCATCCAGACCACGACATCGGCGTCCCCGCTGCCGCCGGCCTGGCCGGACTACCGGCGCGGCAGGCGCACCGCCTCCTGACCGAACTCCACCACGCGCACCTGCTCGCCGAGCCGACGCCAGGCCGCTACCGGCAGCACGGCCTGCTGCGCGCGTACGCCGCCGAACTCACCGAGATCCACGACGCCTGCCCCTGAGACGCGGTCTAGCACGTTCTCTGGCCCGCCCTGAATCCCGCGGCGAAGCCGATGTTGTAAGCCTCTTGGTTAGATGGCTGATAGTAGGGATTGTTGCATTTCGCTCCGGCTGCGAATCCCTCGGCGTAGCCGTTCGAGCAGATCTTCCTTTGCTTTTTCCCGAGATTTCTGCAGACGGGCGGAGCGGCGTTCGAAGCCGCCGTGATCTGACTGTCGTCGACGCTTACGGACCTCGGAACGACCGAGGCTTGCGCGGTCCCGGCCGTCCCGAACAGGAGGGTGGCGATCAGCGGACTGGCAAATAGCGCACGTTTTCCGTACATCCTCGTCTCCTTCCTCATGAAGGCATCCGGTCCTCATGAAGATGAATCTTGGAGTTTCTACTGCCGCACCCTCTCGAACGAGAGTCTGTTGACCGCGTGTCATCGTGGGAAACGCGTTATACCATCATAATCATTTGATTTGTCGGCGAGTCCAGACAGTTGGCGTCAACATCAGCGCGGCTTTGCCCGGCACGCTCACGGCTTGACGATGACGCGGGCGTGCGACAATCCGCCGATGCCCTCACCCGTGGATGTCGTTTCCGCTGAGATCGAGGATCTGCTCGCCGTCCCCGTCGCCCGCCTGGAGGAGCTGGACGGGCACCCCTGGGTGCTCCGCGTCCATCTCGCCGACGGCTGCCTCGTCATCGTCAAGCGCCCGCGCCCCGACGGCTACGGCCTGCGCTCCGCCGCGGAGTTGATGCGCTGCGAGCGCGCCGCGCTGGAACTGCTCGAGGAGGACCTGGGCCCCCGGCTGCTCGCCGCTCCGCCCGATACCCGGATGCTGGTGTTCGAGGACCTCGCCCCGCGCACCGAGCTCTCCCGGCTGCTGCGCCGCGACGGCCTCACCCCGGAGCTGGACGACCGGCTCACCGAGTTCGCCGTCACCCAGGGCGAGATCGCCGCCGCCTCCGCCGGCCGCGCCGCGGACTTCGCCGCGCGCCGCACCGAGTTGGGCACCCCCGCACGGGACCTCGGCGACGGGGAGCACGCCTGGACGGGGTTGTGGCGCACGGCGCCCGAACGGGCCATGGAGTTCGGCGTCCCGATGCCGGACGCCGCGGAGCGCGACCTGCGCGCCGCCGGAACCGAACTCGCCGAGCCCGGGCCCTTCCTCGTCCTCACCAACGGCGACCCCGAGGCGCACAACTACCTCACCCTGCCGGACGGCGACGGCCGGCTGATCGACTTCGAGGGGGCGGGCTTCCGCCATGCGCTCACCGCCGCGGCCGGGTTCACCGTCCCCGGCCCACAGTGGATGGCGGTCTCCGGGGAGCGTCAGATCACCGCGTTCCGCTCCGCCCTGGCGCGCGGCGTCCCCGAAGCCGAGGACAACCGGAGGTTCGGGTACGGCCTCGCCTCGGCGGCGGCGGTCTGGACCGCGATCCGCGCCAACGACCTGCGCAGGCGGGAGGCGCGCGAGCCCGGCGACGACTCCCGGCTCCAGCTGGTGGCCGGTCTGGAGGCCGGGGCGCGCACCGCCTCCGAGGTCTTCCCCCACTTCGCCGGCTGGTGCCGGTCGACGGCCGAGGTACTGCGCCGCCGCTGGCCCGACACCGACGTGGACACTGCGGCGATCGCGCCCTACACCTGGAGACGGCGGCCCTAGCCAAGGCCACCGGAACCGGCGCGCAGATCCCGCCGATCAGAAATCCTCCGCCACGTCGTCAGTTCTGGTGCCCCCTCGCACCGGTGGAAGGATGGATGACCATGACCGACGCCATACAGCCGGGCTCCGACGAGGCCGTGTTCATCGCCGCGGTCCGCTCGGACGACACGGCGAGGTTCGCGCTCCTCACGGAGCACCACCGCCGTGAGCTGCAGGTGCACTGCTACCGGATGCTCGCGAACTACGAGGACGCGCAGGACCTGACGCAGGAGACGTTCCTGCGAGCGTGGAACAAGCGGGAGACGTTCAAGGGCCATGCCGCGCTGCGGACCTGGCTGTACCGGATCGCGACGAACGCCTGCCTCGACTTCCTGGAGAAGCGCAACGACCGCACACCCGTGCTGTCGGAGCTGCCGGACCCCGCCTCCGAGGTGCTGTACCTGCAGCCGTACCCCGACCGGATGCTCCCCGAGGACCCGCAGGAGTCGGTCGTGGCGCGGGAGACGATCGAGCTGGCGTTCATCGTCGCCGTCCAGCACCTGCCGCCGCGGCAGCGGGCGGTGCTCATCCTGCGCGATGTCCTGGGCTGGCCGGCGTCGAAGGCCGCCGACGCCCTGGAGCTGACCGTCGCATCGGTGACCAGCGCACTGCAGCGGGCGCGCGTGACGATGCGCGAACAGCTACCCGGCCGCCGCCTCGACTGGCGGAGCCCCGCCACCCACGAGCTGTCGAAGGACGAGCGCGGAGTGGTGAAGTCGTACATCGACGCCCATGAGCGCAACGACCTCGACGGGCTGACGTCCCTCCTGCGCCACGACCTGCGCTTCGCGATGCTGCCCGAGTCCGGCACCTTGATCACGACGGCCGAAGACGCGGTGGACGGCTGGGTCTCCGGCGGGCTCTTCCAACGCGGCCACGACGACTGGCGCGGCATCACCACGACGGTCAACCGCATGCCTGCCGCCGCGCTGTACCTCCGCGCCCCCGGCGACCCCGAGTACCGGCTGTTCGCCATCGCGGTCCTGCGCATCGTCGACGGGAAGATCGCCGAGCTCACCGGATTCGACGTCACCGGCCAACCATGGCTGGGCCTGCCCCCGACACTGTGATCAGACGAATCCGGCGCACGGCCGCCGTCACCGAAGTCACCACCACCACCCCCCCGCCGGCGTCACCGGCGGGGCCTCCGAAGAACGTCGTCCTCAACGGCCGGCGTCACGAGCCGGGCACGTGGCCCGTGCTCATCGCCTCGTCTCGTAGCGAGTCAGCACCACGCCGCCGGGAAACGTGCGTGTCTCCACCAGGGTCAGGTTCACCCAGCTGTCCAGTGCCGTGAAGAACGGCGTGCCGGCGCCCACCAGGACCGGGTAGGTGGCCATGGCGTACTCGTCGATCAGCCCGGCCCGCATGGCCGCCCCGGCGAGCGTCGCGCCGCCGATGGTCATCGGGGCGCCGTCCTCGGCCTTGAGCCGGGTGATCTCGGCGACCGCGTCGCCGGTGACCAGGCGGGTGTTCCAGTCGACCTTGTCGACCGTCGAGGAGAACACCACCTTCGGCGTGTCCCGCCAGTTCCGCGCGAACTCGACCTGCGCCGGGGTGGTGTCGGGCTGCTGGTCGCCGGTCGGCCAGTAGGAGCTCATCGTCTCCCACAGCTTGCGCCCGTACAGCGTCAGGCCGCTCGCCCGCTCCCCGTCGAGCCACCACTGGAACAGCTCGTCGCTCGGCGGCCCGCTCCAGCCGATGTCGTCGCCGGGCGCGGCGATGTAGCCGTCCAGGCTCAGGTTCATGCCGAAGATCAGTTTCCGCATCGTGCCAGCCTCCTGTGAGTCGGTCTCACACATACAGACGGCCGCGGCGCGGAAACCTCATCGGTGCACGGTCCCGGACCCAGTGCGTTCTCAGACACCACCCACCGGCTCTCGATCTCACCCTCGCACGGTACGGCTTCCCCCGGCCTGGCGCCGGCTCGTGGCTCCAGGGCGACGACGAAGGGGCCGGGTCTGAGGTCAGGCCGTGAGGGCGGCCTCTGCTTCCCGGTAGATGACGCTCGGGTCCTCGGACAGCCACGCCTTCACCTGGCGGCTCCAGGCGTCGGCGAGCACCTCCGGCCGGTGCGCCTCGATGCCGTCGAGTGCCGCCGCGACGATCGCCTCGGGGGCGGCCTTGTCGCCGTCGTACCAGGCCATCATGTCGGTGTCCGCGGCGCCCAGGTGCAGGCCCGTCACCAGGGTGCGCTGGCCGGCCAGCTCCAGGCGGGCGCTGTTGGTGAGCGCCCATTCGGCGGCCTTGGCCGCGTGGTAGGCGCCCGCGCCGTTGAAGGCGAGCCAGGAGATCGCGGACAGGACGTTGAGGATCGCGCCGTCGGCCAGTTGGGGCGCGAAGGCGCGGATCATGTTGAGGGTGCCGTAGAAGTGGGTGTCCATCTCGCGGCGGATCGTGTCCAGGTCGCCGGTGATGAGGTTCGCGCCGGTGGAGACGCCGGCGTTGTTGATGACGATCTTGACGTCGGGTGCCGCGTCGGCCGCGGCGGCGACCGACGCCGGATCCGTGATGTCCAGGCGCAGCGGGATGACTCCCGGTACGTCGATGAGCTCCGGACGGCGGGCCGTGGCGTACACCTTGCCGGCGCCGCGGTCGAGGAGGGAAAGGATGAATTGCCGGCCCAGGCCCCGGTTCGCGCCGGTGACCAGCACATGTGCTCCGTTGATCTGCATGCCGGTAGGCTAAAACCTGACGTTGACGTCAGAGGCAAGTGTTGTGATGGAGGTCACGGTGCGTATCGGCGAGTTGGCGGCGCGATCGGGCGTCAGCGTACGGGCCCTGCGCTACTACGAGGAGCAGGGGCTGCTGGAGGCGGACCGGAGCGAGTCCGGGCAGCGCCACTATCCCGAGCCCGCGGCCGACCGCGTTGAACTGATCCAGATGCTCTACTCCGCCGGACTGTCCAGCCGGACCATCGCCGAACTGCTGCCCTGCGTCGATGCCAAGGTCAGCACTCCCGAATCCCGTGCCCGGCTGGCCGCCGAGCGCGACCGCATCGACGCGCAGATCACCGCGTTGACCCGCACCCGTGACAACCTGGACGCGGTCATCGCCTCCACCGGAGGGCCGGCCAGCGGCTGCGCGTGGATCGAGGACCAGGATGTCGCTGCGCCCGCGAGTCACTCAGCCACGCCGTGAACCCTCTGGCCCGCGAAGTAAAGGGAAGCAGGGACAGAAGCTCACTCCTATGGTCACCAGCCAGGTGAGGACCCTGCTTACAGGGACCACGCCGCCTGTCGTAGCGCTGTGAGTGCGCTGTCATCGTCGATCGGCATCGTCGAGAGCGTCAGAGAACAGCTCCGCGAAAGGCACGACATGACAGGCAACGGGCACGACAAGACCCAGCAGATCCTCGACCGGGCGGTGGCCGAGCTCGACATCCCCGGCATCGCCATCGAGGTCAAGAACGCCGACGGCTCCTGGTTCGGCACCGCCGGAGTGTCCGACCTCACGACCGGAGCACCGCGCGTACCGGGGGAGTTCCTGCCCATCGGCAGCGGCGCCAAGGGCATCACCGCCGCGACGCTCCTCACCCTGGAGGCCGAGGGCCGGGTGGACCTCGAGGACCCGGTGAACAAGTGGCTGCCCGGCGTGCTGACCAACGGCTACGACGGTGACCGGATCACCATCAGGCACCTGCTCGGCAACACCGCCGGCCTGTTCGCCACGGGCCTCGCGCCGGGCCTGATCGGCAACTACGCCAGCCGGTCCACGTTCGACGAGCACCGCTTCGACGAATGGACCCGTGAGGACCTGCTGAAGCTGGCGGTGTCCGAGCCGCCCGTCGGGCAGCCCGGCGAGCGCTTCCAGTACGCCAACGGCGGCTTCTCCATCGCCAATGCGATCATCGAGAAGATCACCGGCAACAGCTACGCCGAGGAGATCCAGCGTGTGGTCATCCAGCCGCTCGGCCTGACCAACACCTACCCGCGCAGCGGAGGGGACACGGGATACCGCGGTCCGTCGCCGCGAGCGTACTCGACCCAGTTCTACAAGGACGGCGTCGACCCGTCGGACGTCACCACCGAGAACTGGGAGTCGATGTTCGAGGAGCCGGGGCTCGCTCCCCTCGACGTCACCGAGTTCAACACTTCCTGGGAGACCGGGAACATCGTCTCGACCACCAGCGACGCCATCCGGCTCCTCGACGCCCTGGCCGGCGGCACGCTGCTGCCTGCGGGACAACACCGCAAGATGTGGACCACGGTCTCGACCGCCGGCTCCGGCTGGCTGCCGCACACCCGCTACGGCCTCGGCATGTTCGAGCTCGACAAGGCGGTGACGGGCGGACTCACCATCCGCGGCATGGCCGGCAGCTACTGGGGACACATGTTCTTCGCCCTGAGCAACCCGGACAGCGGGGTCGCCTTCGCCTTCCACACCAACACCGAGGCGAAGAACTGGGACGTGCCCTTCAACATCGCCGAAGCGGAGTTCGGCTTCACGATGAGCGCGTAGACACGGGGGCACGGGCGGCCGGGCGGAGTTCCGCCCGGCCGCCCGTTCTGCTTGACACACCGAGTGCTGCGGTACGGCGGCCGCCACGAACATCGAGCTTGAGAAACGCACGACATGGCGCCGGAGGCGCTCGGCCGCGATCCGGGACAACGGCCCGCCACTGAGGCCGGCTGGGGATGTTGCACTGCCCGGCACCATGGTTCACCGGCCGGGAGCGAGCGCTGGAGCAGGTGGCGCGGGTGCATTTCCCGAAACACCCGTGGAACCCAGAACGCACCATGGCCGAATCGGCTCTCCACCCGCCTTGGGCGGAAGTTGGGCGGGAATTGGGCGGTGATCCTGTCAGCCTGGAAACGCCACGCGCGGGAGGACACCAACACCAGTCAGGGAGCAGGCGTGACGCGCTATCAATGGCGCGTATCCGCGAGTGATTACCGATGTGCATGCGGTCTTCGCGCCTGGGAAAGGGAACATCCACGTGTCTGAGCTGATCACCGTCGATGAGTGTGAGCGTCTCACCGCAAGCCAAGTTCATGACCTGTACCGGAGATACGTCAGCCGCAGTCAGGTATCCCTCATGACCTCGTTCGGTTTCGGTCGTGAACTGGTCGACCGGGCCGAGGGCGCGTGGATCTGGACGCGTGACGGCCGCCGTATTCTTGATGTCACCGGAGGGGTCGGAGTTCTCAATCACGGGCACAACCATCCGCGCATTCTGGCCGCTCGGCGCCGCTTCGCCGACCGGCAGCGCATGGAGGTGCACAAGACCTATTTCTCTCCCTACGTCGCCGCGCTCAGCCACAACCTCGCCCAGTTGCTGCCGGGCGATCTGAACATGTCGTTCTTCCCGAACTCCGGTGCCGAGGCCGTCGAGGGCGCGGTCAAGTTGGCGTACAAATACCACGAGGGCAGAAGAGGTCAGATCCTCCACGCCGACATCAGCTTTCATGGCAAGCTGCTCGGGTCCTCCGGCCTCACGGGCGGGGCACAGAGGCACTTCGCCTTTCCCACGATCCCCGGTATCGGGAGTTTTCGGTACGATGACCTCGACTCGGTGCGGGATGCGGTTTCTCGGGCTCGCCGCCAGGACGGTGGCTGCGATGTGTATGCCATTCTTATCGAGCCGTTCAGCGCGTCAACGATGCAGCTGTGCTCGGAAGAGTTCCTTCGCGGGCTGCGAGAGCTCTGCACCAAAGAAGAAATCATTCTGATTTTCGACGAGATCTATACTGGATGGGGCAAGGCCGGGAGCCTGTTCTACTTCATGCGCTATCCCGATCTCGTCCCGGATGTTCTCACGACGTCGAAATCCTTTGGCGGTGGCAAATCCTCGGTCTCGGCATACATCGCAAGAGAACCGGTATTTCGCAAGGCGTACGACAATCTCACCGACTCCCTGCTGCTCAGTACGAGCACGACATACTATGGGTTCGGCGAAGAGAACGTCACTGCCATAGAGGCCATCAATATCGCCGTCGAGGACGACTATCCGAAACGGGCGAGGGCCATCGAGCAGATCCTTGCGCCGGGTCTGGATCGAATCCGCAAGGAGCATGGCAATTCGGTGGCCGAGGTGCGTGGCGCCGGTGCGCTGTACGGGGTCTTCTTGGACGGCGGGCCGAAGATCCTCGATCTCGTGGCCAAGTTGGCCCCCAGCGGCCTGGCTCGTGACCCGAACTTCCGCGTCAAGCTGATCACCTGCGCGGTCATCGACGCTTTGTATCACGATCACGACGTCTATGCCTATTACACCCTCAATGGCCGCAACCCGCTCGTCGTGGCACCCCCCTTGGTGGCAGAGCCCGCGGATGTCGAGTACTTCCTGGACGCGCTGGACCAGACCTTGGCCAAGGGCCTGTCGCGGCTCCTCGTCCGGTTCGTACGGGAGAAGGTGACGCCGCGATGGCCGAGCGGATCGTAGTGACAGGAAGCGCCGGAATGCTCGGCGGCGAACTGGTCCGGCATCTCGTCGGTGAGGGTCGTGACGTTCTCGGCGTGGACCTGCGTCCATCGTCCGGCTCCGAGGAGGGCTGGCGGCAACGGATCGGCGACATCCGCGACACCGCGATGCTGGCCGAGGCGATGGCGGGGGCCGACGCCGTCGTCCACTGCGCCGGCGCACTGCCCACCTACCCGGCCGCCCAGATCCATGACTTGATCGTCGAGGGCACCCGCAGTGCGCTTGAGGCCGGTCGCCGCGCCGGCGTCGAGCGCTTCGTCCACATATCGTCGACCGCCGTCTATGGGCTGCCCAAGCTGGTGCCCACCCCGGAGGATCATCCACGCGAGCCGGTTGATCCGTACACCCGGGCCAAGAGCGCGGCGGAGGAAGTCGCGGAAAAATACCGGGCGGACGGAATGTGCATTCCGATCCTGCGTCCCAAGACCTTCGTCGGCCCCGGCCGGATGGGCCTGTTCGCGATGCTCTTCGAATGGGCCGACGAGGGACGCAACTTTCCTGTTCTGGGCGATGGTAATACCCGCAACCAGATGCTGGCCATCGAGGACCTGGTGGCCGCTGTCGCCGGCGTCCTGTCGGCTCCGGCCGACGTAGCGGATGACACGTACAACATCGCCGCCGCGGAGTTCGGAACGGTGCGGGACAATTTCCAGGCGGTGCTCGACGCCGCCGGCCACGGCAAGCGGGTGGTCTCGCTCCCGGCTCGGCCGGCTCTGGGCGCGCTCCGCATTCTGGAGCGGATGCGACTCTCTCCTGTGTACGGGCGCCTGGCCCACAAACTGCTCGACGACTCTTACGTCAGCATCGACAAAGCCCGCGACCGGCTCGGCTTCCAGCCCCGGCTGTCCAATCGAGACGCGATCCTCCGCACCTACGAATGGTGGCAGGAGCAGCGCAGGAAAGGGGCGTCTGGGCCCGCGGGCCGGACCAGTCGCGATGCCTGGAGGCAGGGAGCATTGTCACTCGCGAAGATCTTCTTCTGAGCCGGGCCGGAGGTTGCAACATGCATGTCATGGGATCTACCGGTGTGCCAAGAAACTCGCGGCACCCGGACTCACCGCCGGATCAGGCCGCGGGCGGCCGGCTGCAGTGGGTCGTGGATCTTGTCCATTTGGCGCGGCCGCTGCACTCTGTCAAGGCGCTGATCTTCGTGCCGCTCGCGCTTATCGATGCTTGGCCGTGGAATATAACAGTGGCCGGCGGAATCGCGTGGGCTGTGACCGCGTTCATGCTGGCCTCCGCCGCGGTGTACGT
Source organism: Nonomuraea sp. NPDC050547 (assembly GCF_044457345.1). Taxonomy (NCBI): domain Bacteria; kingdom Bacillati; phylum Actinomycetota; class Actinomycetes; order Streptosporangiales; family Streptosporangiaceae; genus Nonomuraea; species Nonomuraea sp. NPDC050547. The sequence goes on from NZ_JBITGW010000013.1 coordinate 292,603, forward strand.
CGGCAACGACATCGTCGACCGGCACCGTGACGGCCGCCATGAGATTAAGCGCCATCGCCCCATCGCCTCCGGCCGGGTTCGGGTATCGGTGGGGTACCTCTACTGCGTCGGACTGCTCGCCTCGCTTGGCGCGGTGCTGGTCTTCGCACCCTTTCCGAGCTGGCCCGTGCTGGCGTACCTGGGGCTCAACGTGGCCTACAGCCTGGTTCTCAAGCACGTTCCGCTCGTGGACCTGGGCGCGGTGGGGCTGGGCTTCGTGCTCCGGGTCGTCCAGGGTTACCTGGCGATCGGCGGAGCCATCGCCGGTTGGCTGCTGGTCACGGTGTTCGCCATATCCGTCCTGTTTCTCATCGGCAAGCGACGCCAGGAACTCCTGGGTGCGGGAGCCACGCACCGGCCGGCGCTACACGGCTACACGGTGGAGCTGACCAGCTGGCTGATGCAGGTCACAGCGGTGTTCGCGCTCATCTCCGGCCTTATGTATCTGGGCACCGGCGCTCCGCTGAGCCGCGACTACGGCCAGACGGCGATGGTGCTGTCCGCCCCGTTCGCGCTCTTCATCGTCTTCCGGTATCTGCAGATCCAGCTTATGGACCGAAACAACGGCGATCCGGTGCGGAACCTGCTTCGTGACCGCGCCCTGCTGTGCGCTTCCGCGTTGTGGGCGATTACGCTCAGCATCCCATTCATGCTTCATCACAGTTCTGTCTTTGTGTAAATTCCAGACCTTCGCCGCGTCCCACATGAGGAACCGAAGACTGTTATGAGTGTCCATGAGTTCGACGTAGCGATAATCATCAACTATTACGCGCCGTACGTCAGCGGACTGACGATATATGCCCAGACGCTGGCTGAGGGATTGGCCAAGCGCGGGAGCCGGGTGGCGGTCGTGGCCGTCCAGCACGATGAGTCGCTGCCTCTTCGAGAGTTCCGATCCGGTGTCTCGATCTTCCGCAGCCCCGTCCGCTGCAGAATCGGGAGGGGGCCGGTGAGTCCGCAGTTCGTGCCACTTGTTCGACGGGTCGCCCGCCGGTCGGCCATCGTCAACCTGCATGTGCCGATGCTCGAAGTGGCGCCGATCACGCTGAGCGTGCGAGATCGGCCGCTGGTGATAACGCACCACACCGACCTATGGCTGCCGTCAGGAATGGTGAATGCGGTCGCGACGCGTGCGGTCGATCGTTCCACGTGGTTGGCCATGCGGTTTTCCGATGCCATCGTCCTGAACAGCGCTGATCAGGCACGTGGCTCCAAGCTGTGGTCCATGATCAGGCGGAGGCACTGGCGCGGGATCGCGCCACCGTGCCTTGATCGTCGTGGGGCTGAGCCGAGCTACCGTGACGGACCGGGGCTGCATATCGGATTCCTCGGCCGCATTGTAGAAGAAAAAGGGATCGAATATTTGATCCGGGCTTTTCAGCTGCTTGATGATCCGGATGCTCGATTGCTGATCGGTGGCGACTGGGTCGAGGTGGCCGGCGGCGGAATTGAAGATCGGCTTCGTCCGCTCATCGGCGACGACGATCGGGTGCGGATGCTCGGCATGCTGCGCGGAGCCCAGATCGACGACTTCTATGCGTCCATCGACGTCTTCGCTCTGCCGTCTATCTGGGAGTCCTTCGGCATCGTCCAGGCGGAAGCGATGATGGTCGGCGTCCCGTCGGTCACCACGGACCTTCCCGGAGGGCGCTCTCCCGTTATGGAAACGGGGTTCGGTCGCCGGGTTCCTATGCATGATCCTGACGCGCTGGCCCGCGCGATCACCGAGCTTGCGGCGCTGACTCCTGAAGAGCGCGCGGAGGGAGGGCGTCGGGCTCGGGAACTCTACGACAGGGAAATCTGCTTCAAGGCCTACGAGGAGCTGTTCCATCAGCTTGTTCCCCTCCAGGATCGTCCCTTCTTGATCGGTTCGCATCGTCAGACCACGATGGTGCGCTAGCGGTGCGTTCGTCGAAGGGCGCATTCAAGCTTCTGAGAGTGGTCATCTATTTGGCCCTCGCCATCTTCTTGTGCTGGCAGGTATGGCGCGTACGACATGAGCTTGAAGACAGCCTGAGTTCCGTGGGTCTGGGCGCCGTTGGTCTCGCGGTGGGGCTCACCGTGCTGGGGAATTTTCCTGGATTCTTCGGATGGCGGTTGCTGGTAACGCGTACCTGCGGTCGCCTTGCTCTTTCCGATGCGGCCTGGCTCTTCTTCGTCTCCGGAGTGACGATCTATCTTCCCGGAGCGATGTGGCCCACTGTCACCCAAGCCGCGCTCGCGCGGAAGGTTGGGGTGCCGGCGACCGGGCTTCTCGGTGCGGGCCTGGCGACGATGATCATGACCGCGATCGGCGGCACCATGGTCGGGTTGCTCGCCCTCCCGCAACTGGTGTCGAACGGTCCTCAATGGTGGCTGATACTGCCACCTTTGCTCTGCGCCTATGCGGTCATGCTGGCGCCGCCCCTGCTGAGACGACTGATCGGACTCGGCCAGCGGATATTGCGACGTGGCGAGCGTGAGATCACGCTTCCCACCGGCAAGGTGTCAACGGCGGTGATCGCCCTGAGCGTCCTTGGATGGTGGTGCACGGGCCTGCATGCGGCGGTCATCGGGATCGCCCTTGGCGCGCCGGCGATGTCTGCCATGACGCTTGGCGTGGGGGGCTTCGCGCTGAGCGCCGTTGCCGGAGGGCTGTCGTTCGCGCCCGCCGGCTTGGGGGTACGCGAGGCCGTGCTCAGCCTCACCTTCGGCGTCCTGCTCGGTGGCCCGGATCTGGTCACTCTGTTGTTGTTGAGCCGGGCCATCACGACCTTGGGCCACGTGGGCGCGACCCTGGGCGTTCTGGGGTTGCTGGCCGGAATTCGCTGCGTAAAGGGCGGCAGAACAGCGAGAAACCGTCAGGCACGCTATCGACAGGCTAGTTAGGACGCACGTTTCGATGGAGAACACGCAGGCGCCAGAAGCCCATTCGTCCTTGTCCTCGACCGGCGAAGACGTCACCGGGGATCCACAACAGATTCCGACGGCCCGCCGCTGGTGCAGGGGAACGCGACTCCTCGTAGCCGCCACAGCGGCGTGGATCACCTACCTCGGCTTGCTCATCCTGTTCGCCGGACGCTGGTGGGTGTGGTCCATCTTCGAAGCCACCCCTCCGGTGGCGGCGGTGGCGGTGCCGCTGCTGCTCCTCGTATTCGTGTGGTTCGCGCGCCCGGTCCGCCGTTGGCTGTCGATTGTCCTGGTTTGCCTGCTGGTGGTCGGGGGCTATCTGGCTGGCTATGGCCGTGGATGGTCGGGTACCACCACAAGCGCCCCCGGGGGGATCAAGGTGTTCTCGTGGAACACCGGATATTGGCAGATGTGGGATGACAAGGAAGCCTTCTACGCCTTCCTGCGACGGCAGAATGCCGATGTCTATCTCTTGCAGGAATATCTCTACGCGAAGGAGGCCGCGCCGTACAATCACGTGTTCCGCATTGATGAATCGGCTCGGTTGCGCGCGGAGTTCCCGGGATACCAACTGTCCGTTGACAGTACATTCGTCACTCTTTCTCGGCTGCCCATCGTCGCGACGCACCATCAGCAACTTCCCGATACTGGGTCGGATTGGTTCTGGAAGGCGGCCAAGGCCCAGCGCACCGACATCCGGGTCGATGGGCGCACGGTCTCTTTCTACAACGTTCATCTGCCGACGCCCTTCCGGCTGGGGGACAACCCCTTTCGCGGAAGTCTCTCCGGCGTCTTCACGAACCAGACCCTCCCGCTCCTTGAGGAACAGGCCAAATGGCGGCTCAAGGAGTTGCACGGATTGCGGACGGATATCGCCGGCAATCCCCATCCGGCGGTGCTGGCAGGTGACTTCAACACGCCCTGGATGGAGCTGTACCCCCTCGGAGCCGGTACGCAGGCGTATTGGCCCCAGGGCTCCATGGCACCACCTCACACGTGGCCTGTCCGCGACTACTCGTTGCCCCCGCTGTGGCGTCTCGATTGGCTGTACACCAAGGGCGACGTGGCCGTCTCGAACCACCAGCTCGCCGGTGGAGGGGCCTTCTCCGACCATTTGGCCCAGCAGTTCCGCGTAGACGTTCTCCGTCCCTCGTGACCAAGGACAGCGCGGCCGACGAGAAAGGAACAGGCACGATGCAGGTCATGGCTACCGGGCTCGGCCGTACGGGAACGACCTCCCTTGAGGTCGCGCTGGTACGGCTCGGGTTCGGACCGTGCTTCAGCGCGGGGGAGATATTTAGCAGAACTGAGTTGATCCGGCCGCTTCTTGGGATCATGCAGGATGACTCGGCGCATTGGGGAGACATCCTCGACGGCTATGAATCACTTCTCGGCGAACCGGCCTCCGCCTGCTGGCAGAGGATTTTCCACAGTTATCCGGAGGTGAAGGTCGTCCACACGGTGCGCGACCCCGAGCGCTGGCTGGACAGCATGCAGAAGACGCTCTTCAAGCGGCGCGGGCGCGTCAATTCGCTACCAGGCAGGGCCGCCGTCCTCCTGTCGTCGATGGCCGGTACGGATCTCGCTCCACTTGTCAGGCTCTTTCAGCTCACGCTCGAAGCGCGGGCCCAGCGACTGGTGGCCGAGCGGAAACCGCAACGCGCCATCGAGCTGTTCCAGGAGCACACGGCTCTGATTCAGGAGACCGTTCCCTCTGACCGGCTACTCGTTCTCGACGTTCGCGCGGGCTGGGAGCCTCTCTGCGAATTCCTCGATGTACCGGTGCCGGCTGAGCCGTTCCCCCGGATGAACGACACAGCGGAGTACCGCAGAAGCCGCGGCGGTTTCGGCGGAAGGGCCGTACCGCTGCTCCTGGGCCGGACGAGGCCCTGGCCGGGGCGTGAAGTCGGACAGTCCGCCTCGTCCTGAGAAGACGATCTCGCCGGACGAAGGTCATCGTGCCCAGCCGTCGCGTGGGTGCAGGTCACCGGGGCCTTCGTCATCGCGCCGCCTCATCCGGTTCCGAATCGACATGGCCGCGGTCCGTTGTGCGCGTTCCATAACCATCGGTGCCCGCCAGAACTGCGGGCCGTGTCGATGGTCGATAACGGATCAAAAGCGCGCCAGGCTAGCGTCCAGCACGACATATCAATTCGCGATGACCACGGGAATGGCCGCTCTGTCACACGCTGCGCGAAGGGTTGACGCCTACCGGTAAGCAAATATCAACTACGGAGGTTTTATGCTCCACATCGCAGGCGGCCGGTTCGAAATCGTCGGGAGGATCGGGGCATTGACATGCTGAACTCTGGGGTGACAGGACAGGTGGAGTTCCGGCTGTTGGGTGCCATGGAAGTGCTCAAGGACGGTACTCGCGTCAACCTCGGTGGGGCGCGGGAACAGACCCTGCTCGGCGCGCTGCTGTTGCATGCGAACGAGCCCGTGAGCGTCGGCTATCTCGTCGAATCCGTGTGGGATCGCCCGCTGGCATCTCCGGAAACCAATCTGCGGAGCTATGTGTGCAGTCTGCGCCGTCGCCTGCACGCGTTCCTGGGCGGCGGAGACCGGCTGCTCACCCGCAGCGGTGGCTACCTGTTCGTGGTTCAGCCCGGCGAACTGGACGCCGAAGTCTTCGAGAGGTTACTGGACGATGCCGAGCGCGTGCTCGCCGCCGATGACCTGCCTCGGGCGGTGACCGTACTGCGGGAGGCGGTAGGACTGTGGCGGGGCGCACCCGTGCAGGGCGGCCGGGCGGGGCCTGCCTTGCGTTCGGAGCTCACCCGGCTGAGCGAGCGGCGGTTGTGGGCGTTGGAGCAGTACCACCTGACGAGAATCCGGCTCGGCGAGCACGCGGCGGCCTCCGACGACCTGCACCGGCTGGTCACGCATCATCCCCTGCGCGAGGAACTCTGGGCCCTGCTCATGGTCGCGCTCTACCGGTCCGGCCGTCGCGCCGAGGCACTGGACGCTTACACGCGCGTTCGCAGGCGGCTGGCCCACGAGCTCGGCATCGCTCCCGGGCCTCGGCTTCGGCAACTCCACGCCGCGGTCCTGCACGACGATCCCGTGCTCGCGCTTCGCCGGCCGACCGGTGTGCTGGCGGAGCCCGTACCTCAGCCGACATAGCTCCCCGATCCTGGGCGAATCGTCGACCTGAACATACCCCGACGGCCGGCGCACGCCAGGTGGTCGCCGGAACGGGCACCGGCCGGGATTCCAGCGGGGTTCAGGCGGTGTGCTGGAGGATGGCGGCGGCGATGCGGGGGAGTGCCGGCGCGGGCAGGCCGTGGCCCATTCCCTCGATGGGCACCAGGACGCCGCCGGGGATCGCCGCGGCCAGCGCGCGGCCCTGTTCGAAGGGGGCCATGGGATCCTCCGTGCCGTGGATGACCAGCGTGGGGGCGGTGATCGAGCCGACAAGATCGGAACGGTCGCGTGAGGCCATCACCGCGAGGATGTGGTTCCGCATCGAGTGGGTCATGTCGCCGGCTCGGGCCGCTTCCCGCTCGATGACCCGGCGCGTGGCCGCCTCGTCGAACGGGGCGATCGAGCCCGACAGGATGCGGGCCAGGTCGATCCGGGACTGGATGCGCTGCTCGTCGGTGGTGGGAGGGTCGGTGGTCTGCCGGGCGTCCCACGCGACCAGTCGCGGGTCGCGCTCGGAGCCGCGGAAGCTGCTGGTCTGAGGGTCGACGGCGGCGGCCGCGGACATGACGGCCGTCAGGGTGCGCACCCGGTCAGGGTGTTCCAGGGCGATCTCCTGAGCGATCATGCCGCCCATCGAGGCTCCGACCACGTGCGCGGCCTTGACGCCCAGCCCGTCGAGCAGGCCGATCGCGTCGTCGGCCAGGTCGGTCAGGGTGTATGGGCGTGTCTCGTAGTCGACGGAGCCGGACAGGCCGGTGTCGCGGTTGTCGTAGCGAATGACATAGCGCCCTCCGGCCTGGAGCATGTCGCACAGGTCGTCCGGCCAGGAGGTTCCCTGGGCGCCGAGCCCCATCACGAGCAAGATCGCCGGGTCGTCCGGATCTCCCAAGGTCTCGCACCACAGTCGGATCCCGTTGCTCTCGATCCAGCGTTCCATCGCGTGCTCCCGTCTCGGCAGACTGCTTCCGCCAAAAAGTATAGACGCGTTAACTTTTTGGCGGAAGGTCAGGGGGCGGGCGCCCGCATCGCCGCGAGCATCTGCGCTCTCAGGTGGTCACGGACAACCGCGACGTCGCCACCGAGACGGGCGGCGATCACCGGCGTGACCATGCCCATGGCGGATATGACCGCGATCTGGGCGCCCAATGCGGACAGGTCCGGCCGTACCTGGAGAAGGAGGGAGACCCACTCCTCGCGCACCACGCGCATCTCACGGATGAGACGTCGGCGGTCCTCTTCGGGGAGCCTCGGCAGCTCACCCTGAAGGATCAGCATCAGCTCCTGGTTCTCCAGGGCGAATGCCGCGAACCACTCGATGAGCGCGACCAGTCGCTCCTCGGGAGACTGCTCCCGCGCGGTCAGTACGGCCCGCCCGCCCTCTCCCAGCCGTTCCAGCGACAACTCGATCAACGCGATGAGAATGGCCTGCTTGCCCGCGAAATGCCGGTAGACCGCGGGCCCGCTGACGCCGGCCGCCGCGCCGATGTCGTCGATCCCGGTGAGGTCGTATCCGCGCTCGACGAACAGGCGGGCGGCCTGCAGCAGGATGACCCGCTTGCGCGCCCCGTGCTTGCGCCCGCTGCCGACGAAAGCCTCCAACTCGGCCATCACGGGCCCGTCTGATGTCACCGCCCGCCTCCGTTCCTGTCCTGGGTGACGCTCAACGTACGACACCGAGACGCCGGAGGGCGATGAGGCCGCCGATGATTGACCTCAATATTGGTTGAGGTTGCAGACTGAGCTCATGAGCGAAGACAGAGTGATCATTTATGAAGAGGTGGGCGCCGACCCACTGGCCGACGTCCTGGTGATCGAGAACGAGCACGGCAGGACCCGGGTCCGGGCAGTCCCGGAACCCGGGCAACTGGCCGGACTGGTGAAGCGGCTGGCCGCCGAGGGTGTGGACCGGTTCGAGTTGTGCGGCGGGTTCGGGGCCGTGGGGCATGCCGAGGCGCGCCGGGTCCTGGGGGAGAGCGTCCCGGTCGGGGCGATCTACTACGGGTTCGAGTCGCTGGCCTCCGTCGCCGACTACAAGGCGCGGTTCGAGGCGGGCGAGGTCCTGGCGGAGGCGTTCCTCATCGTGCACCCGGGTGCCGACCCCGGGTCCGACCGCGTGGTGCGGCATCGGGACGAGGGCGGGCGTACGACATTGCTGGGGGTCCCCGACCTCGCCGGCGCCGCGGCGGCGGCCGCCGCGATGGCCGGTGAGCTGCAGCTCATCGAGGTGTACGGCGGGCGCCGTCCGGACGACGCCGAGCCGGTCATCCGAGCGGCCGTCGAGGCCGGGGTTCCCGTGGGCATGAGCGCGTTCTGAGAACGGGGTCAGCGCGGCCAGGGGTGGTGGTAGACGACCCGCTTGCGGGGCGCCTCGTTCAGCATCCACAGGCGGTCGGAGGCCGGTTGGCAGGCGAGGTTCTCCAGGTTGGTTCCGCCGCGGGTCCACAGCTTGGTGGGCTCGCCGGTCCCGGCGGTGTAGACGCAGCTGGGGATGTCGTACATGCCGCCGACCCACTCCGGGCACGGTCCGGCCAGCACGTACCGGCCGTCGTGGGAGGTGCCGCCCTGCAGGCCCGGGATCCGGGTCCGCAGGCGGGCGCCCGCGGTGCCGGTGAGCAGGCCGGTCGCCTGGTCCACCGGCCAGCGCACGATGTCGCCGGTGGACGTGGTGACCTGCGCGGGGCCGCTGGACTGGCCCGGCGTCGAACGTGCCGCTTGCCTCGCGGACGCCGACCTACCAGAATGTCATTCTAGAAAGGGGGTCGGACATGAAGGCAGCACGTGTCGCCTGGCGCCGCCTCGAACCGGTGCACGGCATGATCTACTTCGTCCCCGAGGCCCATGACCGCTATGCCGCGCTGGGTCTGAAGGACCGGGCGGGCTACTTCGCCTCCCGCTCGGCGCCGTTCGGGCGGGCGTCCGCGGAACTGGTCATCGCCACCTTCTACAACTTCAACCCCGATCTCGTACGGCGGGCCGTACCGGCGGCATGGGACGTCACCACCCCCGACAAGATCCTCGGCGCCCGCCGCGAAGCCGCGGCCGCGGCCCTGCGCAGAGCCGGGATCCACGAGCAGCCGACCATGCCGGAAACGCTCACCCTGGCCAGAAGGGCGGCCGAGGCGGCGTGCGAGCATCCGCACGGCCGCCCGCTGTTCGCCGCGCACGCCACGCTGCCCTGGCCGGACGAGCCGATCGAGCAGCTGTGGCACGCCCAGACGTTGCTGCGCGAGTTCCGCGGCGACGGCCACGTGGCGACCCTGCTCACCGAGGGCATCGGCCCCCTGGAGGCGCTGGTCCTGCATGCCGCCAGCGGCACGGTCCCGCCGGTGTTCCTCAAGGTCAGCCGGGCCTGGCCGGAGCAGGAGTGGACGGCGGCCGAGCAGCGACTGCGTGAGCGCGGCCTGGTCGAGGGCGAGGAGCTCAGCGAGCAGGGCAAGACTCTGCGCAAGCACATCGAGGACCGCACGGACGAACTCGCACTGCCCGCCTACGCCGCGCTGGGCGAGGACGGCTGCGAACGGCTGGCGGAGATCTCCCGCCCCTTGGGCAGAGCCGTGGTGGATCAGGGCCTGCTGAATCTCGGCTGACCGCCGTCAGGCGGTGAAGACGCGTTCCGCTTCGTCGCGTTGGGTGTGCAGGTCCCAGTAGAGAGGGGCGATCTCCTCGGCCTGCGCGGTCGGGGCGCCGGGAGGGCCGCCCGCGCCGATCCACACGCCGATGGCGACGTGCGCGGCCTGGATGCCGGTGCCGGCCAGTTCCTTGCGCAGGTTGAGTACCCAGTTGCGCAGCGCTGCCTGGGCGGCGTTGACGTTGCCGAGTATCGGGTGGGGGTCGACCGAGCCGCCTCCGTTGGTGTAGAGCAGGGTGCCCGCGCCGGCCTCACGCATCGCGGGGAGGACGGCCCGGGTGGCGGTGATGGCGCTGTAGAGGAGCAGGTCGATCAGCCCCTGCACGTCGGACGGGTTGGTCTGGGACGGGGAGGCGAGGGCCAGGGAGCCGATGCTCGGGGCCGGGGAGTGCTCCAGGACGTCGATGCCGCCGAAGCGGGTGGCGGCGTCCTTGAGGGCCTGGGTCAGCGCGTCGTGGTCGAGCACGTCGGCCGGGAACGCGGCGGCGGTGACGCCCTCCGCGGTGAGCCGGCCGACGAGGTCGTCGAGCTTGGCTCGGTTGCGGGCGATGAGAGCGACGTCGTAGCCCTGAGAGCCGAAGGTGCGGGCGATGGCGAGGCCCATGCCGGGGCCGGCGCCGACGATGGCGAGAGTAGGCATGATCAGTTCACTTTCTCTTGGGTACGGGTCAGGAGGTGCTCCAGCGAAGACGGCTTCAGCAGGCGCGGAAGATCGCCTCCCATGCCGCCCGGTTCTTCCGTACCGAAGGTGCGGAGCGTCACGGACGGTGAAGAGGGAAGGCGCTGCCGAGCGGGAAGGACCGGTGGATTCCCTCTGATTCCTACTATTTGTGCGTAACGTCAAGATAGGACAGCATGGAGAGGCTTACAAAAGGCACATCACTGTGCGTCACGGAGGGGAATGTGCGTCATGGAGCACGCGGAGGGATCGGCGACCGCCGCGAGCCGAGGGCCCTGCGCGGCGATCCCGGCCGACCAGATGGCCTTCGTCCGCCAGATCCTGGACCGGGTCGGCGACAAGTGGAGCATGCTGATCATCTCGATCCTTGAGGACGGCGCCCTGCGCTACACCGACCTGCAGCGCGACGTCCCCGGCATCTCCCAGCGCATGCTCAGTCACACCCTGCGCCAGCTCCAGCAGGACGGGCTGATCACCCGCACGGCCTACGCGGAGGTTCCGCCGCGTGTCGAGTACACCCTCACCCCGCTCAGCCGCGGCCTGCTCGACATCGTCAAACAGCTGATCGGCTGGGCCTCCGACCACCACGACGAGATCCGCGCCCACCGCGACCGCGCCGCGGCCACAGGTCGGGGGTCGGCGCCGTAGCGGGCGCCGCCGCATACCCGCCGCGCCGAGCCAGCTGCCGGCCATGAGGCTGAAGCGTCACGTGGGAATGACGTCGGCGGAATCAGGGTCGAGTACGTCCCGCCCCACAGCAGGGTGCCGTCACCGGGAACCAGGCGTGGAGGCCGTCCGCGCGTACCGTGCCGCCGGTCAGGCGTTCGACGTCGCCCCACCACGCGCCGGCGTTCGGGTTGAATCTAGGGGGTGTTGCTGACGCGTGCGCGCCACAGGTCGTCCTGGGCGCCTGTCTTGTGCCAGAGCTGTGCGATGCCGTTCTGGCCGAGGTCGTCGAGCGGGACGAGGAAGTCCGCGGACAGCGTTCTGGCGAACTCGTCCGCGTCGCCGATGGTCCGGGGTGCCTTGTCGTCGGCGCCCAGCCGGCGCACCGTACGCGACAGCAGTACCAGCGTGTGGCCGGAGCTTGGCCGGGCGGCCATGAGCGTGGTGACGTACGCCGAGCCGGCGGAGGTGGACAGTTCCCGGGAGCGGGCGGCGAAGTCCGCGATGTCGCACGGTCGCAGCCGGAAGTCGTAGGAGGCGATCGTCCCGCCGGGGTGGTGATGGAAACGCCAGGTGTCCGGGTCGAGCCGCTCCAGCCGGTAGGTCAGGTCCCCCTGGGCGTGCGATCCCTCGCGCAGGGGCAGCGGCTCGACGAATCCGTCCCCGATGCCCGCGTCGGCCAGCCAGCGACAGCCGTCGAGGTCGACGAGCAGCGCGTTGTGGTTGCCCCACATCTCCTCGCCGCGTGACGCGCGCATGACGCCCGCCTCCACCATCGTCACCGGGAAGCCGGCCAGGCGCAGCAGCATGGCCAGGCCGCCGTTCTGCTCGAAGCAGTAGCCGCCGCGGCGCCGCCGTACGAGCTTGTCGAACAGCGCGTCCGGTTCGAGGCTGATCGGCCTGCCGAGCTGGATGTCGAGGTTCTCGTACGGCACGGCCTGCCGCCAGGCCCGATGCAGGGCGAAAAGCGTCTCCAGGTCGGCGGCCACGGACCCGTGGTGCCCGATCCTGTGGAGCATCGGGCCCATGGTCATCTCTGCGGCCATACCCGCCTCCTAAGTAAGAGAAGATCACCCACTTATCTAGCATAAGTGATGGGAATTCATCCGTATACTGGCGGAGTGACCGACGAGAGCCCCGGCCGCAAGCTCCGAGCCGATGCCAGGCTCAACCAGGAACGGATCATCGAGGCGGCCCGCGTACTCATCGCCGAGCGAGGCGCCGAGGCGCCGATGGATGAGATGGCCCGCCGCGCCGGCGTCGGGACCGCCACTCTCTACCGCCACTTTCCCGATCGCGAGGCACTGGTGCGCGGGGTCGCGCTGGACGGCTTCCACCGCGTGGTCGCCATCGCGCGCGACGCCGAGGACGAGGAGCCGGACGCCTGGCGGGCGCTCTCGCGCTTCATCCACCGAGCCGCCGCCGAACTGCGGCTGGCCACCTGGCTGTCGATCTGGTTCGCCAGCACCTGGGAGCAGGTCCACGCCGACCCCGAACAACGGCGGCTGCGCCAGATCCTGCTGAAGATCCTCGACCGGCTCGTCCAGCGCGCCCAGGCCGACGGCGACCTGCGCCGCGACGTGGACGCCGGAGACCTGGCGATGATGACGGCCCTGCTGCTGCGGCCCATGCCCGGCCTGCGCACCGAGCTCACCCAGCGCGGCGTGGACCGCTACCTGGCGCTCATGCTCGACGGCCTGCGCGCCCACCCGGACGTCCAGCGGCTGCCCGACGGCGAGGTCGGCCTGGCCGACCTCGGCGGCGACTCAGTGTGATCAGCGGCCGGCGGTAAGGTTGCGCACCGCCTCGGCGATCGCCCCGCCGATCTCGTCGGCGTGGCCGGGCCGGTGGGGGAGAGCGGCGGCGCCGACGGGGCCGTCGGAGGTGGCCAGGGCGACGATGAGCGCCAGGAGGATGTCTGGTTTGAAGGTGTCGCTGAGGCGTCCTTCGCGCTGGGCGGTTTCGATCGCGCCCAGCTTGGCGGCGTGAGAGGGCGAGATCGCGGTGGGATCGGGCCGGTCCGCGCGTTCCAGCCGGTGCCAGGCGACCAGCCGGATGACCGAGGGGTGCCGATGACAGTGCTCGTGGACACGCCTGGCGTACCCGGGCAGGTCATCGACCGTGAACGGAACCGCGTCCAGGCCCTTGGCGACCTCGGCGTCGAAGACCGTCTCGAACAGGGTGTCCTTGTTCGTGAAGTAGACGTAGATGAGGTTCTTGTTCACCGAAGCCGCCTTGGCGATACGGTCCACCCGGGCGCCGGCGAATCCGTAGGCGGCGAACTCCGCGGTGGCGGCCTGGAGGATGCGGCTTTTGGTGGCCTCGGCGCGGGACATGGCGTCCATTGTGACAGAGTGACTAACCGGTTAGATGGCGCCGACCGGCCAGGAGATGTACTTGTGCTCCAGGAACTCGGCAATGCCGTAGGCGCCGCCTTCGCGGCCGAGGCCGCTGTGCTTGAACCCGCCGAAGGGCGCGTCGGGGTTGATCCCCCAGGAGGCGTTGATGTTGACGGTGCCGCTGCGGATCCGGCGGGCGACGGCGTGGGCGCGAGCGAAGTCGCGGGTGAAGATGCCGGCGTTGAGGCCGTAGTCGCTGTCGTTGGCGATCTGTACGGCCTCGTCGTCGCCGGAGAAGGGGATGACCACGTTGACGGGGCCGAAGAACTCCCGCTGGGCGATGGTCATGGAGTTCTCGACCCCGGTGAACAGGGTGGGCTCCAGGTAGAAGCCCTGGGCAAGGCCGGGCGGGCGGTTGCCGCCGTAGGCGAGGACGGCGCCTTCGGCCTGGCCTTGGCGGATCATCGCCTCGACGCGGTCGCGCTCGGCGGCGCTGATGAGAGGGCCCATGACCGTCGCCGGGTCCGCCGGGTCGCCGATGGTGACGGCGGCCAGCATCGGGATCACCTTGGCGACCAGTTCGTCGTGCACGCGTGCGTCCACCAGGGTCCGCGTCAGCAGCAGGCAGCCCTGTCCCGCGTTGGTGACGGTGTTGCCCACGACCTCCAGCGCCGCCCTGTCCAGGTCGGCGTCGGCGAAGACGATGTTGGCGGACTTGCCGCCGAGTTCCAGGACCACCTTCTTGAAAGTGGCCGACGCCTGCGCCGCGATGGTACGGCCGACTGTGTCGGAGCCGGTGAAGCTGACGACGTCGACGCCGGGGCTGCTGGTCAGCTCCACTCCCGCGGCCACGTCACCGGAAATGATGTTGACCACGCCGGGCGGGAACCCGGCCTCCTCGACGAGTTCGGCGAGCAACAGGACCTGCAGGCTCGTGTGCGGGGACGGCTTGATCACCGTGGTGCATCCGGCGGCCAGCGCCGAGGCGAGCTTGTGCACGGTCAGCGGGACCGCGGCGTTGAACGGCGTGAGCAGCGCCGCCACCCCGGCCGCTTCCCTGGCCACCACGCCCTGGGTGGTCTGCGGCCGCCCGGTCATCGACGGGGCCGCGTGCGGGTTGAGCGGCGTGGTGAAGGTCATCGAGGGCAACAGCCGGTCGGCCACGTCGTACAGGAAGTCGATCGCGCTCCGCACGTGGACGGCCTCGGCCAGCGGCCGGGGGAAGCCGCTCTCGCGCACGACCAGGTCGGCGAACTCCTCCCGGCGCTCGTGCAGGGCCTGGCCCAGGCGGCGAAGCAGATCCGCGCGGTGGCGGGGAGCGGTGTGCGGCCACGGGCCATGGTCGAAGGCCCGGCGAGCGGCGGCCACCGCCCGTGCGGCGTCGCCTCGTGAGGCCGAGGGGGCGGTGCCGAAGGGCTGCCCGGTGGCGGGGTTGACGACGGGCATCACCTCCTGAGTCGGTACCCACTGGTTGTCGATGAACAAACGGTCGGCCATCACACGGTCCTAACTAACTGGTTATCCAAGTTGGCTGCCGCAAGAGAACCTAGAACTAACCATCCGGTTAGTCAATCCGACCGTCGACCGTGTAGCGATGGGGTGTGAAGCGGTACGGGGATCTCAGCTGAGCGGGCGAGTCGTACCATGAGGCCGTGCACGCCGTCATTCGTTCCCTGTGGAATGAACCGCGTCCCCCCGATCCGCCCGCGCGAGTGCCGCGTGACTGGGTGCTCGTGGGCGCGCTCGTGCCGGTCGCGCTGCTCGAAGGCTTCCTCCGCCCCGACCTGCCCCACCGGGTCGTCGCCGTGTCACTCACCCTCGTCCTGCTGCCCACGCTGCTGTGGCGGCGGACGCATCCGCTGCGGATGCTCCTGATCGTCTTCGCCGCCACGGCACTCGCGCCGCTGCTGACCGGTGGCGCGCCCTCGGAGGCCTACTCCCTGGCCTACCTGCTGATCCTCGTCTACGCGCTGGCCCGCTGGGGATCGGGACGCGAGATCGCGATCGGACTGGCCGCCATGATCACGGTGGTCGGGCTTTCGACCGCCTTCGGCCGCATGGAGCCTTCCGACGTGGTCGGCTCGTTCGCCGTGATGTCGGCGGCCACGACGCTCGGCATCGCCCTGCGCTACCGGGCCAGAGCCCGCTCGCGTGAGCTGGACCAGGTCAAGCTGCTCGAACGCGCCCAGCTCGCCCGCGACCTGCACGACACCGTGGCCCATCACGTCTCGGCCATGGCGATCCGCGCGCAGGCCGGGTTGGCCACCTCCGCGTCGCGGCCCGACGCGGCGACCGACGCGCTGAAGGTGATCGAGGAGGAGGCGGCTCGGGCGCTGGCCGAGATGAACAGCATGGTCCGCGTGCTGCGCCAGAACCAGCCGCCCGAACTGGCGCCCGGACGCGGGGTCGCCGATCTCGCGGAACTGGCCACGCGGGGCTCCGCCGTACCGGCTGTGAAGGTGAATCTCCCCGGCGACCTCGGCGAGCTGCCGGCGTCGGTCGGGGCGGCGCTCTACCGGCTGGCGCAGGAGTCGGTCACCAACGCCAGGCGGCACGCGCGCCACGTCGGCCTGATCGAGGTGAGCGTCAGCGCGGAGGAGGAGTGTGTACGGCTG
Source organism: Nonomuraea sp. NPDC050547 (assembly GCF_044457345.1). Lineage (NCBI taxonomy): Bacteria > Bacillati > Actinomycetota > Actinomycetes > Streptosporangiales > Streptosporangiaceae > Nonomuraea > Nonomuraea sp. NPDC050547. The sequence continues at coordinate 308,605 of NZ_JBITGW010000013.1, forward strand.
AGCGTGACCGACGACGGCTCACCCCCGGCCGCCCCCAGGCCCGGCTCCGGCTACGGCATCATCGGCATGATCGAACGTGCTGAGCTGCTCGGCGGCACCTGCCAGGCCGGACCCGGCCCCGAGCACGGCTGGACGGTCACCGTCGTCCTCCCCAGGGCGGGGAGGCGGTCGTGAGCGTGCGAGTGCTCGTCGCCGACGACCAGGAGATCGTCCTCACCGGCCTCACCATGATCCTCGACGCCCAGCCCGGCATCGAGGTCATCGGCCAGGCGGGCGACGGCAGGCGCGCGGTCGAGCTGGCCCGCCGCCTGCGTCCCGACGTCTGCCTGTTCGACATCCGCATGCCCGGCCTCGACGGCATCCAGGCCACCCGCTCCCTGGCCGGTCCCGACGTCGCCGACCCGCTGGCCGTGGTCGTCATCACCACCTTCGACCTCGACGAGTACGTCTACGCCGCGTTGCGCGCCGGTGCCAAGGGCTTCCTGCTCAAGAACGCGGGCGCGGCCCTGCTCTCGCAGGCCGTCCACGCCGCCGCCTGCGGCGACGCGCTCATCGCGCCGAGCGTCACCGCGCGGCTGCTCGGTGTCTTCTCGCGCACCGGGCCGGCCTCTCCGCCCGTACGGCCGATCGAGACGCTGACGGAGCGGGAGGAGCAGATCTTGCTGACCGTGGCGCGCGGACGCACCAACGGCGAGATCGCCGACGAGCTGCACATTTCGCTCAGCACGGTCAAGTCGCACATCGCCAGCCTCATGGCCAAGCTCGGCGCCCGCAACCGCGTCGAGATCGCCATGTGGGCCTACGAGACGAACCGCGTCTAGGGCCTGCGGATGATCCACTCGGCGACCGCCAGATTGATCAGCCAGCCCGCGGCCATCAGCAACGCCTTGGGAAGCTGACCAGGCGTGCCGGCGACCAGAAACCACGGCAGCAGCGTGAACGCCTGCGTGCCCGCGCCCAGGGCGATCGCGTAGGCGCGCATCATCCAGGCCCGGTGGGCGGCGATGTCACGGCGCAGGATCGCGAGCAGGCCGAGGGCCAGCGAGGCGGCCATGGCCGTACCGAAGATCACGCGAAAGACGCCCAGCAGCGTGCCGTCGGTCTCCGGCAGCGGGCTGAACAGCGTCATCCACATTCCGGCGAGCGCCGCCACCAGCCCCGCGGGCACCAGTATCCGCCCGGCGGCGCGATGCCAGCCGGGACGGTCGCGCCGCAGACCGGGCGCGAACTGGAAGGCGCCGACGACGGTATAGACGGTCGCGCCCGCGATGTGCAGGCTCACCGGAAGCGGCGCGGCGAAGAAGCGCGCGTTGTCCGGCGTGATCGCCGCCCCCACGGACAACTCGGTCATGCGGATCGCGCCCGCGACGATCGGAACGGCACTGAGCGCCAGCAGCGCGGCCGGGATGGTACGACTCCTCATGCCTTCGATCGTGGCGAGCCGGGCCGCGCCCGGCATCGCTCCTCAGGCTCCCCCGGAGACGTCCTATCGGCCGCCAATCAGGCGTACTTTCGGCTGATGAGCGGCGCGGGCGCCGTTCCTACCCTGACGAGTGTGATGAGAGCATTCCTCCTGAGCTCGTACGGCTCAGCCGACGCGCTGCGTCTCACCCGGGTCCAGAAGCCCGAACCCGCCGCCGGCGAAGTCCTGGTCAAGGTGCACGCCACCTCGGTCCAGCCCTACGACTGGCACCTGATGCGCGGCCAGCCGTACATCGCCCGCCTGATGGGCGGCGGCCCCGGCCTGCGCCGCCCGAAGATCTCCATCCTCGGCGCCGACGTCGCCGGCACGGTCGAGTCGGTCGGCGAGGGCGTCACCGCCTTCCGGCCGGGCGACGAGGTCTACGCCATGCCCAAGCAGGGCGGCTTCGGCGAGTACACCCGCGTGCCCGCCGGCGAGCTGGTCCCCAAACCCCGTAACCTCTCCTTCTCCCAGGCCGCCGCGGTCCCCATGGCGGCCAACACCGCCCTGATCGCCCTGCGCGGCTGCTACCCCGGCCAGAACGTCCTCGTCAACGGAGCCTCCGGCGGCGTCGGCACCTTCGCTGTCCAGATCGCCAGGGCGCTCGGCGCGAAGGTCACGGCCGTCTGCGGTCCTCGCAACCTCGCCCTGGTCGCCTCGCTCGGCGCCGAGGAGGTCATCGACCGTACTCGTGAGGACTTCACCCAGCGCCGCCAGCGCTACGACCTCCTGCTGGACATCGCCGGCGGTCCCTCCACCGCCGCCTGCCGCCGCGCCCTGACCCCCAAGGGCGCGCACGTGCTGGTCGGGGGCCCGGGCGGCCGCTGGCTCAGCCCAGCGGGCCGGATGCTCACCACGATGCTCGCCGGGCCGTTCGTCTCCCAGCGGGTCGCGATGGCCGACGTGGTCCGCTGCACCGACAACCACCGCAACCTGACCACGCTGGCCACCCTGCTCGAATCCGGCCAGATCTCTCCGGTGATCGATCGCAGTTACCCGTTCGAGCAGATCCCGGACGCGATCCGCTACCAGGAACAGGGCCGTTCAGCGGGCAAGGTCGTCATCACGTTCGGGGATTGATGACCTTCTTGACCGGCCATACGCCCGCCCTCGATAGCTGTTCGCCGATGCTAGGGCGGCCATTCGCGTAAGTTGCTCGCATGCGGCGCAGAACGCTGAGCTATGAGGACGCGGTGCGGGTCCTGGGCAAGGAGAGCGCTGTGGTCCGGGCGCTGGGACAACTCGCCGGTTCCGGGCTGACGGTCGCCTCGGCGGGGGGCAGCGAGGTGGCGCTGAGCCTGTTCGACCTCAAGGGGGAGGCGGAACGCCTCGCCCAGGACGCGGTCTCGGTCGTTCGCGAGCGTGTCTCCGGTCTGACCCGGTTCGAACGCAGCGAGTTACTGGAGGCCGCCCATGCTGTGGTCATCGTGGCCGCGTTCTTCGGCGCGCTGGACGATCTCAACGAGGAGCATCGCACCGCGCTGAACTCCACGACACTCGACCTGACGCGGGCCGAGCAGGCCGGGCTGGCGGTGGGCCGCTCCGTGCGGCGCGGACGGCTCGCCGACCTGGTGGAAGTGCTCAACACCCCCGGCACCCTGCCCGACATGTACGACCGGTGGGTCGGTACTCCGCTCGTCGCCTACTACGAGACCCTGACGGAGCGGTTGCTGAGGTTCGCTCCCGGCACAGCCGCCTGGGACAGCACGGACGAGACCACCCGCCGACGCTGGACGGCCGCCCTCAAGGCCGATCTGCCCAAGCTGGCGACCACCCGATACGAGAAGATGCTGCGGCAACTGGCCGGCGACTATCCGGAAGTGGCCTTCTGGGCTCATCAGGCAGGCGTCCGAGTGCTTCTGGACGAGCTCAGAGCCGCCCGGCAAGACGCCGCGGACACGGGGACGATGCTGGCAGGGCTGGCCCGGATGGTGCGCTGGATGTCCCAGGGCCGCGCTCCCGACGAGCTGCGTTCGGCGCTCGCCACCGAGTATCAGGCACAGGTCGACCGCCCGCTGGCCGATTCGGACGCGGTTCCCGACGGGGTACGACCGCCAAGCTGCATGGACGTCTACATCAATCCCTCCTACAGGCGGCTGACCCGGCTCGGCCGAGTGGCCGAGCAACCCGAGCAGGTCAGCGAAGGCGGCTGGCAGAGCGCGGAATCCGGCGAGGACCTGGAAACCTTCCTGCTCCAGCACCTCATCAGCCCGGCCGCCACCAGCGCTCCACTGGTGGTCCTCGGCCAGCCGGGCACGGGGAAATCACTGCTCACCCAGATGCTCGCCGCGCAGCTCCCGCCGGACGACTACCTCGTCATCCGGGTGGAACTGCGCAATGTGCCGGCCGACGCCGACATCCAGCGCCAGATCGAGGAGTCGCTGCGGACGCTCACCCAGGTGGAGCACGAGTGGCCGACGGTGGCCGCCTCGTGCGCGCCCGCGCAGCCGGTGGTGCTCCTGGACGGCTTCGACGAACTGCTCCAGGCGAGCACCACCGTGCACTTCGACTACCTGGAGAAGGTCAAGGACTTCCAGGACAGGGAAGCGCGACGCGGTCGTCCCGCCGCTGTGATCGTCACCAGCCGCTCCTCGGTCGCCGACCAGGTCCGCTACCCCCGGGAGTCGGTGGTACTCCGGCTGGAGGAGTTCACGGACGAGCAGGTGCGCCGGTGGCTCCGACGCTGGCACGCCGGCAATCCGGCTCGCGCGCTGAGCACCGAGGAGGCGCTGGCCCACGGCGTGGTCGCCCGCCAGCCCCTGCTGCTGTTCATGCTGGCGTTGTTCCGCGCCGACGGCGGAGAAGTCCGGGGCAGGATGGGCAGCACCGAACTCTACGAGAGCCTGTTCAGCAGGTTCGCCGAACGCGAGGTCGACAAGCGGGGCCGGCACCTCAGCGAACGTGACCGTCGCGTGCTCGTCGCTCGCGAGCTGTATGTGATGTCCATGGTGGCCTTCTCGATGTTCAACCGCAGCTCGCAGAGCGTCTCAGAGGAGGACCTGGCCCGCGATCTGGAGATGTTGCCGTTCGCGGACGAGGCCCGGCGCCGTGCCACCGCCCAGGAGGTGGCCGGGCGCTTCTTCTTCAAGCTGTTCGTCCATCAGAGCCAGGCCGTCGAAGGCCACGTCATGATCCGCCGGTATGAGTTCCTGCACGCCTCGTTCGGGGAGTTCCTGGTGGGACGGTGGATCGCCGACGAGCTGGCGCGCATGGTCCAGCGGGTGCTGAAGAACGCCGACGACCCGCTCCCCATGCCGCCCGACGACACCCGGCTCCGCTCGATCGCGAGTTTCGCCGTCCTGGCCGACCGGGCCCGCGTCACGGAGGTCGTCGCCGATCGCCTGCTCACACGGCCTCCGGAGGAGCTCGTGGAGCTCCGAGTGCTGCTCATCCGGCTCCTCCGTGAGTGCATGGACAGCCGGGCGGCGGAGCTGGTGTCGCCGACGTACGAGCCGATCAGGCTCGGCCTGCCTGCCAGGTTCGCGGTCTACAGCGCCAACCTCTGCACTCTCCTCGTTCACACGGCCACGGCGTTGGAGGGCCACGACCCGAGCCTGGCGCGGATCCCCGTCAGCGCCATCCCGGACTTCTTCTCCATCACCCGTTCCTGGTACGCCCACCTCACCCGGAAGAGCTGGTACGCCATTCTCGAGGCCATTCAGGTGGCGGAAGATTCGCAAGAGCTCCACATTTCCTCATACAGTGTGGCGTGGCGGCCCGATGCGGAGCCTTACCGGGCATCTGAATTCTTGGGATACGACACAGTGCGGGCAGATCCCCTGATTCTCCCGGGAACCCGGGTCGCGCGGATATTCAGAGAGACCGCGATGCTCGAGTCCGAGACCCAGCACGCCCTGCTGCAGACCTTGCTCCCGTTTCTCGGCGCGGTCGGCCTGGAGTTAAGGCCGGACTTTCCCATTGGCCTGTCCGGCGCGCTCGCCATGGAGTTACTGACCCGTCGGCAAGGGATCGACCCTGTCAGCCGATCACAGATCTACCTGGGGATACTGGCCAGTCCGCCCCGGCTTAACGTCCGCTTCGCGCGGCTGTTGCTGGACGCGTTGCGGAGCGACTCCGACCGGGTTCAGACCTTGGTGGTCGCGCACGCCGGGCCCGCGTTCGAGCGCCTTGCCTGGGCGAATGTTCCAGCTTTCCTCGACACGATCCGGACGACCCGGACGAGCCAGTTCGATGTGCCTCCCGACTGGGCATCCCACCCGGATCTCGCTGAATCGGTCGACGTTCACAACTACCGCACCCTGCTGGGATTCCATGAGACGCCCCACAGCCTCGACGTGCGGGATCTGGCGCACCTGCTGGTTCTTCGCGACCTCATGGACCTGAAAGACCTCGATCAGGTCCAAGCCCTGTGCCGGCTGGTGCCGAACTGGGAGTATTCCGGTCACGGGCTCGTTCGGCTCGCGGTGTGGGCGGCGATGGCGGAGCGGGATCTCGTGGCGCACGCGCCCCCGTTCATCGAGCTGAGCCGGGCACAGGCTGATGGGCTCGACGCGATCGCGCCCGGCTACCTGGCAGGATTTCGCGAACTCGCTGCCTTCTGGGTGGATGAGGATCCGGTCCTGATCACTTGACGTCGGCGGCGGGCTGATCGGCCAGCCAGAGAATCGGCTCCAGCACGTTGATGGGCTGGACGGAGCCGCGGATGCGGTGTCCCTCCTTCATCGGGATGATGTTCTGGAAGTCTTCGGAGTCATAAGCTTGACGTCGCTGATCGATGTAGAAGCCGATCGCCGAGGTCGCGAAGAAGCGGACCTGCTCAGGGCGGAAGAACTGCCTGATCCCTCTGAGGAGCATGTCGGCGTTGCCGCTGGCGGAGACCGTACACAAGGACCTGAAGAGTTCTTCGGCCGCGTCGGAGGACACTCTCGGCCCTTGATGGGAGACGTCCGGGTCCGTTGCGATCAGGTTGAGGCGCTCGGCGGTGTTCAGAACCCGGGGGTCGTCGAACTTGGTGATGCAGACGGCGAGACGATGAGGTAGCCGCGCGGAGGAAGCGTCCGACGCCATGACGCGCTGGGCCAACCGGGACAGCACGCCGTAGAAGTAGTCGAAGCTGTCGCCCGACTGGAATTCACGGATCGGATCGAAGAGGAACAGCAGGCCGTGGCTGGCGGTGAGGTCGTCGATCAGATCGCTGGTGGGCGAGTTTCCGAAGGCGCCTCCCGGGAGGTCGAAGATGCTCAGATCCACGTGAGCCGGTTCGGTGACGGTCGCGCGGCGGAAGAACCACCCGCGACGTCTCACCCGCGGCGGCCCGAGCAAGACGTAGTCCAGCACCTCCAGCTGGTTCGTCATTTTGGGAAACTCCCGCTCCCGCACCAACTGGGCGGTCAGGCTCGCGAGCCGAACGCCGGAGGCATCGTCCTTCGCCACGAGGGCCCAATCCCGCTTGTTCCTCATCATCGCGATGGGCAGGGCCGCCAGGAAGGTGGTCTTACCGCTGCCGGGCGCCCCCCAGAGCGAGATCCGGTGATTCGTCATGGAGCCGCCTCGATCAGCGGGAGCGGAATCCGGTTGAGCCCGGATGTGGCCAGCCCCAGATCGCTGCACAGCCGGGTGACGCCGGCCTCCTCCGCTCGCGCCCGAGAGGACGCGCCGAGCACGCTCCAGATCGGATGAGCGCTTTCCGTGATCGCACCGAAGGCCACTCCTGCCCGTTCGAGCCAGGTCGTCTGGCGATTCCAGTCATAGCGGTTCGGGCAGGCGAGGAGCGTCTCGTGGCGGCCTGGCGGGTGTGGCGGTCGGTCGCCCGCGGTCAGGAGCACGGTACGGCCGGGGCTGCCCTCGCTCAGTCGTGTCACCACCTCGGCCAGCATGTCCTCCACCTGGGCCGCGTCCCGATAGCCGTCGGGATAGACCGGTTGGGTTTCGAGCCGTTCCAGGGCGGTGAGGGCGCGTTCCGGCGGGGCCAGCCAGCATCCTGGCCGCACGGGACGCTCCGGAACCTGCCAGTCGTAGGAATGCGTCGCGTACGGCACCAGCGAGACCAGGCACTCGGTGATCCCCGTCGCGGCCTCGTGGATGACGCGGCGCACCAGGTCGATACGACGGGTCACGAGACTCCTGTCCTCGGACAGCTCGATCCCCACCACGAGGTGGATCCGGCCGCCTTGGGCGCCGATCAGCGGCCACGCCCCGACGACCAGTTCGGCCCAGCCCCGGCCGTCCTCTGCGAACAAGGCAGGGGAGGAAAACTCCACGCTGCCCGGACCACCGAGCATCAGCCGTACCTCCTGCCGTCCCGGCGGCAGTTGCGCGACTCGGATGGCGACCGGGCGCGGGTGCTTCTCGGTCATGGAGACGACGGCGAACACCACCTCTCCGCTCGCCTGCGCGACGATCTCAGCCGTCGCGCCACGGGCCGCGCCCACCGGGAAAACGGTCACGGCAGCGGGCCGAAGCTTACCGCTCAGCGGATCCGATGTGAGGCCGAGCAGCCCGTACGGTTGCTGGAGCGGCTCGTCGGTCAGGATCTCCCGCAGGAGCGCCGCGACCGACAGACCGGAAACCCGCGTCGACACCGAACCCGGCCGAAGATCGGCCAGCCAGGACGCCGCCAGCTCCGGTAACTCCTGACCCGGCGCGGAACACACGACGATCACCGCTTCGTCGCTGACCCCGCCGGCGGCCCTGGCGATCCGCCGCTGCTCCAGCGGGGTGCCCAGCTCGTGCCACGGCAGCATCAGCCCAGTCGCCGCGCACGGGGTGCCGGACTCGTCGCGGTGCACGTCGAACGTGGTGACTCCGGTCGCCCCGAGCTCGACGACATTGAGATGCCGTGGCCCCTGAAGCGCCCCTACGGCCGAGGCAAGCGTGTCTCGCAGCCGCGCATCACCCTCGCCCACCCCGCTCCTCTCCACCAGAGCCTTCTGGACAGGCTATCGCCGCCGGCCTGCCTTCCGCCTGCTCGGTGCCATCGTACGAGCGACCGCCGCCCAGCAGGTCCAAAAGGACAGCCGGTCCGCCGGCGGTCATGGTGCGCATCGGATGCGGAGCCTGGCCGCGGTGCCGGAGTCCCGGCGCGACACACGCGAGGGGCGTCGCCGCCGGTGCCCGCGTCCTGCCCGGAGCGCCGAGTTGGTCGGTCCGAATCCACGTCACACCTCGCGACGGAGCAGGTCGGGGAACACGGCCGCCAGGGTCGGGCTGTCGGGCCGGTACAGGTCCAGCGGGTCGGCACGCATCGCCGCGTCCAGCGCGTGGGCGTCATCACCGACCAGGATGCGCCACGTGCCGGCGCGTACGCCATCAAGGATGACGGTCGCGGCGTCGGCGGCCGACAGCGGCGCGGTGTCGCGAAACCACTCACCCATGCTCTTGACCGCAGCTCGGATCTCCTCATCACTCAACCGTTCGGCGGCAATGCCCGAGACGGCGGCGGCGTGCATGCGGGTGTCCGCGAGTTCCTCGGCGGTCATGTCGTCAGGCTCGGAGTGGCCGTGGATCCGGCGGGAGTTGGTCACGATCTCCGTGCCGACGTGCCCCGGCATCACCAGCGCGACCCGTACGTGCGGCGCGTTGATCCGCAGATCCGTCAGCATCGCCTCGGAGAAGCCCTTCACCGCGAACTTGGCGGCACTGTACGCGCTCATCGGCAGACCGGGGCCGGCCGCCCAGAACCCGTTGACACTGCTGGTGTTGACCAGGCACCCCTCATCGCTGGCGATCAGGAGCGGCATGAACGCCCGCGTGCAGGTGTACACCCCGCCCCAGCAGACGCCGAACGTACGCTCCCACTCGGCCCGCGAGCTGGTGACGAAGCTGTTGCCGCCGCCGATGCCGGCGTTGTTGAACAGCAGGTTGATATGGCCGGTCCGGTGCCGCTCGACCACCTCGTCGCGGAACCTCGTCACCTGAGCCTCGTCCGACACGTCGCAGTGGTGGGTGGTGACCCGCACCTCACCGCCGCCGGGTACGGCTTCGGCGGCGCGCTCGGCGGTGGCGGCCAGCCCGGCCTCGTCCACGTCGCACGCGGCGACCGAACAGCCTTCGGCGGCCAGCTGAACGACCAGTTCGCGTCCCATCCCGGCGCCGCCTCCGGTGACGACGGCCATCTTGCCCGTGAACGATCTCATCGCTCAACCCCCTCCGTCGCTGACCACCCTCACACGTACCGGGGCGGCCATCAACGCCTGCGCCTCGGCACTCAGCCGAACTCCTTGAGCGCGATCAGCAGCTTCTTCCCCGCCTCGCAGTGCGGCGCCAGACGGCTGACAAGATCACTGCGATCGGCGTTCTGCGGCTCCGCCAGCCGGTGTTCGATGAGGATGATCTCGCGCGACAGCTCCTCCCGGCGCTCGGAGAGCAGTTCGGCCACCCGGTCGATGATGAGCGTGCCCTGCTCCTGAACCGCGAACGCGTAGGCCCCCCGGAAGTGCTCGGCGGTCTTGTCAAGGCTTTCGATCCACTCGGTACGCAGATGGTCGAGCGCTGTGGACTTGCTCTTGCTGCGACGAATCGCGCCGTACATGACGCCGGCCACCACCGCGACGCCACCGGACACCAGCAGGGCCGGGCTGCCCACGAGTCCGGCCGCCGCGGCGATCGCCGCCAGGACAGGTGTGGACACCCCGACGACGCCGGAGATCGTCTGCACCAGATCCTGAGTGCTCGTCCGGTATCGCTGCGAAGGCGGGATCGTGAGCTGCTGAAGGTCCACTCTGGAAGTGGCCGCGACCAGTCCCTCGGAGGAGTTCGTCTCGCTGATGGTTTCACGGACCAGCCTCAGCGCGCTGCCCGTGAAGTTCTTGTACTCGGCCTCCCAGATCGTCCGGGGCCCCCGGTCGTTCGCCCAATCCCTCAGCAGGTTCTCCTTGCGGGCCTCGATGCGCAGCGCCTCCTTCTCCTTCGTGAGGTCGGCGTTGCGGATCTCGGCGTCCAGTTCGTGGTGGAGATGGGCTTCGAGTCCCTCGAAGCTCCGGTTGACCCGGCGGGAGTGGCCTCCCAGGGAGGTTTCCAGATGCTTGTGGACGACGGCCATCGCCGCCTGGAGTTGGGTCAGCCTGCGCCTGAGGTCGACGTGCCGGTCGGACAGCTCGCTCAGCGGCGTCTGCGCTGAGTCGAGCAGCGTCGTGAGCGTGTGGTAGCGGCGCAAGACATGCGTGCGCGTCTCTCTGGACATCGCGATGAGATGCTGCCGTCCGGCCCCGGCCTCGATGACGTCGGTCAGCGCCTTCCGTAAGCGGTCCATCTGGCTCATCGCCTTCCGGCTGCTGGCCGCCGCGCGCTCGCCCTCCCGCTCGTGCCACCGCCCGAGGGCCTCCCAGGCCGGTGAGACGGGGAGGAACCCGTCGATGCCGAAGAACGTGTCGATCTGGTCCGGCGGCAGCGGGAACTCGCTACGGATGAAGGCGTTGTTGGTCTCGATCGCGTCCTTCCACTCGGCCTTGTCGTAGATGTTCTTCATGGCCGCGCGATCGATTCCACTCATCACCCAGATGACCGGCTTCTTGGAATCGAGGTGGTGATTCCGGAGGCGGCGGATGAGCTCCATGTCAACCAGCGACAGCGTGTGCGTGGCCTGAATGGTGTAGACGAAACAGTCAGCCGCGACCCACGCTTCGTTCGCGATCCTCTCGTGCTCCGGATTCTGTGCGCCGTGCCCGGGGAGGTCGTAGAGTTTCGCGGGCAGGGGAGCCGACCCCAGGAGGATCTCCGCTTCGGCGACTCTGAGCTGCCGATGCTGTGGCGGGCGCCAGTCCGCGATGACCCGGGGGTCCTGGGTGGTGTAGGCCGCCACGATTCCAGGGGAGGGCGAGTTTCCGATCTCCTCCCACTCGCTCTCGCCCTCGAACCTCACCCGCATCAAGCCCCGGCCGGAGTACTTCTCGCCCTCGCCCTCGACGGGCACCACCGTGGCCGGACAGGCCGTCGAGGCCTTGGCCGCCGAATGCAGCAGGCCTATGTACTGGTCCGATATCGTTCCGTCGGTTTCCGGAATAGGCGTGTATTCGAGACGCTGCTGCAGTCCGCTGATGAGGAAGCTCTTTCCGGAGGAGAATCCTCCGAGGAAAGCGACGTTGAGTAGCGACGATGCCGTGCGCGTCCGCATTTCTCCGATGGCTTTTAACGCGGTCATGACCTGTTCGGTCTGTCCCACCTCGCCCGCGTCATTATCGAGTTTGAATGCGAGCCCTGTATTCAGCCACTTTTCCGCCTGCTCCTGGAGGTGTCGAAGTTCTACGCGCATGCTCTCCAGTTCGCTCATGGGTCTACTTATATCCCGGAACAATTGCGACGTCACTCGATTGCCTGGTTCAGGTGATGAACAGCCCCCGTTCGAGCTGTCACCAGACCTTGTGCGGCTCACTGGGAGGACGTCTCATGAGGCGGCCATCAGGCTCTGGGTTCCGTGCCTCAGGCGGAGTCCGGTCAGGTTGACGAGTCCCCTCGGTCATGAGGCAGATCGTTGTTTCCGGTGGGCGGCTTGCCGTCGCCGCCGCTGTCGTCGAGGCCGGCGATCGCGCCGACGTCTGCCGCGGACATGCCCAAGGCCTTGGCGATCTCCTCGGCGAGAACGGGATGCGGATTCAGCCTGCCGTTGCGAAGCATGTGGATGGTGGACATCGACCTGGCGGTTCGCCGTGCCATGTCCCTCACTGGAATTCCGCGCAGGTCCATCAGCCGGCTGAACACCGCTGCGAACGGATGGGGCTCCAGTCGCCCGGCCGGTGTCTGTGCCGGGCCGACGACCATGTCGCCGATCTTGGCCTGGAACCGGATCAGCCGATCCCCGCGGAATCTGACCTTCGCGACGAAGGGCAGGCTCTCTCCGGCGTCGGTTCCGGCGGTGCCTGGCACCGACACCTCTGTGAACCTCGTCATGGAACGGTCGTGATCACTCTCGATCTCCAAGGGGGTGCCCGGCTCGACCTGCATGACCTTCCAGTTACGGTTCCACCAGGGCAGGTCTCGCAGCACCTCGTTGAAGAACGGAGGCAGGACGGTGAGATCCGCTGGGTCCGGAGGATGCTTCTGGCTGCTGTGGATGACGCCGGGCCAGTACCTCAGCGCCGCGATCACATCTGCCGTCAGCGTGCGGCTCGCAGTCTCCATGCCGCCACTTTCCCATCAAGCGAAATCCACGTGGATCCCCTGCCTGCGCCTCTCTGCGCCGGGTTTTGAGATGTGGGGCGAGCCCCACGGGCCGCAGCCTGAGTGCTGGAAGCGCTCGGCCCAGCCATCCCGCGGCCTGTGCCGCCCAGAAGTCTAAAGCGCCCTTGTATGTCCACTTTTTGGTGGGTTTATGGGCCGGTTGTGCCGATGCGTTGATGCGTCGTCGGGCATGTCTCCCATGATCAAGATATTCAGCCGGACGGGGGAGTGGATCATGGCGTTGCACAAGGCCACGGACCACAAGCAGGCCGACGACGCCACCGACCTCTTCGCGGGCCCGGTGGGCACGAGCGTCGCGGCGAAGAACCGCATGCCGGAGCAGCCATCGCGTCCGCAGGCCGTCTACCAGATGCTCCGTAACGAGTTGCTGCTGGACGGCAACGCCGCGCAGAACCTGGCCACGTTCTGCACCACCTGGTCCGAGGACGAGGTGCATCGGCTGATGAACGAGTGCCTCGACAAGAACATGATCGACAAGGATGAGTACCCGCAGACCGCCGAGATCGAGGCGGTGCGTGAACATCCTGGCCGACCTGTGGAACGCCCCGGCCGGCGCGTCGCCGATGGGTTGCTCCACGACCGGTTCCAGCGAGGCGGCGATGCTCGGCGGGCTGGCGCTGAAGTGGCGCTGGCGGCAGAAGCGCCTGGCCGAAGGCAAGCCCGCCGACAAGCCGAACATCGTGGCCGGCCCGGTGCAGATCTGCTGGGACAAGTTCGCCCGCTACTTCGACGTCGAGATCCGCCAGGTGCCCCTGGAGAAGGGCGCGACCGGGTTGCGGCCGCACCAGCTCGCCCAGTACGTCGACGAGAACACGATCGGCGTGGTCGCGATCCTCGGGGTCACCTTCACCTGCGACTTCGAGCCGGTGGCCGAGCTGTCGGCCGAGCTGGACCGGATCCAGGCCGAGACCGGCCTGGACATCCCGATCCACGTGGACGCGGCCAGCGGCGGGTTCATCGCCCCGTTCCTGTATCCGGAGCTGGTGTGGGACTTCCGCGTCGAGCGGGTCGCCTCCATCAACGCCTCCGGCCACAAGTACGGCATGGCCCCGCTCGGCGTCGGCTGGGTGGTATGGCGCGAGCCCGCGCTGCTGCCCGAGGACCTGATCTTCCGCGTCGACTACCTCGGCGGCGACATGCCGACCTTCGCGCTGAACTTCTCCCGCCCCGGCGGTGAGATCATCGCGCAGTACTACCTGTTCCAGCGGCTGGGCAGGCAGGGCTACCGCGAGGTGTACGAGGCCTGCGCGGCCACCGCCCAGTACCTGGGCGAGGAGGTCGCCGCCATGGGCCCCTTCGAGCTGCTCTACGACGGGCGGGGCGCGCTGCCCGCCATCTCCTACAAGCTCAAGGACCCGGCCGGAGCGGGCTTCACGCTCTACGACCTGACCGACCAGCTACGCATGCGCGGCTGGCAGGTGCCCGCCTACCCGCTGCCCGCCGACCAGCAGGACACGGTGATCCAGCGCATCCTCATCCGGCACGGCATCGGCAGGGACGAGATGGCGCTGCTGGCCGAGGACATGCGCCGCGCCCTGCACCGCCTGACCGCGGGCAAACCGGCCGAGCTGCCCGAGGACGTGTCCCGGATCGGATTCCACCACTGATGACCACGCCCACCGCGCCGCTCGGCGCGCCCGAGACTCCCGGCCTGCCCGCCGATCTCGACCTTCCCGCGATCGTCGAGCAGGCGGTGGCCGCCGCCACCCCGGCACATCGGCGCGGGCAAGGTCGCCGACCACGTCCCGGACCTGTGCAGAGGCGAGCGAGTGATCGTGCAGAGACGGTCGGCGCGTCGGTCGCGGTGAGGAGTCTCTTGGTGCGCGTCATCTGAGAGCGGTTCCGAGGTCCTCGCTCTCGTGGTGCGGCTGATGACGACCGGGCGTCCGCGGTCGGCGGCGCGGCCCGAGATGGCGGGCGATCTCCACCTCCCACGACCGCAGGAAGTCCGGATAGCGCTCGGCGAACTCGCGCAGAGGCGCCTGGCCTTCTGCCGTGAGTGCGGTCAGGCCGTACGTGACCCGTACCGTGCTGCCGCCCTGCCCGTCCGCGTCCACCTCCACGGTGACGGTCCCGGCCCGGGAGCCGGGGGTGACCCTGGCGTACGAGACGCGCCGTGCGGGCTCGCGCTCGACCACCACCCAGATGGTCCGGTCGTCATCCGCACCGGTCTCGAAGACCGTGCCGGGAGCGGAGTCGTCACTGGTCTTCGCCGGGAACCGGGGCCGCCATCCGGCCGCCCACCGCTCCTCGCCGCGCGGCGTGAACAACGTGAATGCCTCCCCGGGCGGCAGCGCGACCGTCAGCCGTCCGGTGAGCGTGTACTGCGCGGCGCTCATCGCTCGGCCAGCCGGTGCGCGTCGGCGGATGTCAGCGTCAAGCCGTACACGACCTTGAGCTGCTCGATCTTGGCCAGGGTCGCGGGCGTGAAGGGCGCCTTGCCGTCGAAGGAGTGCAGCGCGATGCCCTCGACCAGGTCACCGAGCGAGATGTCGAGGTACTCGGCCAGCCCCTTGAGTACCTTGAGCACGTTCTTCTCAAGCCGCATGCCTGTCTGCGTGCGTTCGACTGTTACCATGGTAACAATGTACCACCTCGGGCGGTCTCGTTACCGAGCGCTTCACGGTGTGGTTCGCCAGCACCTGGGGCAAGCGCCGCCGGCTCCGGTGTCCGATCAGCGGGGATCCAGTACCTGACACAGGCGCGACAGGATGATCTCGTCATTGGGGCAGGTGAGCTCGATCCTGACGATGCCCGGCCCAGTGAGCGCCAGCGTCTGGGTGACGCCCTGTGGCGCGGTCATGACCGCCGAGCTCAGGGCGTTCCCCGCGGCGTCGTAGGCGGTGGCGGTCGCGGGCTGGGCGAAGCGGGCGAGCGTGAGCTCAACCTGCCCGGCCGGGGCGGCGCAGGTCACGGTGGCGGAGTAGTTCAGGTTGAGGCCCGTGATGCCGCTCCAGGTGACCACGGCCGAGTCGGGGGCCGTGGCTCCCGTGAAGTCGCGCAGTTCGATCGTGAAGGGGCCCTCGACGCGTGGATTGGGACCCCCGGCGCCCAGTACGGGGAACTCGACGCACTCCGGCTCGTCAGGCCGATCGGGGCAGTCGCGGATCACCACCGCTTCGAGCGTGCCGGTGACGGCGCCTTGGCCGCCTTCGCGCGAGGGTTCGAAGCTCAGGCAGTAGGTTCCGAACACCCGCGCGTCGCGCAACTCGGGGTTCCGCGTGCGGACGATCTCGCCGCACAGGCGCCCCTCCATGATGCCGGTCGCATCGCAGGTCTGGACGGTGTCCAAGGCAGGCGCCCGGTGGGTGCCCACGTTCGTCATCCCCGACAGGCCTCCCTGGACGAAGGTCGCTCCGGCCCTCCAGAAGAAGTCACCGGCGTGGACTCCTCGCCTGCGCCCGTCTCCGCCGACGAAGACCGTGGTCAGGTTACGCACGTCCATGCGCCCGTCGAAGGCGGCACCGAGGCGTGAGTCGCAGGGGAGGTGCGACAGCAGGTCCAACCAGAGCGTGTGAACGCTCTTGAGGCTGACACAGTCCCGCTCCCGGCACGGCTCCCGTACCGCAGTCGGCCTCGACAGCTCACCGCGGATGTCCTTGGACAACTCGTCCAGGCACATGGACGTGACCAGGATCTCGTTGGGCTGGTCCAGGCACCGCGAGCGTTCGACCATGGCAGGGTCTCCCGTTCCACCGGAGAACTCGGTCATATCGCGGGCCTGGTCGCGCTTCAAGGGCGGCGGGGTGTCCGATAGCGGCCTGGCCGGCGCTATTTACCGGGGCGCTTGCCCGGCCTACCGTGAGGCGAGCCGTGGCCTGGCCGCAAAGGATTCTGCTCGTGCCGGAACAGTCGCGTGAACACGCCCCACCCGAAGCCCTGGTGAGGTCACTCATCGAAGCCGAGAACAGCTGCGATCGTGAAGCCGCAGCCAGGCTCCCGTCCGCGGGCTCTATCGCCATCACCCGCGCGAAGGGCCGTGAGCAGAACCGGGAGTCCCTGCTCGACGAGATCGCCACACCTGCGGATCCCACCCTTCGCCGGCGGCTGGAAGCGGTCGAGGTGGTGCCGCCGAGGGCCATCGGCCGGTGCGCCGTTCGCAGCCTTGTGGCCACGGACGGCCCGCAGCCCGGCCGCTTCCGCAACCTCCACCTGCTGGAGGACGAGGCTGGTTCATGGCGGTGCGTGCTCTGGCAGGTCACGGAGCTGAGGACGTGACAAAGCCGTACTTTGTGCTCCTCGCCCGGCATGGCAGGCACTCCCGGCATGTCCTGTTGCGCAGCGAGCCGGGCAAGGAGGACTCCCCCTACCCCAGCGAAATCGTCGGCGACGTGCTGAGCGAGCATCTGCGGTGGCTGCCGCCGATCTGGGGCAGGGACGGCCGCATCAATCTGGGCGCGGCGCTCTTTGCCCCCTCACCCGAGGCCCGCAAGACCCTGGAGCTGCTGGGTCACGCCCTGGGCCGAATCACCCCAGACGGCCGCATGTCCGTGACACGGCATGACCCGGATCTCCCTCCGTTCGAGTTCGTGGCCGTGGAGGATCCCGACCTGCATGCGGGCCGCGCCCTGGCAGGCAAGAGCCAGAAGGGCCTGGTCCGCCGTGTGCGAAAGGCGGCTGTGACCGGCGAGGGCAATGCCGTCCTCGTCGTGGGTCACCAGCCACAACTGAGCCGTTTGGCCGACGAGATGGCCCATGACCCGGAGTGCCCCGGACATCGCCGGTGGAGCCGGTTACGGATTCCCATCGCCCCAGGTGAGGTCGCCTGCCTTATCCTCGCCGAGCCGTACCGGATTCGGCCCGGCCACCGGCCGCCCCGCCTGCTGTGGACGGTGGGCCCGTCGGACGGCGAGGCGATGAGTGAGCTACACGACAAGATCAAGTCGAAGAGCGACACCGCGAAGATCCTCGGTACGGCCATCACCTTCGTCCTCGGCGCGGTCGTGGCGCTGCTCACGAACGGCGACCGGTGGAACGAGCTGGGAGAAGCCGGGCGCCTCATCGCCCAGATCGCCGCCGCGCTGCTGCTGGCCTCGTTCGTCCTCTATCTCGCCACCGTGTATGCGTACGACCGCCTCACCATGCCGCCCCGGTTCTGGACAGACCTGGGCCCACGCCGACGACGCCCACTTCGGCGCGGCCGCGGCATCGTCGCCCGCCCTCCCAGCTCCGCCGTCTGGGTCCTGTACCAGCACATGCAGCGGGTCTGGTGGGGGCTGTTCACCACGGCCACCGTGGGCTTCGTTGCCGCGCTGTCGCTGATGGCGGTCGTCTTCCTCCGCGGACACGTTCATCCTTCGCCCGCCTGGCTCGGCTGGGCCGGATTCGGCGTCACCTTGGTGGCCGGACTCTGTTACTGGTTCCGTCCCGTCCTGGGCAGCGAAGACTGAGCCGCCGCACTCAGGCTGGCCACTCGTGGTAAGCGAACCCGACCGCCGAACTCATCCCCAGCTGTGGTGCCCCACCTCGTTGGGGTTCCGGTAGCAATGACCTGCGGTAACGGAGGTCGCCGCCGGTCGAGGTCGACCTGGGCTCGTGACAGAACCGGCTGTACGGATCCTCCTCGGCCCCGACCCACGACTCGTGCTCTCATCGGCTTCCGCCACCTCCCCCTACGCCTTACCTGTTCACGCCGAGGGCGCCGGTCAGGTCCGCATCGGTCAGGAACGTCCCGGTCAGGTCGGCGCCGGTCAGGTCCGCGCCGCGCAGGTCCGCGCCGGTCATGTTCAAGCCGATCAGAGGTAGGCCGCGCAGGTCAGTGCGGGGGAAACGCACCTCGGAAAGATCTGGAATGACGACGACGTTCCCCACGCGCTCGCTAGCTATCGCGGACGCGATGTTCATGGCGGCGCGCACGTCGGCTCCAGGCCGGACGTACGGGAGGTCGGCGAGGACGTCGGGATCGGTGGTGGTGCACTGCTTGGGCAGGGACTTCGTCTTCTGCCCGGAGGGCAGGGCGCAGGTGTCGCGGCTACGGACGAAGGCGCTCAGCACGTCGATGACGATTTCCCGGTCGCGGGGGGAGTCGACGGACAGGAACCGCAAGGCGTGGATGCCGCCCAGCCGCACCTCGATCTTGTCCGAGCCCAGTTGCTCGAAGGCCTTGGTGTAGCGGTCGGTGATCTGCCCCTGCTGAGCGGTCTCCACCGTGCGGGCGGTGTACCACAGGCCCAATGCGGTGAAGGCCACACCGCCGATCACCACCAGGCCGGTCGCGGCCTGAATCAGGGTGTGCCGGGCGGCGTTGACCGCCTCTACCCGCTCGGCGACCGTCATCTGCGCGCGTTCGGCCGCGCTCAGCGGGGCGCTCTCCCCAGCCAGGCGCCATGCCGCCGGGCCGACCAGGAACGCCAGCACCCAGCCGGCCGCTCCCACCAGCGCGATGCCGGCCAGCAGCCAGCGTAACCAGCCCGGTTCCGGCACCACCGCAGCCATCCCCGCACAGCCCGCGATCACCATCACCGACAGGATCAGGCCGGCCAATCTCAGCCGTGACCAGCGCCGCGAGGGCGCGGCCGGGATCGGCTCCTGTACGGGCGAAGGCTCAGGGGCCGACGGCTCACGCAGTGCGGGAGGCGGCGCCATGTCGCGGAAGCCCCGGCGGGCCCGGGCCGCGGCGGCAGCGGCGATAGCCGCACGCGGCGGCACGCGGGGGGATCGGATAGCCATACGCCCCATTCCACCGCACTGGCGGTTGATGGATACCCACCCGCTGGACCTTAGCTCGCGTTCGATGACCGCGCCGCCGAAAGGCGAGCCGGTCGAAGATCCTCTTGGCGGTGTGGCGCTGCTTTCAAGGAGCGCCCGAAGTGCGCCGGCAGCACCGCCCCGCTACGTCATGCAGCTCTTGCGGTAGGTCAGTTCGGGGATGTACTGCGACCATTCGGCGGGTGTGAGGCTACGCGCGAGTGTGGTGCAGATGCGTCGCGCGGTACGTTCTGCGTCGGTGTCCCACAGGTAGGTCCGGCTACGCCCCTGACGATTGCCTCATCCCTCCTGGCGCGTAATCGCCGGATCCGGCCGCCCAGCCCAACCGGCCGGTGATCCGGTTGGCGCCTGTCTCACCGGCTCCGGTGGACTGTCTCCTGTGCTCCATGAGGAACAAGGTCGCTCCCCGCGGCCCGGAAGGGCGGGTGCGTGGGGGAGCGGCCTGCGTCATCATGAGCGGGCGCCTTCACTCTCCTTCGCCCGTTCGGACTGCTCACAGGATGGTCCGGTGGAGAGGAGGTCCGGAGCGGAAGAAGCGCCACGCACTCCTGCCGGCAGGAGGCCCATCACCCACCGTAGGGGCGAGAGCTGGGCGCTGCCGTACGCCCAGATGATCTTGGGGGTGAGATCCCCACCACCGCGGAGAGCCGCGCACCACCCGAGATACCGGTGCGTACTACCGAACCCCTCAGGAACCACCCCGGCGTCGGGGGGCGAGACCATCGAAGCCCTCGAAGACGCGCGAGCGGAGCCTGTCCCTGAGGTGAGGCGTTCCTGCTGTTCCGGGGCGGGACAGGACTTGGCGCGACGTGCGTACCCGCGCGGTGGTTGAGACGATCTCCCGGGCCCAGCGCGGGTCGATATCCCACGCCATGTCGCGCTGATCCCGCACACCATCCGGGAACCCAAGCCCAGGCAGGCTGCTCGCCCTAGCCATACGCGAGGCTACGTTGGCGCGAGGCCGTCTTCGAGACAAGCCCTCAGGACGGGGTGAACCACACGCGCCGCGCCACCACCGCATCGTGAAAGGCCTGAACCCCTGGTACGCGGACCTGCGTGATTCGGGCCTTTGCACTTGCCTCACCGGCTACCAGCCGCCCGCGTGGCGCATACCTCCGGTGACGTCCGCCGCTACCCAAACTAAGCGCGGCGGCGCTGTGGCCGTCGGCCACGGTGAGTGAACTCTATGCAGCCCAGGTGATCTTGCCGTCGGCGTTCACCGTCACCAGGCGGCCCGTCTCGGTGAAGCTGGCCGCGACCACGTCCTCGCGCCGCTCGCGTACCTCCCCTTTGATGCCGAGCATTTCCAGCTCTCCATCGTGGACCAGGCCGACAGCCGTACCGGACGGATCGACGATCACACCGGCCCGAGCGGCGACATCGCGCGACCACGTCTGCCGCCCGCTCGGGTCGATGCCGCGAACCTCGGTGTGATGGGTTCCGCGCTGGTCGACGTAGCGGGACACCACCGCGCCCCCTCGCGTACCGGCCACACATTCCCCCGGCTGGTCGAGATTGACCTGAAGGGGAACGACGGTCCTGTCCTTGAGTATCCCTCCGCGCTCGCCGGTCAGGACCGCCCAGTCTCCGCCGACGCAGCCACCCCAGAAGCCCCCAGCGGGCACGCGCTCCCCTGTAGCCCGCCATCCGTGAGCGTCGCGCTGGAAGCGCAGGATCTCACCGCCGGGCAGCGTGGGGTCGGCATAGAGCAGCAGAGCCGTCGTCCGGTCGGGGCTCTCCCGCCAGAGGACGTTCTCCACGCTGGCGACCTGATGGCTCTCCTGCCTGCCGTCCGAACGCTGGATCTGGAGCGTGTCTCCCTCGGCGACGACCGCGTCCGCGTCGCCACGCCGGCTCAGCACCTTCCGGGTAGCGGTGGAGAAGGCCGCTTCAGGGCAGCGGGCCGCGCAGACGGCAGTCTGCTTGCCTGTCCACACGTGCCGCCCGTCCGAGGCGTACCCGAGGTGCGATTCGGTCTGCGGGTCGTACACGATCGCCCCCGTCGAGGAGGCGGCGACGAAGACCGGCGGAATTTCCTGCTCACCGCCGGTGGAACACGATGTGACCGCCACCAGCGCCAGCAGGGCCGCGACAAGTGCGCGGTGGTTCATCGGCCGCTAGATCCGCTTGGTCTGGAAGCTGCACGTGGGGTCGAGGCCCGGAAGGTCCCAGCGGACCCAGAACTTCACGTAGACCTTGTCCTTCGACGAGGCGGGGATGCTGACGGTCACGCTCTTCGTGCCCACCTTGGCCTTGTCGGTGCTCCAACCGCTCCACCACGTGTCGGGTGCGTTGTTCTTGTCCGAATAGACATCGATGGCCACGTCGGTCTTCGATCCAGCGCGACCACCCACCGTGTACGTGAACTTGGTGAAGACGTCACGACCTACGCCGTTGAAGTAGTAGCGTGCCGAGCCGCTGAAACCCTTGGGGTCCGACTCGCAACTGCCGCTGAGAGTCTTGTCAGCCGACGCAGAGGCGGAAGCGCCGCCGGCGCCGACGATCGACAACGTCAGTCCCGCGGTCCCGACGATCGCCGCATGCCGAAGTATGGTGCTCAGTCGCATGATGCCCTTTTCGTTGCCCTACTTGCATCCATCGCGAGGATCGTAGGGAGCGGTGGTATATCGGCGGTATGCCCAGCCGTAGATGATCGTGTCTGTGCGGATTTCGGGGAATTGGCCAACCGTTCATCGATTCCCGGGCGTGGCCGCGCAGCAGGAGCGGTGCGCCGGATCCGCGGTCTGGTTCCCTGGCTCGTCCGTCCGCAACGTCCTCGAAAGTGTTGCTGAGACCATCGGGCGGATTGGCGCCAGGTTGCCGCGATCGCGGGTTGATCTCGTCCGCCAGGCGCATGCGCCCATCACGGGCGAGGGCATCGGGGAGTTCATGGACCGCGTCGGTGATCCCCCGTCACCGGGCAGTCTCGCGAGGACCTACATGGCGTTGGTCTGGCTGCGAACGGCTGTGGTGTGTCCGCCCCGGCCGGCGTTCGCTCACCCACGAAGGCCGCCCCCTCGTTATCCGCTGAGATCCCAGCCTGTCTCAGTGGATGATGTCAGTTTCCACTGAGATTCCGTACACAGCCGAGGATCCGCACATCGCACCGATCACTACGGAACGCACTAGATCGATCGTCCGGGTCGCCGGCGGGGCCTGGCAGCCCGGGGGTCGTGGTCATATCCTGCCGAGATTTCTCGCTACGGCTTGTTCCCGCAGGCCGGCGACTTCTGAGAAGGACCGCTTCTCGGAAGCCCTCGTGCCGTGGGCTTCCGAGAACGCGCACCAGCCGTGCCGTACACCCGACTCGGCGCTTCCGAGCACAGGGAGAGCGCCGACGATCAAGGCACTACGAGATCTCGCAACGCCACGACAACATGCGCTGCGGGAACAACGACATCAACCGATGCACGTCACGCCCCGACCACCGCGCCACCGAACGCGCCGCGACCCCACCCAGGGCCGCGATCTCAGCCGCTGACCTCTGCGCATCGGGGAATCGCCGCCCCCATGGTCCGTCCGCGCCCTGGGCGAGCCGGACAGGACCGGCGGACGCTGCTGCCGAGAGCCTCGCCCACGACGCTTCGCGGGTGATCAGCTACCTACGGCCAGGTGTCACCAAGATCTCGGCCACGTACATCTATTGCGTCATGATCCACCAGCGCGTGAAGTGCTTGCCGCCAGGGTGGTAGGCGGTCGACCTCGAGCGGTTCCAGGACCAATTGCCCAGGACCGTGTCGCAGTTGAAGCCGGAGCTGCACCATTTTCCGACAACGCGCCACAGTCGTGCGGGGCTGGCGTCGCAGTTCACGCCGACCATCGTGTCAGTCGTAATGAGGTACTCACACGAGGTGGCACCGGTGCTGGCGTTGGCGCCGGCTCCGAAACCGGCGGTGGTGAGGACTGTGGCGAGGGCCGCGACGGCGGCGGCCTTGGGAAGGAACGTGGTGCGAAGGGCGGGCAGGAAGCGGGGGATTCGCATGACTATCTCCTTCGGCTCAGGTGCTGGTTGCGGACAAGACCGGGCTGGCCATTGTCTGCATCGGCCTGCCAGAGGCCCGCGACGGGCGCTTTGTGGCCGTCTCGGATTCACACGTTCGGTGTGAACAGGTCCATGGCCCTGATCTTGGCGGGCCACGTTCACCACGGCCTCACCGCGCGCTCACCGGCTCAACGTGGTGACCGTCGTCAGCGGTGAAGCAGGACCGGTTGGAGCTTGTGATACGCGCTGGTGGGCGTCGCACTAGGAGCGGCTGACCGTCCCACTGCCGCTCAGGGGCTGGACCAGGCGCGTGGACTCACCTGCTGCGGTGGCGTTGGGAGGCTCGCGGCTCCGGCGCGTTCCGAACCAGGAGCAATAGCCGGAAGGCCCGCTCGCTGCGCTCCGGGGAACCGTACAAGGCGGTGGAGATGACCAGGATCAGGAGCGCGAGCTCAGTGCCGAACAGCAGCAGGGCAGGCGAAGGGCCGGCGAGGTGGACAACCACCCAGTCCGGCCGCGCCCAGGCCCAGGCACCAGGCAGTACCGGTTCCGCTGGAACGCGCTGGAACGCGATGGAACGCCCAACTGTGTGAGGCGCTGGGCCTTCCCCAGCGAGCACGGCGACGCACAGGCGGCGGTGAATCGATCGCCGCCGTCATCGAAGGAGCGACATGCGCAGTCAGTTCGGCAGTAACGGGTTCGCCTCGAACCCACAAGCGTCTTTCCTGCAGGGCGGCATTGTCGCCAGGCACCTTCAATCGGCCGACGTCACCCCGTTCGTCGAGCACGGCCGGCCGTATCTTCCACAAGCGGCGTTTTCGGAAGCCGTCACGTGCACGAACAACATGCACGTTCCGGCCTGCCGGATCGAGACCGACGGTTGCCACACCACCGCGCTTCCGACCGACTTCGGCTGCGCGACCGACCTCCAGGTGTGCAGCAATACCTTCGGCTGCTAACCCATGGTCCTCGGCCTATCGGAGCTGACCGGCTATCTGCTGGATCGGCAGCATGTTCACCCGGACGCGGTAGTTGACGGCGGTCTCGGCATGGTCGATGTGTCCAGCCGTCATAGCAACGTCATTGTGCGTGCCGACCCGGCGGTCGGGCTGTTCGTCAAGCAGGGTAGGTCCGATCCGGTCCAGCCGGTCACCGGCTGGACCGGGCCGGGAACCACCGCACACGAGGCAGCGGTCTATGCGCTGTTCGACTCGCTTCCCCGGCGACATCCTTCCAGCGGAGCCTCGGTGCCGGTGCCACGCTGCCTGGGGTTCGACGCAGACCACGGCGTGCTCGTCCTGGAACTGTTCCCGGACGCAGCGGACCTACTCACCCACCACGCCCGTACGCGGCGTTTTCCGGTCACCCTCGGAGCCCGGCTCGGGGCCGCGCTCGCCGATCTGCACGAACATGCCACCGGCCCGGCGCGGGAACGACCGTCGGAGTTTCCCGGCTACCTGCCCTGGGCGCTGCGACTGGACCGGCCGGGAACGGCGTTCTATCGCCAGATGAGCAACGCGGGCATCGGGCTGGTGCGGATCGTGCAGTCGTCTCCGGGGGTGCGGGCGGCGCTCGCGGAGCTACGCGCCGGCTGGCGGACCGATGCCTTCATCCACCACGACCTCAAGCTGGAGAACTGTGTGGTCCTCGCGGCCGGTACCTCCGGCCGGCATACCCGGCTGGCGCTCGTCGACTGGGAGCTCGGCAACCTCGGCGACGCCTGCTGGGACACCGGTTCGATCTTCTCCTCCTACCTGCACCACTGGCTGATCTCGTTTCCGCTGACCGGCAGCGAGCAACCCGACCACTATCTCGACCAGGCTCGCTTCCCGCTGGGGCGCATGCACGATGCGATGCGGGCGTTCTGGGCGACCTACGCGCGCGCCCGCGGGTGGGACGCCGCGACGGCGGACGCGGCACTGATCCGCAGCGTTCGTTACGCGGGCGCACGGCTGTTGCAGACCGCGTGCGAGCGGACCAAGCCCCTGTCCCGAGTATCCACGGTGGTGGTCTGCCTCACCCAACTGGCCGAGAACGTGCTGGCCAGGCCCGAAGAAGCGGCCGAGCACCTGCTTGGCCTGTCTCCGCGAGAGGGAAGTGATGAGTGACACCCGCGCGCTGGTGGCCGAGGCCATTGCCGCCACCCGCATCTACCCGCCGGCGCGCTACTCGTGGTTCGGCGTGATGTCTGCTCGGCCGCCGGCCCACGCCGCCCGTACGCTCAGCTCGCGCGCGACCCGGGACTATCTCGTGGACCAGTTGTCCAGCCGGTTGTACACCGACTTCTACCGACACGGTCGAGCCGAGCGGACGCGATGGCATGTCAACAGGCTGTCAGCGAGCCGGCACGATTTCGAGGCCGCGTTGTCGGCGGCGAACTGCGGGCAGGGACATCTGGACGGCGGCTGGCAGGTGCGGGGAACCGACGAGTACGGAGTGATGGTCGTCAAGAACGGGCTGGAACTGACCGTCATGGCGGACGAGCTGAGCCTGACGGCACCGGCCGCCGGCGAGTGGGCTGCACTACGGCTGCCCAAGGAGCTTTTCTGGGTCTCTCCCGGTTTCTACCTGGCCTGCGGCGACCGCCCGATGGACAGCCGAAGGCCCGTACGCCTGTACTGGAACTTGCGCCCGGACGGGGCCGCCCCGTTCGTCGCGGCCGCGACTCGGCTGCTCAACTCCGCGGGAGCGGCGTTCAACCTCAAGGTGCCGAACGACCCGAGCACCTTCATCCGGTGCGACGCGGGAGTCATCTATCTGCCCCGCGACGACCATCCCGCGCTGGCCGATCTGATGCTCGCCCTGCACGCCGAGATCGCCGGCTTCCTCTCCCCGCGTACGCCGGTGTTCACCGCCCAGCTGGCCCCTGGTCTGGGTTTCGCCGAAGACCCGGGAACAGGGAGAAGCTTCGGGGAGCACCGCTGCCGGCTGCTCGCCGAGGCATTGGTGCGCTCGCACGAATCGGGATGGGCCGACGACGCGACCGTACTGGCCGCCGTGGAGGAACGCTTTGCCGAAGCTCGCATCGATCTGGACGCCGCGCACCTGAGTCCCGACCTGGTTGGCGTCTCATGACCGCGCCCGGTCACAGCCCCGCCGCCGACACCGCGGACCGGCAGCTGTCGGCTGCGGTGGGAATCGGCGCCCGGCTGGTGGCCGAAGCCATCTGGTCGGGAGACCGCTGCAACTGGGTCGGCGCCGAACCGCTGGATCTGCGGAACCGGAACGGCGCGAGGCTCGCGTTGACCTACCGGGCGCTCGGCCCGAACCTGTACGCCGGCAGCAGCGGCGTCGCGCTGTTCCTCGCCCAGCTGTGCACAACCACTGGCCAGGATGAGTTCCGGCCGACAGCGCTGGCGGCGATGCGGCATGCGTTCTCCCGGCGCGAGGAGCTCGATCCCCACATGCGCGTGGCCTTCTACACCGGCTGGTCCGGAATGGGGGTGGCCGCGCTTCGCACCGGGCTGCTGCTGGACGCCGCGGAGTTCGTCCACGCCGGGACCGGCCTGCTGCGTGAGGTCTGCCGGCTCGTCGAGGCGGTCGACGGGCAGGACGTCGAGTCGCCGGGCCGGCCGGAGTTCGATCTCATGTCGGGCATGGCCGGCACCGTCTTGGCGCTTGTCCTGGGACATCGCTACACCGGCGAGGACGCGCTGGCCGAGGCGGCGGCGACGGCCGCCGGCTGGCTGCTACGAACCGCCCGCAAGACCCGCACCGGCTGGTCCTGGCACTCATTCCGGATACCCGCTCAGCGAGATCTCACCGGACTCTCGCACGGCGCGGCGGGAGTGGCCATCGCGCTGATCGAGGCGTACCGGCTGACCGGTGAAGAGTCGTTCGCGACAGCCGCCCGTAACGCGATGCGCTATGAGAACCGCTGGCTGAGCGTCGAAGAAGGCGACTGGCCGGACTTCCGGCGCCACACCGACGCCGGCCGGGCCCGCGTGTACACCCCGCTGTGGTGCACCGGAGCCCCGGGCATCGCGCTGTCCCGCCTGTACGCCTACGAGCAGCTCGGCGAGCCGCGGTGGCGGCAGGACGCGACCACGGCGCTCGCCACCACCGAGCGGGTGACGCGCCGGCTGCTGGAAGGCGGCGGCGCCGACTACTCGCTCTGTCACGGGCTCCCCGGCAACGCGGAGTCCTTCCAGCAGGCGGGCGCGATCCTCGGCGCCGACGCCGGCGGCCGCGATATCCCATCGCTCGTCGCCGACCACGGGCTGGAGCGGAACGCGAGCACCGGCGCCTGGCCGTGCGGAACCCACAGTGAGGAGAGCCCGAACCTGATGCTCGGCCTGGCCGGGATCGGCTACTTCTACCTCCGGCTGGCGGCGCCGCAGATCCCATCCCTGCTGCTGCCCGTGCGGTGGGGCCGGTGACCGAGCCGGCCGCCCCCGAGCACAGGGTGCCGCTGCGCCGGCTGGGCGGGCTGTTCGCGCCGCACTGGCCGGCGCTGGTCCTGATGCTGACGGTCACCGTCGCCACGTCCGTGGTGGGGACGGTGTCACCGTTCCTGGTCCGGGCGGTCATCGACACCGCGTTGCCACGGCGCGACCTTGCTCTGCTCTACCAGCTCGGTGCCGGTCTCGTCGCGGTGGCGGCGCTGGTCGCCGTGCTGAGCATGGTGCAGGGCTGGATCAGTTCCCGGGTCGGCTTGCGGATCATGCACCGGCTGCGGACTGAGGTGTTCGCCCACCTGCAGCGGCAGTCGCTCGCGTTCTTCACCCGGACCCGGGCCGGGGAGGTGCAGTCGCGGATCGCCAACGATGTCGGAGGCCTGCAGAACGTGATCATCTCGGCCGCCTCCTCGGCCGCGTTGCAGCTCACGACGGCCGTCGCCGTTGCCGTGGCGATGGCCGCGTTGTCCTGGCGGCTCATGCTCATCTCACTCGTGGTGACGGCACCGGCGGTGCTGGTCACCCGCCAGGTCGCCGCGCTGCGCCGGAGAATACTCGGCCAGCGGCAGCTCGAGTACGAAGATCTCACCGTCACGGTTGAGGAGAGCCTTTCGGTCAACGGCATCCAGCTGATCAAGACGCTCGGCACCGGGCCCGGCCAGGTGGCCCGGTTCACCGAGATCTCCACCCGCCTGGTCGACCTCGAGCTCCGCGCCCAGCTCGCCGGCCGGTGGCGGATGGTGGCGCTGAACGTCCTGTTCTCCGCGATCCCGGCCATGATCTACGTCGGCGCCGGCTACGCCGAAACGACCACCATCGGCACGGTGGTCGCGTTCACCGGCCTGCAGTCGGCGCTGCTCCAGCCGATGATGGGCCTGCTGAACACCGGCGCCATGGTGAGCAGCTCGCTGGCCCTTTTCGGACGCGTCTTCGAGTACATGGACCTACCGGTCGAGATCGACGACCCAGCCGACCCCGTACGGATCGACCCGGCCACCGTCACCGGCCGGCTGCGCTTCGAGGACGTCACCGTCGCCTACCCCGGTGGCGGCGCGGCCGCGGTCGCCGGCGTCACCATTGACGTACCCGCTGGGACGACGCTGGCCGTGGTCGGCGAGACCGGAGCCGGCAAGAGCACCCTGGCATCACTCGTACCGCGGCTGCGCGACCCCACCGGCGGCCGGGTCACCCTCGACGGCATCGACCTGCGCGACCTCACGCTCGCCGACCTCGCCGCGACCGTCGGCATGGTCAGCCAGGAGACCTACCTGCTGCACGGCACCGTACGCGACAACCTCCGGTCCGCACGGCCGTCGGCGACCGACGCCGAGATCGAGGCGGCCGCCACCGCCGCCCAGATCCACGATCTGATCACCGGCCTACCGGACGGCTACGACACCGTGGTCGGGTCCCGCGGGCACCGCTTCTCCGGCGGCGAACGGCAGCGGATCGCGATCGCCCGCACGCTGCTGCGCGACCCGCGCGTGCTCGTCCTGGACGAGGCCACCAGCGCGCTGGACACCGCGACCGAGCGAGCGGTACAGGAGGCGTTCGACCTGCTCACCCGAGGCCGGACCACGATCACCGTCGCACACCGGCTGTCCACGGTCCGGAACGCCGACCAGATCGTCGTCCTGGACCACGGCCGCGTCGTGGAGACCGGCACGCACGCCGGCCTCCTCGGCCACAACGGCCGATACACCGCCTTCGTCACCTGACCGGCGCCGCCCGCTCGGGTCGCCAGGGCGGTCACGTCGGCCGGCTTCGGCGCGTCGCAGGTCCCCGGCGCCACTCTCGCTCCGCAGGAGCATTCCGGCTACGGCACCGGGTGGTACCGGTTCGGCGACGGAACGGAACGCCCTATTGAGGCTTCTCAGCAGGATTCACCTGAGCTATCCGTGCTCGAAGTGGGTGAGACCAAGCGCCGCGCACACTCGTGAGGGGCTGAGCGTCAAATGCTGAACGGTGTGCCAGCGCTGCTTCAAGAGCGCGAAGCGTGGAACCCGGCAGCGGGTCGGACAAATCGCCGCCCGAGAACTTGAGATCGAAAGGCTCCGCAGCGCGCTCGCCCGCGCCGACGAACTCAGCGACAACGTCGCAGCGGCCTTGGAAAACGCAGCCTGACCGCATCGTCGCTCACCCCCTGACACCCATCAGTGCGAAGCGCATATCGTGGGGTCATGGCCGTCATGGAGGTTCGCAACGACAACACGGGATGGCTCATCATGTGGTTGGAGCCTCTGGGCGAGGACCGTTGGCTGGCGCCGGGAGAGGTCTTCCAAGTCCGGTCGGACTACACCGGCGACGATCAAGCCTTCTCGATCACCTGCTGGGTGAACGACGAGGATCGGGCAGCGGGAATCGAGAACATCGCTGTCTGGATCGACAATGGCGACTGCTACGCGCAGGTGACCGACCGCGCCGGGAACACCATCGAATGCGGCCATCGCCGACCCGAAGAGATCAACCGGAAGTGGGCCGCCGCCGCGGAGGAGGCCCACAGGCTCATGCAAGAGCGCGAGGCGAAGCGGAACTCTTGCGACAAGACCTCATCAATACGCAAAAGGTCGACGAGGCCGTAGCGGGCGATGGTCTTGGTTGTACTGTCTGATCTGAGCTTATTACCGACGAGTAGAGCCATTCTCTGCTCCGGCGCTCCTCAACCCCGTAGTCGTCGGGAGTGCTCTCCGGGATCAGTTCGTAGACCCGGCGCACGATCCAGGCATCCGTTGTGTAGACATCGTCATTCTCGTGGGCACGAGCGCTCTCAGCTGGTCCAGCAGGTTGGCCGGGTCGATTCTCACCATGGAGCCGGAGGCAAGCGCATTCGTGCGCTTACCTCCGGGTGCGTCGTTCAGGTGGCGGGTGTGGCGGGCGGGCGTACGGCGGAGCCTCAGGAGGAGGGCGCCGGTCAGCCGCGCTTCGCCACCCACGAGTAGGTGACGTAACCGCTGGTGTAGGCGACGGACAGGCCACCCACCGGCGCCCAGTCCCCCGTCGCCGACTGCGGGTGGCCGCCGGAGTTGATGTAGACGGCGGAGACGCGATGTTCTCCGGTGCCGGTGGTGCACGTACTCGTGACCATCCAGACGCCATACGTGTTCACGGTGCAGTTGTCGGGGACGGCGTGAGCCGGTGTGGTGGTGCTCAGCACCAGTCCTGCGCTGAGCATCGCGGCGGAGATGGCCGCTACTCGCTCCCTGAGCCTCACGTGCGCTTCCTCCGGTTTCGTTCGAAGGGCGACTTGCGCGGGTTCTGTTTAGGAAACTTTCCTAAACAGGAAATACCCTGCCCGCAGGTAGGCGTCAAGAGGCATCTCACCGCGATCGCCGCAGTGACGGGCCGTTCGAGGTCGACGTGCTGGTCGACGGCGAGCCGGCGGCCGCGGCTGGGGCTCATGACGCGATTCTTACCGGCACCCCTACTTCGGGGCCGGGGTCAGGTCAGCTTCGGGAGCAGAGGGCCGAGCAGAGTCGTGTAGTGGGCGAACACTTCCCGCATGCTCATCGTGTCGGGATCGTCAACACCAAGCACCCGCTCCTCCATTGGCAGCGGTTCGGCGAACCAAACGCACGCCCCGACCGCATCTCCCGCCCGTCGCGTCCAGAAGGCGAGGTTGCTCCGGGTGGCCGGGTCCTCCGGTCCAAGCAGCCGCTCCTTTCCGCGGACGTGCTGAGCAAGCTCGACGACTTGTTCCCCATCGGGAACGGCGGTCCGGGACCGGAGGCGTGGGCATGCTGAGGCGGACTACCCTGAACAGTCCGCGTCGGCCAGACTCCAGAACCATGGATGACCCGGATCTGATGATCGCCGAAGAGCTCGTTCTCCTGACGTACCAGACGGATGGCCGCCCCCTCCTCGCCCCGGAACCCCTTGGCTTCGTCAGCACCGCCGGCGTCCTCTCCGAGCTTGCCGTCCGAAACCGGATCGACATGCGGAACGGAAACATCCGGGTGCTGGACGCGGCCGCGACCGGCGACGGGGAGCTCGACGACGTGTTGAGCACCCTGGCCGGTGAGACCGCTCCGATCGGAGTCCTCGAGTGGTTCAACAGGCTGTATTCCGCGCAGCGGGCGCAACGCCTGCTGGACCGGCTCATCTCCCGAGGCACCCTGTCCATGCGGACGACCATGCTCCGCAACAAGCGATATCCGGAGGCAGACCCCAGCCTGAGGCTGGAGATCCGCGGCCGTATCGACCTGGCGCTCGGCGGTGAGCCGCCGAGCAGGCGGACCGCTGCCCTCCTGGCCCTGCTGTCCGCGTGCGAGCTGGCGATGGGGCTGTTCCCCAACGCCGACGGCGGCCGGATCGCGGCGATCATCGAGAAGGACTGGGTTGGCGAGGCGGTCCGGTATCACTTCCAGCGCTCTCGTCGGGTGGCACTCAGATCTGCCATCAACATGGACTGATCCTTCATGCCACGGTGCAGCGCACGATAAGCACTGCGGCGACCGCGGTGGCCACCGAGAGCATATCCGCGGGGCGGAAAATCCACCTCAGACCGGCACCGGAGCACCGTCCGAGGCGCCCGCCGCGCGCACCCGGAACGGCCGTCCGGCAGCCGCTTCGACGACCGGCGCATTCGCTCCTCCCACCCGGCATTGGGCCACCGGGTCTCCATCTCCCACACCGTGTCGGTCAGCACAGCGCTGATGAGGACCGTGTGCCGCTCGAATATTGAGTGACGTTGGCTGAGCTGCGGTTAAGCGGCGTGGTGGTATTCGCTGGCCATGCCTGCGACGACGGGTCTTCGGCGGATGGATCGCGGATCGTTGAGTTCGGTCACGTCTCGGGCGGACTGCGTTGCGGCGTCCGGGGGCTGTTGGTGCCGGTGCCTGCTTAGTGGATCAGGTACTGCCGAAGCACCAGGGCCAGTTGGCGTTCGCCGAGGATCAGGATCCGGTCCAACAGTTCGCGGCGCGGGGTGCCGATGACTCGCTCGCAGATGGCGTTCATCCTCGGCGTCCGCGGCAGAGTGGTGACGATCCGAAGTCCTTCGGCTGTGAAGACCTCCCGAAAGGCGACAGTGAAGAGCGGGTCCCGATCGTGGATCACGAACCGCAGCCCCGTGATGCGCTCTCCCAGGTCCATCACCAGGTTGCGGGCTTGCTGCATCGTGTAGTTTTCGGCAGGCGCACTGTCCCCGGACGCGGGGGCAGGCGGGGGACAAGATCAGCTCTGGTCCGGCCGATGCTCTAAACGCCCAGTGCTGTGAGCCAGTCGGTGGCCTCATGCGGTGTCAGGTCGGCGCCCCGCTGGTGGGCGATGTCGTAGTCGGTGCGGCCGAGTTGTTCCGTGAGCACCTCGACAAGGGAACGCAGTTCGGTGTCGCCGTGGTCGAAGGTGCCGCGGATGGCCTGACTCAGGCCGAGCGCGGTGGCCGCGCCGGCCGGATCGCCCTCCAGGAACAGCAGTCTGGCCAGGAGCTGAGCGGCCGAGAGGACGTCCCTGATCGCTTGCGCGGCCTGGACGGCGCGGGGCAGCAGTTCGCGGGCGCGTACGGCGTTCCCGGCGGTGAGGAGGTTGACCACCCGAGCGAGGAGCAGCCGATTGTCGGTGCTCTCGGCCGACAGGGTCAGCGTGCGGGTGAGTGTCTCCATCCGGTCGAGTTCCTGATCGGCGCGTTCGACCTCTCCGGAGCGGCGGTACAGCTCGGCCAGGACACCGAGAACCTCGATCTCCAGCGCCGGCTGACCACGGTGCCAGGCCGCTCGTTCGGCGGCCTCGAAGTCGTGTCGGGCTCCTGTCAGGTCGCCGGCGCGCATGCGTTCGGTGGCGAGCCCCAGCCGGGTCGAGATCTCGTCCTGCGAGCCGAGGTCGGTGGCGATCGCGAGGCTGTCTTCGTAGGCGGCGATCGCCTGGTCGTGGCCACCGGCGATGGCATGGATCTGCGCCCGGCCGTACAGCGCCTTCGCCGCCCACCAGCGATCGCCCACCTCCTCGAACGCGTGCAACGCCGTGGTCATCGCGGTCGCGGAGCTGTCCCAATCGCCCCGTTCGCGATGCATCAGGGCCTCGATCATGAAGGTGCAGGCGATCGCCCAGCGGTCCGAGCCGCCGCGCACCCGGGCGATCTCCTGGTCGGCCAGCTCATCCAGCCCGAGTAGCGGCGCCATCACCAGCACGATCGTCAGCAGCATCGGGTAACGCCGCAGTGCGCCCGTGCCCACGCATTCGGCGATGAGCGCGCGCAGCTGTTCGGCGTCGGTGAGCGGCCCGCCCTCTGCACTCACCCGGTGAATCGCCGTGAACGCGACGCGGGCGTCTGCGGGCAGCGCGTCGCCGAACTCGGCGACCTTGGCGAGGTAGTCCTCGGCGCGGGTGTCGTAGTGGTGCATGACCCAATACCAGTACAGCGGCCCGAGAATCCGGGCGGAGCCCAAGGCGTCGCCGCTGTGGATGGCTGTTTGCAGGGCGTACATCAGGTTGTCGTACTCGGACTGGAACAGCCGCAGGGACTCCGCCTGCTTGTCCGAGCGCAGCCGCGGTTCGTGTTCCTCGGCCACGTCGGCGAAGTGCCGCGTGAGCCGCCTTCGCAGGACGGCTTCGTCCTCGTCCGCGAGCCGGAGCTTGTCCGCCGCATGGGCCCGGATGGTCTCCAGCATCCGGTAGGTGTCGCCGGTCCGTTCCACGATGGACTTGTCGACCAGGGAGTCCAAGAGGTAGCCGACCTCGTCCGCGGGAAGCGCCCCAGCCGAGTCCGCGCAGACCGCCTCGATCGCGGCCATGCCGGTGCGCGCCGGAAACACTGACATCCGGGCGGCCAGCGCGCGCTCTTGTGAGGTGAGGAGATCCCAGCTCCACTCGATGACCGCATGGAGGGTCCGCTGGCGGGGCTGGGCGGTCCGGTTGCCGGTGCTCAGCAGCCGGAAGCGGTCATCCAGCCGCCGGGAGACCTGGTCGACGCTCATGGTCCGCAATCGCGCCGCGGCCAGCTCCAGCGCCAGCGGCAGTCCGTCCAGCCGGCGCACGATGTCCACGATCGGGGCCGCGGTGGTCGCATCCAGGACGAAGCTGGGCTGTACGGCTGCCGCCCGGTCGAGGAACAGCCGCACGGCGGCCGATTCGCGCGCTCGAACTGGATCGGCGTGCGCGTCGGGCAGGGCGAGCGGGCCGAGGCGGCACAGCGTCTCTCCCATGACCTCGAGCGGCTCTCGGCCTGTGGCCAAGATGGTCAGGTACGGCTGGCGCTCTAGCAGCTGTCCGGCGAGCTCGGCGGCGGGTTCGGAGATCTGTTCGCAGTTGTCCAGTACCAGCAGGCCTTCCCCTCCGGCGAGCAGGTTGACCACCCGTTCCAGCGGTGTACCGGACGGCTGGGCTTCGGCGACGCTGAGCGAGCCCAGCACCGCTTCCAGCAGACCGTCAGCCGTGTTCACCGTGGCCAGGGAGACGAGCCAGACCCTGCCGCGCCGATGGGCCCGATGCCGACTCACCGCCTCCACGGCCAGCCGGGTCTTGCCCACTCCTCCGGGTCCGATGACGGTGACCAGCCGGGCGGTCTCCAGTAGCCCGGCCAGCGACCTCAACTCTTCCTCCCTGCCGACGAAGCTGGTCAGCCGGGCCGGCAGCCTGTCTCGCACCGCCGCGGGCTGGACCTGTCCCCCCTCGGGGATCTCCAGCTCACCCCGCAGCACGGCGAGGTGCGTCTTGCGCAACTCCTGGGAGGGATCGATGCCTAGCTCTTCGGCGAGCGTGTCGCGGACTTTGTCGAACACCGCCAGCGCATCGGACTTGCGGCCCGCCGCATGCAGGGCCCGCATCCGCAGCCCTGCCAGCCGTTCCCGCAGCGGATGCTCCGTGGCCGCCGCCTCCACATCGGCCAGGATCTCGCCATGGCGCCCGAGCCGCAGCTCCGCCTCGAAGCGGTCTTCGGTGGCGCCGATTCGAAGTTCGTCCAGGCGCGCGCCGGCCGTACCGGCGAAGGGAATGCCGCGGACGTCGGCCAGTGCCTCTCCACGCCACAGCGCCAGCGCGTCCGCCAGCAGCGAGGCCGCCCGTTGCGCGGCGCCCGCGGCCAGTTCACGCCTGCCTCGCCTGGCCAGCTCTTCGAAGCGGACCGCGTCGACCTGCTCCCGGCCCAGGCACAGGCGATACCCGCCGGCCACCGTCTCCACGACCCCTGCCCCGCCCAGGGCTTTGCGCAGCCGGTGCACCAGTGCGTGCAACGCGTTGACGGTGCCTCCGGAGGAATGCTCGCCCCACAGGGCATCGAGCAGCGAATCGACGGACACCACGTCATTCCCGGCCAGTGCCAGCTTGGCCAGCAGCGCGCGAACCCTGGTGCCGCCCAGGTCGATCGGCGCGCCGTCGTCGGTATACGCCAGAACCGGCCCCAGCAGCTCAATCCGCATGCGCAACAGGCTAACGGGCAAGGACAGCCGCTCTTACAGCGAGCCGATGCCAGCTGGAAGAGGGATATAAGAGGCCTGTCAGAGCCGCCGAACATCGTGGAGGACATCACGAGACAGCGACTGAAGGGCAGTGACATGGCAAGCAACGAGAACGTGCAGCAGGTGCTGCACAGCGCGGTGGCCGAGTACGGCACGATCGGTGTCGTCGCCGCGGTGCAGGACGAGGACGGCGGCTGGGCCGGGTCGGCCGGATTGTCCGACCTGGAGGCCGGCAGCCGCCGCGAACCCGGGGAGCAGTTCACCATCGGCAGCGGGGCCAAGACGTTCACCGCCGCAGCGATGCTGACGCTGGAGGCCGAGGGCAGGCTGAGCCTCACCGACACCGTGGAGCAGTGGCTGCCCGGCGTGGTGCGCGGCAACGGCAACGACGGCCGTCAGATCACCATTGGGCAGTTGCTCACCCACACCAGCGGCCTGGGGATCACCGGCCTGAACGTCGACATCGCGCGCAAGTACCACACCCGGCCCGGGTTCGCCGCGCATCGCCACGACGTCTGGACCGTCGAGGAGTTGCTGAAGCTCCAAATGGCCATTCCGCCGCTGTATGCGCCGGGCACGGACTTCGCCTATTCCAACGGCGGCTACCACCTTGCCGGGGCGATCATCGAGAAGGCGACCGGGCGAAGCTACGAAGACGAGGTCGACCGGACGGTCGTCCAGCCGCTCGGACTGACCGGCACCTACGCGCGCCCCTTCGCGGAGCGCCGGTTCCGGGGACCGCACGCCAGGATCTATACCAGGCAGTTCCTCAGGGACGGCGTTGACCCTGCGAGCCTCACGCCCGACAACTACGAGTCGCTCCTGGAGAGCCCCGACTCCGATCCGGTCGACGTCACCGACAGGACCATCTGGGGGTGGGCCGCCGGCGGCGTCGTTTCGACCACCAGCGACATGCTCCGGTTCACCAACGCGCTGATCACCGGCTCGCTGCTGCCGCCCGCGCAGCATCGCACGATGTGGAACACGGTCCCCACCAGGGACTGGATGCCCAACACCCGCTACGGCACCGGCGTCAGCCAATGGGCGCTGGCCGACGGCCGCGTACTCCACATCGTGGCCGGAGTGGAGCTGGGTGCCGCCAGCTTCACCATGGGCACCCCGGACGCCCGACGCCTGGTCTCGGTCAACATCAACTGCGACTGGAACTGGTACCCGCTCTTCAGCCAGATCGCCGAGGCGGTGTTCGGCTCGCCCTTCCTCCCGCCTCAGTAGCGCCTGCTGACATCGCCCGGACGTGGCGGCTGCGCGCTGCCGCATGCGGGCGATGGACCAGCGCCTGGCCGCGAGAGGGCGCAGGGTCCGGCCGAGGCCGACACTTCCGCAACACCATCAACGTCGCCATCGACGCGGTCTCCCAAGCTCACAAGGGCGGCGACGGACAGGATTTACGCGTGCGCAGAAAGGCTGAACGTCATAGAACGCAACCCCCGGCGGTGGTGGATTCTGAGCGTGTTGATGACCCGCACGCTGGTGCTGGTGATCGACAATGACGTGCTGCTGGTGGCGATCCCGTCGCTCACGCAGGAGCTCGCTGATGCTGCCGAGCACCCTGTCGATCATTATCACCGTCTTCGACGACACCGAGCGTCGCCGTGGTGGCGCTGATGCCCGAGTCCACCGGGCCCTGGCGCAAGGCGGACCCGCTCGGCGGGGTGCTGTCGGTGATCGGCATCACCGTTCTGGTGTGGGCGACCGGGCGTTCCACCTGGCCGCTAGTCCGAAAATCGGAGAGTTAGCGGGCAGGCGGCAGCGGACCCTGGCGTGTGGTGGCGCGTCGGGGTTCGTGATCAGCGTGGCTGGTCAGGCA
>NZ_JBITGW010000014.1:0-345075 GCF_044457345.1 Nonomuraea sp. NPDC050547
GGGCACACGCAGAAGGAGCCGCCCGGTGGTGTGCACAGCGAACCAGCCGACCACGCTCTGGGCCGCTCACGCGGAGGGCTGACCACCAAGACCCACCTAGCGTGTGAACAGGGCCGCAAGGTGCTGGCCATGGTGGTAACCGCCGGGCATCGCGGCGACAGTCCACAGTTCATCGCGGTCCTGGGCAAGATCCGTATCGTCCGGCCCGGCGGGCGGCCCCGGACCCGCCCCGATCGGGTGCTGGCCGACCGGGCCTACACCAGCAAGGCCAACCGCGAGCATCTGCGCCGACGCGGGATCAAGGCCTGCATCCCGAGCAAGGCCGACCAGGACGCCCACCGGCGCGCGAAGGGGTCGAAGGGTGGACGGCCACCGGGCTTCGACCCCGTCCTCTACCGGCTGCGCCACGCTGTGGAATGTGGCATCAACCAGCTTAAGCACAACCGTGGCATGGCTACCCGCTATGACAAACTCGCCGTCCGCTTCGAGGCCACCGTCACCATCGCCGCCATCAACCAATGGCTCCGCGACTTATGAAACACGCCTTAGGTGAACGGGTTCCCGGCGGGGACCACGGTGCCCGCGCCGCCCAGCGGCGGGAACCACAGCACGAACGTCGCCCCGGCGCCGAGCCGGGAGAAGACCGCGACCCTGCCCCCGTGCGACTCCACGATCTGCCGGACGATGGCCAGGCCCAGGCCCGTGTGCCGGTCGCGGCGGCTGCTCTCGCCCCGCCAGAACCGGTCGAAGACCCTCGGCTGGTCCTCCTCCGCCAGGCCGGGGCCGTCGTCGGCGACCGCGGTCCAGAGCCAGCCGTCCTCCCGGCCCGCCGCCACCCGGACCCGGCCGTCGAGAGGCGAGAGCCGTACCGCGTTGGACAGAAGGTTGGCCACGGCGCGCCGCAGCGCGTCGTGGTCGCCGCTCATCGCGAGGTCCTGTTCCAGCCGGCGGGTCAGTGTGAGGCCGCGGGCGTCGGCCAGCGCGGCGTACTCCTCGCTGGCCTCCTGCACCACGCGGCCCAGGTCGAGGTCGGCGTCGGCGAAGGCGGCGCCCTGGCGTCTGGCGCTGGCCAGCAGGTCTTCGACCAGGCGGGTCATGCGGGTCGTGGCGCGGTCGACGACGGCGACCGCGGGGGTGCGCTCCTCGTCGCTGGCGTCGGGGGTGGCGAGGACGGCGTCCACGTTGGCCCGGATGATCGTGAGCGGGCTGCGCAGCTCGTGCGAGGCGTCGTCGATGAGCCTGCGCTGGGCGCTGAAGGCGGACTCCAGCCGGTCCAGCATGGTGTCCACGGTGTCGGCCAGGTCGCGCAGTTCGTCGCGCGGGCCGTTCAGCCGGATGCGCCGGGTCAGGTCGGTGGCCTGGATCTCCTCGGTCGTGCGCGTGATGGCCCGCACCGGGCGCAGTACGCGGCCGGACAGCACCCAGCCGATGCCGAGGCCGGCCAGGAACAGCGCGCCGAGCGTCACCAGTGAGTAGTCGCGCAGCGTGGCCAGGGTCCTGACGTTGATCGCGTTCTCGACCTCCTCGACGAACACGACCTCCTCCTTGCCCACGTACTCGCCGCCCCGGTAGGCCTTGGCGTACTCGGTGGTGTAGGGGCGCTGGTCGGTGGTCGTGGAGATGCCCCAGTAGATGCCGCCCAGCACCAGCGCGGCCAGCACGAACAGCAACCCCGAGTACAACACCGTCAGCCGGAACCGGATCGTGTGGATCATGCCGGCTCCTTCAGCCGGTAGCCCCTGCTGATGACGGTCTCGATGAGGCCGTCCTCCTGGAGCTTGCGCCGCAGGTTGCCGACCGTCACCCGGACGGTGTTGGTGAACGGGTCGGCGTGCTCGTCCCAGACGTGCTCCAGCAGTTCCTCCGAGGAGACGACGTGCCCCGGCCTGGTCATGAGGTAGTGGAGCACGCCGTACTCCTTGGGGGTGAGCGCGAGCGCGCGGCCGCCCAGCGACACCTCCATCCTGGCCGTGTCGATCCGCAGCTGCCCGACTTCCAGGACGGAGGTGCCGCCGGTGTCTCTGCGCAGGAGCGCGCGCACTCTGGCCAGCAGTTCGGGGA
The DNA here is from genome assembly GCF_044457345.1 of Nonomuraea sp. NPDC050547. Classification (NCBI taxonomy): domain Bacteria; kingdom Bacillati; phylum Actinomycetota; class Actinomycetes; order Streptosporangiales; family Streptosporangiaceae; genus Nonomuraea; species Nonomuraea sp. NPDC050547. The sequence goes on from NZ_JBITGW010000014.1 coordinate 2,062, forward strand.
AGGCGAAGGGTTTGACGAGGTAGTCGTCGGCGCCTTCGTCGAGCCCGCGGACCCGGTCGTCGAGCCGGTCGCGGGCGGTCACCATGATGACCCGCACGCCCTTGCCCGCCGCCCGGATCTCCCTGCAGACCTGGAAGCCGTCGCCGCCGGGCAGGTTCAGGTCGAGCAGCACCAGGTCGTACGTGTTGACCTGGAGCTTCTCGTGCGCGACGGGCGCGTCCAGAGCCACGTCCACGGCATATCCGGCGCGGGCCAGGCCGACGCGCAGCGCGTCGACCAGATCCTCTTCGTCTTCGACGACCAACAAGCGCATATTTCCTAGTCTCTGATGATTTGTTCGGCTATGGGAGCTGCGCGATCGATAGGGATCGCGAAGCCGATGCCGATGTTGCCGCCGCCCCGGCTCGACGCGATCGCCGTGTTCACCCCGACGACCTCGCCGCGGGCATTGACCAGCGGGCCGCCGGAGTTGCCGGGATTGATGGAGGCGTCGGTCTGCACCGCGCTGCGGGAGGTGCCGCCCAGCCGTACCCGGCGGTCGAGGGCGCTGACGATGCCCGAGGTCACCGTGCCCGACAGGCCCAGCGGCGAGCCGATCGCCAGCACCTGGTCACCGACCGCCAGGTCGGCCGAACGGCCCAAGGTGGCGGGCGCGAGCCCAGTGACGCCCGCCACCTCCAGCACCGCCAGATCCTCGTCCTGATCAGCACCCAGGACTCTGGCGGAGAACCTGCGGCCGTCGTTCAGCACCACGCTCACCGTGCTCGCCTCGCCGACGACGTGCGCGTTGGTGATGATGTGGCCGGCCCCGTCCACGATGAAGCCGGAACCGCCGCCCCGGCCAACGTCGATCGAGACCACGCTCGGCAGCAGCCGCGCCGCCGTACCGGACAGTCCCGTCGTGTTGGGCGCGGCGGGGGCCGCGCGGGGCAGCGTGACCGGCGCCGGATCCGCCGCCAGCCCCGCGCCGGCGAACCCGGCCACCGCCCCGGTCAGCGCGGCGACGAGCACCGCGCCGAGCAACAGCGCTCCTCCGCGAGGAGCCCGCCCAGCCGGTACGCCTCCTGCCTCCTCCACCCCCGCCCGCTCCGCTCCCGCACCCTCGGCTCCCGCCCTCTCGGCCGCCGGCTCCCAGGGTGCCGGGTGACCCGGCGACGGCGAGACGAAGTCGGGCCCACGCGGCGTCCCCAGCCCTCTGCGCGTCCCGGTCATGGCAGCCTCGAGAACCAGATCATGGACCCGACGGCCGCGAGCAGCGCCGCCACCAGGCCCGCCGCCACGAACCACATCCAGATCTCCTGCCGTTCCGTCCGGTAGCCGACCGAGGTGCCGATGTCCTCGTACACGGCCTGCAGTTCGTCGCCGCTGGCCGCCTCGTAGAAGCCGCCGCCCGCGGCTCCCGCCAGCTCACGCAGCGCCGGGCCGTCCACGGGCACCGGGACCCGGCTGCCCTGCAGCTCGACGGTGCCGCCCGGCGTGCCGTACGCGATGGTCGTGACCGGGACGCCGCGCGCGGCGGCCTGCCCGGCGGCCTCGCGGATCCCGCGCCCGGTGGTGTTGGAGCCGTCCGACAGCAGGACGATGTGCGCGGGCGGCGGTTCCGCCTCGCGGTCCACGCCGGCGATGGCCTCCAGCGAGGAGTGGACCGCGTCGCCGATCGCGGTGCCCGATGAGGTGGTCAGGCGGTCCAGCGCGTTGAAGACGGCCTGCCGGTCCGTGGTCGGCGGCACCGCCACCGACGCCTCCGACGAGAACGTCACCAGCCCGAGGTTGAAGCGCTCCGGCAGCCCGCGCACGAACTGCGTCGCCGCCGCCCGCGCCGCCGTGAACCGGTCGGGGGCCACGTCCGTGGCGCCCATCGAGGCCGACACGTCGAACGCCACCATGATCGTGGCCCGTTCCCTGGGCACCTGCACCTCCGCCGTGGGCCGGGCGAAGCCGACCACGAGCAGCGCGAACATCCCCAGCAGCGCCCCGGCCGGAACGTGCCGCCGCCAGCGCGGGCGCTTCGGGGCCACCTTGTCCAGCAGGTCGAGGTTGGTGAAGCGGACGGCGTAGGCGCTGCGCCGTACCGACATCAGGACGTAGGCGAGCGCGAGCAGCGCGACCGGCACGAGCAACCACAGCCAGACCGGAGAGATCAGCGTCATGCGGCGCCGCCCCCTCCCTGCCCGGACCCACGCGCGCCCAGCCGGGCCAGCCGGCGCCGGCGCAGCACGTGCTCCACCAGGTCGCGCACCCAGTCGCCGTCGGTGCGCAGCCGCAGGTGCGCGGCGCGGGCCCGGCGCAGCGCCGTCTCGATCCCGGCCCGCTGCCCGGCGGCGGCCTCGGCGTAGCGGCGGCGCAGCCGGGCGCCGGCCGTCGCGTACTCGCGCCGCCGGCCCGTCTCCGGGTCCATCAGCGTGAGCAGCCCCACGTCGGGCAGCGCGAGCTCGCGCGGGTCCAGCACCTCGACCGCGAGCACCTGATGGCGTACGGCCAGCCGCCGCAACTCCGGCTCCCACGTCTCCGGCGGGTCCAGGAAGTCGGACACCACCACGACCAGCCCGCGCCGCACCACGGTTCGGCCCAGCCGATGCGCCGCAGTACCCAGGGCGGCGGCCTTCGTCCCCGGCCTGGCCCGCGGCATCGTGAAGATCTCCTGCAGCAGCGCCATCAGGTGCGGCCGGCCGGTCCTGGCGGGCAGCGCCCTGAGGCCGGAGCCGTGCAGGAGGTGGGCGCCGATCCGGTTGCCGGTCCGCTGGGTCAGGAACCCGATCGCGGCCGTCGCGGCCAGGGCCAGGTCCCGTTTCTCCATCGCGGCGGTGCCGAAGTCCATGCTGGCGCTGGCGTCCAGCAGTACCCACAGCTCCAGCTCACGGTCGGCGACCACGTCGCGTACGTGCGGCTCGGCGGTGCGCGCGGTCACGTTCCAGTCGATCCGCCGCACGTCGTCACCCGCCTGGTACGGCCGCGCCTCGGCGAGCTCACTTCCCGGACCGGGCAGCAGGCCGAGATGGTCGCCCTGCAGCAGGCCGTCGAGCCGCCGGGTGATCGTCAGCTCCAGGCGGCGCAGCGCGGGCTCGGCCCGCTCGTACCCGTGAAGGTTCAAGCCGCCGACTCCCCCGCCCGAGCGCCGCGAGGCCCGTCTGCGGGGCGATCACCGGCGTCGGGACCGCCGCCAGGACGCGGTCCACCAGCTGACGGGGCGTGACCCCCTCGGCCAGCGCGTCGAACGACAGCACCAGCCGGTGCGCCATCACGTCGTGCGCCACGTCCCTGACGTCCTCCGGCAGGACGTACTCCCTGCCGCGCAGCAGGGCCAGCGCGCGACCGGCCGCCAGCAGGCCCAGCGTGGCGCGCGGGCTGGCGCCGAAGGCCAGCATCCGCTCCACGTCGGGTACGGCGTAGCGGGCCGGAGCCCGGGTGGCGTAGACAAGGCGGACCGCGTAGTCGGCGACCGCGTGGTGCACGAACACCCGGTCGGCGCGCCGCTGCAGCGCGATCACCCGGGCGGGGTCCAGGATCGCCCGCGCCCGCGGCGGGTCCACGCTCATGCGATAGACGATCGCCAGCTCCTCCGATTCGCTGGGATAGCCCACGTCGATCTTCATGAGGAACCGGTCCCGCTGCGCCTCGGGCAGGTGGTAGACGCCTTCCGACTCAATGGGGTTCTGGGTGGCCAGCACCAGGAACGGCGCGGGCACCGGGTGCGTGACGCCGCCGATGCTCACCTGCCGCTCGGCCATGATCTCCAGCAGGGCCGACTGCACCTTGGCCGGGGCGCGGTTGATCTCGTCGGCCAGCAGCAGGTTGGCCATGACCGGGCCGAGTTCGATGTCGAAGCTCTCGGTGGAGGGGCGGTAGATCCGGGTGCCGACGATGTCCGACGGGACCAGGTCGGGCGTGAACTGGATCCTGGCGAACGTGCCGCCCACCACCCGGGCCGTCGTCTCGGCGGCGAGCGTCTTGGCGATGCCGGGGACGCCTTCGAGCAGGCAGTGGCCACGCGCCAGCACCGCCACGAGCAGGCGCTCGACCATGTGGTCCTGGCCGACGATCACCCGCTTGACGGCGAAGAGCGCGCTCTCCAGCAGGGCGGTGTCCTCCCGGGCATCGTCCGGCGCCTGGGTCACGGCTGGACCTTGCCGTCGGGGCAGTCGTTCAGCACGAGCCTGAGCTCGATCGGTGCGGGTGCGGGGGCGGCGGCGTGGGCGGCGCCGGTGGTGGCCAGGACCGCCCCACCGGCCAGCGCCAGCGCCGCCAGGCGTGGCAGGCGTGCCCGCCGGGCCCCGGAAGCATCGGCCGGACGCGATATGCGAAGCGACATGCTGTTCCTTTCGCGGGATGGGCATCAGGACGACTCCCGATGTCATCGCCCATGTCACCAAGCACCCGCGAAAGCTGCCGTAACGCACACCTTTATACGATTTTTCGCCTGACAGGCCCCCTAGAGGGCTATATCCCGTGCCGATCCCCTTGTACGGAGAAGACAGGACGACCCACCGCCGGCGCAACGGCCTCGCCGGACCCTTGCGGCTCGTCCCAAGCTCTGCGGGTTGTCCCGAGCTTTGCGCTCGCCTCGACCCTTGAGGCCCATCCCGAGCTTTGAGGATTGCCCGGCGCGGCCTTTATCTGAGCTTTCGGTGGCCCGGCGTACGGTCCGGACATGATGTCACCCTTCAAGCGGTATCTCGCGGAAGAGGTGGCCCTCGACCACGCCGAGGGACTCATCCCGCGCCGCGAGGCCCTGAGGCGGCTGGGCCTGCTCGGGCTCACCCTGCCCGCCGCCGGCGCGCTGCTGACCGCCTGCGGCGCCGACCCGCCCACCGGCACACCGGCCACCGGCATGACCCCGGCCCCGACGCGCGCGCAGCCGAGTCCCTCGGGGACACCCGTCGGCCCCTCTCCCCTGCCGACCGAGGCCATCACGTTCCCCGGCCCGCAGGGTGCGGCGCTCCAGGGCGCCTGGGCGGCGGCCGCGAGCCCCAAAGGCGCGGTCCTGGTCATCCACGAGAACCGCGGTCTCAACGACCACACCCGATCCGTCGCCGGGCGCCTGGCCGCGAGCGGCTACTCCGCGCTCGCCCTCGACCTGCTCTCCCGCGACGGCGGCACCGCCTCCTTCACCGACACCGCGCAGGCCACCGCCAAGCTGGGCGAGATCACGCCGGAGCGGTTCGTCGCCGACATGAAGGCCGCGCTGGGCGAGCTCCAGAACCGGGCGAAGGGCGCCAAACTGGGCATGGTCGGCTTCTGCTTCGGCGGCGGCATGACCTGGCTGCTGCTGTCGTCGGCCGAGCCGCGCCTGGCCGCCGCGGTCCCGTTCTACGGCCCGCTGCCCGCGGGCGCCGACATGACCGGCACGAAGGCCGCCGTCCTCGGCGTCTACGCCGAGCAGGACGACCGGGTCAACGCCACCCGCGACGCCGCGCGGGCGGCCCTGGAGAAGGCCGGTCTCACGCACGAGATCGCCACGTTCGAGGGCGCCGGGCACGCGTTCTTCAACGACACCGGCCAGCGCTTCAACCCCGCGGCCGCGGCGCGGGCGTGGGATCGGCTGCTCGGCTGGTTCGGCAGCCACCTCAGCTGAGGGACGTCACCCGGCCCGGTCGAGTAGCCGCCGCCTCCCGCGGCCGGGTGACCAGCACGAAGTCCGAAAACCGCGCCTCCATTCCGCCCTCGCCGGTGTTCTACTCAACATGAGCATCTACACCACCATCGACAGCCCGATCGGCGAGATCGTCCTCACCGGCACCGGCGGGGCGCTGACCTCCGTCAAGGTGGGCGCGGCCGTGCCGAGCGGGGCCACCAGGGACGACGCGCCCTTCGCCGAGGCCGTGCGGCAGTTCGCCGAGTACTTCGCCGGCGAGCGCACCGCCTTCGACCTCGACCTGCGGCCGTCCGGGACCGCGTTCCAGCACCGCGTCTGGGCCGAGGTCGCGGCCGTGCCGTACGGGAAGACGACCACCTACGGCGAGATCGCCGCGCGCATCGGCGCGCCGCGCGACCGCATCCGCGCGGTCGGCGCGGCGGTGGGGGCCAACCCCCTGCTGATCGTACGGCCGTGCCACCGCGTCATCGGCGCGGGCGGCGCGCTGACCGGCTACGCGGCCGGGATCGAGCGCAAGCGGTTCCTGCTCACCCACGAGGGCGCCCTCCAGCCGGCGCTCATCTGAAGGACGATCATGACCGACATCCAGGACAGAACATCCGACGCCGCGATCCGGGACCGGGTCGCGGCGACCGACTGGCCCGCGGTCGCCCGCGAGGTCGACGCCCACGGCTGCGGCCTCACCGGCCCGCTGCTGACGGCGGCGGAATGCCGGGAGATCGCCGGTCTGTACGACGACGTGGCCCGCTTCCGCTCGACGATCGACATGGCCCGCTACCGCTTCGGTTCAGGGCAGTACCGGTACTTCCGGGAGCCGTTCCCCGAGGTGGTGGCGGCGCTGCGGGAGACGCTCTACCCCAGGCTGCTGCCCATCGCCCGCGAGTGGGCCGCCCGCCTCGGATGGGCTGCCACGTGGCCGGAGGAGTTCGGCGAGTGGCTGGAACGCTGCCACGCCGCCGGTCAGGTCAAACCCACACCGATCCTGCTCAAGTACGGCGAGGGCGACTGGAACGCCCTGCACCGGGACCTCTACGGCGACCTGGTCTTCCCGCTCCAGGTGGTCGTCGGCCTGGACGTGCCCGGCGCCGACTACACCGGCGGCGAGTTCCTGCTGGTGGAGCAGCGGCCCCGGGCCCAGTCGCGCGGCACGGTCACCATGCTGCCGCAGGGCCACGGCCTGGTGTTCACCACCCGCGACCGCCCGGTGAGATCGGCCCGCGGCTGGTCGGCCGCACCGGTGCGGCACGGCGTGAGCACGGTCCGCTCGGGCCTGCGGCACACCCTGGGCCTGGTCTTCCACGACGCCACATGACAGCGGCCGAGCGCGCGTACGCGCTGACCGGGGCCGACGGCCGCACCTACCTCGGCCCGGCGCCCGGGACGCTCGGCGGATACCGGCGACGGCGCATTTACGGGCGGCTGGACTGCCCGTCCGCGCTGCGGGCCATCGCCGCGGGCGGGTACGTCCGGCACCGGGTCTTCTTCGCCGACGAACCGACCGCGCTTGCGGCGGGGTATCGGCCGTGCGCGGTGTGCCTGCCCGAGAAGTACCGGAAGTGGAGGAAAAGTGGTTGAGCCAGGACAGGTCCGGGACGTGGCGGAGCTCGCCGGGCTGTTGAAGTGGCAGGTTCCCGGGGTGGTGAGCGTCACCGTGGGACACGGCCGCGACCCCGGGTCCGTGGCGGCGGCCGAACGGTTCGTCCGGGAGTGGGAGGCCGGGGGCGGGGTGGTGGGCGAGGTCGTGAGCTGGCCGGAGGAGGCCGCCTCGTGGCTGCGGCAGGCCCGCCGGTTCGCCTCGGGCGGGCCGGACGCGTGGGTGGTGATCGCCGGGCCGGCCGGGTGGGCGGGCATGCGGTCCCGCCTCCTGCGGCACACCACCTGGGACCCGGCCCGCACCCTGATCGCCCCCGCAAGCCCCTGACCACCCCGGACCCCGGCAGCCCGTGACCCCCACGAACCCGTGACCGCCCGGACCACGAGGGCTCTGACGCCGCGGCCCGCCGTACCGGAAAGCGCCGTACCGGAAGCGTTGTACCGGAGAAGCGCGGGAGGGCGCCCGGCGGGGAGCCGGACGCCCTCGTATGTCTGTCGGGACCTCAGTCGTTGAGGTGCTGGCGGAGGTAGGAGTCGACCTGGTCGAGCGCGATGCGCTGCTGCGCCATCGAGTCGCGCTCGCGGATCGTCACCGCCTGGTCCTCCAGGGTGTCGAAGTCGACCGTGATGCAGAACGGCGTGCCGATCTCGTCCTGGCGGCGGTAGCGGCGGCCGATCGCCCCGGCGTCGTCGAACTCGACGTTCCAGCGGCGGCGCAGCTGGGCGGCGAGGTCGCGGGCCTTCGGCGACAGGTCGGCGTTGCGCGACAGCGGCAGCACCGCGGCCTTGACCGGCGCGAGGCGGTGGTCAAGGCGCATGACCGTGCGCTTCTCCATGACGCCCTTGGCGTTGGGCGCCTCGTCCTCGGTGTAGGCGTCGAGCAGGAACGTCAGCGTGGCGCGGTCGACACCGGCCGCGGGCTCGATGACGTAGGGCACGTAGCGCTCGCCGGTGTCCTGCTCGAAGAAGGACAGGTCGACGCCGGAGGCCTTGCCGTGGGCGGTGAGGTCGAAGTCGGTGCGGTTGGCGACGCCCTCGAGCTCACCCCACTCCGTGCCGGTGAAGTTGAAGCGGTACTCGATGTCGACGGTGCGCTTGGAGTAGTGGGACAGCTTGTCCTGGGGGTGCTCGTACAGGCGCAGGTTGTCCTTGTTGATGCCCAGGTCGGAGTACCAGCGGTAGCGCTCGTCGATCCAGTACTGGTGCCACTCCTCGTCGCTGCCGGGCTTGACGAAGAACTCCATCTCCATCTGCTCGAACTCGCGGGTGCGGAAGATGAAGTTGCCCGGCGTGATCTCGTTGCGGAACGACTTGCCGATCTGGCCGATGCCGAACGGGATCTTCTTGCGCGCCGACTGCTGCACGTTGAGGTAGTTGATGAAGATGCCCTGCGCGGTCTCGGGGCGCAGGAAGGCCAGGCCGGACTCGTCCTCGACCGGGCCGAGATAGGTCTTCAGCAGGCCGCTGAACTGCCGCGGCTCGGTGAAGGCGCCCTTGTTGCCGCAGTTGGGGCAGGTGATGTCGGCCAGGCCGTTCTCGGGGGCCTTGCCGTTCTTCTCCTCGTACGACTCGATGAGGTGGTCGGCCCGGAACCGCTTGTGGCACGACTGGCACTCGGTCAGCGGGTCGGTGAACGTCTCCACGTGGCCGGAGGCCTGCCACACCTCGCGGGCCAGGATGACGCACGAGTCGAGGCCCACCACGTCGTCGCGGGCCTGCACCATCGACTGCCACCACTGCCGCTTGACGTTGTTCTTCAGCTCCACGCCCAGCGGACCGTAGTCCCATGACGCACGGAGGCCTCCGTAGATCTCGCTCGACGGGTAGACGAGCCCGCGGCGCTTGGCGAGGCTGACGATGGTGTCCATGACGTCTGTACGGCGTGCCATGAGGATGGGTCTCTTTCCGGCTGGAGGTCGGCGAGGGGAAACGGATGAGGTCCCAGCTTAGGGGACGTCCGGTCGCCCTCGCGCGCGACTATTCCTCTTGTCCGGATACGTAGATGTCCTCGAAGGCGCTCGGCTCGTTGACCATGAGAATCATCAACGGATACATCGCCATCTTCGCGGCTGAAAGGGCGCGGCGATAGTAGCCCGCGCCCTCCCATTCGCTCACCAGCGCCCACAGGTTCGGCTCATCGACGGAACGCGCCAGCCTCCCGCGGAGGAATCCCGGCTGGGCGCGCAGGGTGTCGACGATGTTCTGACCTTGCTTGAGGAACTCTTGGGACTGAGCTTCCGGAACCATGTAGCGAATGACGGCGAGCACCTTCTTAGAATGTCAGACGATCTCCCGCAGCCGCGCGATCGCGGCTGACTCCGCCGCGTGGATCGCGCTCACCCGTTCGGCGATTGCGGAGAAATCCACCTTTCTCGGCGCGCGATCGGCTTCCGCCCGCAGCCGCCACAGCTCCGCCGCGTCCTCCTCGCGGGCCGCGCCGTCCGACAGCACCGCCTCGCGGACCGCCACCGTCAGCTCCCGGATCCGCCCGAACTCCTCGTACGGCACCGCCGTCTCCGCCATCTCATGCCACATCCCATGAATCCGCCGGAACGCGGTCGCCGACTCCCCCAGCTCCTCCCTCTGGAGCAGCCCGGCCGCCGCGTCAAGCCCGTCCGCGAACAGATCGCGCAGATTCCCGCCGTCGATGCCCACCGGCTCGACGCACTCCCAGATCGACAGCAGCGCCCCGGCCAGCCGCGTGCCGTCCCCGAACACCTTCGGCCACCCCTTGGCGTTGCGCTCGTCGGTGAGCAGGCGGCTCCACTTGCGCCAGGCGGGCAGCGAGAACGAGTCGGACGCCGACGACAGGTGCTCCGCGCAGTCCCTGAGCCCCTCGAGCACCGCCCCCGCCAGGTCGACCCGCGCAGGAGGCTCCCCCAGCACATACAGACTGTTCTTGTACGAGGTGACCCGCCCCCTGGCCGCCTCCATCCGGTCCTCCGGCACCAGGATCGGCCCGCTGCCCCGGTCGTCGACGTGCACGTAGCCGCCGGACCTGCGGTAGGCGATGACGGGGTGCCCGCCGTACCCGTCGAGCTCCTTCGGCAGCCGCCAGTACCCGATGTGATAGCGGTCGGGCAGCACCACGCACGGCCGCCCCGCGTCGAGTTCCTCCGCCATCCGCCGCGCCGCCCCCTTGGCGCCGCCCGTCGTGTGGTGCGTGTACGGCACGCCGAGCCGGTCGAGCGTCTTGGTCATCCAGCGGTCGTAGTACTGCCACTGGTTGAGGAAGGCCATGACCAGGGCGGCGCTGTTGTGCCGCTTGAACTCCCAGAGGATGTACCCGGCCCCGATCCCGCCGCCCGCCAGGAGCACCAGCGGCTCGGGAACCCCCGTGAGCCGCGACACGACCGCCGTGCTGGGATGCTGCCCGCCCTTGAACTCCCACCCGTGATCGCCGGGCGTCGCCTGGGCGCCGAGCGTGTGCCGCCTGGCGGTGGTGTAGCTTTCGCCGGTCTTCGCCATGCGTGCCCGGACGCGGGCTTTGAGCTGCTTCTTGTCGGTCATAACCGGTGTCCGTGTCCGCGGTCGCGCAGGGGCCCGGTCCACGCCCGCCGACCCCGGCCGCCGCGATGCTCTGGGCTATGCCGAAGATTCGTCCCCCGAGGCGCCTGCGTCCCCTTTGCCTCCGTGGTGCTCGGCGGGCAGCGTGGATGCTCGCTTTCAGGAGGTGCGGCGCTGGGAGTCGCCGTGCCGCCCATCCTAGGGACCCCATGAGCTCCTGTCACGCGCCCCGCCCCCGTTGTCCCGGCACGCCTTGCCCTCCTCCCGTGGACTCGCTGCCCGCCTCAGAGGAGGGCAGCTCGCCTGGCCAGCGCCCTGGGAGCGCGGAGGGTGGCCGGAGGGAGGCGAGGTCCCGGAGGTTGGGTGCGGGGTGGGTGGGCCGGGGAGTTGGGGTTGGTGGGGGCGGGGTTGGGGGGTGGGGGGTTAGGCTCGGGCCGTGGCCCAAGACAATGACCGCAGGCATCCGCTGGCCCAGCCCAGGGCGGCGGCCAAGGCCAAGCGCCCGTTGCCGCCCGGTGAGCGGTTCTTCACGCCCGGCGCGACCGGCCTGCGCAAGGCGGTGGAGCAGCGCAGCGCCACTCCCATGGCCTATCTGTTCACGCAGGTTCCGCGCTGGATCACGCCGGTGGTCATGGTCGTGTTGCTGCTGGCGGGGTTCGCCGTGCAGAACTGGCTGGGCGGGGTGGCGGTGCTGCCGGTGGTCGCCTTCGTGGGGCTTCTGGCGTACCTGTCGTGGCCGTCGCTCAGCACCGGCGGCAAGCTGCTGCGGGTGGCCATGCTGACGTTCCTGCTGCTGGTCGTGGCCAGCCGCTTCGGCGCCTTCTGACCGACCGCACCCTCCGCCGCCCGGTCGCGGGTGGCGCGGCCGGGCGGCGGTGCGGGGTGGGGTCAGCTGGCCAGCAGGGTGTAGGTGGGGAAGTTGCCGGGCAGGCGTTCGCCTTCCGGGCCTGTGGTCACGGCTCGGACCAGGAGGTCGCCGCCGACGAAGGCGCCGCGCCACGACGCCCCCAGGCCGCCGAACAGCTCGTCCCGGTCCCCGCGCGAACGCGGCTTGTTGTGGCCGACCTTGAAGGCGCGCACCTCGGGCGAGATCCGGGCGAAGGTCTCCTCGTCGTCGCAGGACAGGGTGGCGACCAGGGCGCCGTTGCTGGCGTTCATGGCGGCCAGGAGCTCGGCCTCGGTGTCCACGAGCATCATGGTGTCGACGGGCCCGAACGGCTCGGCGTGGTGCAGGGGTGAGGAGCGGGGCGGGTTGAGGATCGCCGTCGGCGCGAAGTAGGCGGAAACATCCTGGTTCGGCAGGAAATGCCCGTCTGACAACCTCGCCCGGTACAACGGCACGCCGCCTCGTGCGATCGCCTGGTCCACCTGGCCGGCCAGTTCGGCCGCCTTCGCCGCGTTGATGAGCGGGCCGAAGTCGAGCTGCGGTAACGGGTCCTCCGGCGACTCCACCGCCAGCGGATGCCCGAACCGCAACGACCCCACCGCTTCCATATAGGCGGCCAGGAAGTCCGGAAAGAGCTCACGCTGTACGACGAACCGCGGATACGCGGTACACCGCTGCTTGGCGTAGTCGAAGGACGCGCGGATCTGCCGCGTGAGCAGTTCCCACCCCGAGTACTCCCAGACGCCCCAGCAGTTGAGACCCTCCTGCTCCAGTACGTGCCGCCGCTCGACGTCGGCCAGCGAGGTCGCCACCTGGGCCCCCGCGTCCCTGCCGCCCACGAACGACACGCACCCCAGCGCGCGCCCGCCCACCAGCACCGGTGACAGCGCCGCCCCGCCCCCGCTGACCAGCGTGAACGGCAGCCCCTCCCGTACGGCCAGCGCACAGGCGAGCGTGAGGCAGGCGAGCCCGCCGTCGGTGGGCGTCTTGGCGATCACCGCGTTCCCGGCCAGCGCCTGGACCAGCATCGCGTGCATGAGCACGCTCATCGGGTAGTTCCAGCTGGCGATGTTGCTGACCGGTCCGGGCAGCGGGGTGCGCCCGGCGGTCATGCGGTCGATCTCCCCGACGTACCAGCGCACGCCGTCCAGGCAGCGGTCCACGTCGGCGCAGGCCGTCTTCCACGGCTTGCCGATCTCCCACACGAGCAGCATCGCGAGCAGGTCGCGGTGCCCGGCCATCGCCTCGACGGCGGCCATGACGCGGGCCTTGCGTTCGGCCACCGGCACGTGCCGCCACTGCCGGTGCTCGGACTCGGCGCCGGCAACCGCGCGGCCCGCGCCCGACCGGTCCAGCCTGGGCGGGACGGCGATGGCGGTGCCGTCGATCGGCGAGAAGACCGGGTTGTCGGGGCGGCCGTCGCGGTGCCAGAAGCCGCCCCAGTGGTTGAGCACCCTGTCGTCGTGGAACGCCTCCGGCGCCGCCGTACAGCATCTGTCGTAAGTGTCCTGCCAGGCTGTGCCCGGTTTGATCCGCATCTGGCCTCCTAGTCCGACCAGTCGACGGTGACGAGCTCGGGCAGCGGCTCGAACTCCTTGATCGCGTCGAGCGCGGGGCCCATGGCCGCGTTGGCCTCCCGCTCGACCATGACCTCCACCAGCACCGGCAGCCGCTTGTGCGCCGCCTCGGCGGACGCCCAGGCCAGGGCGTCGCGGATGTCGCCCGGCCGTTCGACCCGGCGGGCCGGGCAGCCGAAGGACTCCATCGCCTTGACGTGGTCGGCTCCGCCTTCGCCGTCGTGGAGATCCACGGCGTCGTTCGTGTCGTACGGGAGCTCCTCCTGCCTGATCAGCCCGAGGCACTCGTTGTTGATCATCACGATGACGAACGGGACCCGGTACCGCGCCGCCACTCCGACCTCCTCCATCAGGCGCTGGAAGGAGTGGTCGCCGACGATCGCGACGACCTGTCGTTCCGGATGGGCGCATTTGACGCCGATCGCTGCGGGCACCTCCCAGCCCGGCGGCCCGGCCTGCCCGCACACGAGGTAGCGGCGGGGCAGGTAGGTGGTCTGGAACTGGCCCGACCAGATCTGGTGGAGCCCGATCGCGGTGACGAAGGTGGTGTCGCGCGGGTAGAAGGCGTTGATCTCCCTGAACACGCGGGGCGGCTTGATCGGCACGTCGTCGAAGTCGTCGCGGCGTGCCATCGTGCGGCGCAGCTCGCCGACCCTGCGCACCCATTTGCCGGGCCGCAGGGCCGCAGTACGGCTGCGCGCCTCCGCCACCATCTCAGCCAATACGGGCCTGGCATGCCCGAACACCCCTAAGTCCGGCTCGAAGACCCTGCCGAACTGGGTGGGTTCGATGTCGACGTGGATGAAGCGCCGGCCCTTGCGGTAGACGTCCAGCTCGCCGGTGTGCCGCCCGCCGAAGCGGACGCCGACGGCGAGCACCAGGTCGCCGGCCAGGAACGCGGCGTTGCCCCAGCGGGTCTGCGCCTGGATCCCGGGCAGGCCGGCGAACAGGGGGTGGTCCTCGGGAAAGGCGCCCTTGCCCATGAGCGTGACCTGGACGGGGATCTGGAGGTGCTCGGCGAGTTCGAGAAGTTCGCCGCAGGCCCCGGCGGTGACGACGCCGCCTCCGGCCAGGATGAGGGGCCGCTTGGCCGTACACACCATGTCGACGGCCGCGCGCACGACCCGCGGCAGCGGGCGCGGGACCGCGACCGGCAGCGGCGCGTCCAGTGCGCGGTCGTACGGGCAGGTGCCGCGCTGCACGTCGATGGGCAGGTCGACGAGGACCGGGCCGGGCCGGCCGGAGCGGGCGATCCTGAACGCCTCGCGGAAGACCCACGGCGCCTGGGCGGGCTCCTTGAGCTGGACGGCCCATTTGGTGACGGGCCTGGCGACCTCCACGATGTCGGCCGTGTGGCCGGTGACGCAGATCATCGGGACGGAGTCGGCCAGCGCGGCGTGGAGACCGGTGACCATCCCGGCGCCCGAGGTGCCGACGCAGACGCCGGCGTCGCCCGTCGCCCTGGCCCAGCCGTCGGCGGCGTGGGCGCCGCCCTCCTCATGGCGTACCGTGACGTGCCGGATGGAGCTGTGGCGGAGCGCTGCGTACAGGGGCAGGATCGTGGCGCCCGGGGCGCCGAAGACGGTGGTCACTCCCTCCGACTCCAGCACCGCGACCACCGCCTCCACGCAGGGGACGCGCCTCATGTCACGGCCGGCGCCGACCGCAGGAGCCGCGCGGTCTCCGACGGGGTACGTCCGACCCGCACGCCGGCCGCCTCCAGCGCCTCCTTCTTGGCCTGCGCGGTACCCGAGGAACCGGAGACGATCGCGCCGGCGTGGCCCATCGTCCTGCCTTCCGGGGCGGTGAAGCCGGCCACGTAGGCGACGACCGGTTTGGTGATGTTCGCGGAGATGTAGGCGGCGGCCCGCTCCTCGGCGTCGCCGCCGATCTCGCCGATCATCACGATCGCGTCGGTGCCCGGGTCGTCCTGGAACGCCTGGAGGCAGTCGATGTGCGTGGTGCCGATGACCGGGTCGCCGCCGATCCCGACCGCGGTGGAGAAGCCCAGGTCGCGCAGCTCGTACATGAGCTGGTAGGTCAGCGTGCCCGACTTGGAGACCAGGCCGATGCGCCCGGCGGTGGTGATGTCGGCGGGGATGATCCCGGCCGACGCCTGGCCGGGGCTGATCAGGCCGGGGCAGTTGGGGCCGATGATCCGGGTCCCGCCGCGGGCCAGGGCGCGGAACCTGATCGCGTCGTGCACGGGCACGCCCTCGGTGATCACCACGCACAGCGGCACCGCCGCCGCCACCGTCTCCTCCACGGCCGCGCCGGTGAAGCGCGGCGGCACGAAGACGACGGACACGTCGGCGCCGGTCTCGCCCACGGCCTCGGCGACCGAGCCGAAGACCGGAACCGTACGCTCGCCGAAGTCGACCGTGCGCCCGCCCTTGCCGGGCGTCACCCCTGCCACCACGTTCGTTCCCGCGGCCAGCATGCGCGCGGTGTGCCGGGCGCCTTCGGAGCCGGTCATGCCCTGGACCAGCACGCGGCTGTCCTTGGTCAGGAAGATCGCCATCACGCACCTGCCGCGAGTCTGGCCGCCAGCTGGGCGGCGCCGTCCATGGTGGGCACCTGGCGGACCGCCGGGTGCCGGGCGTCGCTGAGGATGCGCCGGCCGACCTCGGCGTTGTTGCCGTCCAGCCGGACCACGATGGGCCGGGCCCGGCCGCGTTCACCCAGCAGTTCCAGCGCGGTGACGATGCCTGTGGCCACCGCGTCGCAGGTGGTGATGCCGCCGAAGACGTTGACCAGAACCGAGCGCACGTCCGGGTCGGACAGGATGATCTCCAGTCCGTCGGCCATGACCTGAGCGGAGGCCCCGCCGCCGATGTCGAGGAAGTTCGCCGGGCCGGCGCCGGCCCCGGCGACGACGTCGAGCGTGCTCATGACCAGCCCGGCGCCGTTGCCGATCACGCCCACGCGGCCGTCCAGCTTGACGTAGTTGAGCCCTTTCGCGCGGGCGCGGTCCTCCAGGCCGCCGGTCAGCTCCTCGGGTACGCGCTCGTGCCGGAACGCGGCGTTGTCGTCCAGGGTGACCTTGCCGTCGAGCGCCACGATCCGCTGGTCGGTGGTGAGGATGAGCGGGTTGACCTCGACCAGCAGGGCGTCCTCCGCCACCATGACGTCCCACAGCCGCTGCAGCGTGGCCGCGGCCGCCTCGGGCAGGCCCGCCTTGGCCACGAGCTGCTGGGCGACGCCGGCGTCCACGCCGGCGACCGGGTCGACCGCCAGCCTGACCAGCGCGCCGGGGTCGCGTTCCGCCAGCTCTTCGATCTCCATGCCGCCCTGCGCCGACACCATCGCCAGGAACGACCCGGCCGCCCGGTCGACGAGGAAGGCGGCGTAGTACTCCTCGAAGGGCACCGTGGCCACCTCCACGAGCACGGCGCGGGTGAGATGTCCCTTGATGTCCATCCCGAGGACGTGCCCGGCCTCCTCCTCGGCGGCCCCCGGCCCCGGCGCGGCCCTGATGCCGCCCGCCTTGCCTCTGCCGCCGGTCTTCACCTGGGCCTTGATGACGACGGGAGCGCCGATCTCGGCTGCTATCGCGCGGGCCTCGGCGGGGGTGCGGGCCACGTCGCCGAGGGGGACCGGGATGCCGTGGCGACCGAAGAGTTCCTTCGCCTGGTACTCGTACAGGTCCATGCGAGCCTCCTTTGTAGACGGTATACCGTATGGAATATTCCTCGTCCAGAGGCTCGACAAGGATCCGATTGTGTGGATATTCCATACAGTATGGAGAATGCAATTCGAGACTGGCGTGGCCGCGCGTACCTGCCCGGCCCCGTGCCCGCCGACCGTCCCCGCACGTTCTGGCTCGCCTGGGCCTCGATGGCGGCCATAGCCCCGCTCCAGTACGGCTACGCCGCCCTGCTCACCCGCGACCAGGCCGCGCTCATCCCGCTGGGCGTGTGGATCGTCTGCCAGGCGGCCGGAGCCCTGCTGCGCCGCCGCCTCTCGCTCACCGCGGGCGCCGTCCTCACCACCGCGGGCCTCCTCGCCCTCGGCCTCGGCGGCTCCTGGCCCTTCCTCACCGTGTACGCCGTGCTCGGCGGCCTGGGCGCCGGACTCGTCTACGGCGTGTGCGGCGAGACCGTCGCCGCCTGGCACCCGGAACGGCCCGCCCTGCGCGTCGGCCTGGTGACCGGCGCCTTCGGCTACGGGGCGCTGCCGCTGCTGCTGTGGGCGGGCCTGTTCCCCGGCACGCTCCCCCAGGCGTTCCTGGCCTCTGGGGCCGTCGCCGCCCTGGTCATCGGCACCGCCGCCCGGCACCTGCGCATGCCGCCTCCCCTGTGGTGGCCCGACACCGTCGACCCCCGCTCGTACGCGCTCGACGCCGCCGTCCTGCGCCGCACGCCCGGGGCGCTCCGCGAGTTCTCGCTGGCCCAGGCGCTGCGCACCAGGGCGTTGCCGGTGCTGGCGGCCATCCTGGTGGGCGCGGGGGCGGTCTCGATCGCCGACGTGGTCATCGTGGCCGCGTCGGGCGCCTGGGGCGCGGTGGCGATCCTGGTGGGGCTCAACGGGGCGGGCAGGGCGCTGGCCATGCGGTGCTCGGAGGCGCTGGGCCGTACGGCGGTGCTGGCCGTCGTGCTCACCCTGCTCGCGCTGGGCCAGCTCCTCCTGGCCGCCCACGCGAGCACCGGCGCCTCTCTCGGGCTCTGGGCGGGGGCCGTGGCGGCGGGCCTGGGTGGCGGGGCCTTCTATCCGCTGGTCGCCAGCCTGGTCCGCGACTACTTCGGCGTGGCCGGCACCGGCACCATCCATCCGGTCGTCTACAGCGCCAAGGCCGCGGCCGGGCTGGTGGCGGTGGCGCTGAGCTGGCTCGCGCTGTCCGGGTCCGCCACGCCCGCGCTCCTGCTCGCCGCCGCGTGCGCGGGGCTGCCCGCGCTGGCCGCCCGGCGGTTGCGCGCGCCCGGCAGGCCGGTCACGATCCCCGTGTGATGAGGCTCACCGGAAAGGTGAGAAGCGCAAACTGTATGCTGTAGGCAGTCGACGACAAACCGTTAGTGGAGCCGCGAACATGTTGCTGTCGGATCAGGCCGGTCAGACCGCGGCCAAGATTCCCCGCCCCGCCACGCTCCGCGAGAGCGTCATCGAGGCCATCCAGGAGCTCATCGTCTCCGGCCAGCTCAAGCCCGGTCAGCACCTGGTCGAGAGCGAGCTGGCCGAGCTGCTCGGCGTCTCCAGGCAACCGGTGCGCGAGGCGCTCCAGCAGCTCAGCGGCGAAGGCTGGGTCGACCTCTTCCCCGGCCAGGGCGCCTTCGTGCACGTGCCGACCCTAGAAGAGGCCGACCAGCTGCTCGCCGTACGCACGCTGCTGGAGACCGAGTCGGCGCGGCTGGCCGCGCAGAACGCCGGCGAGGACGGCGTGAGGCAACTGCGCGCCCTGTGCGCGCGCGGCGTCGCGGCGGTGCGGTCGGACGACGTCGACGGCGCGGTCGCCACCAACTCCGAGCTCCACGCGCTCGTGACGGCGCTGTCGGGCAACAAGGTGCTGGCCGAGCTGGCCGCCCAGGTGGCCAGGCGGGTGCGCTGGTACCACACGCCCGTGGCCAGGCGGCGCGGCATGACCTCGTGGGAGGAGCACACCGCGCTCATCGACGCCATCGAGGCCCGCGACGAGGCGACCGCCGCGCGGATCATGCGCGAGCACACCGAGCACACCCGCGCCTCCTACCTGGAGTCGCGCGCGGGCCAGCCCGTCGAACCCGCCCCCAAGCCGGTACGGCGCCGCCGCCGCACCGGCTGACCCGCCGATTACCAGACCCCTCCTCGGGCAGAGGAAGACACCGGACAGGAGGTGACGTGACGATGAAGGCGTTGTTGAGCTTTCTCCGCGGTGATCCCATGGGCCAGAGCGGAGACGGACGCTCCTTCGGCGTCGGCCTGAGCGCCGCGCTCAGAAAGCACTACTCGGCCGAGCAGGCCGACCGCTACCTGCGCCTGTGGACCGCCGACCGCGATATCCACAGATCCCCTCGACCGTGACAGCCCCGCCGGTACCCTTGTTTCCATGCCGTACCTCGAACAACGCATGGACAGCGTTGAAACCGACATCAAGGAGATGCGAAGCGACATCTCCGATCTGAAAGCGGACATGACGGTCGTCAAGGCCGACATTGCCGAGATGAAGAGCGACATCGTCGTGATGAAGAGCGACATCGTCGTGATGAAGGGCGACATCGGCGTCCTTCAGCGGTCGGTAGGCAACATGGAGAAATCCATGGCCATCATGAGAGATGACATCAACGACATCAAGGCCAATCAGATGGAGACAAGTAACCTGCTGGCCAGGCTCGTAGCGAAGCTCGAAGGCGTCTAGGCCGCGAGCGGACCGGCCGCGCCCGCCCGCGGCCGTGTCAGCGCTCAGCCGGCTCCTCGTCCCGAACGGCACGGGACTTCAGCAGGCTGAGCACGGTGGTGACGGCGAGCGTCCCGAGGATGACGCCGAGAGAGACCACGATCGGGATCTCCGGCGCCCAGGACACCCCGTCGTGGTGCAGCGCCTCCAGGATGAGCTTCACCCCGATGAACGCCAGCACCACCGACAGCCCCTTGCTCAGGTAGACGAGCCGGTCCAGCAGCCCGCCGATCAGGAAGAACAGCTGCCGCAGCCCCATGAGCGCGAAGGCGTTGGCGGTGAACACCAGGTAGGGCTCCTTGGTCAGGCCGAAGATGGCCGGGATGGAGTCCAGGGCGAACAACAGGTCGGTGGTCCCGATGGCGACCATGACGATGAGCATCGGGGTCACCATGCGGCGGCCGTGGTGCACGGTCAGGCGGGCGCCGTGGTAGGTGTCGGTGGCCGGCAGCACGCGGCGTACCGTCCGCAGCGCGATGTTCTCGGAGAACTCCGCTTCCTCCTCCTCGTGCCCGATCAGCTTCCACGCGGTGTAGACGAGGAAGGCGCCGAAGACGTAGAAGAGCCAGTCGAAGCGGGTCACCGCCTCGGCGCCGGCCGCGATGAAGCCGCCGCGCATGACCAGCGCCAGCACGATCCCGATGAGCAGTACCTTCTGCCGGTACTGCCGCGGCACCCGGAACCGGCTCATGATCAGCAGGAAGACGAAGAGGTTGTCGACGCTGAGGGAGTACTCGGTGATCCAGCCGGCGAAGAACTCCCCGCCGTGCGCGGGCCCCGAGAACATCAGCAGCCCGAAGCCGAACAGCACGGCCAGGGCGACGTAGAAGGAGACCCAGCCGACGCACTCCTTGAAGGAGGGTTCGCGCGGGTTGCGGGCGACGAGGGAGAAGTCGAGGGCGAGGATGAGGCCGAAGCCGCCGATCGTGGCGAGCCAGACCCATACGGGCAGGTTCATCGTCTCCTCACGGTCAGGCGTTCGTGCAGCCACACGAAGCCGATGGCGAAGCCGACGCTCACCATCGCCTGGTAGGCCAGGAACAACAGGACGCCGTCCCGCATCCCCACCCCGGCCAGGCTCTCCTGGATGAGTCTGGACATCGGAAACGCGACCATCCAGAACAGGGCGACAGGTGCGAAGGCCCCGGGCCGGAAGAGCCAGCGTCCGATGAGCAGGCCGTACGCGCCGCCGCACAGCGCCAGGGGTACGGCCAGCGCGAGCGCCGACAGCGCGGCCCGTCCGAGAGGCTGCCCCGCGAGCAGGGTCAGCCCCCCGGCGGCCACGCCGGCGACGGCTCCGATCGCCGCCCCGGGCAGGGCGGGTTCGAGGCTGTGCCGGATCGCCATCAGTCCACGACCACGCCGAACGCGAACAGGCTGTAGAAGAGCATGCCCAGGTAGAACACCGCGCCGAAGCCGACGATCACGTTGGTCCACCACTTCGGCCGGATCGGCTTGGGCAGCATGCGGTTGTTGACCAGCAGCAGCGTCACGCAGTAGGCGCCCATGGCGAACGTCGACAGGAACGCCAGCGTGTCCAGGATCCCGCTGGGCCCGTCGGCCGGGCCGAAGAGCAGGATCAGGATGCCGAAGATGATCACACCCCAGAGGAAGCCCGCGTACAGGTGGGACATCTTCCGCTTGCGGGCGCCGGGCACGAAGTTGTAGGTCATGTCGGCCTGCCCGCGCGAGAACGAGTCGAACAGCCCGAGCGTGGCGTTGAGTCCGATCAGCGCGATGAACCCGAGGAAGACCACCCCGAGCACCGAGCTGCCCGCCGAGGAGACGGCGTTCGACATCGCGGTCAGCGCCACCTCCCGGTCGTCGCCGGAGATGATCGTGCGCACCCCCGGGTTCTGCCGGACGGCGGCCTGGGCGATGACCGTGAAGGAGATCGTGACCAGCATGGTCACGCCCCAGAACAGCAGCAGCGCGTCGAAGGTGACCCAGCGCCGCCAGCCCTTCCACTTGGCCATCTCGGCGGGGTCGTCGGTGTCGAACATGAAGCCGCGCGCCGGCATCGCCTCTTCCTCGCCGGCGTGGCGCAGGCCGCGGATGCGCGGGATGTGCGCGCCCATGCCGGCGCCGGAGTCGCGCAGGTGCAGCGTGTACCACATCTGCTGCATCCCGGACGGCCCGGCGAACGCGCACGCCCCGACGATGACCGGGAACCACGCGGCCGACAGCGCCTCGGGCGGCAGGTAGCCGAAGGAGAACATGCCGGTGATCGTGGAGACCACGTCACCCCAGGAGCCGACCATCGCCGCGACCACCGCGGTGCTGAGCACGAGCACGCCGATGAGCACCGACAGCAGGTTCTCCAGCACGTTGTAGATCACCTTGGCCAGGGAGAAGACCACCCCGACCAGGATGAGCCCGATGACCGCGGTGACCACCCAGGGAATGCCGGTGATCTCCTCGAAGGCCGCCGCGCCCGCCGACAGGTGGCCGGGCCAGATGTAGACGGCGATGGCCGTCACGAAGAAGAACCACATGATCGGTTTGAACACGCGGGCGGCGCCGGAGAAGATGCTCTCCCCCGTCGCCATCGCGTACCGCGCCATCTCCAGCATCACGACGGCCTGCAGGGTGACGCCGATCAGGAACAACCACCTGATCTCCGGCCCGAACAGCAGGACGAGCCTGGGCCACATGTAGGACTCGCCCATCCCCACGCCCAGGGCGACCAGGAAGACGGTCGGCCCGAGAATGTGCACCGACGGGGGCGCGTCGGGCAGTTTTCTGATGGGCATCGGCTCCAGCCGGCCCGCTTTCCATACGCGTTCGTCCTCAACCGGCGGCGCCGCGGCCGCCGATGGTTTGGATGTGTCCACCTAAGGACCTCCTGGGGGGAAAGGTTGGTTCCTGTGGGCTGCCCCGATGTGCCCCCTCGCCTGCCGCGTCCGGCTCTTAACGCAGCAGTCCGGCCGCTCTGGCCCAGCGATACTTCGCGCCGAGCACGGCCACCGGCTTCTCAGTCGTGTACGGGTAGGCGATGACTCCGTGGTCGAACAGGTACGCGCAGGCTTCCTCCACTTCGGTGTCACCGGCCAGGGACGCGACGACCGGCTTGACGTTGCCCTTCTCCCGCTCCTCCGCCACCACGCGGGCGAGGAGTTCGGCGAAGACCATGGGCGGGGTGACGATCGTGTGCCAGTACCCGAGGACCAGCGCGTGCACGCGCCCGTCGGACAGCCCGAGCCTGACCGTGTTCTCGTAGGTCGACGGCGGTTCGCCGCCGGTGATGTCGATGGGGTTGCCCGCGGCCCCGAAGGGCGGGATGAAGGCGCGGAAGGCCTCGTCCAGGTCGGCCGGGATGTCCATGAGCGTGAGCCCGGCGTCCACGCACGCGTCGGACAGCAGCACGCCGGATCCGCCCGCTCCGGTGATGATGACGACGTTCTCCCCCTGCGGGGCGGGCATCAGCGGCAGCGCCCTGGCGTACTCCAGCATGTCGTTGAGACCGGGGGCGCGCACGACTCCGGCCTGGCGCAGGATGTCGTCGTAGACCTTGTCGTCGCCGGCCAGCGCCCCGGTGTGGGAACCGGCCGCCCGCGCGCCCATCGCCGTACGCCCGGCCTTGAGCACGATGACGGGCTTGTTCTTGACGACCCTGCGCGCGGCGTCGACGAAGCCGCGCCCGTCCTTGAGGTCCTCCAGGTGCATGGCGACCGCGCGGGTGTTGTCGTCCTGCTCGAAGAAGGTGAGCAGGTCGTCCTCGTCGACGTCGGCCTTGTTGCCGACGCCGACGATCGCCGAGACGCCCATCTTGGTGGTACGGCTGAAGCCCAGGATGGCCATGCCGATGCCGCCGCTCTGCGAGGTCAGCGCGACACTGCCCTTCACGTCGTACGGCGTGCAGAACGTGGCGCAGAGGTTCTCCGGCGTGTAGTAGTAGCCGTAGATGTTGGGCCCGAGCATCCGCACCCCGTGCCGGCGCGCGATCTCGACGATCTCCCGCTGGCCGTCGAGGTTGCCGGTCTCGGCGAACCCCGACGGGATCATGATCGCTCCCGCGACCCCCTTCTTGCCCGTCTCCTCCAGCGCCGGGGCCACGAAGGCGGCGGGGATGGCGAAGACGGCGACGTCCACGTCGTAGGGGACCTCGGCGATGCTCTTGTAGGCGGGCAGTCCCATGATCTCGGTGGCCTTGGGGTTGATCGGGAAGATCTGGCCCTGGTAGCCGCCGTTGATGAGGTTGCGCATGACCGAGTTGCCGATCTTGCCCTGTTCGGCGGAGGCGCCGATGACGGCGATGGCGCGCGGCTTGAAGATGCGGGTCATCTGGGCGAGGATGCGCTCCCTCGGCAGGCGTTCGACCGGCGCGGGCGCGGCGCCGACGAGGATGCGCACGTCGGCGGCGACGGCCCCGGAGGCGCTGGCGAAGACGGGGTTGAGGTCGATCTCCACGATCTCGGGGTGCTCGTCGACCAGCCTGCCGACGCGCTCGATGAGCTGGGCGAGTGCGGCGCGGTCGGCGGGCTCGGCACCGCGCGCCCCACGCAGCACCTCCGCCGCTTTGATGTCGTCGAGCATCGTCAGGGCATCATCACCCGAGACGGGGGCCAGGCGGAAGGTCACGTCCTTGAGCACTTCGACCAGGACTCCGCCCAGGCCGAAGGCGACGACCTTGCCGAAGGTGGGGTCGGTGACGGCGCCGACGATGACTTCGTAGCCGCCGCCGACCAGTTGCTGGACCTGGACGCCGTCGATCTGGGCGCCGGGGTTGTAGGCGAGCGCGCCGGCGATGATCTTCTGGTGGCCCTCGCGGACCTCCTCGGGGGTCTTGAGCCCCACGAGCACGCCGCCGGCCTCTGTCTTGTGCAGGATGTCCGGTGAGACGATCTTCAAGACCACGGGGAAGCCGATTTTTGCTGATATTTCGACCGCTTCCTCGGCCGTGGTGGCCAGGCCCTCTCCCGGGGTGGCGATGCCGTACTCCTCGCAGATCGTCCTCCCCTCGGGGGCGGTCAGGGCCGTGCGGCCCTCGGCCAGCGCCTTCTCGATGACTTCCCTCGCGGACATCAGATGACTCCGTTCGTCTTCAGCTCGGCCAACTCGCCCGCGCTCACGCCGAGCGCACCGTAGATCTCCTGGTTGTGCTCGCCGAGCAGGGGCGGGGTGCGCACGTCCACCGGCGAGTCGGAAAGCTGCAGCGGGCTGCCCACGGTGACGAACTCGCCCCGCTCCGGGTGCTCCACCGCGACGACGATGCCCTCCTCGCGCAGGCTCTCGTCCTGCGCCAGCTCCCTGGTCGACAGGATCGGGCCGCACGGGACGTTCTCGGCGTTGAGCCGGTCGAGCACCGACCACTTGTCGTGGCGGATGGTCCACTCCTCGATGAGCTGGAACATCTTGTCGAGCTTGCCCAGCCGGGCCTCAGGGGTGGCCCACTCGGGGTCGTCGGCCAGCTCGGGGCGGCCGATGATGCCGGCGATCGGCCGCCAGCCGACCGGCTGGACGATCACGTAGATGTAGTCGTTGGGGCCGCCCGGCGCGCAGCGCACCGCCCATCCGGGCTGGCCGCCGCCGCTGGCGTTGCCCGAGCGCGGCACCTCGTCGCCGAAGCTCCTGTTCGGGTACTCGCGCAGCGGCCCGTGCGCCAGCCGCTGCTGGTCACGCAGCTTCACCCGGCACAGATTCAGGACGGCGTGCTGCATCGCCACCTGCACCCGCTGCCCCCGCCCGGTGCCCTCCCGCTGGTACAGGGCGGCGAGGATGCCCGCCACCACGTGCACTCCGGTGCCCGAGTCGCCGATCTGCGCGCCCGTGGCCAGCGGCGGCCCCTCCTCGAAGCCCGTCGTGGTCATCGAGCCGCCCATGGCCTGGGCGATCACCTCGTACGCCTTGAACTTGGCGTACTTCCCGGCGCCGAAGCCCTTGATCGAGGCGTAGATGAGGCGCGGGTTGAGCTCGCTCAGGCGCTCCCAGGTGAAGCCCATCCGGTCGACCGCGCCGGGCCCGAAGTTCTCGACCAGGATGTCGGCGCCCTTCACCAGTTCGGTGAACAACTCCTTGCCCCGCTCGGACTTCATGTTGAGGGTGATGCTGCGCTTGTTGCAGTTGAGCATCGTGAAGTAGAGGCTGTCGACGCCGGGTTTGTCGCGCAGCTGCTGACGGGTGATGTCGCCCGTGGGCGCCTCCAGCTTGACCACGTCGGCGCCGAGCCAGGCGAGCAGCTGGGTGGCCGACGGCCCGGACTGGACGTGGGTCATGTCGAGGACGCGGACGCCTTCCAGAGCCTTCATCTGAGCCTCACTTGTACATCGTCTGGTTCATGGTTCCGGGGGCGTAGACCTCGGGGTCGACCCACACGTTGATCAGCGAGGGCTTGCCGGACTCGCGGGCCCTGCGCAGGGCCGGGGCGATCTCGTCCGGGTCGCGGACCTCCTCGCCGTGGCCGCCGAGCAGCTTGGCGAAGTCGCCGTAACGGATGTCGCCCAGCGTGTTGCCGACGCGGGCGCGGTCCTCGCCGTACTTGGCGGCCTGGCCGTACCTGATCTGGTTCATCGAGGAGTTGTTGCCGATGACGCCGATGAACGGCAGGTCGAAGCGGATCATCGTCTCGAAGTCCCAGCCGGTCAGGGAGAAGGCGCCGTCGCCGAACAGGCAGAGCACCTCCTTGTCGCGGCGGGCCTGCTTGGCGGCCATCGCGAACGCCATGCCGACGCCGAGGGTGCCCAGCGGGCCCGGGTCCATCCAGTGGCCGGGCGACTTGGGCTGCACGACCTGGCCGGAGAAGGTGACGATGTCGCCGCCGTCGCCGATGTAGATGGTGTCCTCGGTCAGGAACTCGTTGATCTCGTGGACGAGGCGGTAGGGGTCGATGGGCGTGCTCGCCGACAGCTGCCTGGGCAGGCGCTTGTCGTAGGACTGGGTCTCGACCGCGCGCAGTTCCTCGATCCACTCCTTGCGCCTGGCGGCGGCGTCGCTGATCCGGCCGCTGGCCGCCTGGACCGCGGCCGACAGGATGAGCCCGGCGTCGCCGACGATGCCCAGGTCGATGTCGCGGTTCTTGCCGACCGTGCGGTAGTCGAGGTCGATCTGGACCACGGTGGCGGCCGGGGACAGGCGCTTGCCGTACCCCATCCTGAAGTCGAACGGCGTGCCGACGATGATGATGAGGTCGGCCTCGGTGAAGGCGTACCTTCTCGAGAGCTGGAAGTGGTGCGGGTCGCCGGGCGGGAGTGTGCCGCGCCCGGAGCCGTTCATGTAGGCGGGCACGTTCAGGCTTCTGACGAAGTCGATGGCCGCGTCGGTGGCCCGGCAGGTCCAGACCTGGCTGCCGAGCAGGATGCACGGCTTCTCGGCGTGGGCGAGCATGTCGGCCAGGCGCTCGATCGCCTCCGGGTCGCCGGCCTGCCGCGTGGAGGCCCGGTAGTTCTTGGGGATGCGCGCCTTCTCCAGCGGGATCTTCGCGTCCAGCACGTCGCGCGGGATCTCCAGGAACGACGGGCCCGGAGCGCCGTGGTAGCACTCGCGGAAGGCCATCGACACGATGTCGGCCACGCGTTCGGTGCTCGGCACCGTGGCGGCGAACTTCGTGATCGGCGTCATCATGTCCACGTGCGGCAGGTCCTGGAGTGAGCCCATCTTGTGCTGGCTCAGCGCGCCCTGGCCGCCGATGAGCAGCATGGGGCTCTCCGCGCGGAAGGCGTTGGCCACGCCGGTGACCGCGTCGGTCGTGCCCGGTCCCGCGGTGACCACCGCGCAGCCGGGTTTGCCGGTGATGCGCGCGTAGCCGTCAGCGGCGTGCGCGGCCACCTGCTCGTGACGAACGTCGATCACCTCGATGCCCTCATCGACGCAACCGTCGTAGATGTCGATGATGTGCCCGCCGCACAGCGTGTAGATCACATCCACGCCCTCGGCCTTGAGCGCTTTGGCTACCAGATGACCGCCAGAGATCGTTTCCGACATCGTGCACCCTTCTCGGCGACTGTCTCCCGCATACTGCATACCGTATGACGCCAATGGTTACTCCCTTGTGAACGGCCTGTCCAGACCTCTACGGCAACTCGATCAACTCCACGGGCCCGCCGCACCACCCCGGCGGCACCGCCGCCAGGGCCTCGGCCAGCGCCGCTCCCCACAACGAACCCGGCCGGTCGCGCCCCACGGGAACCGCGCCCTCCTCCGAGCGCCGGACCGGCACCAGGCGGGTGTCGCGCGGATGCGCCCGCACCGGCCCCGCCAGCGCGCTCATCTCGCCCCGGTACGGCCGGCCGAGCAACGGCACCAGCAGCGTGAGGGCCGCCCCGAACGCGGCGAAGGGGTTCCCCGGCAGGCCCACGAGCATGGCCCCCGACTCCAGCCCGGCCAGGATCTGCGGATGCCCGGGGCGCACGGCCACCCCGTCGACCAGGATCTCCGCGCCCCGCAGCACGGCACGCAGATGGTCGGCCGGACCCTTGGACGAGGCCCCGCAGACCACGACCACGTCGGCGTCCTGGCTCGCGAGCGCCTCGCGCAGCGCCCGCTCGCCGTCGGGCAGCCTGGCGACGCCGGCCAGGCGGCCGCCCGCCCACTCGACCAGGCCGGGCAGCATCGGCCCGATGGCGTCGCGTACCCGGCCGGGCCCCGGCACGCCCGCGAAGACCACCTCGTCCCCGGTCACCAGCACCGACACGGCGGGTCTGGGCACCACACGCAGCCGGTCGTGCCCCAGCCCGGCGGCCAGCCCCAGCACGGACGGGGTCACCACGGTCCCGGCGCCGAGCACCACGGCGTCCTCGGGGATGTCCTCGCCCCGGCGCCTGATGTGCCGTCCCGCCTCGGCCGGGCCCTTGACCCACTTGCCGTCGGCGTCGGCGGCCTCGTAGGGCAGCACCGCCGCCGAGCCCGCGGGCACCGGGGCTCCGGTGGCGATCTCGACGGCCTCGCCGTCCGCCAGCGACGGGTACGCCGCTCCCCCGGCCAGCACTCTGCCCATCAGGCGCCAGGGCGGCGGGCCGCAGACCGCGTAGCCGTCCATGGCCGACACGTCCGTGCCCGGCACCGGGACCAGGGCGCGGAGGGGTGCGGCCAGGCGGCAGCCGTACACCTCGGCGAGGGGGAGATCGGCCGGTGCGGGCGGGCGGGCGCGGGCGGCGGCGAGGGCGCGCGCCCGCTCCCAGGACAGCGTGCTCATGGGGCGGCTCCTTGACCGGCATTTTTCCATACTGTATACCGAATGCAGATTCCGACGCGAGAACGGAGCGCAGCATGAAAGTCGCTGTTCTTGGCGCCGGCGCCATCGGCGCATACGTGGGAGCCGCCCTGCACAGGGCGGGAGTCGAGGTGCATCTGATCGCGAGAGGCGAGCACCTTGCGGCCATCCGCCGCGAGGGAGTACGGGTGCTCAGCCCCCGGGGCGATTTCGTCGCCCACCCCCATGCCACCGACGATCCGGCCCACGTCGGCCAGGTGGACCACGTCTTCCTGGGCCTCAAGGCGAACAGCTACGCCGCCGCGGGCCCCATGATCAAGCCGTTGCTGCACGAGGCCACGAGCATCATCGCCGCGCAGAACGGCATCCCGTGGTGGTACTTCCACGGGCTCAACGGCCCCTACCGGGGCTACCGCATCGAGAGCGTCGATCCGGACGGGGCCGTCACCGCGGCGTTGCCGCTGGAGCGCGCGATCGGCTGCGTCGTCTACGCCGCCACCGAGATCGAGGCGCCGGGCGTCATCCGGCACCTGGAGGGAACCCGGTTCTCCATCGGCGAGCCGGGCGGGCAGCTGAGCGCCCGGTGCGCCGCCTTCAGCCGGGCCGCGGTCGAGGGCGGGCTCAAGTGCCCGGTCGAGGCCGACGTCCGGCGCGATGTGTGGATCAAGCTGATGGGCAACATCGCCTTCAACCCGATCAGCGCCCTGGCCCGCGCCACCATGGCCGGCATCGCCCGCCACCAGGGCACCCGCGAACTGGTCATGGCCATGATGCGGGAGACCGTCGAGGTGGCGGGAAGGGTCGGGTGCGATCCGGGTGTGTCGATCGAACGGCGGCTGCGCGGCGCGGAGAAGGCGGGCGAGCACAAGACCTCCACGCTGCAGGACCTGGAGAAGGGCAAGCCGCTGGAACTGGACGTCCTGCTGGCCGCGGTGGTCGAGCTGGCCGATCTGACCGGCGCCGAGGTGCCGGTGCTGCGTGCGATCCACGCGGTGAGCGACCTGCTGAACGAGAACGTTGCTCCTACGGCCTAGCCAGGCATACCGTAGGCTGTATACAGAATGGAGGGATCATGAGCTACGACCGCCTGACCCATCCACTGGTGCGCGAGGACGGCGTGCTGCGCGAGGCCACTTGGGACGAGGCGCTCGACCGCGCCGCCGAGGGCTTCAGGCGCGCCGTCGACCGGCACGGCCCCGACACCTTCGCGATGTTGTCGTGCGCCCGCTCCACCAACGAGATGAACTACATAGGCCAGAAATTCACCCGTGTGGTCATGGGCACCAACAACGTGGACTCCTGCAACCGCACCTGCCACGCCCCCAGCGTGGCGGGGTTGTCGGCGGTGTTCGGCAGCGGTGGCGGCACCTCCTCCTACCAGGAGGTCGAGGACACCGACGTCATCGTGATGTGGGGCTCGGCCGCCAGGAACGCCCACCCGATCTTCTTCCACCACGTGCTCAAGGGCATCCACAAGGGCGCCCGCATGTTCGCCGTCGACCCCAGGCGCACCGGCACCGCGCAGTGGGCCGACCGCTGGCTCGGCCTGAACGTCGGCACCGACATCCCCCTCGCCCACGCCGTGGCCCGCGAGATCATCCACGCCGGCCTGCACAACAAGGCGTTCATCGAGCGGGCGACGGCGGGCTTCGCGGAGTTCGCCGCCTCGGTCGAGCCGTGGACGCTCACCGCCGCCGAGCAGGTGACCGGCGTGCCGGCCGAGGCGATCAAGGAACTGGCCCACGCCTATGCCCGCGCCGACCGCGCCCAGCTGTGCTGGACGCTCGGCATCACCGAACACCACAACGCCACCGACAACGTGCGCGCGCTGATCAACCTGTCGCTGCTGACCGGCCACGTCGGCCGCTACGGTTCCGGCCTGTCACCCCTGCGCGGCCAGAACAACGTGCAGGGCGGCGGCGACATGGGCGCCATCCCCAACCGCCTGCCCGGCTTCCAGGACATCCTGGATCCAACGGTACGGCGGCGCTTCGAGTCAGCCTGGAACATCGGGATTCAGCCGAAATATGGTCTTAATCTCACCCAGATGCTGGAGGCGATGGCCGAGGGCGAGGTCACCACCTGCTACCTCATCGGCGAGAACCCCGTCCAGTCCGAGGCCGACTCGCTGGCCTGCGTCAAACGCCTGTCCATGCTCGACCACCTGGTCGTCCAGGACATCTTCCTCACCAAGACCGCCCAGCTGGCCGACGTCGTCCTGCCCGCCAGCGCCGCCTGGTGCGAGAGCGACGGCACGTTCACCAACAGCGAGCGCCGCGTCCAGCGCGTCCGCAAGGCGCTCGACCCGCCGGGCGAGGCCCGCGACGACATCTGGATCATGTGCGAACTGGCGCGCAGGCTCGGCCACGACTGGCACTACGACGGCGCCGAAGAGGTCTGGAACGAACTGCGCGCCCTCTCCCCCGCCCACGCCGGCATGACCTACCAGCGGCTGGCCGACCTGCAGGGCATCCAGTGGCCCTGCCCGTCCGAGGACTCCGTCGAACCGCCCTACCTGCACGGGCGGCTCTGGGAGAGCGACCCGGCCAGGCGCGGCACGCCGGCGCCGTTCGCCGTGCTGCGTCACTCACCGCCGGTGGACCTGCTCGACGAGGAGTACCCGCTCCGGCTCACCACCGGACGGCGGCTCGACTCCTACAACACCGGCGTCCAGTCCTCCGGGTTCGCCTCGCCGCTGCGCCGCGGCGAGACCATCGAACTGTGCCCGGAGGACGCGCTGCGCCTCGGGCTCGCCGCCGGGGAGGAGGTGCGGATCACCTCCAGGCGCGGCTCGGTCGTCGCGCCCGTCTTCATCGACCCCGCGCTGCGGCCGGGGCTGGTCTTCATGACGATGCACTTCCCGGACGAGGTCGACACCAACGCCCTCACCATCGAGGCGACCTGTCCCATCGCGGGGACGGCCGAG
The DNA here is from genome assembly GCF_044457345.1 of Nonomuraea sp. NPDC050547. NCBI lineage: Bacteria > Bacillati > Actinomycetota > Actinomycetes > Streptosporangiales > Streptosporangiaceae > Nonomuraea > Nonomuraea sp. NPDC050547. Next base: position 33,659 of record NZ_JBITGW010000014.1, read on the forward strand.
TTCAAGGCGGCAGCCGTACGCGTCGAGAAGCTTGTGGCGGTGGGCTGATGGACCTGCGCTTCCGCGACGCCGAGCCCACCGCGGAGGAGCGCGCCGCCGTCGACGCGCTGCTCGGGCCGCCCGCCACCGCGTGGGACGGCGGCGACAGAACCGCCGCCGACCTGCGCTCCGCCACCCGCGCCGAACCGGCGCGGGACCTGCTGCTGCCCGCGCTGCACGCGGTCAACGACCGGATGGGCTGGATCAGCGAGGGCGCGCTCGACTACATCTGCCGCCGGCTGACCGTGCCGCCCGCCGAGGCCTTCGGGGTGGCGTCGTTCTACTCGCTGTTCTCCCTGTCCGAGCGCCCCGCCTCCGTGCTGCACGTCTGCACGGACCTGGCCTGCCACGCTCAGGGCGCTTCCGAGGTACGGCAGGCCGTCGCGGACCGGCTCGGACCGCCGGGGAAGTCCTGGCAGGAGAGCCCGTGTCTCGGGTTGTGCGAGCGGGCACCTGCCTGCCTGACGTTGACGGCGGGCGATCCGGCCTCGGCCACGGTGGACGCCCCCTATTCCGCGGGTCAGGCCGGTGAGCCGCCCGTGGCGGCGGCGGTGCCGCAGGCCGGGCAGGACGGTCTCGTGCTGCTGCGGCGGGTCGGGGTCGTGGATCCGCTGAGCCTGGACGACTACCGGGCGCAGGGCGGGTACCAGGCGTTGCGCCGCGCCTTCCAGCTCGGCCCCGCCGGGGTGATCAGGGAGGTCACCGACTCAGGGCTGGTCGGCAGGGGCGGCGCCGCGTTCCCGACCGGCCGCAAGTGGGAGGCCACGGCCCGCCAGCCCGACCATCCGCGCTACCTGGTCTGCAACGCCGACGAGAGCGAGCCGGGCACCTTCAAGGACCGCGTGATCATGGAGGGCGACCCGTACGCGCTGATCGAGGCCATGACGATCGCCGCCTACGCCACCGGGTGCGCCAAGGGCTACCTGTACATCAGAGGCGAATATCCGCGGGCGCGGCACGCGCTGGAGAACGCCATGGCCACGGCCCGCGCCCGGGGCCTGCTCGGCGCGGACATCCTCGGCCAGGGGTTCTCCTTCGACATCGAGCTCCGGCGGGGGGCGGGGGCGTACATCTGCGGGGAGGAGACGGCGATCTTCAACTCCATCGAGGGGCGGCGCGGCGAGCCGCGCAGCAAGCCGCCGTTCCCGGTGGAGAAGGGCCTGTTCGGCAAGCCGACCGTGGTCAACAACGTGGAGACGCTGGTCAACGTGCTGCCGATTCTGGAGAGGGGGCCGTCGGCTTATCGGGGAGCGGAGCCCAAGTTGTTCTGCGTATCCGGAAATATCGTGAAACCTGGGGTCTATGAGCTGCCCTTCGGCGCCACGCTCAGGGAGCTTCTCGACCTGGCCGAGCCCACCGGCACGGTCAGGGCGGTGCTGCTGGGCGGCGCGGCCGGGGCGTTCGTCACCGACCTCGACATCCCGCTGACCTTCGAGGGCACCCGGCAGGCCGGTGCCACCCTGGGCTCCGGCGTCGTGCTCGTCCTCGGCGACGACGTCGACCTCAAAGCCATCCTGCTGCGCATCGCCGAGTTCTTCCGCGACGAGTCGTGCGGGCAGTGCGTGCCGTGCCGGGTCGGGACCGTGCGGCAGGAGGAGGCACTGCACCGCCTCTCGCGCCGCGTCGACCACTCCGACCTGGTCCTGCTACGCGAAGTCGGCCAGACCATGCGTGACGCCTCCATCTGCGGGCTCGGCCAGACCGCCTGGAACGCGGTCGAATCCGCCATCGACCGGTTGGGAGTCTTCAAGTGATCCCGTTGCAGCCCCCCCGGCGGCTGATCGACGTCGAGATCGACGGCGAAGCCGTACGCGTGCCCGAAGGAGCGACGCTCCTCGACGCCTGCGCGACGGCGGGAAAGGACATCCCGACGCTCTGCCACGGCGACACCCTCACCCCGAAGAACGCCTGCCGCGTCTGCGTGGTCGAGGTCGAGGGCGCGCGCACGCTGGCCCCGGCCTGCTCGCGCAAGGCAGAAGCCGGGATGAAGGTCGCCACCGGCACCGAGCGCGCCCGCCACAGCCGCAAGGTCGTCCTCGAACTGCTGGCCTCCTCCACCGACCTGTCCACCACCCCGCGGGCCAAGGAATGGATGGCCGGGTACGGGGCCGACCCGGCCAGGTTCGGCGAGGACGCGGCCACCGTCGAGCAGCCCGCCAAGGTGGACAACGACCTCTACGTACGCGACTACGGCAAATGCATCCTCTGCTACAAGTGCGTGGACGCCTGCGGCGAGCAGTGGCAGAACTCCTTCGCCATCTCCGTGGCCGGACGCGGCTTCGACGCCACCATCTCCACCGAATGGGACGCGGCGCTCACCGACTCGGCCTGCGTCTACTGCGGCAACTGCGTGGAGGTCTGCCCGACCGGGGCACTGTCGTTCAAGACCGAATTCGACATGCGCGCCGAAGGCACCTGGGACGAGGACCGCCAGAGCGAGACCACCACCATCTGCAGCTACTGCGGCGTCGGCTGCAACCTCACCCTCCACGTCCAGGACAACAAGATCGTCAAGGTGACGTCGCCCCACGACAACCCCGTCACCCACGGCAACCTCTGCGTGAAGGGACGCTTCGGGTACGGCTATGTCTAGAGTGACGATCAAGCGCCCCATCCTGCGCGTGCGCGACACCACGACCCGCCGCTTCGACTCCCTGGCCGCCGAGGAACCCCTGGAGATCCGCCTCGACGGCACCCCGCTGACCGTCACCATGCGTACCCCCGGGGACGACTTCGACCTGGCCGCCGGATTCCTCGTCAGCGAGGGCGCCGTGGGCCGCGCCGCCGACGTCGCCGCCATCCGCTACTGCGCGGGCGCCCTGGCCGACGGGACCCAGACGTACAACGTCCTGGATGTACGGCTGGCGCCCGGCGTACCCCGCCCTGAGCCCCGCAACTTCTACACCACCTCCTCCTGCGGCGTATGCGGGAAGGCGTCGCTGGAGGCGGTACGCACCGTGGCCCGCTGGACGCCGCGCGAGGACCCCGTCAGGCTGAGCCGCCAGACGATCACCGCCCTGCCGGATCGGCTGCGCTCGGCCCAGCGCGTCTTCGACCGGACCGGCGGGTTGCACGCGGCCGGCCTGTTCTCACCGGCCGGCGAGGCGAGGTGCGTACGCGAGGACGTGGGCCGGCACAACGCCGTGGACAAACTCCTCGGCTGGGCCCTGCGCGGCGACCTGCTGCCACTGCGCGAAACCGTCCTGATGGTCTCCGGCCGCGCCTCCTTCGAACTGGTGCAGAAGGCGGTCATGGCCGGGATACCGGTGCTGGCCGCGGTCTCGGCACCCTCCTCCCTGGCCGTGGAACTGGCCGCCGAGGAGGGGATGACGCTGATCGGCTTCCTGCGGGGGGAGTCGATGAACGTCTATGCCGGCGAGCACCGCCTCGACGTCACCCCGGCCACCGGCCTCGGCTCGGCCGGTGGACGCAGTCCGGGATGATGACGGGATGCCGAACGGTGCTCCGGTGCCCCCGACACCGTCCGGCATCCCACCGGGCAACCAGCCGCTTCACGCCAATGGACCTACGCGAACAGGCGCTTCGCGCCATTGGGCCCGATGCCTGGCCGCACCAGAAGGTGCAAGGAATCAAACCTCCCCGCGGACGAGCTGCGTCCGGCTCGGGCGCATCAGCCACACGGCGGCGGCGAGCGTGAGCACCCAGCCGATCACTTCGATGAGCAGGTGATCCGTTGCGTTGGGGACGGATTGCAGCAGATACACCCGGACGCTGTTGATCGCTCCGTGCGTCAAGACCGCGGGCCAGACGCTCCCCGACCGCCAGCGAAGCGCGAGCAACATCGGCGCCCATGGCAGCATGCCCGCGTAGTAGATGACGAGGTCCCAAAGGGGTCGATCGCCGATGACGGCGAGGACCGGCAGGTGCCAGACGATCCAGACCAGGCCGCTGACAAGGGCCAGCGGCCAGAATCCCCATGACGCGGCGCGTGTCGCCAGCCAGCCGCGCCAGCCGAACTCTTCACCGATGGCGAAGACCGACTGCATGAGGAAGACCGGAACGATCCAGATGGCCGCCACGAGGATCTGGTCGAGCGGGTTGAGCTGCCAGATCCCCGATGCCAGGGCGATGGCGGTCTGGATCGCGGCGATCGCGGCGATGAGGCCGATGCCGATGCCGGCCCACTTGGGTGTGCCGCGCCACCTGGTGGCGAACGTCTCTCGGAACGTTCCGGGTCGTCGGGCAAGCCACATGATGATCGCCGCGAGCAGCGGGGTCAGTTGCAGGATCGGCGTGATCAGGTTGTTGAAGTCCGTCGAGACGAGCCGGAAGACCATCGGAACGGACAACGCGAAACACAGCAGAACGGCGATCGTGAAGAACCACGTGACATCGAAAGTAGTTGATCTGGCGGAACGGGAGCGCGTGGGAGACGCGGTCATGATGACCTCGATTCGTGCGGGCGAGGATTTAGCTCGATGAACATACGGTGATCTTGGTGTAGCGCGGATCGGCCATCTTGAACTCGGGGAGAACCTCGATGACCTGGTCGTCCACGGAGATCCGGCCCGTCAGCCGCATGATCGCCGTCATCGACTCGCTCAAGGACGCGATACGGGACGGCGTCCGGGGCGTCACCGCGTGGTCGTCCCCATCCCGGCCGCGGGCGATCGCCTCGGCGGACGACCCGTCGATCGGCTCCCGGTCACCGGCACAGGCCGGGGCCGTCCGGCCGATGGGCATGACGACGCCGCGAAGTATGAGACGGAGGAAACGCACGTTCCCGAAGCTAGGCCGGGCGGAACCTGTCCCGCCTCACCCGAAGGGGTGAAACCGGTACCGCCCGTCAGGATGGAATTCGTGCACGCGGTCACGCAGGTCGAGCTTCTGCCGGCCGGCGATCGGCCGGGGGTTCACTCGTGATCACTGTGGTGGCAGGCTCCTAGAGTTGCCTCCACTGGTCCGACGGGGAGACGCCCGGTAGTGGCTTGCCGATGAGGGCCAGAGGGAGGAAGAAGCCGCCGGTGTGCAGGACGGTCAGGTACGTGCTGCCGGCGAGTTGCCCGGCGCGCAACTGGACCAGGCTGATGGTGGTCTGCGGGATCGTGCCGTTGCCCGTCGCCTTGTACAGGGCGCCGCCGATGTCCTTGAGCTCGGGGATGAGCGCGAGGGGGTTGGACAGGCGCGACTGCTGCTCGATGGCGGTCATGGTGGTGGGTTCCCTTCTGAACGGTGGTCTCGCCGCTATGACGGATCGCGCGTGACGAAGGTGACGGCGCGGTGCAGGGCGGCGGCGAGGCGGTCGTGTTCGGGGTAGGACCAGCCGAAGCCGAAGCGGCGCCGGGTGTAACCGAGGACGATGCCGGTGCGGGGGTCGGCGAAGGCCTCGGAGCCGGCCGAGCCGTCGTGGCCGAACGCGTTCGCGCTGAGGAACGGGTAGCGCAGCCCCTTGGCCTGGAATCCGAGCGCGTAGTTGCCCTGGTCGCCGCGGACCAGGTCGGCGCCGGCGAAGTGCGGCTGGGCGAACTCGGCGACGGTGTCCGGCTCGAGTAGCGGGGGACGCCCGTTCACGCCCCACAGGACCGCCGCGTACAGGGCGGCCAGGCCGCGGGCGCTGCCCACGCCGCCGGCCGACGCCTGGCCGTTCGCGCGGACGGTACGGTCGTTGGCGAAGGCCGCCTGGTCGAGCGGAGGCGTGCTGTTGAGCCCGTATCCGATGCCCGGGAGGCTGTGCGGGCCAGGGACGTTCGTCCAGAACGCGGCTTCCTGCTCAGGCGTCGCCGTCCACCATTGGATCGGGCGGAACCGGGCCTCCTCGGACGACGGCAGTCCCAGGTAGAGGTCCAGCCCGTACGGGATCCGGATGCGCTCGTCGTAGACCTGCCGCAGCGTCTGCCCGGCCACCCGACGAACCACCTCGCCGGCCATGGCGAAGAAGACGAAGCCGCCGTAGCCGTAGGCCGCGCCCGGCCGCCAGTACGGGCGCTGCGCGGCCAGGCGGCGCGCGATCACCGCGTCGTCGGCGAGTTCGGCGGCGGACAGGCCGCCGTCGACTCCGATGACGCCGGAGCGGTGGGTGAGCACGTCCCGCAGCGTGATCGTGTCCTTGCCCGCGGCGGCGAACTCCGGCCAGTGCCGGGCCACGGGCTGGTCCAGGTCGAGAACTCCCTCCTGGGCCAGCACCGCCACGACCAGCGTCGTGGCGCCCTTGGTGGAGGAGTAGACGCCGGCCAGCGATCCGTCCCGCTCATCGCGGCCACCTTTCCCGAGTGTCTTTCCCGGGATGACGGTGAGCGCGGGTCAGAGGTGACCGGTCACCCTTTCTCGGTTTGACACGTCACCTGTATGAGGGGAGAGGTACGCGACCCATGACGCGCTGGCTGTCCGGTTCGAAGGGCACCGCCCTCATCTGAGGGCGGTCGCCTACCGTATGCTCGGCTCGCTGAGCGAGGCCGAGGACGCGGTCCAGGAGTCGTGGCTACGGCTGGCGCGCTCGGACCACCACCCGCCCGGCGCTCGTGAGCGGCCTCGCCGGCTTGGTCAACACCATCGACGGCCGGCTGGTGTCCATCATGAGTTTCACCGTCTCCGGCGGCAGGATCGCCGCGATCGACATCCTGTCCGACCGCGACCGGCCGGCCCGGCTCGACCTCGCCCATCTGGAGCCGTGATCGGTCAGGGGGCCAGGAGGTCGTTCAGTTCCGCCTCGAAGAGCAGGGCGGTGTCGATGCGCATGCCGTTGAAGTGGCCGGCGAGTTCCAGGGAGAGGACGCCGTGCACGCGGGTCCAGAAGCTCAGGGCCCGGTGAAGCGCCTCGGGCGGGGCGGAGTGGCCGGCGGCCCAGTCGCGGTGGTCGGCCAGGTGCGCGTCGAGCGGCGTCGCGGGGGCGTGCGCGGGTAGTTTGACGGCGGCGTCGAGCAGGGCCGTCATGATCTCGGAAGAGATGAGCGTGATGTCGTCGGGCGCCCGGTAGCCGGGGACGGGGGTGCCGTAGATCAGCAGGTACCGCTGGGGGTCCTCCAACGCCCAGGCGCGCATCGCGTGTGCCAGCCCGGCCAGGTCGGCACCGGCCGCGGCGGCTTCCTGGACGGTGTCGGCGAGGCTTCGGTAGGCGTCCCTGATGAGCTCGGTGATCAGGTCGTCGCGGCTGGCGTAGTAGCGGTAGAGGGCGGGGCCGCTCATGCCCATCTGTTTGGCGATCGCGTTGAGGGAGAGCGCGGAGGCGCCTGTCGTGGCGATCTGTTCCCAGGCGTGTTCCTTGATCTCCGCGCGTACCTGGGCCCGATAGCGCTCGCGGGGGGTCAGCGTCTCCGCCATCTCCAGCCACCTTACATCGTGAAGATTTCGTTAGAAGGTATCACGAAACCTATTGACGCCTTCTTCCGTTGTTAGTTATAACTTCTAACGTAAGCATGAAGCCCTAACGGAACAGAGGAAGCGCCATGACCACCGCAACCATCCGCCGCACTCCGCTCGCGGTGACCATCTCCGCCTGGGCGGTTCCCATCATGGTGATCGGCCAGTTCGCCATGCTGGCGGTCATCCCGGTCGTCATCGCCCTCGTCGGCGCGCTCCGCAGCGGCCACGACCGGCTGGTCCGGTGGACGGCCGCGGCCGTGGCCGCCGCGTGGACGATCCCGTTCGTCATCTGGCAGGCGCGTCCCGACGGCGCGCCGAGCATGTCCAAGGACATCCACCCCGGCTTCGTCGCCTTGATCGTCGTCGCGTCCGCCGCGCTCATCCTCGCCATCTTCCGCGCCCGCCGCGGCTGACCGCTCCCCACCAGACGCCCCGAAAGGAACCACCATGTCCACGAACCGCACCCGCTTCGCCGCCCTCACCGTCTCCGTCGCCACCGCCGTCCTCGCGGGCAACGTCTCGGCCGCCCAGGCCGCCACCGCGCGTCAGCTCGGCCCCGCCGGGCTGACGTGCCGCGGCGCGGGCGTGGACCCCGGCGCCAAGGTCCGCTACCGGAGCGAGATCCTGATCAAGGCGCCCCTGCGCACCATCTGGAGCCTGCAGACCGACGTGGAGCGCTGGCCCCGGTGGCAGAAGCCCGTCGCCACCATGGAGCGCCTGGACAAGGGCCCGTTCCGCAAGCACTCGCAGTTCCGCTGGACCACCCCGGTGCCCGCCACCCCGGTCAGCCCGCCCACCACACTCGTCATCACCTCCACGGTGAAGCAGGTGAAGAAGGATCGGTGCATCCGCTGGACCGGGCCCGCGATCGGCAAGGGTCTGCGCATCGACCAGGGCATCCACGTCTGGACGTTCGAAAAGGTCAAGGGCGGTGTCCTCGTACGCACCGAGGAGACCCACGCCGGCGAGCAGATCGAATCCGACGTCCCGCTCGCCACCCAGTTCCTCGGCCAGGGCCTGGAGGCCTGGCTGAGTGCCCTGAAGACCACGGCCGAGGCCGGCCACCAGCGATAGAACCGCCGTCCACGAGGCCCGCACCGGCGCGAAGAGCGCCGATGCGGGCCTCGGCGTTACCAAGGCGTCAGCGCCGATGCGCCCAGGCAGGTGTCCAGACCTCGCCATCCTGGCCGCCGGGCCACCTGGAACCGAAGTGGTCGCGAAGGGCGGCGAGTGCCGGGTGCGGGTTGTCGCGGTGCCAGGTCAGCGAGTGCGGATAGACCGGCATCGGACCACGTACGGCGATGCGCCGCAGCCCCTGGTCGGCGGGCCAGACGAGCCGGGTCTGCTCCCCCACGAACGTCGCCAGCGACCGGGAGTCGGCGATCGTGTCCAGCAGCGGCTCGGTCCCGAAGTCGGGCCCGGTGGTCTCGATCGTGAGCCCGAACGCGGCGGCGAGGTCGGCGTAGTAGGCGGCCCACTCGGTTCCGGGGACGATGCCGGGCATCCAGATCCGGTGCCCGGCCAGGCCGGCGGGCGTGACCGTGCGGGCGGCGGCGAGGTCGTGGGCGGGGCCGGTGACGAGCTGGATGGGTTCGTCGTGGACCCGGGCGGCCTCGATGTCGCCGGGCAGCCGCCGGCCGGGCATGGTGACGGCGCGGAAGGACGCGTCGATCGTGCCGGACGCGATGGCGGCGAGGGCCGCGTCGGCGTCGAAGAGGGTCACGACGTCGAGTTCGATCTCGGGACGCGCCCGGTGGAAGGCGCCCAGCAGAGCGGCGGGGGCGAGCCGCCGGCCGATCACGTCGACGCGCAGCGCGCGGCTGCCGGGGCGTACGCTGGCGACCGCCCGCTCCGCCGCCCGCAGGAGGTCGCGGGCGTGCGGCAGGAACGCCTGCCCGTCGATGGTGAGCCGGGTTCCGCGCGCGGCACGCGTGAACAGCCGCACCCCGAGGTCGCGCTCCAGTGCGGCGACGCGCTTGGACACGGCCTGCTGGGTGATCGACAACTCGTCGGCGGCGTCCTGGAAACGCCCCGCGTCCGCGGCGGCCACGAAGGTGCGCACAGCATCGAGATCCACGCCGCCCGATGCTAGCCGCACAACGTCTGGTTGTGGCCGAAGGGCGGACGGGGCCCGGCGTCGTCGCCGCGCCTGGCCTCGTCCGGCCTGCCGTACCGGAGAGTCAGCCCTTGTCGGCTTCTCCGGTGGCGGCTTCCTGAGCTTCTTCCGGGGAGGCCTCCAGGTCCTGCTCGGCGTCGGCGCCCGCCTGGGCGGAGGCCTTGTCCAGGCGCACCCACGAGGTGACGCTCTCCACCGCGAACAGGACGAACAGGTACGCCGTGAGCACCGCCAGCACCGGCAGCAGAATGTCCAGGGCGGCGCCGGCGCCGATGATCAGCAGCCGCACCTCCCAGCCGAGGCCCGCGTGGAAGACCCAGGCGGGCGGCCAGATGCTCTGGCGGGTGCGGTAGACGGTGTCGTAGGTGTGGTAGCCGACCACGTACACCAGCACGAACAGCAGCCACTTCGGCGCGTCGGCGGCCAGGCCCACCAGGATCACGGTCAGGAACTCGGTGCCGCGCAGCAGCGGCGGCGTGAGCCAGTCGAAGCGGCCCAGGTGGTCGCGCGGGGCGGTGGGCAGCACCAGCAGGACCACGACCAGCGGCGCCACGAAGAGCATCGGGCCCGGCTTCAGCAGCCCGGCGACGCCCAGGGCGATGACGACCAGCAGCGCGGCGAGCGTGGCGGGGACCGGAGGGAGGCCCTTGCCGATCTTGCCGGCGACGGCGTGGACGAGGAGCCCGTCGTCGCGGTAGGCGAGCAGACGGGCCGTCTGGATACGGCGCCGCTCCTCGTCGGGGTCGGGTGTGGGGGTGGCGGCGGCCTGCGGCTGAGTGATCATGCGAGCGACCTCATGAGGCGTCCGGTGAGGGTGTAGGCGGCGGCGACGGTGCCCCAGGCCACCAGGGTGATGAAGGTGACGCGGGCGTCGAAGAGGGCGGCGGTGATCGCGATGGCCGCGAACCGCTCGCCGATGGGGAACACGACCATCTTGCGGGCCCAGTGGACGGCCCGGTAGCGCCCGGCCTTGGTCCACATCTTCAGCAGGCCGCGGATGCCCTGGCTGCGCTCGATCTTGCGCTTCTCCAGGTCCTTGCGGAGTTTGCGGTCGTCGGGGGCGTCCAGCGCCAGCGTGGGCAGCTGCGCGGGGGGCTTGCGGCGGTTGGAGATGCCGAAGGAGAAGTCGAGCAGGTGGCGCACCGACTGCAGGCCGAGCGCGGCCAGCGCGAGGATCCAGATGTCGTCGCCGTTGCCGGAGACCACCCAGCCGACGGCCAGGCCGGCGAAGACCACGTACTCCTTGAACCGATCGAAGGTGGCGTCCAGCCACGCGCCCAGCACGCCGAACTTGCGGGCGTAGCGGGCCACCTGGCCGTCGACGCAGTCGAAGACGAAGGCGAAGTAGATGAGCACGCCGCCGGCGACCATCCACGGCCGCTGGCCGGTGGCGAAACAGCCCGCCGCCGCCACGCCGAGCAGGATGGAGATCAGCGTCACCTGGTTGGGGGTCAGGCCGCGGCGCGCCGCCCAGCGGGCGATGAAACGCGAGTACGTCGAGACGAAGTAGGTGGTGAAGAAGCCGTCGGCGCCCTTGACCGCGTTGTCGAGCTTGGCACGGTCCTCGTTCATGCCGGCCATCTCGGAGCCGGCCTCGTTGGCCTCCTCCTGGGTGGAGACCCGGCGGAAGAACAGGTCGCGGCGGCCGCGGATGCCGACCGAGACGCCCTTGCGCACCAGCCCGAACGCGACCAGCTGCGCCAGGTCGTCGTCGGGGCCGAAGCCGCCGGCCAGGTCGGCCAGCTCGCGGCAGGTCTCGGCGAGCACCGGCAGGTGCTGCGCCTTGATGTGGAGCGGGCCGAGCAGCACCGTGTTGGGCCTGGTCACCGCGATGGTGGCGGTGCCGACGGAGACGATGCGGGACTTGCCGGCGCGGGCACGGACGGGCAGGCCCTCCAGGGTGCGGTCGCCGATCTCGGGCTCGGCCTCGTCGATCGGGACGATGTCGGCGGCGCTGTCCTCCTGCGTGTCCTCACCGTTGTCCGGCCGCGGCTCCTTGGCCACGAGCGCGAGGGCGCCCCGCTTGGCCTTGGTGATCTGGTAGATCAGCTCGTCGTGGATGACGGAGTTGGCCGGGAGGATGAGAAGGTTGTCCGTTGCGGATTCTGCGACGTCGGCAAGGGCACGCAAAGCGGCGGCCACGTCGTGGGGCTCGATCGTGGCCGGCTGCGGATCCAGGGAGAGGATCTGACCGCGCAGTCTCTCGCCAACCGTGGGGTTGCCGGGCAGCGCGGCCAGCCGAAGGCCGGTCGGAGCGGTGTCGGGGCCGGGCGAAGAGCCCAGCAGGACCACGCGGGTCATGACTCCCTTTCGAGGCAGTTGCGGGGGGTTGAACAACGGGTAATGCGGGGACAGACGTCAAAGTCTAGTGAGCCTTGAGTAAAGCCGGTCCACCCCTGTGCCCCAATAGGATGTCCTCGTGAGTCTCTATCGTGACGAGGGCGTGGTCCTGCGCACGCAGAAACTGGGCGAGGCCGACCGCATCATCACGGTGCTCACCAAGCGCACGGGCAAGGTCAGGGCGGTCGCCAAGGGCGTGCGCCGCACCACGAGCAAGTTCGGGGCGCGCCTCGAACCGTTCACTCACGTAGATCTTCAACTGCACGTCGGACGCTCCCTCGACGTCGTCACACAGGCCGAGACGCTCAGGCCGTACGGCGAGGCGCTGGCGATCGACTACCCGAAGTACACCGCGGGCAGCGCGATGCTGGAGACCGCCGACCGGCTCACCCACGGAGAGAAGGAGCCGGCGCTGCGGCAGTTCCTGCTCCTGGTGGGCGGGCTGCGCACGCTGGCCGAGGGCGAACACGAAGCCAGGCTGGTCCTTGACGCGTATTTCCTGCGCTCGCTGGCCGTCGCCGGGTACGCTCCGGCGCTGGAGGCGTGCGCCAGGTGCCGTGCCCCGGCGATCAGGGCGTTCGCGATCGTGGCCGGTGGCGTGGTCTGCGGCGGCTGCAAACCGGCGGGCTCCGCCGTACCGTCGATCGAGACCATCGGGCTCATGACGGCGCTGCTGAAGGGCGACTGGGCGGCGGCCGACGCCTCGCTGCCGCGCCACCGCGGCGAGTGCAGCGGGCTGGTGGCCGCCTACCTGCAGTGGCACCTGGAGCACGGCATCCGCTCGCTCCGACACGTAGAAAGAGAACCGGTTTGAACGTCCGTCCCCCGACGCCCCACCCCTCCGGCGTGACGCCGCCGCCGATCCCCCGTGAGCTGGTGCCCAGGCACGTGGCGATCGTCATGGACGGCAACGGCCGCTGGGCCAAGCAGCGCGGGCTGCCGCGCACCGAGGGGCACAAGGCGGGCGAGGCGTCGCTGTTCGACGTGATCGAGGGCGCGATCGAGCTGGGCGTTCCCTATCTGTCGGCCTACGCCTTCTCCACGGAGAACTGGAAGCGTTCGCCGGACGAGGTGCGCTTCCTCATGGGCTTCAACCGCGACGTGATCCGCCGCCGCCGCGACGAGCTCAACGCCATGGGCGTGCGGGTGCGCTGGGCGGGCCGGCCGGGGCGGCTGTGGAAGAGCGTGATCTCCGAGCTGGAGACGGCCCAGGAGATGACCGAGCGCAACCGGACGCTGACGTTGCAGTTCTGCGTCAATTACGGCGGCCAGGCCGAAATCGTCGACGCCGCGGTGAAACTGGCCGCCGACATCGCCGCAGGCCGGGTGAAACCCGGCAAGGTCAACGAGAAGGTCTTCGCTCGCTACCTGGACGAACCGGACGTCCCCGAGGTCGACCTGTTCGTCCGCTCGTCGGGCGAGCAGCGCTTCTCCAACTTCCTGCTGTGGCAGTCGGCCTACGCGGAGATGGTCTTCCTCAACCGCCTCTGGCCGGACTTCGACCGGCGCGATCTGTGGGAGGCCTGCGAAATCTACGCCAAGCGCGACAGAAGGTACGGCGGAGCCGTACCCAACGAAGTCGCCCGCTGAGACGGGAGGGGGCCCGCGCCACGCGGACCCCCGGAATCCGTCAGGCGCGGCGGCGCGCGCGGTAGGCCGCGACGTGCATGCGGTTTCCGCAGGTACGGCTGTCGCAGTAGACCCGCGAGCGGTTGCGGGACTCATCCACGAACACCCGGTCGCAGTCGGGCGCCGAGCAGGTGCGCAGCCGCTCCCACTCGCCCTCGACGAGCAGATGGGCCAGCGCCACCCCGCAGTCGGCGGCCACGTGCTCGGACAGCACGGCATCCTGCGCGAAGTAGTGCATGTGCAGCGGATGTCCGTCGTGCTCGGCCAGCCGGGGCGTGATACGCGTGTCGGCCAGCAGCGAGTTGAGCAGCCGGACCGCGACGGTCTGGTCGGTGGCGAGGAACACCCGGTGGAAGGCCTCCCGCAGCATGCGTACCTGGCCCAGGTCGCGCGGGGTGAGCACGCCGATGCCGCTGACCTGCCGCGACTCGACGAAGGCCTGCAGGTCGCCCAGATCCGCCAGCCCGTCGTCGCCCCCGGTGGAGGGCGAGGTGTTCACAAGCTCGACGACGGTGGCCAGCGAGTGCACCATGTCATGGCCAAACGGCATATTGACTCCTGTCTACGCCTGCTCATAGCGTGGACGAAGCGTATCTCTACAACGGGCGGGCGGGGGTCCTCGGTGAGTGCACATCGCCGTATCGTGCTGATCGCGGTGGTGGGCGCGCTGGTCATCTCCATGTCCGGGCCGCTCGTACGCCTGTCCGGCGTGTCACCGGCCACCTCGGCGTTCTGGCGGCTCGCCTACGCGGTTCCGCCCTTACTCCTGCTGGCCTGGCTGGAGCGACGCCGGCTCGGCCCCCTGCCGGCCAAGGGCCGCTACCTGTCCTGGGCCGCGGGCTTCGTCTTCGCCCTCGACCTGCTGTTCTGGCACACCGCGATCGAGTACGTCGGCGCCGGGCTGGCCACCGTACTCGGCAACCTGCAGGTCTTCCTGGTGGCGTTCGCCGCCTGGGCGATCTTCCGGGAACGCCCCTCCTCCCGGCTCATGATCGGCACCCCGGTGGTGTTCACCGGCGTCGTCCTGATCTCCGGCCTCTTCGACAGCGCCGCCTATGGCGCCGACCCCGGACTCGGTGTCGTGTTCGGCCTCGCCACCTCGGTCGCCTACGCCGCGTACCTGCTGCTGATGAAGGCCGCCGGCCCGCACGCCATGACCCCCCTCGCGCACACCGCCGCGGTCGCCACGCTCTCGGTGGCCGTCCTCAGCCCGCTGTTCGGCGGCGCCGACTTCACACCGGACTGGCCCGCCCACGGCTGGCTGCTCGCCCTCGCCCTGGGGCCCCAGGTCGTCGGCTGGGCGCTCATCACCTGGGCACTCCCCCGCCAGCCGGCCGCCCTCACCGCGCTGCTGCTCCTCATCCAGCCGATGACGACGGTCGCGCTGTCGGCGCTCCTGCTGGACGAACGTCCGTCGCCGTGGCAGCTCGCCGGCTGCGTGGTGATCATCATCGGCGTCCTGTACGGCTCCCGCGGCTCCTCACCCCCGCCACCCGGCCCCCCGCAACCGGCCGAGGCACTCGGCACCTCGTCCCGCCGGACCTGAGGCGCCCGGCACGATCGTCGATCATCCACCACGTGGTGTACCGGCCGAGAATCCGGACGCTATGGTGCGCTTTGCCGCCATTTGATCTCTATCGCATGGAGCGCACGGTGCTGGAGACGAGAGAGCCTGACTGGGCGCATGTGGCCTGGTCGGTGACCAAGGTCCTGGTCGTCACCACGGCGCTGTCCCTGGCCGCATGCGTGGCGGACCGGGCGCTGTGGGTGTTCGTCGAGTTCGGCACCGACCAGACGGCCAGCGTGTACGGCACGGCCGCCCGCATCGCCAATCCCGACAAACGTTTCCTCTACGGCTCAAGCGACGGCTCCGGGCTGCTGGAGAAGACGCACACGCTGCGGGGTGAGCCGCGAAGGGCCGGGCCCAGCGCGGGCCGGACGGAGTACACGATCACGGAGAACGTGTTCGGCTCCGTCAGCGCCCCCCACCTGGACAAGCCGGAGGGGAGACTGGCCGACGCGATCGACTCCGTGGAGCCGGGCCACGACCCGGCCCTCAAGGACGAGGCCAGAGAGATCATCGACGCGCTGCCCCAGACGCTCAAAACCGTCGCCGTCGTGGGGTTCACCCGCGAGATGACCACCACGCAACTCATGGCCTTCAACCGCACGCACAGGATCTGCGGAGGCCCGGACGTCTCCTACATCTACCATCCGTCCTACTACGACGACTCCAGCGAGCCCGACTCCATGAACGCGGTCATCTGGAACCGCAACATGACCCAGGACGCCTACATGCCGGAGGTCCAATACCAGTGCGAGGGGGAGCCCAGCCCGGCGCTGGAGGAGTTCCGCGAATGGGTGGGGCTGCTCGATGAGGGAGACGACCTCTACGCGTTCGAACTGGACCACGAATGGCTCACGACGGCGGCCAAGGAGGGCGTCGTCTACGGACTGCTCCTCGACGGCTGGAAGCTGAGCGACGTCAGGAGGCTTCTCGACGACCCGCAGGTGGACACCATCCACCTCGCCGACGTCGCCCACGACATCAGCGGGACCCGTTAATGGCCGGGAATGCTGATCGGCACCGAGATGTGTTCGTGCGTGATCAGCCACTTGCCGGCTGACCGACGGCAGCACACGGTCGATCGCACCCACACCTCACCTTCGGGACCGCTCTTCCGTGCTCCCGAGTCCAGGTGCAGCATGTGCGCGAACGCCACGTCCCCGCTCACCGCGACGTTCAGCTCGTGCGTTTCCAGGCCGATCGGACCGTCGTAGCTGTCGAACCACCGCACGAAATTGCGGCGGACGTCATCGGTGCCCGCGAACTGGAGCGGCGGTACGACGTCGTAATAGACGATGCCGTCGGCGTAGTGCGACATGAGCCGGTCGATGTCCTTTTTCTGGGCGGCGTCGACGCGGCCTTCCAGAAACGTCCTGAACTCGGATTCGCTCGAAGTCATCTCATTCTCCGTTCAACAACGTGCTGTCGGTAATCCGACGACGCAGCTCTCCGGAACGTCAGGCCGGCGCCGGTAGTTCGACCGATGCGGCCCGATCGTCCGCGCTTCTAGCGTTCAGGTGAGCCACAGAACGGAGAACCCACGATGGGACAGCTAATCGTCCACAACTCCATCAGCGCCAACGGGGCCTTCGAGGCGCCCTCGCCCGAGGACTGGCTGGTGCTCGACGACGACAGCGCCAACGCCTCACTGGAGCAGTTGACGCTGGCCGACGCGATGGTCCTCGGCCGCAAGACCTACGAAGGGCTGGCCGCCGCCTGGCCGCACCTGACCGGCCATCCGGCGATGGGGCGCTTCGCCGGCCGTATCAACGCCATGCCGAAGTACGTCGCGTCGCGCACGCTGACCGGGCCGCTGGAGTGGAACGCCGCCCTGATCGAGGGTGAGCTCGGCCAGGCTGTGCCCGAGCTGAAGAAGGCGCACGGCGGCAACCTGATCGTCTCCGGCGCCGGCGAGTTCGCGCACGCCCTCACCCGGCAGGGGCTGGTCGACGAGTTCTGGATCTGGATCCACCCGGCCCTGTGGGCGACGGGCCCGCGCTTCTTCGACGGTGTCGGCCCCGTCCGCCTGCAGCTGGTGGCGGCGACGCCGTACCGGTCGGGCGTCGTGTGGCTGCGCTACCGGACCGCGAGCGGCTGAACCCACGACCTGCCCGCCTTCGTGGCCATCCCGCTCACGTGCGCGGTGTGGCGTGTGGCCCCCAACGGCCGCCCCCTGGTGTGCCGTAGAACCACTGGGCCCTCGGGATGCGGCCTCCACGTCTGTCCGGCCTTGCCGTCGGCAGGTCATGGGCCCACGACAGTCACCGCGGCTGCTGTTCCGCGATGACCGCCCAGTCGTCGGCCCCGCGGCCGTCGGCGACGGCCTGATCGAAGACGGTTCGCAGGAGTTCTCCGACCGGGAGCGGAATGTCGTGGTCGTGCGCCGCGTCGAGCGCGAGGTGGAGGTCCTTGCGGCCCAGCACGGTAGTGAATCCGGGCGGCTGGTAGCGCCGTTCGCCGCACGGTCATCGGATTCGGCACCGGTGGATCATCGCAACCCACGGCAGGCGGCCGACGCGATCAGGGCCACGGTGGACCAGATCGCCACCCGACGCCGGGCAGCGAAGCCGCCACCGCCGAAGTACGGCAGTCGATGTCTTCCACCACGGCCTGGCCGATCTTGTTGCCGCGCTGCGAAGCCGAAGCTCAGAGGTCGAACTCGTGCTTGCCCGCCCCGTCCAGGAACGCCGCCCACTCACCGTCGGTGAAGATGAGCGCGGGGCCTTCGGGGTCCTTGCTATCGCGGACTGCGACGATTCCAGGGAGATGGGTGGCGACTTCCACGCATTGCCCGTTGTCGCCGCTGGCAGTGGCCTTTCTCCATGCGGCGTTGTCGAGGTTCACCCGGTCCGTTTCTCATCGCATCCTCTAATGCCTGAGACGTGACGCCTTCGGTTGCGTGTCCGCTCTGATGCTGTCACATCTGCCGGTGGGGGTTGGTGCGCGATCCGGCGGATGCTGATGCCCCTTCCGAACGGACTGTCGAACGTTCGATGCGGCGCAACCCTGGAAGAGCTCAAAAGCCACCTGGAGTCCGAGGCCCGTCTTCAAGCGATTCCACGGCCGCGGAAGTTCCGGGGTGTGGCTTGAAGCCAACCCGGCGAACCTGGGCGTCAGCCCCATGAGAAAAGCGCGCGGAGCGGAGCGGAGCACCTTTGGCCAGGGTGGGATCCAACTGCTCAACCACTTGGCTGGGCAACGGGCGGGCCTCAAGAGGGCGGTCCGAGCGCAGCGAGGCCCTCCAGGGGTCGGGGCCGGCCCCGACCGGAAGAACGCGCGGAGCGAAGCGGAGCTCCTTGCTTTTCAGGCCGAGCACCCAGCGCAGGTCCCGAACACCTCGACGGTGTGGGTGATCTCGGTGAAGCCGTGTTCGCTGCCCACCGCCTCAGCCCACCGCTCCACCGCGGGCCCGGCCACCTCGACCGTCCGCCCGCACCGCCGGCACACCAGGTGGTGGTGATGGTCGTCGGTGGCGCAGGCCCGGTACACGGACTCGCCGTCGTCCGTACGCAACACGTCGACCTTGCCCCCGTCGGCCAAGGCCTGAAGCGCGCGGTAAACAGTAGTGAGGCCGATCTTGGCCCCATCCTGCCGCATCTCGGCGTAGACGTCCTGCGCGCTGCGGAACCCCGCGCTGCGGCGCAGCGTGTCGTGGACGGCATCGCGTCTGGTCGTCATGTGGTCTCCTGTGGTCGGCCTCGCCGTACGAACTTACCGACCCCGAGGGCCAGCACGAAGCCGGCGAGCGCGAGTAGGACGATCGAGGCTCCCGGCGGCACCTTGGGCGAGACCGTGGACACGAGCAGACCGCCGACCGCCGCCATCATCCCGAACACCGTCGCCAGCCCCATCGTCGCCTTGAATCCCCTGGTCAGCTGCTGGCTCGTGGCGACCGGGATCACCATGAGCGCGCTGACGAGCAGCAGCCCCACCACCCGCATGGCGATGACCACGGTCAGTGCCGCGGTCACGGCGATCAGCAGGCTGAGGAATCGCACCGGCAGCCCGCTCGCCTTCGCCACCTCCTCATCCTGGCAGAGCACGAACAACTCTCTCCCGAAGAACCCCACGACCGCCAGCACCGCGACGGCGAGCCCGCCGATGATCCAGATGTCCTGGCGGGTGACGCTGGCGATCGCGCCGAACAGGAAGGAGTTGAGTTTGGCGTTGCTGCCGCCGGGCGCGATGGCCATGAGCATGACGCCGCCGGCGATGCCGCCGTAGAACAGCAGCGCGAGGGCGACGTCGCCGCTGGTACGCCCGCGCGCCCGTACCAGCTCGATGGCGATGGCTCCGGCGACGGAGACGAGCACGGCGGTGAGCACCGGCGCCGTGTCGGTCAGGAATCCGAGGGCGACGCCGGTCAGCGCCACGTGGCCGATGCCGTCGCCGAGCAGGGCGAGGCGGCGCTGCACGATGAACGTGCCGACGGCGGGCGCGCACAGGCCCACCAGCAGGGCGGCGATGAGGGCGAGCTGGAAGAACTCCCTCTGGAGAAGGTCGCTCACGGTGCACTGCCAATCGGTCGGGGGTGGCTACGGTTTGACGCGGAGGTCGGTCAGCGGGCCGGTGACGGTTTCCTCGGCGTGCGGGTGGACGTGCTCGTGTCCGGGTTTGGCGCATTCTCCTTCCGGCTGCGGCGGCCGTCCGTCGTGCTCGATGAGCCCGGCGCGTACCACGACGCCGCGTGAGATGACGGGTTCGAGCGGGCCGAGCTCGTGGGCGACGAGCACGACGGTGCGTCCTTCGCGGACGAGCGTGGCGAGCGTCCCGGCCAGCAGCTTCTGGCTGTCGGCGTCGACGCCGGCGGTGGGCTCGTCCATGACGAACGTGTCCGGCTCGCCGGCCAGCGCCCGCGCGATGAGCACCCGCTGCTGCTGCCCGCCGGACAACGACTGCACGGGGTCGCCGGCCCGCTCGGACAAGTCGACCGCCGCGAGCGCGCGCGCCACCGCCGCGTGGTCTTCCTTGCTGGTACGGCGGAGCCTGCTCTGCCTGGCGATGCGCCCGGAGGCGACGATCTCCCTGACGGTGGCGGGCACGCCGCCGCCGACGGCCAGGCGCTGGGGCACGTAGCCGATGCGCCGCCAGTCGCGGAATCTGCCGGGCGGCACGCCGTACAGGAGAGTCTGCCCGCCCGACAGCGGCGTGAGGCCGAGCAGGGCGCGCACCAGCGTCGACTTGCCGGAGCCGTTGGCGCCCATGATGGCGACGACCTCACCGGGGCACACGGTGAGGTCGACGCCGCGCAGGATGGGGCGGCGGTCGAGGGTGACCTGGCCGCCGGTCATCTGGAAGACGGTGTTCACGCGCAGCCCAGGGCGGTCTGGAGTGTCTTGAGGTTCTGCCGCATCTGGGAGAGGTAGTCGCCGTTGCCCGGCTTGCCCTCCAGCGGGTCGAGTACCGCGGTCTTGGCGTGGACCTCCTGGGCCAGTACCTCGGCGACCTTCGGGCTGACCAGGGCCTCGGTGAAGATGGTGGTCACCTTTTCGGCGTTGGCGAGCTTGGCGACCTCGGCGATGCGGGCGGGCGACGGCTCGGTCTCGGGGTCGAGGGTGATGCCGATCTGCTTGAGCTTGTAGCGGTCGGCGAGGTAGCCGAACGCCTCGTGGCTGGTCACCATGGTCTTGGTGGTGCAGTTGGTCAGGCCCTTGGTCATCTCCTGGTCGAGCGCGGTGAGGTCGGCGGCCGTCTTGGCGGCGCGGTCCTTGTACGCCTGTGCGTGCGCCGGATCGGCCTGGGCCATGCGCTCGCCCAGCTTCCCTGCGACGGCGGCGAACCTGGACGGGTCCAGCCACAGGTGCGGGTCGTAGGAGACCTCGTGCTCGTGCGCCTCTTCTTCCCCGGCGTGCTCGGGGGCGGGCAGTGTCTTCACGGCGGTCGCCGCGTCGAAGGCGCGCTCGCCCTGCTGCGCGAGCGCGTCGTCCACGGCCGGCTGGACGCCTTTGATGTAGACGGACAGGGTGGCGTCCTCCAGGTCGGCGATCTGCTGGGCGCCGAGTTCGAGGTCGTGCGGCTCGACGCCGGGGGCGGTGAGCACGGACACGTCGATGTCAGCGCCGCCGACGCGCTCGGCCAGCCACTGCAGCGGGTAGAAGGCCGTGACCACGCGGGGCTTGTCGCCGGCGGCGGCGGGGGCGGCGGCGCCCGAACCGCAGGCGGCGGTGGCGAGGAGTCCGGCACCCGCGAGCAAACCCACAGCGCGCACCCGGAAATGTCCTGACATCATGGGAGTCATTATGCGGCAAAATGAAAATGGTTGTCAAAATCAGGTGTGATCTCCGCACGGCGGTTCGAAGGTCAGACCCGGGAAGTAGTGCTGCCACTCGGCGGCGGTGATCCGCGGCGTCGCCAGCGCGCACAGCCGCCGCGCGACACGTTCCGGATCCATGTCCCACAACCTGGCCGTGCTGTCGCTGCTGCCGGTGACCAGGGTCGCGCCGCCGGGGCCGAAGGCGACGGAGTTCACCCGGTCGGTGTGGCCCGCCAGCGGCACCGGCGGGCCGGGGCTGCGGGGGCGCGTGATGTCCCAGACGCGGGCCGTACCGTCGAAGCCCGCCGTGACGAGCGTGCGGCCGTCGGGACTGAAGGCGAGCCCGTTGACGCTGTTGCTGTGTCCCGTCAGGACCGACAGCGGCCGCGGGCCGCGCGGGTCGGACAGGTCCCAGAGGCGGGCGGTGTGGTCGTAGCCCGCGCTGGCCAGCACATCGCCGGAGGGGGCGAACGCGACGGCGGCCACGCTGTTGGCGTGCGCGCTGATCGTCGACAGCGCGACCGGGCGGCGCGGATCGGACAGCTCCCACAGCCGCACCGTACGGTCGGCGCCCGCGCTGGCCAGCACGCGTCCGTCGGACCTGAAGGCCAAACCGAGCACCCGATCGGTGTGCGCGCGCAGGACGCGGGTCTCGACCGGCTCGCGCGGGTCGGACAGGTCCCACACGCGCACGACGCCGCCGTCCTCGCCCACCGCCAGAACCCGGGCGTCGGGCCGCAGCGCCAGCGTGAACGTGTTGGCCGGCGCGCTCACCATGCCCAGCCGCACCGGGCGGCGGGGGTCGCGCACGTCCCACACGCGGGCGGTGCGGTCGAGGGAGACGGTGACCAGCCGGGCGCCGTCGGGGGTGAAGGCGGCGGTCAGGACGTTGTCGGTGTGCTCCTTCAGCGTCGCCAGCGGCGCGGGACGGCCGGGGTCGGACAGGTCCCACAGGTGCGCGCGGCGGTAGCTGTTGGCCACGAGCAGGCGCCCACGCGCGCCGGGCACCGCCGAGTGGATCGGGCCGCTGTGGCCGTACAGGACCGGGCCCCTGACCTCCCACAGCCGGGCCGTGGTGTCGCGGCCGCCGCTGGCCAGCGTGCGGCCGTCGGGACTGAAGGCGACCGCGTAGACGGTGTCGGTGTGCCCGGTCAGCGTGAGGGGCACGGCGGCGAAGCGGGGCTCGGCGATGTCCCACAGGCGCACGGTGAGGTCGTAGCTGCCCGTCGCGACGGTACGCCCGTCGGGACTGAAAGCCACCGCGACGATGCCGTTGACGTGCCCGGAGAGGGCCGCCAGCGCGACCGGTCGCGCGGGGTCGCGCACGTCCCACAGCCGCAGCGTGTTGTCGAAGCCCCCGGTCGCCAGCGTGCGGCCGTCCGGGCTGTAGGCGGCGGCCAGCACCCGGTCGGTGTGCCGGACCTCGGCCATCCGCCGCGGCTCGCGCGGGTCGGCGACGTCCCACAGGCGCACGGTCGAGTCGCCGCTGGTGGTGGCGAGCGTACGCCCGCCGGGGGCGAACACCGCCGCCGAGACGCCGTCGCCGTGCCCGCCCAGCACCGACAGCCGCTCGGCCCGAGCCGGCGTCGTGACGTCCCAGAGCCGGACGGTGCGGTCGGCGCCCGCCGAGGCCAGCGTCCGCCCGTCCGGGCTGAACGCCACCCGCCGGATCTCGCCTTCGTGCCCCCGGAGCGTGGCCGCGGCGGCCGGGCGGGCGGGGTCGGCGAGATCCCACAGCCGCGCGGTGCCATCCTGCCCCGCGGTGGCCAGCAGCCGCCCGTCGCCGCGGATCGCCGCCCCGAGCAGGCCGCCCGAGCCCGGCAGCACGGCCAGCGGGCGTGGCGCGTGCCGCGCGCCGACGTCCCACAACCGGACCGTGCCGTCCGTGCCGGTGGTGGCGAGCAGCCGCCCGTCCGGGGTGAACTCGGCCGCGTAGACCGCCCCGGTGTGCCCGGTGATGCGCGTCGAGTACGGCGTCGCGAACGTGCTGAGCAACGCCCCCCGGGCCTCCGCCGTGGGCGCCAGCCGGTAGGCGGCCAGGCCGATCTGCGCGGCCAGCGCCGGGTTGGTGCCGCGCAGCGCGACCGCCTCGTTGGCGGCCTTGCCGGACAACGCCTGGTTGCGCTGGTCGCTGACGGTCTCCACGCTGCGTACGCTGACCACGGTCGCCACCACGGTGAGCAGCAGCATCGCCGCCAGCCCCGCGACCAGTTGGTAGAGCCGCCGGGTCCTGCGGCGGGCGGCGGCCAGCTCACCGGCCTCGCGGGCGGCCGAGGCGTCCAGGAACGCGCGGTCCTCCTGCTGGATCGTGGCCAGCTCGCGGGCGGCGGCCAGCCGGGCGCCCCGGTAGAGGAGCGCGGGGTCGCGGTGTTCGCGTTCCCAGGCGGCCGCCGCGTCGGCGAGCTGCCGGCGGATCACCAGCCCGGCCCGGTCCTCCTCCAGCCACTGCCGCAGCAGCGGCCAGGCCGTCAGCAGCGCCTCGTGGCTGATCTCCACCGAGTCGGTGTCGGCGGTGATCAGCCGTTGCGCCACGAACCGGTCGAGCACCTCCTCGGGTAACCGCTCGGTGGCCACCCGCCGCCGCGTGTCGGCGGTGTCGGCGGCCACGTGCACCAGATCGACGAACAGCCGCCTGGCCAGCTCCTGCTGCGGCCCGCTGAGCGAGGTGTAGACCTGGGTGGCGCTGGCCGCGACCGCGCCCTCGATGCCGCCCACCGCCCGGTAGTCGGCGATGGTCAGACGGCGTCCGCCGCCCTGCCGCCAGGTGGCGTACAGGGCGTGCGACAGCAGCGGCAGCACCCCGGCCTCGTGGGCGCCCGCGCGCGGGGCGACCTCGCTCAGCAGGAGGTCGACCAGCCCCTCCCCCAGCTCCACGCGGGCCTTGCGCGCCGGTTCGACGATGGCCTCGCGTAGTTCTGCCTCGCTCATCGGGCCCACCGCGAACTGGCCGTCCCTGGCCGCGGCCAGCAGCGGCGGGTGGCGCAGGGCGTGGGCGTAGAAGTCGGCGCGCAGGCCCAGGACGACCGTCGCGCCGTCGCTCGCCGCCTCGGCCAGCTCGGCGATGAGCGCCTGGCCGGGCGAGCTCGTGGTGAAGACCTCCTCGAACTGGTCCACGACCACGAGCCCGGACAGCTCACCGGGCGGGCGCGTGCCGGGCGTGAACAGCAGCGCGGGCCGCTCGCCCAGCGCGGGGATGAGCCCGGCGCGCAGCAGCGAGGACTTGCCCGAGCCCGACGCGCCGACCACCAGGTGAAGGCCGTGGCCGCGGGTGACGCGCTCCACCAGCTCCTCGGTCAGCGCCCGGCGGCCGAAGAACCACTCGGCGTCCTCGACCTGGAATCCGGCCAGCCCGCGGTACGGTTCCGGTCCGGCCGGCCTGGGGCCGGGGGCGCGGCGTACCCGCCGCCAGGCTTCCACCCAGCGCTCCAGCTCGGCGACGTCGTCGACCCCGCACGCCCGCAGGACGCGGTCGAGCAGGTCGCGCGAGCCCGTCGCGGGCAGTCCGCGGCCGGCGAACCAGTCGCCGACCGTGCTGTGCGCGCCGTGCACCCCCGTCGCCGCGGCGACCTGGCGGACGGTGAGGCCGGCGCGCTCGCGCAACGCGGTCAGCTCGCGGGCGAAGTCCTGGCGGGTGTGGATCAGGTCGATCGCGTGCGAGCTGCCGGACATTCGAGTCTCGATTCGACACGTGGCGACGGCTGGTCACCGCGATGGTACGTGTCAGCCGGACTTCGGCCGCCAGCCGGGCGGGGGATCCTCGCCGACCCGCCCGTCGATGGACTCACGGAGCAGATCGGCGTGCCCGGTGTGCCTGCCGTACTCCTCGATGAGGTCGCAGACCAGCCTGCGCACACTGGCGTGGTTGCCGTCGGGGTCGCTGATGTGCGCGAGCTGGTCGAGGCCCCCGTCGGCCAGGGCCGCCCCGAGCCGCGTGCGGGAGCGTTCCACCGCGCCGTCCCACAGGGCGTAGAGCTGCTCGGGGGTGTGGCCGGTGGTGGCGAACTGCCATTCGTCGCCGCTCCGGTCGATGGTGTCCCACGGCGGGCCGACCGGCTCGCCTCTCATCTTGGCCGTGAACATGTGGTCCTCCACGAGGGCCAGATGCTTGAGCAGACCGCCGATGGTCAGGTCGGAGGCGCCGATCCGGGTCCGCAACTGCCCCGCGTCGAGGTCGTCGGCCTTCCACCGGAACGTCGCGCGCAGCCGGTCGAGCGCGCCGATCAGGTGCTCGGTCTCGGTGCCGGCGAGGGGTGGCTCCCAAGGGGTGTCGCTGTCGCTCATGGCCGACACCGTAGCCGCCGCCTCCGACAGTCTCGGCACAATGAGGTCATGCGATTTCCCGATGGCTTCGTGTGGGGCGTCTCCTCGTCGGCCTATCAGATCGAGGGCGCGGCGGCCGAGGACGGCAGGGGGCCGTCGATCTGGGACACCTTCTCCCACGCTCCCGGCCGGATCGCCGACGGGAGCACCGGCGACGAGGCGTGCGACCACTACCACCGCCACGCCGAGGACGTCGGGCTGATGAAGGGGCTCGGGGTGCGGGCGTACCGGTTCTCGGTGAGCTGGTCCAGGGTGCTGCCCGACGGGGCGGGAAAGGTCAACGCGGCCGGGCTCGACTTCTACGAACGGCTGACCGACGACCTGCTCGGCCAGGGAATCGCCCCGTACGCCACCCTCTACCACTGGGACCTGCCCCAGGCGCTGGAGGACCGGGGCGGCTGGCCGAGCCGCGACACCGCCGAACGGTTCGCCGACTACGCGGCGGTCGTGCACGAGAGGCTGGGTGACCGGGTCGACACCTGGTTCACGATCAACGAGCCGTGGGTGGCGTCCTTCCTCGGCTACGCGGCCGGCACGCACGCCCCGGGGCGGCGCTCGGCGGCCGAGGCGTTCAGGAGCGCGCACCACATGCTGCTGGCCCACGGGCTGGGCGCAGGGGCGCTGCGGGAGGCGGGCGCGCGGCGGATCGGCGTGGCGCTCAACCTGTCGCCCGTGCTCACGCCTGGCCAGCTCGGCGACCAGGACCAGGAGCTGACGCCCGAGGACGCCGGGGCGGTGTCCAGGATCGACGCGCTGCTCAACCGCCAGTTCCTGGACCCGATGCTGCGCGGCTCATATCCGCCGGAGCTGCTGGAGGTGGTGGAGCGGCACGCCGGGCTCGATCATGTGCGCGACGGCGACCTCGATCTCATCGCGCGGCCGATCGACGTGCTCGGCGTCAACTATTACGCGCCGCACGTCGTCCAGGCGCAGCCCAGCCGGCCGGGCGAGCCCGCCTTCCCCGGCAGCGAGGGCGTGCTGTTCGCCGCCACGCCCGGCCCCGCCACGGCGATGGGCTGGCCGATCGTGCCGAGCGGGCTGACCGTCCTGCTGCGCAGGCTGGCCGCCGACCATCCCGGGCTCGACCTCATGGTCACCGAGAACGGCGCGGACTTCGGCGACGGCGAGCGCGACGCCGAGCGGGTCGCGTTCATCGAGGCGCACGTGCGCGCCGCCCACGCCGCGATCTCCGACGGGGTACGGCTGCGCGGCTTCCTCGCCTGGACGCTGATGGACAACTTCGAGTGGGCCGACGGCTACCGGCGCAAGTTCGGCCTGGTCCACGTCGACTTCGCCACCCAGCGGCGCGCCGAGAGGGACAGCGCGCGCTGGTTCCGCGAGGTGATCGCGCGCAACGGCCTGCCCGCCGCGCCCCGGCCGACGCTGGAGACGGTGGCGGCGCGCGCCGGAGTCTCCAGGGCGACGGTCTCGCGCGTGGTGAACGGCGAGGCGTCCGTCCGCCCGGAGGTCAGGGCCAGGGTCCAGGCGGCGGTCGAGGAGCTCGGCTACGTGCCGAACCAGGCGGCCCGCAGCCTGGTCACGCGGCGCACCGGCACGGTGGCGCTGGTGCTGTCCGGGCCGCGCCACGACAACGCCGCCCTGGTCTCGGCGGTCGTCCAGTACGTGACCAGCGTCCTGGAGGCGAGCGGCCGCCAGGTGCGGCTCATGCTGGCCGACTCCGAGCAGAGCCACCGCCGTGTCCTGGCGCAGGCGGAGGGACGGCACGTGGACGGCATGATCCTGCTGCCGCCCGACCGTCAGGACCCGCTGGCGGAGCGGCTGGCCGAGACGGAGGTGCCGCTGGTGCTGCTCGGCGGTCCCCTGGTGGCCGCCGAGCGCGCGGGCGGCGGCCCCGTCGTGGCCGCCGACGACGCGGGCGGCGGCGCCGCGGTGGCCCGCCACCTGCGCGAGCTCGGCCGCTCCCGCCCCGCCGTCCTGACCGGTCCCGGCGCGGCGGCCGGTGAGCGGGTGCGCGGCTTCCTGGAGGTGTTCCCGAGGGCGGAGGTCTCCGACGACGCCGGGCGCCTGCTCACCGGACAACCCGAGGCGGCGCGCACCGAGGCGGTGCGCACCCACACGGTGCGCCCCGACGCGGTCTTCGCCGTGACCGACGCGCTGGCGCTGGAGGTGCTCGGGATCGCGCGGGAGGCGGGCCTGCGGGTTCCCGAGGACCTCGCGGTGGCCGGGTTCGGGGACGGCGAGGCCGGGCGGCACACGCTGCCTGCGCTCACCACGGTCGCCGTCCCGGTGACCGAGCTGGCGCTGGCCCTCGCCAGGTCGCTGCTGTCCGCGCTGGACGGGCAGCCCGTCGCGCCGAGCGTCCTGCCCGTCCACCTGGAGGTCAGGGGGAGCACGGTCAGCGGCGGGCGATGATGCGCTCGGCCCAGCTGGCCGCCTCCGGGTCCTTCAGCCCCTCCACCACGCCGCCCAGGTAGGCCGTGGCCAGGCTGTGGAAGCCGTTGTCGAGCTGGCGAACGCGTCCGGCCCGCCGCCGGTCGGCGCCCTGGAGGTGCTGGCCGATGCTCTCGGCGTACCCGGCGTCGTGCTGGTAGGCGGCCTGGGCCCGCGCGCAGGCCGCGGCGTCGTGGTCGCGCTTGGCACGCAGTTCGCGCAGCCGCCGGTCGTTCGGGTTGTGCATGCGGCGGCCGAGGTCGGCGGCGATGAGCGCGGTGGCGATCAGCAGCGCGAGCAGCAGCACCATCGTGGGCAGCTCGCCGACGCCCTGGGAGGTGGGGCCGATCTCCTGGCCGTCCACGACCAGCGGCTTGACCAGGGCGTCGCGGCGCAGGACGGCCACGGCGACGATCAGGCCGAGCCACACCAGCGCCACCGCGGACAGCAGCCAGCGTCCGCGGGCCGGGCTGCCGTTCTCCTGCCAGGCGCGGAACGCCCTGCCGTACATGTGCGGCGCGACCAGCATGATCAAGGCGGCGCCGGTGGCGAGCAGGGCGGTCATGGCGACGCTGTCACCCCAGCTCAGGATGACCTGGTAGAGGATGGGCACCTCGACGATCAGCAGGAGCAGCAGCAGGAGCGCGCCGGGCAGCCAGCGCCGGATCGCCGGCCAGCGGCTGCCGGACAGCGCGATCGAGCTGGGCCGCCCGTCGCCGGGGCGCCTGCTGGGCTGCTCCAGCTCGGCGACGTGGCGCTGGGAGTCGTCGAGCGCCTTGCGCAGGTCGGAGAAGGTGCGCTGCGACTCGGCCAGCCTGATCTTCTGCGCCTCGAACTCGGCCTTGGCCTGCTGCGTCTCGCGCTCGGCGCACTCCTCGACGCGGGCCAGCTCGGCCAGCCGTTCGTCCTCCAGCTCGTGGAAGCGCGGGACGCTGCCGGTCTCCAGCGTGAGCGTGTCGATCTGCCCTTCGGCGGCGTGGCCGCGGCCCAGCTCGCGTTCCTCGGCGCGGCGGCGCCGCCAGTCGGGCAGGTGGTACAGGTCCCCGTCATAGGCGATCGCGGGGGTGATCCGTGCGACCTGCGCGGGCTCGTCGGGAAGGTCCTTGTGCCGTTTGCGTAAACGCATCGCCCCTCCAGCTTCTGCTTCGATGCTAATCGCCGAAATTCACGGAGAATGGCTTGCGTGAGCGAATTGCCGGTTATCGATATCGCGCCCCTCCTCTCCGGTACGGCCGGCCGCGTCCCCGACCAGATCGGGGCGGCCTGCCGTACCAGCGGCTTCTTCTACGTCACGGGGCACGGCGTGCCGCCCGCGCTGATCGAGCGGCTGGACGCGGCGGCGCGCGCGTTCTTCGAGCTGCCGATCGAGGTCAAGAACGAGATCTCCATGGAGCGCGGCGGGCGGGCCTGGCGCGGCTTCTTCCCGGTCGGCGGCGAGCTCACCTCGGGCCGCCCCGACCTCAAGGAGGGCATCTACTTCGGCGCCGAGCGGCCGGCGAGCGGCACGCCCCTGCGCGGGCCGAACCTGTTCCCCGCCCAGGTTCCGGAGCTGCGTGCGGCGGTGCTCGCCTACATCGAGGCGATGACCGGGCTCGGCCAGGCCGTCATGCGCGGCGTCGCGCTCAGCCTGGGCCTGCCCGGCGACTACTTCAGCGCCGGGTACACCGCCGACCCGACCGTCCTGTTCCGCGTCTTCCACTACCCGCCGTCGGAGCCGGAGGCGGACGGGTGGGGCGTCGGCGAGCACACCGACTACGGGCTGCTCACGCTGCTGCTCCAGGACGCCAACGGCGGGCTGCAGGTCCACACGCCCGATGGCTGGATCTCGGCGCCGCCGGTCCCGGGCACGTTCGTGTGCAACATCGGGGACATGCTCGACAAGCTCACCGGCGGCCTGTACCGCTCGACGCCGCACCGGGTGCGCAACCTGAGCGGGAACGAACGGCTCAGCTTCCCCTTCTTCTTCGATCCCGGGTGGGACAGCGAGGTGCCGCCGCTGCCGTACACCGAGGGCGGGCGGGCCCGGTGGGACGGGCAGGATCTGCGGGCCTTCACCGGGACCTACGGCGAGTACCTGCTCGGCAAGGTCTCCAAGGTCTTCCCCCAACTGCGCGCGGACGTCCTGGACTAGAGCAGGTCGGAGGAGACGGCGCCGGCGGCCTCGAAGGCCTCCCGCCAGAAGGTCTCCAGCAGCGGGAAGCGGTCCGGGTTCGAGGTCTTGGCGCGCAGGAAGCCGTGCACCACCACCTCGTACCCGGTCAGGTCCGGCAGCAGGCGGGCCTGGCGCAGTTCCTCGATCTTGCGTTTCCTGCCGGCGTCGGTCAGGTCGAGCTTGTTGACGTCGAGGTCGCCGCGGTTGTTGATCAGGTCGCTGAAGACGGCGATCCGGTGCGCGCTGTCCGGCCGGCGCTGGGCGTTCATCTGCTTGACCAGGTAGCGCAGCGCGCCGATCACGTCCGAGCCCTTGCCCTCTTCCGGGCAGTCGAACAGCTTGAGCGCCTTCGGCAGTACCTGTCCCAGGCGGTGCTTCCTGATGCGCTCGTCGACCACCGGGTTGTCGTTCGGGTTCTCCTGCGGCGACGCGGCGATCTTGACCGGGGTCTCGCGGCACGTGCTGCTCTCCGAGGCGCCGGTGACGGCGGCGAAGCCCATCCAGTCGCAGCCGCCGGTGAACTCCGGCAGCTTGGCCGACACATCGCTCCTTGACGTGGCCGGTTCGGCGTACGAAGTGGAGTCCACGACGGTCCCGCACAGGGCGCGCGCGTCCGTCCCGCATCCGCTCACACCCGCGCCGGCCAGCACAACGACCACGACCCCCGCCAGCCGCCTCACGCGTCCCCCTTCTCGTCAGGTGAAGCCTCTTCGAGTTCCGGAGTCTGGGCGGTGGTCAGCTCGCGCCGCCCGTTCACCTCGGCCTGCCAGAGCTCGACCCGCCGCTCCACCTCCTCCAGCAGCCCGCCCATCTCCTCGCTCCCCGCGACCGGGGCGGCGGTGTCCATGGCGATCACCTCGCCCTTCCACAGCGGCGGGATCTCCTCGCGCCGTGGATGGGCCCGCATCACCCCGCTCCGGTAGGCGGCGATCATCCGCTGGGCCCAGGCGTGCACCTGCTCCACGTCGTGGTTGCGCCGCAGCACCGCGCCGTTCCACTCGCGCGTCAGCCGTTCCACCTGGGCCCGCGCCCCGAACACCCGCTCGGCGGAGTCTCTGGCCTCTGCCGCCCGCCGCCGTTCCTCCCGCCGCCGCCTGGCCTCGGCGATCGAGATGAACTCGTCGTCCCCCCGGCCGTTGGCGGCGTGCGTCCCGTTGGGCGACGCGGGCCGGGCGAAGTCAACCGTCATCCGCAGTACGGCCTGCCGCGCCTCGCCCGCCTCCCGTAACAGGACGGTTCGTACCTCGGCCAGTTCGCGGTCCAGCCGGGCGATCCGCTCGCGGGCCATGGCCCGGATCTCGCCCAGGTAGGCGGGCCGGCAGTCGGGGTCGATGAACTCGTGCGGCGCGTGCTGGCGGGCGTCGCGTACACCTTGCCGGTGAGCGTCCTCCCGCTCCTGATCCAGCCCTGTGCTCCGTTTGAACAGCCGCGCCAAGAACGCCATCCGCGTCTCCCGAGTGCCCCTGGACTCTCCACACTAATCGCCCAACCCATCCCGAAAGCGGCTTCTCCCCCGAAACGGAGTCCGGCTGCGGCTTCGTGATCACGACGGTCGTGGAAGAAAGGAGGTGGGAGCGTTCCTGGAATGCGGGGGTGCGGGCGGGTCCGGGCGGGTGGCGAGGCTGTATACAGGTCGCGTGGAACTGGATCGGCTGGACCG
This sequence comes from Nonomuraea sp. NPDC050547, assembly GCF_044457345.1. Lineage (NCBI taxonomy): Bacteria > Bacillati > Actinomycetota > Actinomycetes > Streptosporangiales > Streptosporangiaceae > Nonomuraea > Nonomuraea sp. NPDC050547. The sequence goes on from NZ_JBITGW010000014.1 coordinate 65,446, forward strand.
CGACATCATCGGGGCGCTCATGGAGGACGCTCGGGCGACATACGCGGAAATAGGCCAGCAAGTGGGTCTGTCGGCGTCGGCGGTGAAGCGGCGCGTGGATCGGTTGCGTGAGGCGGGGACGATCACGGGCTTCAGCGCCGTGGTGGCCCCGCAGGCCCTGGGGTGGACGACCGAGGCGTACGTGGAGCTCTTCTGCCAGGGCAAGACGAAACCCTCCGACATCGCGCTGGCCGTGGCGCGGTTTCCCGAGGTGGTGGCGGCTGCGACGATCACCGGCGAGGCCGACGCCCTTCTGCACATCCGGGCGACCGACGTGGGCCATGTGGAGCGGGTCATCGAGCGCATCGCGGCCATGCCGTTCGTGGTGCGAACCAAGAGTTCGATCGTGCTGTCGAGGCTGGTGGACACCGCCGTACCGACCGCACGCAACGGATCGCCCATCACCGGGTAAGACTCGCAACAGACCCGCGCCAACACGCAATATCAGCCGCTTGGCCTGCATAATCATGCATTCTTAGGCTGTCTCCGTCCCCCCGAGATACCCCTGGTGGCCCGGAGGGGATCCCCCGACGAAGATGACGGAGACCCGCATGCCCAAGCACTTCCTGATGTGCCGCCCCGAGCACTTCACGGTGGAGTACGCGATCAACCCCTGGATGGACCCCGAGGCGGGCGCCGATCGCGAAGTCGCCGTGCGGCAGTGGGAAGGGCTGAAGGCCGCCTATGAGACCCTCGGCCACCAGGTCAGCCTGATCGACCCGATCGAGGGCCTGCCGGACATGGTGTTCGCCGCCAACGGCGCCACGGTGGTCGGCGGTCGCGTGTACGGCGCGCGGTTCGCCTTCCCCGAGCGCGGCCCGGAGGGCCCGGCTTACCTGCGCTGGTTCGTGGAGCGCGGTTACCAGGTGAAGAACCCCGAGCACGTGAACGAGGGCGAGGGCGATTTCCTGACGCTCGACGAGTTCGTCCTCGCGGGCACGGGCTTTCGCACCGACGTACGGGCACACCAGGAGGCCCAGGAGTTCCTCGGCCGCCCGGTGATCTCGTTGTCGCTGGTCGACCCGCGTTTCTACCACCTCGACACGGCGCTATTCTCACTCGACGGACGCAATGTCGCCTACTACCCCGGCGCCTTCTCCGAGGGCAGCCAGGAGGTGCTGAAGCGACTGTTTCCCGAAGCGGTCCTGGCCACGGCGGCCGATGCCGAGGTTCTCGGTCTCAACGCGGTCAGCGACGGCGAGCACATCGTCATCAACTCCGAGGCGGGCGAGCTCCAGCTGGAGCTCAAGCGGCGCGGCTACGAAGTGATCCCCGTCGAACTGGCCGAGCTGCGCAAGGCCGGTGGCGGGCCGAAGTGCTGCACGCTCGAAATCCGGGCATAACAGAAAATCCCGGACATAACATGTAATAGGGGGAGATAATGACCAGCACCACACAAGAGCTGATTGAGATCAGCGAGCGGCGCAGCGCGCACAACTACCACCCGCTTCCCATCGTGATCCACGAGGCGCACGGCGCCTGGGTGACCGACGTCGAGGGCAAGCGCTACCTGGACTTCCTGGCCGGATACTCCAGCCTGAACTTCGGCCACGGCAACCCGAAGATCATCGAGGCGGCCCAGGCCCAGCTGCAGAACCTCACGCTCACCAGCCGCGCCTTCTACCACGACCAGTTCGCCGCATTCTGCACCGGACTGGGCGACCTGACCGGCAAGGACATGATCCTGCCGATGAACACCGGCGCCGAGGCGGTCGAGACCGCGATCAAGGTCTCCCGCAAGTGGGGCTACGAGGTCAAGGGCGTCGCACCGGAGCAGGCCAACATCATCGTGATGGAGGACAACTTCCACGGGCGCACCACCACGATCATCAGCTTCTCCACCGACCCTGACGCGCGCGACAACTTCGGCCCGTACACGCCCGGCTTCAAGATCGTGAAGTACGGCTCCGCCGAGGCCGTCCGCGAGGCCATCGACGCCAACACCGTCGCGGTCCTGGTCGAGCCCATCCAGGGCGAGGCCGGAGTCCTGGTGCCGCCGGACGGCTACCTCACCCACATCCGCGAGATCTGCACCGAGAACAACGTTCTCATGATCGCCGACGAGATCCAGTCCGGCCTCGGCCGTACCGGCAAGACGTTCGCCTGCGACCACGAAGGCGTCGTGCCCGACATCTACATCATGGGCAAGGCCCTCGGCGGCGGCGTCGTCCCGGTCAGCGCCATCGCGGCCGACGAGGACGTGCTCGGCGTCATCAAGCCGGGCCAGCACGGCTCCACGTTCGGCGGCAACCCGCTGGCCTGCGCCGTCGGCAACGCCGTCATCGAGATCCTCAACACCGGCGAGTACCAGGCCAGGGCCACCCAGCTCGGCGAGGTCCTCCACGCCCGCCTGAACGAGCTGATCGGCAAGGGCGTCGTCACGGTACGCGGACGCGGGCTGTGGGCAGGCGTGGACATCGACCCGTCGCTGGCCACGGGCCGCGAGGTCTCCAAGGCCCTGATGGCCCGCGGCGTCCTGGCCAAGGACACGCACGGGTCGACGATCCGGCTGGCTCCGCCGATCGTCATCTCCGAGGAGGACCTCCTCTGGGCCGTCGACCAGCTCGCCGACGCCATCGCCTCCTTCCGGTAACCCCGATACGGGCCTCCCGGACGACCGCCTCACACCCGTCCGGGAGAACGGCCCCGCCTCCAGGCGGCGCTCACCAGAGGGGGTGCGCCCGCCGAGGGCGACCGGGGAGGTCGTACCTGCCCGGACGGCCCTGTGGGGCGCCCCTCACCAGAGGCGCCCCGGTTTCGGGAGGCGGCTCGCCAGGAGTGATCCTCCCGGTGAGCCGCCTTCTGCGCGTCCGGGCGCGGATCGCCTGAGGAGCAGGGTGGCGATCAGCTTCCCGGCGGGATCGGAGTCGGCTCCCGGCTCGCCTCAGGTTCCGTTTCGGCGGACGACCGCACCCGGACCCCCGGTTCCCCCTTTCTTCCCCACCCTCCTGGGGACCGGACGGAAACACCGGGACACGGACAACCCCGACCGTGGGAACCCGCGGCGCGAAGCCCAATGCGGGGACCCCTAGCCCAGAGGACCGGAAGAGCCCAAGCCCGAAAGGCCCGAGCGCGAGGGGCCGAGCGCGAGGGGCCGAGCCCGCGCTCGAACCCGAGGACCGCGGGGGCCCGAGCCCGGGAGCCCAAGCGCGGAGGGCCGAGCGCGGGGGCCTCTGGTGGCGGGGAGCGAGGGGAACGCGGCGTCCCTGCACGCGGGCATGCGGGCGTCCCGGGGACACGGGCACTCCCGGGACAGGGGCACGGGCACCCGCGTCCCGTGGGCTTGGGCGCCTCGGGGCGGGGCACGGGCGCCTCCGGGACGGGTGGTGGGTTAGGGGTGGTGCCAGGTGAGGAGGCCGTCGGGGGCGGGGCCGGGGGTGAAGCCGGCTGCCGTGAGTTCGGCGGTCAGCTCCTCCAGGGTGGGCCGGTAGCCGTCGCTGTCCACGATGTCCTCGCTGATGACGACCCCCCGCTGCAGCACCCGGTAGGAGAAGCGCGAGGTGGCCATCTCGGGCGTGGCCGACACGACCTGCCCGAGGATCTCGTAGGTGTGCCGCCCCACCCGGTACGACCCCATGACCTCCGGCGGGCCGGGAACACCCACGGGCCGCTGCCGCCAGTTGAAGATCAGGCGACCTCCGGGCCGGAGCTGCCTGGCCACCGTCTCCCACAACTTCGGGCGTTCCGGGGGCGCGAAGCCGTACAGGACGGAGATCATCACGGCGGCCTCGACGGGCTCGTCGAGGTCGGCGTCGAGCGCTCCGCAGGGCAGGACGGTCACCCGTTCACGCAGGGAGGGCCGGTCGGACAGGCGGGAGAGCAGGATGGCGCGCATGCCGAGCGACGGCTCGACCGCGAAGATCTCGCCGGGCACGGTGTCGCCGATGACCTGGGTGATGAGGCCGGTTCCGGCGCCGATCTCCAGGACGCCGCCGGTGACGCCGTCGAGGAGAGGCGGCAGGAGCTTCCTGATCTCGGGGACGTGGCCGTCCTCGTGCCACAGGTCGTAGAAGGGTGCGGTGCGGGTGTAGGCGTCCAGAGTCACAAGACTCGAACGATAATGGTTTTCATGTTAGATGTACAGTGTCGATGGGTTTGACCGTGTTGTCCGTTGCCTCGTACCAGGTGACCGAGTTCGGGAAGGTCAGCACGGCCAGCGCGTTCTGGAACCACGGCCCGTGCGTCACCCTCCACCGGATCGGCGGGCGCGGGATGCGGGCGAGCCTGGCCAGCGTCCCCCCGATCAGCGTGGCGATGCCGAACTGGGTGAACACGTTGGCCAGCCGCAGCAGCCTGCTGAGCGGGTTGCGGATGGGCGAGCAGACCAGCTGGGTGATGTTGCGGGACTTGGCGACGTAGGAGTAGTGGACGTCACCGGACAGGATCATCACCGGCACGCCCGTCTTCAGCAGGAGCTTGGCCAGCGCGTCGAACGAACGCCGGAACGCCGCCCAGTGCTCCAGGTCGAACGCCTGCCGGAACATCTCCGAGAGCCGCGCGACCGGCTTGCCCCACTTGCCGTCACACAGCGCCTCGTTCCAGTTCTGCACGGAATGCACGCCCTCGGGCAGCATGAACGGGATCGACGAGCCGATGATCAGCCGCTCGGCCGGCAGCGCCACCTGCTCCTCCAGCCAGGCCCACTCGACGTCGTCGAGCATGCGCCGGTCGCCCGGCGTGAGCTGGCGGGCGCAGCGGGTGTCGACGATGAGCAGCCGGGTGTGGCCGAGGTCGCGGGCGTAGCTCCACCGGTTGCTGCTCGGCTCGGCGTCGGCCCGCTCGGCGAAGGCGTCCAGGCGTTCGGAGCCCGCGCCCTTCAAGAGGTCCTGCAGCAGCGGATCGGAGGCCCGCTCGGCCGGCGAGAGGTTGCCCAGGTGCTGGTAGACCCAGTACGCGCCGAGCCCGGAGATCACCCGGTGCTTCCACCAGGGCACGCCGGCCATGGTCTCGCGCCAGGTCTGGGAGGTGTTCCAGTCGTCGCGCACGTCGTGGTCGTCGAAGATCATGGCGGTCGGCACCGTGGACAGGAGCCAGCGCAGCTCCGGTTCGGTCCAGGCCAGCCGGTAGAGCTCGGCGTACTCCTCGAAGTCGGCGATCTCGTCCTGCGGCGCGGTGGTGCGCCGGGCGCGGATGTAGTCGAGCATCTCGGGCGAGGGGTTGTCGGCGTAGACCTGGTCGCCGAGAAGCAGCAGCAGGTCGGGCCAGGTGGGGTCGTCGGCGGTCTCGAGGTGGTCGCCGTAGGCGCGCAGCACGTCGGGGCCGTGCGTGCGCACGTGCGCCGCGTCATGGGGCACGCTGGTACGGCAGGAGCCGAACGCCAGCCGGCGCGGCCCCTCGGGCGGAATCAACCGGATCCGGCTGGGCGCGCGGCCCTCCAGCGGCCAGACGGGGGTCCCGTCCAGCTCGACCCGGTACTCCGGCACGTCCCGTGTCAGCTCGGTGAGATCGACGATGGCGTAGTGGTGGCCGTGCACGGTGAACGTCGGCGAGGAGTGCTCCCCGTCGCGTGTCGAGACCGTGACCTGGCATGGCTCGTCGGTTTCCACCCATATGGACGCGCTGGTCTCATCGACGTAGCGCAGCATGGGACCGATCACCAACCCGGGCATCCCACCCCCTCATGTGACAGTTCGGCGAAGAGCTTCTACCCAGCCTGCCAGTGTGGCACGTTCCCTGAGCGACGATCACGCGCTTGGATTTGTCCACAAGGGATCGGCTGCGAATCTGGACAGAATCCCTACACAATTCGAAACCACTCGATATAGGCTGATCACGACAAGAACGTCCAAATGGATCGAGCAACGGCGCTTAATCCACTGATTTGGGCGTACATAACAGGAGGATTTCCTTCCATGAGCATCATGGTGCCGTCAAAGACGCCGGCCCTGATCACCCCTGGACAACAGGCTCTCGACTCCGCTCTGCACCAGCTCGGCCACGCGGCCGAGCACCTCGGTCTCGACGACGGGCTGCGCACGATGCTGGCCACGCCACGCCGTTCGCTGACCGTCTCCGTGCCGGTCCGCCGCGAGGACGGCCGCATGGACGTGGTCCAGGGCTTCCGTGTCCAGCACAACGTATCGCGCGGCCCCGCCAAGGGCGGCATCCGCTTTCATCCCAGCACCGACATCCACGAGGTCACCGCGCTGGCGATGTGGATGACGTGGAAGTGCGCGCTGGTCGGCATCCCGTACGGCGGCGCCAAGGGCGGCGTCTCCGTGGACCCGGCCGCGCTGACCACCCGCGAACTGGAACGGCTCACCCGCCGCTACGTCAACGAGATTTTGCCGCTCATCGGCCCGGAGAAGGACATCCCCGCCCCCGACGTCGGCACCGACGAGCAGACCATGGCGTGGATCATGGACACCTACAGCGTCAACGCGGGCTACTCGGTGCCCGGCGTCGTCACCGGCAAGCCGATGACGCTCGGCGGCTCCCTCGGCCGTGCGGGGGCGACCTCGCGCGGCGTGCAGATCGCGGCCCTGGCCGCGCTCGGCCGCTCGCCGGAGGACGTGAGCGTGGCCGTGCAGGGCTTCGGCAAGGTGGGCGCGCCGGCCGCGCAGTACCTCGCCGACGTGGGCTGCAAGGTCGTGGCCGTCTCCGACGTGCGCGGCGCGATCTACTCGCCGTCCGGCCTGGACATCGCCGATCTGCGCGCCCACAGCGCCGAGACCGGCAGCGTGTACGGCTACCGCCACGCCGACGCCATGAGCCACGCCGACCTGTTCGAGCTGGACGTGGACCTGCTGATCCCGGCGGCGCTGGAAGGTGTGATCACCGAGGAGAACGCCCCGAGGGTCCGCGCCCGCCTCATCGTCGAGGGCGCCAACGGCCCGACCACCCCGGAGGCCGACGAGATCCTCGCCGCCTCCGGCACCACCGTCGTGCCGGACATCCTGGCCAACGCGGGCGGGGTGATCGTGTCGTACCTGGAGTGGGTGCAGAACATGCAGGCCTTCTCCTGGAGCGCCGCCGAGGTCGAGATGAAGCTGCGCGACCTGATGCAGAGCGCGTACGGCGAGGTGAAGTCGCTGGCCGCGGAGAAGAGCCTGACGCTGCGCCAGGCCGCCCACGTCATCGGCGTGGGCCGGGTGGCCGAGGCGCACCAGATGCGCGGCCTCTACCCGTGAGCGCGACTTAAGTAGGTGGCGCGACCGCCCTGGGACCGATGTTCCGGTCCCGGGGCGGCTGCGAGGCTGGGCCCCATGAGAGCAATCGTGGGGGTCATCCTCCTCATCCAAGGGGTGGCCGGCTTCGTCGGCCTCACGTTCTTCGACTCCAAGTGGGGTCTGCTGCACCGCGTCGCCGAGGTCCCGAACTGGGGCTACCTGGGCATCGCGCTGGTGGGGGCCGGCCTGGTCATGTGGGGTGAGTCGGCGAAGAAGAAGAGCTGACCCGTACGCTCTGACCATGACCTACCCGGATCCGATCTACCACGGTGACCAGGGCGAGAAGAACGCCCTGCACCGGCCCGCGGGCCACGCGCCCGAACTCGTCTATCCCAACGGCAACGAGGTCCACTACATCGCCACCGGCGCCTCGACCGGCGGCCTGTTCGGCCTCTACCGCTGGGTCATGGGACCGACGCCCAGCGGGCCGGGCCCCCACTTCCACAAGACGATCACGGAGTCGTTCTACGTGCTGCGCGGCACGATCCGCATCTTCAACGGCGACCAGTGGCTGGAGACCGAGCCGGGCGACTGGGTCCACGTCCCGGCCGGGGGCATCCACGGCTTCAGGAACGAGTCCGGCGAACCCGCCGAGATGCTCCTGCACTTCTCCCCGGGCGCGCCTCGCGAGGGGTACTTCGAGGGCCTGGTGGAGTCGGCGGACATGACCGACGAGGAGCGTGCCGCGTTCTACCTGCGCCATGACAACTACTGGCTGTAGGGATCAGGCGTACGGCGCGGTGATGACCTCCATGTTGTGGCCGTCGGGGTCGTCGAAGTAGACGCCGCGCCCGCCGTACAGGTGGTTGATCTCGCCGGGGGTGTGGTGGCCCGGGTCGGCCCAGAACTCCAGGCCCGCCTCCTCGATGCGCGCGAAGATCGCGTCGAACTCCGGCTCGCTGACGATGAAGCAGTAGTGGTTCGGCTGGATCGACGTGGCTTCCATGTAGTCGAGCGTGACGCCGTTGGAGGTCTCCAGCGGCGTGAACGGCCCCCAGTCCTTGCCCACCGGGAGGCCGAGGATCCTGCCCAGGAACTCGGCGGAGGCACGCTTGTTCCGGCTCTGCACAATCGTGTGGTTCAAGTCGACTGCCATACCACCCACGCTATGCCCGGCCCGGCCCCGAGGCCAGGCGGCCGGGCGGGCTTGGCGCGTCGGCTCACGAGCCCCATAAGTCCATAATTGCCCCTTTCGCGTGGATGCACCGCCGGTAGATACTCGCGATCATCAAGCCCCTACAGGGGCTCCATGAGAGGACCGGCAACATGCCCACACCCCCCACCACCGTGGAGCAGTTCGGCTACCGCCAAGAGCTCCAGCGATCCCTGGGCTTCGCGGATCTGATGATCTACGGGCTCATCTTCATGGTGCCGATCGCGCCGTTCGGCATCTTCGGCAGCGTCTTCTCGGCCTCCGGCGGCATGGTCGCCCTGGCCTACGTCGTCGGCATGGTCGCGATGGCGTTCACGGCGCTGTCGTACGCCCAGATGGCGCGGGCCTTCCCGATGGCCGGATCGGTCTACACCTACGCCGGCCGCGGCATCGCCGCCCCCGTCGGGTTCATCGCCGGATGGGCGATCCTGCTCGACTACCTGCTGGTGCCCGGCCTCCTGTACCTGGTCGCCGGCGTGGCCATGAACTCCTTCGTGCCCGTCATCCCGGTATGGGGATGGGTGGTGGTCTTCGTGGCCCTCAACACCGTGGTCAACTACCTGGGCATCCAGATGACCGTGCGCATCACCCGGATCATGCTGGTCGCCGAGCTGATCGTGCTCGCGATCTTCCTGGTGGTCGGCGTGGTCGCGCTGGCCCAGGGCAAGGCGCAGACGGGCGCGCTGACCCCGCTCTTCGACTCCTCGACGTTCACCCTGCCGCTGGTGTTCGGGGCCGCGTCGGTGGCGGTGCTGTCCTTCCTCGGCTTCGACGGCATCTCGACACTGGCCGAGGAGAGCCGCGAGGACGGCAGGCGGCTGGGCCGTTCCATGGTGGCCGCGCTCGCGCTGGCGGCCGTGCTGTTCGTGGCGCAGACCTGGGTGGCGGCGCTGCTCACGCCCAACCGGGCCACGCTGCTGGAGAAGGGCGACCCGGCCGGCAGCGCCTTCTACGACACCGCGGCCTTCGCCGGCGGTCCCTGGCTGGCCACGCTCACCGCCGTAGCCACCGCGATCGCCTGGGGCTTCGCCAACTCGCTCGTCGCCCAGGCGGCCACGTCCCGGCTGCTGTTCGCGATGGCCCGCGACCGTCAGCTGCCCGCGTTCCTGTCGCGCGTCCACCCCCGCCACAAGGTCCCGGTCAACGCCACGCTCGCGGTCGCCGCGCTCTCGCTCGCGCTGGGCGTCTACATGAGCACCCGCGAGGACGGCATCCCGCTGATGAGCTCGCTGGTCAACTTCGGCGCGATGACCGCCTTCCTGCTGCTGCACGTCGCCGTCGTGGTCCACTATCTGCTACGGCAGCGCAGCTCCAACCTGATCGCCCACCTCCTGGTCCCGTTGCTGGGATTCGCGATCCTGGTCTTCGTCGTCGTCAACGCGAACGTGGCCGCGCAGCGGCTGGGGTTCGCCTGGCTCGGGCTGGGCCTGGTGGTCCTGGCCGTCACCTACATCGTGGGCCGCCGCCCGCGCCTGCCGAAAGAGGTCGTGTGAACATCCACCCCTACCGCCCCGGGCCGGACGAGCTGAGCTACACCTTCGGCGGCCGGGCCCCGGTCGGCGAGGTACGGCCCGGCACGATCCTGGAGCTCTACACCGAGGACTGCTTCGGCGGCCGGGTGCGGACCGTGGACGACCTGCCGTCACAGGTGTGCGAGTTCCCCTATCTCAACCCGGTGACCGGCCCCTTCCACGTGGCAGGCGCCGAGCCCGGCGACACGATCGCGCTGCACTTCGTCTCGATCACCCCGGCCCGCGACTGGGCGATGTCCACGACGTTCCCGCACTTCGGGGCGCTGACGGCCACCCACACGACCGCGATGCTGCATCCGGCGCTGGAGGAACGGGTCTGGCGCTACGACCTGGACCTGGAACGCGGCGTGGCCGTCTACCGGGCCAGGAAGAGCGACTTCACCGTCGAGCTGCCCCTGGACCCCATGCACGGAACCGTCGGCGTCGCCCCGGCGGCCGGTGAGGTCAAGATGACGATCACGCCCGACGCCCACGGCGGCAACATGGACACCCCGGAGCTGCGCGCCGGCGTCACGGTCTACCTGGGCGTCAACGTCGAGGGCGGCCTGTTCGCCATCGGCGACGGGCACGGCCGCCAGGGCCACGGCGAGGTGTGCGGCACCGCGCTGGAGGCCGCGATGAACACCGTCGTCGCGGTCGACCTGATCAAGGGCGTGGGCACGCCGTGGCCGCGCATGGAGGACGACCTGCACCTGATGTCCACGGGCTCGGCCCGCCCCCTGGAGGACGCCTACCGCGTCAGCCAGCACGACCTGGTCACCTGGTCGGCCGAGCTGACCGGGCTGGAGACGCTGGACGCCTACCAGCTCATCAGCCAGGCGGGCCAGGCGCCGGTCGGCAACGTGTGCGACACCAACTACACGATGGTCGCCAAGGTCGCCAAGGCCCACCTGAAGGATCCGGCCGCCTACGGCTCCGCCCACGCCCGGCTGCGGGCCCTCGGCGCGGAGTATCTTTCTTCGCGCTGAAAGGCGAGTGTCGCAGGTCAGGGTAATGATCACCTTCGATCTACAGTGGAGGCGTGCTCCGGCTGCTGCTGTCCATGACCCTGCTCAACCCGACGGCCGAGCCACCCCTCGACGCCGTTCCCGCCACCCACGTGCTCACCCCCGGCGGCGACCGGCTGGGGTACGCCCCGGCCGGCCGCGCCCGGCCCGACACCGGTGTGCTGATCGGCCACGACCCGGTGGCGGGGACGGCCGTGATGTGCGGCGGCGCCGTGCTGAGGTCACGGAGCAGGAGCCTGGTCCTGACCGCGGCGCACTGCCTCTACCACCGGGGCAGGCCGCTGCGCGGACTGGTGTTCATGCCCGGCTACGACGGGGGGCGGGCGCCCATGGGCGTATGGCCCGCCGTGCGTACCTGGGTGCCCTCGGGGTGGCGCGACCGGCCGGACTCCCCCGCCCGGCTGCCCTACGACGTCGCGCTGGTCGGCGTCGCCGGGAAGGGGCGTTCGACCCTGGAGTCGGTGGCCGGGCGCGGGCTGCGGCCGGTGGCGCGCGGGACGCTGTCGCGGCGCCGGGCACTGGACCTGCTCGGGTATCCGGCCGGGCGGCGCTATCCGGGCACGCGGCTCTACCACTGCCTGGGGCAGGCGGCGCCGTACCGGGGAGTGCTCGTCACGCACAACTGTCACGCGTCCGGCGGCGGGAGCGGCGGCCCGGCCCTGTACGGCGGGGCCGTGGCGGGCGTGGTCTCCTCCTCGAGCCCGCTGTCGGACCCGGCCGGGTTCACGGTGCTGGCACCGCTGGACTCGCGGCCCTTCGCCCGCATGCTGAGCAGGGCCGACCGCGTCATGCGGCGTGGCTGACGATCTCCTCGCAGATCGCGTGGCTGACCAGCGCGTCACCGGCGTCCAGGACGCGGCCCTCGCGCACGGCGGCCAGGAAGTCCAGCGTGATCTGCTCGATGCCGCGCTGCCGTGAGACCGGCACCCAGTCGGGACGGCGGCGCAGGACCTCGCCGGACCCGGTGTAGTCGACGACGTCGCCGAGGTTGACCACGCGGCGCTTGACGCCGTCGCCCATGACCTCGCAGCTCTCCTCCGAGGCGCCGCTGAGCCGGTTCATGACGCCGATGGCGGTGAAGCCGTCGCCGGACAGCTCCAGCGTCACGTGCTCGACCTGGCCGGCGCGGACCCGGGTGCGGATGCGGGTGCCGCTCACCTCGCCGGGGGCCAGGAAGCGCAGGGTGTCGACGACGTGGATGAAGTCGTCGAACATGACCGGGCGGGGAGCGTCGGGGTGGTTCTCGCGGTTCTTCTGCATGATCACCAGGTGCCTGGGCAGCTCGGCCAGGCCGGCGTAGCCGGGGGCGTACCGGCGGTTGAATCCGACCTTCAGCGAGCGTCCGGCCTCGCGCGCCAGGCTCACCAGCCGCTCGCAGTCGGCGAGGTTGTCGGCGATCGGCTTGTCCACGTAGACGTGGACGCCCGCGCGCAGGAGGGTGTCCACGATCTTGGGGTGGGCGCTCGTGGCGGCGTGGACGAACGCCGCGTCGAGCCCCTCCTCGACCACCTGCTCGACCGTGGTGAAACGTTTGGCGATCCGGTGGACCGCGCCCAGGCGGTCGAGCGTTCCGGCGTTGCGGGTGCACAGGTGGAGGTCGAGGCCGGGCTGGGCGGCCAGCACGGGGAGATAGGCCTTCTCCGCGATGTCGCCCAGGCCGATCATGGCAATCTTCATCCGGCCAGGCTAGCCTTCAGCGCCTCGTCGATCGGCGTGGGCGCGACGTCGAAGGTGCGCTGGAAGGCGCTGGAGTCGAGCACGAAGGGCGCGACGAACTGGTAGCGGATGTGGCGGAACTCGCCGATCAACGGGTTGAACAGCCCGGCGACCCGAAGGACCGGCCACGGCAGCGCGCTCATCTTGGGCTCGGGGCGGCCGAGGACGGCGGCCATGCCCGCGCCGATCTGCCGGAAGGTCATCGGCTCGTTCGTGGGCACGTGCCAGGCCTTGCCCCAGGCCCGCTCGTCGGCGGCGGCGGTGATGAGCGCGTCGGCGACGTCGGGCAGGTAGGTCCAGCTGTGCGGCACGTCGGCCGGCCAGACGAGCTGGATGGTCTTGCCCGCCTTGAGCGGGTCGATGAAGCGCCCGCCCAGGTACGACTGGTCGGTGGCGCCGGGGCCGAAGAAGTCGGAGCCGCGCACCTCGGTCACCCGGATGCGGCCGGCCTCGTGCAGGGCCAGCGCGTCCTGCCACATCTTCGCCCTGACCATGGCCTTGGGGCTGCGCGAGGCCAGCGGGAGGTCCTCGGTCATGGGGCCGTCGACGGGTCCGTAGGGGTAGAGGTTGCCGAGGATGGCCAGCACGGCGCCGGTGGACTCGGCGGCGGCCAGGAACGCCGCGGACATCGGCGGCCAGTCGGTGAGCCAGCGGTGGTACTTCGGGTTGACGCAGTTGTAGAGGGCTTCCGCGCCCTTGGCCGCCTCGGTCAGCCGGACGGCGTCGGCCACGTCCGCGGCCACCTTGACGACGCCTTCCGGGCCGCTGCCCGATCGGGTGACGACCGTGACGTCCTGGCCGAGGTCGCGGAGCTTGACGGCGAGGTGGGTCCCGACCTGGCCGGAACCGACGATGACGTGCTTACCCATGATCAGGCCTGCTTCCAGATGAGGCGGAGGGTCGCGTTGACGGCGAAGAGGATCGCGAAGACGGCGGCCGGAGCGGCGGCGCCGGCGGCGTAGAGTGCGGCGGCCCCGCCGCCGAACCAGAGGATCTCCAGGACGCCCCGCCAGATCCCGGTGGCCGGGAAGGTGGCGTTGACCCCGCCACCGGCGCCGAACAACGCCCAGGCGGCGATGAAGAGGGCCGGCGCGCCGAGCCCGGCGAGCGTGTTGATGATCCAGTTCGAGCTCACGGTGAAGCCCCAGTATCCGACTGCGGCGATGACGCCGAGTTCCAGGAGGAACATCAGCACCATGTTCGCGTTCTTCATCATCTTTGGGACTCCAACCTTCGTGACTGCCGTTCGCTTACGAGAGCAATGCTCTCTCAAAAGAGCACCTTTCGTCAAGAGCGGTGCTCTCGTTTATTCTCACCGCTCTGGTAACGTGCTGAGCATGACCGCTAGCAGGACCGCCAGAGAACGCGTCCGAGCCGAGCTCACCAAGGAGATCGCCGACATCGCCCGGCGCCAGCTCGCCACAGAAGGGGCCGGCGGACTGTCGTTGCGCGCCGTGGCCCGCGAGATGGGCATGGTCTCCTCGGCCATCTACCGCTACTTCCCCAGCCGGGACGACCTGCTGACCACTCTGATCATCGACGGATACAACGCGATCGGGGAATGCGTGGAACAGGCCGACGCCGCCACCGAGCGGGGCGACCACCTGGGCCGCTGGCTGGCAGTCTGCCATGCCGTACGCGACTGGGCGCTGACCAACCCCCACGAGTACGCCCTGCTGTACGGCTCGCCCGTACCCGGCTACCAGGCGCCGATGGACACCGTGGAGGCGGCGGTCCGCGACACGGTCGTCTTCGGCCGCATCCTGTCCGAGGCCCATGAGGCGGGCGTCCTCGATCCCCCCGACATCGCGCCCGCTCCCCCGCCGTCGCTGGCCGAGGACGCCGCGCTGGTCCGCGCCGTCATGCCGGGGATCTCCGACCTGGTCGTCTTCCGCGCGATCAACGCCTGGACCGGCCTGTTCGGCTGGGTCAGCTTCGAGCTGTTCGGCCAGTTCAACAACACGCTGGACAACCGCAGGACCGCCTTCGAGCACGCCATGCTCAACAACGCCGCCCTCATGGGACTGGGCATCCCAGAAGCGGCACGATGATCTCGTCGACCACCTCGACGATGAGCGTGTCGGGGATCGGCGGCCCGTTGAACAGGAAGTACTGCCTGATCATCGCCTGCCCCACGTCCAGCCGGCGGGGGGTGACCGCGCCGGCCTCGACCTCGCCGCGCTCGACCGCGCGGCGGACCACCTCGTGCATCATCCTGCGCCCCGCGCCCTGGGAGTTCTCGCGCAGCGCGGCGCCCCGGCCGCGGTCGCCGAGCGCCTCGCTGAGCAGCCCGCGCATGGCCTCGCCGGGGGCTCCGTCCAGCGCGGCCGCGGTGTGGCGGAGCACGGCCAGCAGGTCGCCGCGCAGGCTGCCGGTGTCGGCCACGTCGGAGGGGTCGGGCAGGACGGAGTAGACCGCCGCCATCACCAGCTCCAGCCGGGTCGGCCAGCGGCGATACAGCGAGGCCTTGCCGGTCCTGGCCCGCTCGGCGACCCGTTCCATGGTCAGCTTGGCGTAGCCGACCTCGGCCAGCTCGTCGAGCGTCGCCTGGAAGATGGCGGCGTGCAGCGCCTCGCCCCGGCGGCGGGGCTGTTTGCGGTGGTCGGTGACCATGGATGCATCCTATGGAGCCTTGCCGACCGTGCCGGTGTCTCCGTCCACGACGACCATGAGGCCGTCGGTCAGCACCGAGGTGCCCTCGCCGGTGCCCATGACAGCCGGGATGCCGTACTCCCTGGCCACGATCGCCGCGTGCGAGCCGGTGCCGCCGGTGTCCACGACGACCGCGGCGGCCCGCTGGAACAACGGCGTCCACGACGGGTTCGTGTATGGGCAGACCAGCACGTCCCCCGCGGCCAGCCGGCCGAACTCCCCGGGTTCGCGGATCACCTTGACCGGCCCCGTCACCGTGCCGCCGCCGGCCGGGGCGCCGGCGACCAGCGCGGCACCGGCCTTGGGCGCGGGGAAGATCGCGCGGGGGTCGATGAGGCGTACCCCCCGCAGTTCGTCCCGCTTGGCCGCCCTGGCGAGGATCGTGGCGCGCAGCCTTTCCCGGTACGGCCCCGCCGCCGGATCCTCGACGCTTTCCAGCTCCTCCAGCCGCAGGTGGAAGACATCCTCCGGGTCGGCCAGCCCGAGCCGCCTGCCCATCTCCACCAGCGACCGGCGCAGGATGGGCTGCGGCATCGTGAAGGAGAAGTGGCTGTCCTCGCGGAAGGCGAGCCCGGCCCGCGCCGCCCTGACCAGCCGCTCGACGCGCCGCCTGCGCCGCGGCGAGCGCAGCCGGGGATGGCTCAGCAGCCGCTCCAGCGGATCGGGGCCGTGCTCTCGCGCGGCGGGGCTGCTCGCGAGCAGCTTGACCATGTCGAGCACGGTGCCGGGGGCGTCGCTCCAGGTGGGCGGGGTGACGAGGATGGGGCTGGCGGTCTCCCGATGCCCGTACTCAGCAAGGAAGGCCTGAAATTTCAGGTCGAAGTCGGAGTCGTGGAGATGGGCGGCCAGCTCCTCCAGCCCCCGGTTGGCGTCCTCCGTCCGGCTGCCGCCACCCGTGATCACCGTCCCGAAGTGCTTGCCCAGCCGGTACATCTTCAACGTCACCAGCAGGCGCGCCAGCGCCAGACCGGTGCCCGGCAGGTAGTCGATGCGCAGGTCGGCCACCGGCCCCACCAGGTCGAGCGCCCGCCGGGGCATGGCCCGCAGCTCCGGCCACGGCAGCGCCGCCAGGTCGATCGCCGCCAGCTCCCGCTCGCGTTCCAGGAAGGCGACGAAGCGCGGGTCGCGCGTCCAGGTGGCCGGGTCGAACCGGCGAGCCTTGCGCAGCACGCGGAACGGCAGCCCCAGCAGCCGCGGGCTGGGCCGGGGCGTGGGCGGGACCATCCGGTAGACGACGCCGTCCTCCTCCCTCAGGAAGCCGTCGAACGCGCCCCGGATGCCGAAGTCGGCGGCCACCCTGGCCATCAGTCCGGCGGGGCCGTGCGGGAGCCAGGTCGTCATGTCGATCGGGTAGGGGCGCACCGGCAGATACTCCAGCAGGATCCCGGCGATGCGGCGTTCGACGGGGTTGAGCCTGCGGCCCAGCGGAGGCGGCGGGAGCGCGGTCATCGGGCGGGCCTGCAGCAGGCTGACCCGACCTTCCGCGTAGGCCCATTCGAGGTCCATGGGGCGGCCGAAGTGGCCGGCCACCCGGACGCCGAGCTCGGCCAGCTCGCGCAGGGCCGTCTCGGGCAGGCGTTCGGCCCGGTCTTCCTCACGGGTCTCGGTGGTGCCGCCGCCCGCCGTACCTCTGATGACCACCTCGCGGCGGCCCGCGCGGAAGGCGGTGAGACGGCCCGCGCGGTCGAGCACGTAGTGGTCGGGGGTGACGCGGCCGGAGACGACGGCCTCGCCGAGGCCGCTGCTGGCGTCCACGACCAGCGTGGCGCGCTCGCCCGTGACGGGGTCGGCGGTGAACATGACGCCCGCCGACTCCGCCTCCACCATGCTCTGCACGACGACCGCGATGCGCACGTCGGCGTCGGGGATGCCGAGCCTGGCCCGGTAGGCGACGGCGCGCTCGGTGAACAGCGAGGCCCAGCATCGGCGGACCGCGTCCAGGAGCGGGTCCTCGCCGATGACGTTCAGGAAGGTGTCCTGCTGGCCGGCGAACGCGGCGCCGGGCAGGTCCTCGGCGGTGGCGCTGGAGCGCACGGCCACCGGCCCGCCGCCGAGCGCGGCGTAGGCGGCGGCGATCTCCCGCCGGAGGCCGCCGGACATCTCGGCGCCCGCGGCGGTCGTGACGACGAACCCGTCCGGGACCGGCAGCCCGAGCCGGACCAGTTCCCCCAGGTTGGCGCCCTTGCCGCCGGCCCGATCGAGGTCGGCGCGGCCGAAGTCGCGCAGGGGTGCGACGCGTGTCATACGTTCTCCTCCACATGGGATCTGGTACGCAGCGGGCGTACGGGCAGCGCGAGCGCGAGCAGGAACGCCACCCCGAGCAGCGGCGCCATCATGGCGAAGACCGGCGGCACGGCCTCGGCGAACCCGGCTCCGGCCAGCCGCAGCGTGATCAGGGCCCCGACCACCGCCACCCCCGCCGATGCCCCGATCTGCCGCAGGAACGTCACCGCCGAGGTGGCCGTCCCGAGGTCGGCGTGGACGACCGTGTTCTGCGCGACCAGCACCATGACCTGCATGACGAGCCCGACGCCGAGCCCGGTCAGCAGCATCACCGCGGCGATCGCCACCGCGCCCTCGGCCACGGCCAGCAGCCCGAGTCCGAGCGCGGCCACGAGCGCGCCCGCCACGGGGTACGGCTTGTAGCGCCCGGTCCTGGTGATCAGGCGGCCGGAGACGATCGTGGTGGCCAGCACGCCGCCCATGAGCGCGGTGACCAGCAGCCCGGCCTGGGTGGCGGTGGTGCCGAGCGCGATCTGCAGGTAGGCGGGCATGTAGGTGATCGTGCCGAACAGCGCGAACCCGATGAGAAAGCTGATCGCCACCGGTACGGCGAAGCCCCGGTCGCGAAAGAGCCGCAAAGGCAGGATGGGATCGGCCGCCCGCCGCGCCGTGATCAGCCACGCTCCGGCGCCTGCGGCCGCGAGCGCGAGGTAGACCGGCTCTCCGGTCTGCCCGAGCAGCACCATCCCGACCACCGCCACGGCCAGCGTGAGCGCGCCCGCCACGTCCAGCGGGGTTCGCGCGCCCGGCCTGGGCAGGTGCAGCGTACGGCTGAGCACCACCAGCGCGAGCAGCCCGAGCGGCGGGTAGATCGCGAAGATCCACCGCCAGCCCACGGTGTCGATGAACAGCCCGCCGACCAGCGGGCCGCCGACGGCTGCCACGACGTAGGCGGCGCCGATGAGGCCGAGGTAGCGGCCCCGTTCCCGGGGGCTGACGATCTCGCCGATGATGGCCTGGGCGCCGATCATCAGCCCGCCGCCGCCGATGCCCTGGAGCGCGCGGAAGGCCACGAACTGCGGCATCGACCCGGCGACCGAGCACAGGACGGCGCCGGTCACGAAGATCACGATGGCGGCCTGCATGAGGGGCTTGCGGCCGTAGCGGTCGCCCAGCTTGCCGTACACGGGCATCACGACCGTGGCCGCGACCAGGTACGCGGTGACGACGGCCGGCATCTGGTCCAGCCCGCCGAGGCTCGCGGCGACGGCGGGCAGGGCGGGCGCCATGATCGTCTGGTCGAGCGCGCCCAGCAGCATGGCCAGCATGAGCCCGGTCAGCGTGAGCCGCACGCCACACCTCCTTAGAGAACGTATCGTTCTCTAAGGAGAGTAGATGAATTCCCCGTGAATGAAAAGAGCGCTCCGCCGGGCCGGCGGAGCGCTGGGAGAGGATCGCGCGGAGGGGAGTCCTGCGCGCGTGTCCTAGCGGGAGGCGCGGTTGACTGCGGAGATGATCGCCTTGAGCGAGGCGGTCGTGGTGTTGGCGTCGATGCCCACGCCCCACAGGATCCGGCCGTCCACCTCGCACTCCAGGTAGGAGGCCGCCTTGGCGTCGGTGCCCGCGCTCATCGCGTGCTCCACGTAGTCGAGCACGCGTACCTGGATGCCGATGCCGGCGATCGCGTCGATGAAGGCCGAGATGGGGCCGTTGCCGTTGCCCTCGATCTCGCGGATCTCCCCGTCGAGGCGGATGTCGGCGCCGATGCGATCCTGGTCGTCCACGGTCGACTCGTGGCGGTGGGCCATGAGGCTGAGCCGGCCCCAGCGGTTGCCGGGCGTGGGCAGGTACTCGTCCTGGAAGATCTCGAACATCTCGGCCGGCGTGACCTCGCCGCCCTGCGCGTCGGTGCGGGCCTGCACGACCTTGGAGAACTCGATCTGCAGACGGCGCGGCAGGTCGAGCTGGTGGTCAGCCTTCATGATGAAGGCGACGCCGCCCTTGCCGGACTGGCTGTTGACGCGGATGACCGCCTCGTAGCTGCGCCCGATGTCCTTGGGGTCGATCGGCAGGTACGGCACCGCCCACGTGAAGGAGTCGACCGGCACGCCCGCCGCGGCGGCGTCGGCGGCCAGGTGCTCGAAGCCCTTCTTGATGGCGTCCTGGTGGGAGCCGGAGAAGGCGGTGTAGACCAGCTCGCCGCCCCACGGGTGGCGCGGGTGCACGGGCAGCTGGTTGCAGTACTCGGTGACGCGGCGGATCTCGTCGATGTCACTGAAGTCGATCTCGGGGTCGACGCCCTGCGAGAACAGGTTCATGCCCAGGGTCACCAGGCAGACGTTGCCGGTGCGCTCGCCGTTGCCGAACAGGCAGCCCTCGATGCGGTCGGCGCCGGCCATGTAGCCCAGCTCGGCGGCGGCGACCGCGGTGCCGCGGTCGTTGTGGGGGTGCAGCGACAGGACGATCGAGTCGCGCCTGCTCAGGTTGCGGTGCATCCACTCGATCTGGTCGGCGTAGACGTTGGGCGTGGCCATCTCGACGGTGGCGGGCAGGTTGATGATGACCTTGCGGTCGGGGGTGGGCTGCCACACCTCGGTGACCGCGTCGCACACCTCGACGGCGTAGTCCAGCTCGGTCCCGGTGAACGACTCGGGCGAGTACTGGTAGGAGACGTCGACGTCGCCGGCCTCCGCGAGCTTGCGGACGAGCTTGGCGCCCTCGACGGCGATGGCGGTGATGCCCTCGCGGTCCTGGCCGAACACGACGCGGCGCTGGAGCGTGGACGTGGAGTTGTACAGATGGACGATGGCCTGCCTGGCGCCCTGGATGGACTCGAAGGTGCGCTCGATCAGCTCGGGCCTGGCCTGGGTCAGCACCTGGATCACCACGTCGTCCGGGACGCGCCCCTCGTCGATGATCTGGCGGACGAAGTCGAAGTCGGTCTGGCTGGCGGCGGGGAAGCCGACCTCGATCTCCTTGTAGCCCATCCTGACCAGCAGGTCGAACATCTGGAGCTTGCGGTGGGAGTCCATCGGGTCGATCAGCGCCTGGTTGCCGTCACGCAGGTCTACCGCGCACCATCGGGGTGCCTTGGTGATCACCTTGCCGGGCCAGGTGCGGTCGGCGAGCCGGACGGGCTCGAACGCCTGGTAACGCTGGACGGGCATGGAGGTGGGCTGCTGAGCGGTCATCTGAGGTGTCCTCAAAGTCGGTCCGAACGGCCGACGCGCATGGCTCGCTCCGCGACGAGGGAGCCGGCCTGCTTTTAGAGGCCCTCGCCGCGGCAGCTAAGAAGCAGCCCGCGCAGCATGCGATTCACGTTAGCAGACGTCTCGCCGTGCGCCCTCCCCGATCTCACCTGATGAGAACCGAAAGACAGGTCACACAGCCCTCCAGCTTCTCAAACTCCGAGATATCCACGCTCATGACATGAAGTCCCCTGTTTCGCAGCATGCGGGCTGTTTCCGGGGCGGAGGCCGCCATCAGCACGGTCTCCTCGTCCAGCACGACCACGTGCGAGCCCGCCTCCTCCGGGGGCTCCAGCAGGTCCGGCAGATCCACCAGCGAAGGGTCGCCGATCAGCGTGCCGTCCGGCAGCGCGGTCACGGCCGACTTCAGATGCAGCACCCCGCGCAACTCCACCGGGACCACGCGCCGGTCGGGCAGGTGCCCGGCGAGCTGGGCGATGCCCTCGTCGTTGGTGCGGGCTGAGCGTCCGGCGTACACGGTCGCGCCGACCTGAAGGACGTCGCCGCCGTCGAGCGTGCCGGGCGCCTCGACGGTCACGGCGCGCAACCCCTGGCGCCGCACGGCCTCCGCGACCGCCGCCACCTCGGGCCGCCGTTCCGGCGCCCCTGGACGCGTGAGTACGGCCAGCCGCCCGCACACACCACCACGGTGTCCTCCACGAACACCGCGTCCGGCAGGTCGTCGGCCCGCGGCACGTGGACCGGGTTCCAGCCCGCCTCCCCCAGCGCGCCGACGTAGGCCGCGTGCTGCTCCAGGGCGAGCGCGTGGTCGACCGCCCGCCGTTCGAGATGGGTGACGATGCCCTCGGCCAGGCGCGAACCAGGTTCCCTTACCACCGCGATACCCCGCATAGGGCGTGTTCTATCACGCGCCGGTTAGAGTCAGGATCATGCAGGATAACGAGATTCTCACCAGGATCAGCGCCCTCGTCGCGGAGGAGCACGAGCTGCGCAACCGCCTGTCCACGGGCGAGGTGACCTCGGAGGAGGAGAACGCGCGGGTCAAGGAGCTGGAGGTCGCGCTGGACCAATGCTGGGACCTGCTCAGGCAGCGCCGGGCCCGCCGGGGCATCGGGGAGAACCCCGACGAGGCGGCCGCCCGCCCGGTCAGCGAGGTCGAGAGCTACCAGCAGTAAAACCGGTGGCGGGAAGAGGCGCGCGTGCGTTTGCCTGACGGCATGACGATCCAGCAAGTAGATCTCGGCGGCCCCCTGGACGAGGTGTACACCGCCTACCGCGCGGCCACCGGCCACCGGCCGGGCCCGGTCATCTCACAGCGCCACTACGAGTGGCTGATGCGCCAGGGCGACTCCGGCTCCCGGGTCGAGGCCTGGGCCGCGGTCGAGGACGGCCAGATAGTCGGCGGTCTCGGCCTGCAGTACCCGCTGCTCGACAACACGCATCTCGTCGTGGTGTTCGAGGCGTTCGTCGTGCCCGGCCACCGGCGGCGGGGCGTCGGCAGGGCGCTGTACGAGCACACGAAGGAGCGGGTCAGGGCCGAGGGCAGAAGGCTGCTGGTCGGCGAGACCGAGAAGACGGGCAGCGGGGCCGCGTTCATCGCCGCGATGGGCGGCCAGGTCGTGCTGCCCGAGGCCCGCCGTACGCTGGACCTGCGTAAGGCCGACTGGCCGGCGATCAGGGCGATGCTGCCGCAGGCCGAGGGCTACCACCTGGAGCGCTTCACCGGCCCCGCGCCCGAGGAACTGCTGGCCGATCTCGCCCAGCTCATCGGCGGCATGAACGACGCGCCGCGCGGCTCGGACATCGAGGAGATGCGCTTCGACACCGGCCGCATGCGCGAGTTCGAGGCGTCGATCGTGCCCAGCGGAAGCGACTCCTACGCCATGATCGCCCGCCGTACCTCCGACGGCGCCCCCGCGGGCTACACGCGCATCTACATCGAGGCCGACCGCTCCGACGGCTGGGCCCGCCAGGCCGACACCACCGTGCTCGCCGCCCATCGCGGCCGCAGGCTCGGGCTGCTGCTGAAGGTCGCCAACCTGCTGTGGCTGCGCGAGAGCGAGCCGCAGGTGGAGCAGGTCGTCACCTGGAACGCCACCTCCAACCGCCACATGCTGGCGATCAACGAGGCGATGGGCTTCGAGCTGCTCGACGAGTGGAGCACCTGGCAAACGGACGTCTGACGTTTCGCCGATGTTAAGCGCAGGTTAGATATGCGCCCGCCCCCCTTGGCAGGGGAACCTTCGGCGGAGAGGCTCTGGCCAGCACAGACGCCCCCCTGGAGGTATCCCGTTGAGCAAGGCACGCATGCCGTGGAAGAACGTCATCGGCGGTTCTGTCGGCAACCTCGTCGAGTGGTATGACTGGTTCGTCTACGCGAGCTTCGCCACCTACTTCGCGGCGTCCTTCTTCCCCAAGGGGGATTCCACCGCCCAGTTGCTGAACACCTTCGGCATCTTCGCCGTCGGCTTCTTCATGCGCCCGATCGGCGGCTGGCTGCTCGGGCGCTACGCCGACCGCAAGGGCCGCAAGGCCGCCATGACCATGACGGTCACGCTGATGTCGGCCAGCGCCCTGCTGATCGCGATCGCGCCCACGTACGACACGATCGGCGGCGCTGCCGCGGTGGTCCTGCTCGTGGCCCGGCTGCTCCAGGGCATCTCGGTCGGCGGCGAGTACGCGGCCAGCGCCACCTTCCTGACCGAGGCCACCCCGCCCGGCCGGCGCGGGTTCGCCTCCAGCTTCCAGTACGTCTCGATGACCGCCGGCCAGCTCGTCGGCCTCGGCCTGCAGATCATCCTGCAGAACTCCATGACCGAGGAGGCCCTGAAGTCCTGGGGCTGGCGCATCCCGTTCATCATCGGCGCCCTGGCCGCCGCGGTCGTGTTCTACCTGCGGCGCAGCCTGATGGAGACGGAGGCCTACGGCGAGGAGTCCGCCGGCGCGCACGACGCCAAGGACCGCGGCACGCTCAAGGCGCTCTTCACGCACAAGAGGGAATTTCTGCTGGTCATCGCCCTGACCATGGGCGGCACCGTCGCGTACTACACCTACACGACCTACCTGACCACGTACCTGTCGAACACCGCCGGGCTGTCGAAGGCGACCGCCTCGACCGTGAGCTTCTGCGCGCTGTTCATCTTCATGTGCATCCAGCCCGCGGCCGGCGCGCTCTCGGACCGGATCGGACGGCGGCCGCTGCTGATCACCTTCGGCGTCGGCTCGACACTCGGCACCGTGCCGCTCATGTACGCGCTGTCGTCGGTCAGCGGCTTCTGGAGCGCGCTGCTGCTGTCGCTCGTCGGCCTGCTCATCATCACCGGCTACACCTCGATCAACGCGGTGGTGAAGGCCGAGCTGTTCCCGACCAACATCCGGGCGCTCGGGGTGGCGCTGCCGTACGCGATCGCCAACGCGCTGTTCGGCGGCACCGCCCAGTACGTGGCGCTGTGGTTCAAGGGCGCGGGCATGGAGCCCGGCTTCTACTGGTATGTGGCCGGGTGCGCCGCCGTCTCCCTCGTCGTGTACTTCAGCATGCGCGAGACCCGCGACGCCGCCCTGACGCGCAGTGAGCGCGGCGTGGCCGAGGCGGTTCCCGAGCGCGTCTAACCTGGTCGGCATGCGAGTTCTCCTGGTCGAGGACGACGACCGGCTCGCGGCGGCACTGACCACGGCACTGTCGCGGCACGGGCACGAGGTCGTCCGTGCCGCGCTGGCCGTGGACGCCCTCCGCCTGGCGGGGGGCGTCGACTTCGTCCTGCTGGACCTCACGCTGCCCGACATGGACGGGCTCGACGTGCTGCGACGGTTGCGCCGCAGCTCCGCCGTACCGCTGATCGTGGTGACGGCGCGGATCGAGGAGCGGGAGGTGCTGCGCGGGCTGCGTTCCGGCGCGGACGACTACCTCGTCAAGCCGTTCCGCACGGCGGAGCTGATGGCGCGCATGGAGGCGGTGCTGCGCCGCGGCACCCGTCCGCTGCCGGTGCGCGACGAGGTCGTGACCGTCGGGGACGTGCGGATCGACCTGGACGCCCGGCAGGTGCACGTGGCGGGCGCGCAGATCACGCTGACCCGGCGCGAGTTCGACGTGCTGGCGCTGCTGGCCCGCAGTCCCGGCGTGGTGCGCAGCCGCGAGGAGATCCTCGACGAGGTGTGGGGCGACCCGCTGCTGTCGGCCTCCCGCTCGCTCGACGTGCACGTGGCGGGCCTGCGCGCCAAGACGGGCCGGCCCGGCCTGGTCGAGACCCTGCGCGGCACCGGTTACCGCCTGGGTTCGACGGCGTGAACTCCCGGCTGGTGGTGACCTTCACCACGCTGATCGTCTTCCTCATCGCGGCGCTGGCCGTACCGCTGGGGCTCTTCTACGCCTCGCACCGCACCAACCGGCTGCTGCTCGACCGCCGCGCGGACGCCACCCGCTTCGCCGAGCTGGCCGACCAGTCGGCGCGCGACGCCGACCACTCCGCGCTGAGCGCGGAGATCGAGCGCTACAGCGAGCTGTACGGCGCCGCCGTCCGCGTGCTCGGCCGCGACAGGAGGGTGCTGGCCGAGGCCGGGCGGATGACAGCCGACACGGGCGCGGCGACGAGGCTGGCCCTGTCCGGCCGCACCACCGAGGAGTTGCCGGCCATCGGCCCGCTCGGCCCGCGGACGGTGCTGCTGGCCGAGCCGGCGGGCCGCGACGCCCAGCTGTCCGGCGTGGTGCTCCTGCAGGTCCGCACCGACAACGCCCGCACGGA
This sequence comes from Nonomuraea sp. NPDC050547, assembly GCF_044457345.1. Classification (NCBI taxonomy): domain Bacteria; kingdom Bacillati; phylum Actinomycetota; class Actinomycetes; order Streptosporangiales; family Streptosporangiaceae; genus Nonomuraea; species Nonomuraea sp. NPDC050547. The sequence goes on from NZ_JBITGW010000014.1 coordinate 90,885, forward strand.
CGTCACGCTCGTCTGGGGCGCTCTGGCGGCCGGCGCCCTGATCGCGCTGGCCTACTCGGTGCTGGCGGCGCGCCGCCTGGCCCGCTGGATCCTGCGCCCGGTCACCGAGCTCGACCGCACCACGCGGGCGCTCGCCGAGGGCCAGCTCGACGCCCGCGCGCACCCGGGCAACGGCCCGTCGGAGCTGCGCCGCCTGGAGGAGCGCTTCAACGCGATGGCCGACGCCGTCTCCGGCGCGCTGGAGCGCCAGCGGGCGTTCGTGGCCGACGCCTCGCACGAGCTGCGTACCCCGCTGACTGTGCTGTCGCTGCGTCTGGAGAACCTGGAGCCGCACCTGCGCGAGGAGGGCTCGGCCGAGTACGAGGAGACGCTGGCCGAGCTCGACCGCCTGGCGCTGCTGGTCGAGGACCTGCTGGCGCTGGCCAAGGTCGAGGCGGGCACGGTCGCGGCCACCGCGCGGACCGCCCTCGCGCCGCGCCTGGTGGGCTGGCGCGAGGTCTACACCGCGCGCGGCCTGACGATGGAGATCGAGATCCCGGCGGAGGCGGAGGTTCCCGAGCCGGTGGCCCGCATCGCCGACATCGCGCTGGACAACGCCCAGAAGTTCGTCCCCGCCGGCGGCAGAGTCGCGGTGACCCTCGACGAGGGCGTGCTCCGGGTCGCCGACGACGGCCCCGGGCTCGGCGAGGACGAGCGGGCCGAGGCACAGGGCCGGTTCTGGCGCTCCGGCTCCCACGCCAACGTGCCGGGCAGCGGCCTGGGCCTGGCCATCGCCGCCGAGCTGGCCAGGGCGTGCGGGGCGGCGCTCAGCCTGCTGCCCGCCCACCCGCACGGCCTGGTCGTCGAGGTTCGCCTGGGTTCTCAGAACCAGAGCCCGCAGTGATGCCCGCCCTTCATGTCGTACGGCCGGGCCGCCCCCTGCGCCAGCTCCAGCGCCCGGTCGGTCCCGTCGAGACGCGGCCAGGGCGGGCCGCCGCCCCCGTTCGGGTCCCCGGTGCGGACGAACCGCGTCCAGTAGCCCACCACCCGCTCGGCCAGCGCCCGCTGCCCGGCGGTCTTGCCCGGCGCGTCCACGAAGTCGAACAGGGCGAACGTCTCTGCCCCGTGCGCGGTGACCTCGCCCATGTGCGGGGGCAGCGGCCCGGCGACCGCGGGCGCGGTGGGGTCGGTGAACAGGTAGGCGTACGTGGGGGCCTTGCGCGCGTGCAGGCGCCCTGACTTCCAGGTGGGGCAGATCCAGTCGCGGTCGCTGAACACCCTGCTCACCGCCGCGGCGGCCGAGGGATGGTCGCGGCGCGGGTAGCGCTCCGCGACGCGGGCGGCGGCCGCGCCGAAGGCCTTCTTCAGCAGGGCCGGGTAGTCGCGCTCGCCGATGCCGCCCGGGTAGGCCCAGAGCGTGAACTCGGCGTGCTCGTCGCGCGTGTTGCCCTGCAGGAGCGGGACGGCCGCCTCCTTCCCCGCGGCGAACACCTTGGCGGGCTCGCGCGGGACGAACGGCGTGCCGTACGACAGGAGCGGGAAGCCGCCCGTGTGCGGCAGCAGGTCGCCCGCCTTCTTGCCGCGCAGGCAGGCCACGTCCGCGCAGGACATCCGCTCGGCCAGCGCGCGCCCGTTCCGCTGGACGGTGCCGAGCGGGTGCCAGGACGACACCTGTCCCAGCCCGGGGCCGAGCGCGCCGGCCGGATGGCTCATCAGGCACGATCCGCTCTCGACGACGGCCTGCCCGAACAGGCCCTTGGCGGGCGGTGAGGTCATGAGCGTGCAGACGCTCATCGCCCCTGCCGAGGCTCCGGCGAGCGTCACCCTGCCCGGATCGCCGCCGAAGCGCGCGATGTTGGCCCGCACCCAGTTCAGGGCGGCCACCTGGTCCTGCAGGCCGAAGTTGGTCTCGCGGCCGAGCTCGGGGTGGGCGAAGAAGCCGAAGACGCCCAGGCGGTAGTTGACCGTGACGACCACGATGTCGCCGGTTTCGACCAGGCGCGTGGGGTCGTAGATGGAGCCCGCGCCGCTGAGGAAGCCTCCGCCGGGCACCCACACCATGACCGGCCGGTTCGCGCCCGGCCGGGCGGGGGTGGTCACCTCGACGGTCAGGCAGTCCTCGCTGGTCGGCGTGCCCTTGGGCATGTCGGGCGCCTCCAGTTGCATGCAGGCGGGGCCCGGTCTGGTCGCGTCGCGCACGCCTTTCCACGCGGGCGCCGGCCGGGGCGCGCGCCAGCGCGCTTCGCCGACGGGCGGGGCGGCGTAGGGCAGGGCGCGGAACCTGCGCACGCCGCCGTCCTCGGCCCCGCGCACCTCGCCCTGGGCCGTCCGCACGACCGGCCCCTTCACCCCTGCGGGAGGTACGGCCGCGCCGCATCCCGTCAGCGCGGCGGCCACCACCAGGACGGACAGGATCCTCCTCACCTGCCCTTCCCCTTCCGCGCCGCCCAGGCCGCCGAGAGCCCGCCGGCGACGACGGCGAGCGCGTAGCAGGCCATCCACGCCGCGAACCCGCCGGGCAGCCCTTGCAGGAGCCCGCCTTCGGTGTGGTCGACCAGCAGCCTGATGGCTCCCTGCGCGCCCACGACCAGCAGTAGGACCCCGATCACCTGCACCGCCGTGTATTTCACTGCGAAACCTCCCCATGTTTTGTGGTTCGATCGCACCATAATCCGTTTTGGTACGATCGCACCACAAACCAAAGTCGAAGCTCGCCCCGACCAAGGACGGACGCATGCCCCGCCACGCCGACCACGACCAGCGCCGCCGCCAGATCGCCGAGGCCGTGTGGCGGCTGGCCGTCAAGGGCGGGCTGGAGCACGTCACCCTGCGGCAGGTCGCCACCGAGGCCGGGGTGTCGGCCCGGCTTCTGCAGTACTACTTCGGCACCCGCGACCAGCTCCTGCTCGGCGCGCTGGAGATCCTCAACACGGTCTCCGGCGAGAGCGCGCGGCGGCGGCTGGAGCGGATCAGCGAGAAGCCCGACCCGCGCACGATCGTGCGCGGGGTGCTGATGGAGTTGCTGCCGCTGGATGCCGAACGCCGGGAGCGGCACCTGGTGTTCGTCGCGTACTTCGTGCACATGCTCGCCGACCCCGCCCTGGCCGCGACGGTCCGCGAGACGCCGCCGGGTCTGCAACGGCTGCTGGTCGACATGCTCGGCCAGGGGCGCGAGCAAGGGCAGGTGGGGCCGGAGGTGGACATCCCGGCGGAGGCCGCGTTCCTGCTGGCCGGGGCCGAGGGGCTCCAGGCCGGTGTGCTGCTCGGCCAGCACACGCCCGAGCAGGCCGTGGCCCTCATCGACCACCAGCTCGGGCGGATCTTCCGCTAGCCGTACGCCGAGCGGTAGTAGCGGGCGGCGCCGGGGTGGAGGGGGACGGCGCCGGTGCCGATGGCGTAACGGCGGTCGAGGCGGCCGCCCGGGGCGTCGGGGGCCTGGAGGCGGTCGCGGCTGGCGAACAGGGTCGCGGTCAGCTCCCTGGCCAGCTCCACGTCCAGGTCGCGGCGGCAGACCAGGTAGCTGGGCGTGCCGACGGTGGCCACCGGCTCGGCGGCGCCGTACACGCCGGCCGGGAACGCGGCGTGCTCGTACAGCGGGCCGTGCGCGCGGCGCAGGACCGGCACCAGCGTGTCCAGCGCGAGCAGCCGCACGTCGTCGAGCACGGCCAGCGCGGGCGTGGGCACGCCGCCCGACCAGAAGAAGGCGTCGACCCTGCCGTCGCGCAGCGCCTTGATCGACGCGTCCAGCCCGAGTTTGAGCGGGCGGGTGCCGGTCAGCCCCGCCGCCCGCAGCACCCGCTCGGCGGTGACGGCGGTGCCCGACCCCTCCGCGCCGAGGGAGACCGACCGTCCGGCCAGGTCCCGGGGCGCCATGACCGCCGAGCCCGCCCGTACGACCAGGTGCACGTAGTTCATGTACATGCGGGCCAGCGCGGCCACCGGCTGCCGGCGCACGCGCACCGCGTGGTCGGCGCTGTCGGCCAGCGCGAACGCGGCGTCGGCCCGGCCGTCGCTGAGCATCTCCAGGTTCTCGACGCTGGCGGCGGTCTTGAGGACGCCGACCTCGAAGCCGACCCGCCGCAGCTCCGCCGCGAACCGATCTCCCAGCTGCTCGTACGGCCCACCCGCCGACCCCGTGGCCAGCCGGATCCGCCCGCCCTCCCACTCCCCCGCGGCGCAGCCCGCCAACGCCAGCCCGGCGAGGGCGAAGAGGCAACGGCGCGGCAGACTCACCCCACCAAGGTATCCGCACCGCCGAAATGGGGGTGATCCCCCGACGGCCCGCGTGGCATCCTGACCGTGTGGACGAGACGGATATACGCCTGCGCATCGCCTCCGAGCTGCGGCTCTTCCTGCCCGCGAGCCGCCGCCAGGAGTGGCAGCGGGCGCAGGCGGACCGCACGTCCACGCTGGGGCACGTGGTGGAGTCCCTGGGCATCCCGCTGACCGAAGTGGGCCCGATGACGGTGACCGGCACCGGCGTGGGCCCCTCCTACCAGCCGCGCGGCGGCGACGTCGTGGACGTGGCCCCGGTCCCCAGGCCCCAGCCGCTGTCGGCGGAGCCGCGCTTCCTCCTGGACGTGCACCTGGGCACGCTGGCCAGGCGGCTGCGGCTGCTCGGCATCGACACCGCGTACCACAACGACATGGACGACCCCGCGCTGGTGGTCCAGGCCAACGCCGAGCGCCGGGTGCTCCTCACCCAGGACCGCGGCCTGCTGCGCCGCCGGGCGCTGTGGCTGGGCGCGTACGTGCGGGGCGCCAAGGCCGACCTCCAGCTCGGCGACCTCCTGGACCGCTTCGCCCCGGCGCTGCGCCCCTGGACCCGGTGCACCGCCTGCAACGGCGTCCTGGCCGAGGTGCCGAAGAGCGAGGTGGCGAACACCCTGCGCGACGGCACCCGGCGCAGCTACGACGCGTACGGCCGGTGCCGCGAGTGCGGCCAGGTGTACTGGCGCGGCGCCCACAGCGACCACCTGGAGAAGATCGTCACGCGTGCGCAGGCCGCCCTAACCGGCATCGGCGCACACGGGGAACGGTTCCGCCTCCGGTAGGTGGCGGATCCATTCCTGGCTGGTGAGCGGCCTTCCCGCGGCCTGGCAGGCGGCCCGCGCGAGGCGTACCGGATCGAGCGGGTGGGTGCGCAGCACGCCTTCGGGCGTCGCGCTGAGGAGCGTCCCGCCGTCCTCGCCGAAGGCGATCGCCGCCCCCTCCATGAACCCGTACTCCGTCATGCCGTCGAAGACGGTCCCGAGTGCCTGCCGCGTCCCGATGTCCCACAGCCTGATCTGGTCGCCGAAGCCGTAGGCGGCGAGCATCGTGCCGTCCCGCGACCACGCCAGCCCCGTCGCCTCGAACCCCGGCGGCACGGGCAGGTCGTCGATCCTGGCCGTCAGCCGGGCGTCCCAGAGCACGAGGCGGCCCGTCATCCAGACGGCCAGGTACCGGCCGTCGGGGCTGAAGGCGTAGACCTGCAGCGACGTGCCCAGCATGCGGGGACGGGCCAGCCGCGCTCCCTTGAGCGGGTCGATCAGTGCGGTGGCGGTCATCAGGACGCGCCCGTCGGGACTCCAGGCGGTGACGCCCTCGCTCTCGACGTCCGTGGCGAGCGACGAGCCGCTCCGGAGGTCGCGTAGTTCAAGGGGCAGCGCCCCGTCCACCCCGCCGGTGGCGATGGCGAGGGTCCGGCCGTCGGGGCTGAACTCCAGGCCGTAGACCGAGCTCGCCTTGGGGTTCGCGGGCCGGAAGGAGGTGAGCTTCGTCCCCGTGCCCGTGTCGATCAGCATCACGCCGTCGTCCGTGCCCACGGCCAGCCGGCGGCCCATGGCGTCGAAGGCCAGCTTGCCCTGCAGCGTGGGGTCGCCCCAGGCGATGGGGGCGCCCACCGGGCGTCCGCGTGCCACGTCCCACAGCCGCACCTCGCCTCGCGCGAAGGTGGCGAGTAACCGGCCGCCCGGGGCGAACTCGCCGGTGCCCAGCGAGTCCCCGCGGACGACCGGCTTGTCGAGGAGGGCGGCCAGGCTGACCGTGTGGATCACGCCACCGCTCATCACCAGGCGGATGGCCCGGTCGCCCGGGTCGAGGCGGAGGTACTCCAGGTCCTCGGACATCTCCATCCGCAGGACCTGGTGACCGTCCGAACGCCGCTGCACCGCCATGTCGCCCAGAAGATCCCAGTGTGCGATCAGCTCGTCGCCGAAGCCGAAGGCGAGGGTGCGGGCGGTCTCGCCGGGGATCACGCTACGGCGCGTGGCGCCCGACACGAGGTCGCGCATCTCAAGCCGGCGTTCGGTGTCCTGCGAGAGCTCCTGTGTGTACGCCAGCGACCGGCCGTCCCCGCTGATCTCGACGGTCTCGACGTCCCGCGTCATCGGCAGTCCGGGCAGGTCGATCCGCCGGTTGGCGCGCAGGTCCCAGAGCTCGACCCTGCCACGCCGCGGTGTCACCACCCCGCGCGCACCCCGGCCGTCGACGGCGGACAGGTCCGCCCGCAGCGCCTTCCTGTCCTCGACCGTCCACCAGCGCCGCCCGCCCTCGGCGTCGGGGACGGCCAGCAGCCGCCCGCCGGCCTCGAAGGCCAGCTCGCCGGGATCGGTGACATCCAGGCCCGTCGCGAACGCGCCGCCGATCGGCCGGCCGGACGCGAGGTCCCACAGCCGCACCGCACGGTCGTCCTGGAGCGCCAGGGTCTTCCCGTCGGTCGTGACCGCGGCCCGCCCCGCGGCCCCGACGCCCGTGAACTGCCTGAGCTGACGGTGCGCCCGCACGTCCCACAACCGCGCCTGCCCGTTCTGCACCGCGACGAGCAGGCGCCCGTCGCGGCTCGTGGCGTACACCACGTCGGACGCGGCGTCGGGGTCGGTGAAGGTGTCGGTGAACCGCTGCGAGCGCGAGTCGATCAGCGCGGCCCTCGTCTCCGGGATGCCGGGATCCAGCCGGTACGCCGCCACGCTCAGCAGCATGGCCAGCTTCGGGTCGTTGACCCGCAGCCCGGCGGCGCGCAGGGTCAGCGCGCGGGCGGTGGCGGCGTCGCGCTGGGCCGCCACCTCCGTCCTGCGGTACTCGGCCAGGGCCAGACCGCCCAGGGCCAGGACGAGAAGGACGGCCATCGCGCCGGCCAGCATCGCGCGCAGCCGTACCTGGCGGCGGGAGCGGGCGGTGGCGGCGTCCAGGAACTCGCGCTCCAGCCGCACCAGCGTGAGGTCCCGGCGCTCGGCCGCCGCCCAGCGCAGGGTGCGGTCCAGGTGGGAGCCGTGCAGGAGGTCGGCGGGCTTCCTGCCGTGGCCGTCCCAGAAGCGCGCAGCCTCGGCCAGCCGGCGCTGCACGGGCAGGCCGTCGCGGTTGTCGGCCACCCATTCCCGCAGTCTGGGCCAGGCCTGCACCAGGCCGGGCCTGGCCAGCGCGTACGTGCCCTCGCCCGGCGCGGACACCAGTCCCGACGCGGTGAACAGCGCCAGCAGTCCGTCGACCGCCTCCTCCTCGGGCAGTTCGGCGCGGGTGACCTCCCTGACGCTCTCGCCGTCGGCCATGCGCAGGAACACCTCGGGCGCGGCGGCCCGTTCGCGTTCCGACAGCTCGCCGTACAGCTCTTCGGCGACCGCGCCGAGGCCGGGCTCGGCGGCGGGCCCGCCGAGCGTGGCGGCGAGCGCGCCCCCACGGGCGAGCGGCGCGTCGGCGTCACCCTCGCCCGCGTCACCCGCGTCCGCGTCACCCACGTCACCCGCGTCCGCGTCACCCACGTCCGGCAGCCCCAGCAGTGCCAGCAGTACGGCCCGCGCCCGCGGCCGCCGTCCCGGTTCCTGGGCCAGCGCCGCGGCCACCAGCGGCCCGAGGGGCTCCGGCAGGTCCTCCACGTCGGCCCGGAACCCGAGCACCTCGGACACCACCGCGACCGGATCGCCCGTCTCGACCGCGTCGGCCCCGCGCGCCGCGAACAGCACGACCAGCCCCCACGACCACAGGTCGGCCGCCGCGCCGGCCCCGCGCCCGGTGAACAGCTCGGGCGCCATGTAGCTCGGCGTCCCCATCACCGGCCCCGTCGTGGTGGGCCCGTCCTCCCGCGCCACCCCGAAGTCGATCACCCTCGGCCCGTCCGGCCCCAGGATGATGTTGTCCGGCTTGAGGTCGCGGTGCACGACGCCGGCCCGGTGGATGGCGGCCAGCGCGGTCGCCACGCCGACGGCCAGCCGGTGCAGCCCCTCCCCCTCGTACGGCCCGGCCTCCGCGACCACCTCCCGCAGGGTCCGCCCCGGCACGAACTCGCTGACGATGTACGGCACGCCGAGATCCACCTCGACCACCCGGGCGGTGCAGAAGGCGGCCACCCGCCGCGCCGCGTCCGCCTCCTTGCCCAGCCGCCGCCGGGACTCGGGCGAGTCGGCTCGCGGTACCTTGATGGCGACCCGCTCCCCGGAGGGCCCGTACGCGTCGTAGACCACCCCCTGCCCGCCCGCGCCGAGCCGGCCCGCCAGCCAGTAGCCGCCGAGCCGGTGTGGGTCAGAAGGAGTAAGCGCCGCCATCAGATATGAAATTCTGTGCCCAAAAAAGATCACAGACGCCTGGATTGCGGGAAATAGCGTGGAATTTCGGATCATGGGGCCGCTAGAGGTGCGCGACGGCGGGGAGGACCGCACCCCCACCGCACCCAAGCACCGCGACCTGCTGACCATGTTCGTGCTGAACGCCCGCCGCCCGCTGAGCGTCGGACGGCTGCGCGACCTGTTATGGCCCCGCGAGGGCGGCGACCGCTCCGACTCGCTGGTCCGCGGCTACATCGGCCACCTGCGCCAGCTCCTCGGCAAGGACGTGATCACCACGGTCTCCGGCACCTACACGCTCGCCGTGGAGGAGGAGCAGCTCGACGTCAACCGGTTCAGGAGCCTGGTCGAGCAGGGCGGCTACGACGAGGCGCTGACCCTGTGGCGCGGCCCGGCGCTGGAGGACGTCGACCCCGACGGCTCGCGCTGGCTGGAGACCGGCCGGCTGCGCGAGGAGCTGGAGGAGCTGCGCCTGCTGGCCATCGAACGCAGGAACCAGCGGGCCCTCGACGCCGGCCGGCACCGGGAGGTCCTCGCCGAACTGCGCGGCCTGGTCGCCGGGCACCCGCTCTGGCAGCGATTTCGCGGGCAGTACATGCTGGCCCTCTACCGCAGCGGCCGGCGCGTGGACGCCCTGGCCGCCTACGCCGCATTGCGCGAGGAGCTCGACGGCGGCCACGCCATCGAGCCCGACCCCGATCTGCAGCTGCTCTACCACCGCATGCTCCACGACGACGTCTCCCTGCACGTCTCCGCCGGGCCGCCGGTGCTGCTGCCGCGCGACGTGGCCGACTTCACCGGCCGGGGCGAGCTGCTGGAAGAGGTGGTCGGGGACCAGGTGGTCGTCCATGGCCAGGCGGGCACGGGCAAGTCGGCGCTGGCCGTACACGCGGCATGGCAGCAGCGCGCGAGCTTCCCCGACGGCATCCTCTACGCCGACCTGCGCGAGAACGGCGACCCCGCCGCGGTGCTCGAGGACTTCCTGCGCTGGCTCGGCTGCCCCGCGCAGGCCGTCCCCGACTCACCCGAAGGCCGCGAGCGGCTGCTGCGCGCCTACGCGGCCGGCCGCCGCCTGCTGGTCCTGCTCGACAACGCCACCGACGAGGAGCAGGTACGCCCGCTGCTGACCTCCTCCCCCACGATCATCACCAGCCGGTCGGCGCTGGCCGGTCTGCCCGGCGCCAGGCGGCTGCCGGTCGGCGTGCTCGGCCCGGAGGAGTCGCTGGAACTGCTGACCAGAAGCTCGGGCCGCGAGCCCGGCGAGGCGCTGGTCCGGCTGGCCCGCTTCTGCGGCGGCCTGCCGATCGCGCTGCGCGTGGCCGGCTCACGGCTGGCCGCCCGGCCCGCCTGGACCGCCGACTACCTGGTCGGCCTGCTGGAGAACGAGCACCGCCGGCTCGACGGCCTGCACGCCGGCGACCAGACCGTGCGCAGCGCGTTCGCCATCGGCTACGACGGCCTGCCGGAGGCGGCCGGGCGTACGCTGCGCGGGCTCGGCGCGCTGTCGGCGCCCGATGTGGGCGACTGGGTGACCGAGGTCTTCGGCGGCCAGGCCGAGGCGCTGGTCGAGGCGGGCCTGCTGGAGGCGCACACGGTGGACGTGGCCGGGCAGGTCCGCTACCGCATGCACGAGCTGGTCCGGTTGTTCGCCCGCGAGCAGCCGGACCCGCCGGGGCTGTCCGCGCTGCCCGCGCTGGTGCTGGCCAGGGTGCGCGTCTCCCGCTTCCCCCTGGTCTCCGGCGACCCCGCGGCCGCCTTCGCCACCCGCGAGATCAAGGAGTCGGTGCAGTGGCTGGCCGCCGAGCGCGGCTTCCTCGTCGCCCTGACCGGTGACCTGTGGCGGGCCGGGCTCGACGCCGACTGCTGGCAGCTCGCGCACCTGCTGACGCCGTTCCTGGAGCGCCACCGCCACCTCGACGACTGGCGTACCGTCCTGGCCCACGCCCTGCCCGCCGCTCAGGCGACCGGCGATCCCCGGGCCGAGGCCCTGATCCTGCGCGATGAGGGCGACCTGCTCCTCGCCGAACACCGCTGGCAGGAGGCGCACGAACGCCTCCGCCTGGCCCTGGGCCTGTTCCACCGCACGGGCTCCGTGCGCGAAGCCCACCACACCCGCCGCCGCCTGGGCCGCGCCCACCTGGAGCTGGGCCGCCCGCAGGACGCCGAACGCCTGCTGACCACCTGCCTGGAGGCGGCCGAGGGCGAGCGCGAGCGCGCCGACACCCTGCTCGCCCTCGGCGAGGTGCTGCGCCGCGCGGGCCGCCCGGAGGAGGCCGCAGCGCACCTGAGCGCCGCCGCCGAACACCTCGCCGGCCTCGGCGACCGCCACCGCCGCACCGACGCCCTGCTCGCCCTGTCCTCGGTACGGCTGGCGCAACACGACGTCCCGTCCGCCCGCGACGCCGCCGAACAGGCCAGGAGCATCGCCCTGCGGCTCGGCGACCGCCTGCTCGACGCCGCGGCGCTGACGGCCTTGGCCGAGGTCAACACGGCCGAGGGCGCCACCGGCCGCGCGGCCGAGCTGACCGCCCTCGCCCGCGACATCCTCAAGGAGCTTGTCTAGACAGCTGTGCCACTTGTCCACCCTTGACCAGGGTGGATACTTGTCAGACTGCGTACATCTTGGCTTTACTTTGCCAGTGGATGCTCTCTTCGGACAGCCAGCCACTAGGAGCCCCGATGCGTCTACTCCCCCTGTTAGCCGCCGCCCTCCTCGCCCTGACCACCGTGACCGTTCCCGCCCGCGCCGCCGCCCCCGACGGCACGCTCGCCCTCGAATCGAGCGCCGTGCGGGCCGGCGACCCGATCAGGCTCTCCTACTCCACGCCCCGCCCGCACGCCAAGAACTGGGTCGGCCTCTACACCGAACCCGGCGACGGCCCCGTCGCCGAGCAGTTCGTGGGCCCGTCGCTCACCTGGGTCTACACCCCCGACGCCGGCGGCACCGCCACCCTGCCCACCCAGGGTTTGGAGCCCGGCGACTACGTCGTCTACTTCCTCGCCCAGGACGGCTACGCCTGGCTGGCCCAGCCCGCCCGGCTCAAGCTCGTCAGCTCCGCCGCCCTGCACTTCGTCACCTCGCCCTTCACGCTGCGCAACGGGCGGGCCGGCACGCCGTACGGTGCGAGCGTCACAGGACTGGTGAAAGGCGACACGAGCGGACTGACCTTCACCAAGAAGGCGGGCGCGGCGTGGATCGCGGTCGCCGCCGACGGCCGCGTCAGCGGCACCCCCACCGCGGCCGGAACCTCGGCGCTCACCGTCGAGGCGCGCAACGCGGCGGGACAGACGAGCACGGCATCGGTCTCGATCCGGGTACGCGGCGCGAGCGAGACGCTGGTGCCCCGGCTGAAGGCGATGAGCTGGAACCTGTGGCACGGCGGCAGTCAGGTCTCCGGCGGCCGTGAGAAGCAGCTGCGCTTCCTGCTGGACCGCGACGTGGACGTGGTCGGCCTGCAGGAGACGTCCTCGACCTCGGCGCAGGAGCTCGCCCAGGCACTCGGCTGGGACCACTACCAGGCCGGCGCCGACCTGGGCATCATCAGCCGCTACCCGATCACCGCGCGCGGCCCGCTGCCGTCGCAGTCGGGGCTCGCCGGCATCTACGCGCGCGTCCGCCTCGACGAGCGCACCGGCCGCGAGCTGGTCCTGTGGAACGCCCACCTCGGCTACACCCCCTACGGCCCCTACGACGCCTGCTTCTCCAACCGCACCACCCAGCAGTTGCTCACCCGGGAGGCGAACTCCGGCCGCACCGGCCAGATCCAGGCGATCGTCCAGGCCATGGGCGGCCACCTGCAGGCCGCCGGGACCCACCCCGTGCTCCTGACCGGCGACTTCAACGCCCCCTCGCACCTCGACTACACCGCCGCGGCGGCGTCGTCCCACTGCGGGCGCTCCGGCATCCCGTGGCCGACCTCGAAGGTTCCCGAGCAGGCGGGCCTCAAGGACTCCTACCGCGTCGCCCGTCCCAACCCGGTCACCGCGCCCGGCAACACGTGGTCGCCCGTCTACAAGACCTTCACCGGCGGATACGGCTACGACCACCGCGCCGGCGACCCCGAACCGCAGGACCGCATCGACTTCGTCCACTACGCCGGCGGGCTGAGCGTCGAGTCCTCCGACGCGGTCGTCGCCGGAACCCCGGCGCCCCACCCCGGCCACGGCGGCAACGAGTGGACCTCCGACCACGCCGCCGTCCTGACCACGTTCACGCTCAGCTGACCCATGGGGGCGGCGGGGAAACCCGCCGTCCCACCCCGGTCAGCCGCGGCGTGGGAGCAGGGAGAGAACGGCGAAGACCACGACGGCCAGCGCGCTGCCCAGGGCGGCGAACCACCCGTACTGCAGCACCGGCTCGATCGCCAGGAATCCGCCCAGGTCAACGGAGATCCGGTCGCCCGCGTCCCGCGGGCCGGCCACGAACAGCACGAGGACGGCCGCCGCCACCCCGCCGGGGATCGCCGCCAGCCCGGCCCACGGCCGGCGTCCCGTCATCAGCCCGGCCACCCCGAACGCGCCCGCGACCAACCCGGCGATCAGGGTGTAGACGCCGAAGCCGTCGTCGATGCCGCGCACGGTCCTGACGACGCCCGCGCCGATCAGGTCACTGCGTGCCGAGAGCCCCGCCCAGGGCAGGATCGCGCAGACCACCAGCAACGCCCCGGCCGCGACGACGGCGAGCGCGTAGCCCCTGCGCGCCTTGCGTTCCGGCCTGCCCGACACCCGCGACGAAAGGTAGTCGCCCACCCGATCACCATAAGCCCGCCCGGCGTCGCGCACCACAACCCCGCCCGGGGCTCAGTCGAAGAAGCCCAGCCTGCGCAACTGTTTCGGGTCGCGCTGCCAGTCCTTGGCGACGCTGATGCGCAGGTCGAGGTAGACGCGGGTACCGAGCAACGCCTCGATCTGCTTGCGGGCCCTGGTGCCCACGTCGCGCAGCCGTTCCCCCTTGTGCCCGATGATGATGGCCTTCTGCGAGGGACGCTCCACGAACAGGTGCGCGTAGATGTCGAGCAGGTCGTCGCGGCCCTCACGGGGCAGCATCTCGTCGACCACGACGGCGATCGAGTGGGGCAGCTCGTCGCGTACCCCTTCCAGCGCCGCCTCCCTGATCAGCTCGCCGACCAGGACCTGCTCGGGCTCGTCGGTGAGGCGGCCGTCCTCGTACAGGGGCGGCGACTCGGGCATGTGCCGGACGAGCACGTCGGCCAGCGCGCCGAGGTTGTCGCCGGAGGTCGCGGAGACCGGGACGATGTCGGCGAACTCCCCCAGCTCCGAGACGGCCAGCAGCTGCTCGGCGATCTGCTCCTTGGAGGCCAGGTCGCACTTGGTGACCACGGCCACGACGGGCGTCTTCTTCACCGCGGCGAGCTTCTCGGCGATGAAGCGGTCGCCCTTGCCGATCGCGTCACCGGCGGGCACGCAGAAGCCGATGACGTCCACCTCGGTGAGCGTGGACAGCACCAGGCTGTCGAGGCGCTCGCCGAGCAGGGTGCGCGGCCGGTGCAGGCCCGGCGTGTCGACGATGATCAACTGGGCGTCGGGCCGGTGGACGATGCCCCGGATGACGCGCCGGGTGGTCTGCGGCTTGGACGAGGTGATGGCCACCTTGGTACCGACCAGGGCGTTCATCAGCGTGGACTTGCCGACGTTCGGCCTCCCCACGAAGCAGGCGAAACCGGCGCGATGGTTGTCTGGCGAAGTCACATAGTCGATTGTGGCCCATCAGCCACCGTGCTGCCGCCACCAGGCATACGCGTCGGGCAGCACGTGCGGCGACCACGAGGTCATGTCGAGCGCGGCGAGATCCCCGGGAAGGGCCCAGGTGAAGTCGTTGATCTCCTCGCCGTCGGGGGTGGGCGTGACGGCTTCGGTGAGGACGCAGGCGTAGGCGGCGATGACGTAGGCGACCTCGTGGCCGTTGGGGTAGTGGGTGCGGAAGTCCGGCCCGCCGTACACGCCGATCAGGCCGCGCACCGAAGCCTCCACGGACAGCTCCTCGCGCAGCTCGCGCACGACGGCGTCCTGCGGCCGCTCGTCAGGGTCGATGCCGCCGCCGGGCGTCGCCCACTTCCCGACGTCGCCGTGGCGTGCGAGCAGCAGCCGCCCCTCCGCGTCGAACACACACGCCGTCACCGAGGGCAGCACCAGCAACCGCCCGCCCACCGCGGCCCTGAGCTCGGCCAGGAACGGCGACATCGCCATGTCAGCCCCTCAACCGGCCGTCGGGACCGGCCACGAGCAGCCTGCCGCCCAGCTCGCCGACCACCGCGGCGTCCGCCTCGCTCGGGCCCTCGCCCTCGGTGACCAGCGCGGCGGCCTCCAGGGTCCGCGCGCCGCTGGAGATCGCCATGGCCGCGGCGACCTGCACGGCGGAGAGCGTGAGCGCGTCGAGCGCGACGTTGGTGGCCGAGTAGGTGCGCCCGGTCTCATCGCGTACGGCGGCGCCTTCGCGCGAGCCGTTGCGCGCCCTGGCCGACCGGGCCAGCGTGATGATCTTGCTGTCTTCGGGATCGAGAGTCACGGGAGACTAGGTTAGGCCCTGGCCATCCCGAGCACCGACCGCGCCAGCTGCTCCGTGCGCTTCGGGTCGACCCGCTTGAGCCCGGTGTGCACCAGCGACACCAGCGTGTCCCCCTCGCGCACGAGCAACACGTTCAGCGCGTACGGATACCCGTTGAGCCGCCCCGCCAGCTCCGCCGCCACCGCCTCGTCACCCACGCCGCCGACCGGCAGCGTACGCAGCCGCAGATCGGTCCCTGCACCGGCGCTCACCGCATGACATCCCCGCAGCGCCTTGCCGAGGTCGTCGATGTGCCACTCGGCCTCCGCCCCCGCGTACCGCGCCAGCGCCACCCCGGCCGTCTCCCCCAGCGCGTTGCCGGGATAGCTGGCCGCCGCCTGCGCGGTGAGCGCCCGCCGCGGCGCCTTCCCCGCCACCGGATCGAGTACGGCCCGGCAGTTCCGGTCACGGGCGGCGAACGGCACTCTCCACGCCTCCTGCGGCCGTGGCGAGAATCCGTCGGGCAGCTTGGGATCCTTGTTCAGGATCTCCTTGAGCCGCTCCTGCGCCCGCATGTCGAGCTGCGCGTCGACGGTGCCGCCCCCGCACGCGGTCAGCCCCGCCATGAGCAGCGCGCCGACGATGATCCATACTCCGCGTTCCATGTTCCCCCCGGAGGGCGATCTCCCCAGAACGCGAATGCGGCAATCCACCGGAGAAGCCATCAGACACCCATGGAAACGCTTAAGGGTGCTCTCGCCCGTTTTATCGGACGAGAACACCCTTTACGCCGAGCAACGTCGCGATCGGCTAGCTGACCGAGACGTTGCCGTCCCCCCAGGGGCTACCTCGCGCCGCGAACCCCACCCGGCGTCCGGATCACCCCTCTGCGACACCCACCGCACTGGGCGTCTGTGAATAGATTGCGACACGTCGCTTGCATTTCGCTTGTAGAACACTTAATACGACTTTGTACGACTTCCCAGGCCCTCCCACCTGCGAAAACCCACCCACAAGGCGGCAACCCCGGAGCCGCGCCACCCCGAGCCCTGACCCCACGGGCAAGCGCCGCCAAGGGAGGCCGCGCCCGTCCTGGCCACGTGCCTCCCGACGGCGTCCGCCAAAGAGGCCGCGACCCGTCGAGCCCGCGCCAAGGTGGGCGACCCCGCACCCGCGCTGCCGAAGAGCGCGGTCCGACCTCGGTGGATGAGGAGGGTGGGGTCAGTCCTGTTCGGCGGAGGCGGGGATGGGTTCGCCGGACTCGGGGCGGACGCGGCGTACCACCACCGTGCTGATGCGGTTGCGGCGCCCGGCCAGGCTCTCGGCGGTCAGCTCCAGCCCCGCCACCCGCGCCTGCGACCCCGCGATGGGAACCCGCCCCAGCGCGTGTGCCAGCAGCCCGCCCACCGTCTCGACGTCGTCCACCTCGATCTCGGTGTCGAACAGCTCGCCCAGCTCGTCCACCGGCATCCGCGCCGTCACCCGCATCGCGCCGTCGGGCATGGCCTCGACCCGGGGCGCCTCCTGGTCGTACTCGTCGGTGATCTCGCCGACGATCTCCTCCAGGACGTCCTCGATGGTGACCAGCCCGGCGGTACCGCCGTACTCGTCGATGACGATGGCCAGGTGGATCTGGCGCGCCTGCATCTCGCGCAGCAGCTGGTCGATCGGCTTGCTCTCCGGCACGTACGTGGCCGGCCGCATGATCGACTCGACCTTCTCCGTGCCCTCGCCGCTCTCGTGCACGCGCCGGGTGATGTCCTTGAGGTACGCGATGCCGATCACGTCGTCCTCGTTCTCCCCCACGACAGGGATGCGCGAGAACCCACTGCGCAGGTGGAGCGAGAGGGCCTGGTCGAGCGTCTTGCCGCGTTCGATGAACACCATGTCGGTGCGCGGCACCATGACCTCGCGCACCAGCGTGTCACCCAGCTCGAAGACCGAGTGGATCATCTCCCGCTCGTCCGGCTCGATGACCCGCCGCTCCTCGGCCAGGTCGACCAGGTCGCGCAGCTCCGCCTCGGAGGTGAACGGGCCCTCGCGGAAACCCTTGCCGGGCGTGAGCGCGTTGCCGAGCAGGATGAGCAGCTTGGGCAGCGGACCGAAGATCTTGGTGAGGCCGTAGACGACGGGGGCTCCGGCCAGCGCGATCGGCTCCGCGTGCTGACGGCCCAGCGTACGGGGAGAGACGCCGACGATCACGTAGCTGACCACGATCATGACGGCGGCGGCGCTCACGTACGCCCAGCCCTGATCGCCCTGAACGTCGATGAACAGCAACGTCACGATCACGGTGGCGACCAGCTCGCAGCTCAGCCTGAGCAGGAGCAGCAGGTTGAGCGAGCCGGACGGGTCGGTGACGATGTCCTGCAGGCGCTTGGAGCCTCTCCTGCCCTCGCGCACGAACTCCTCCGCCCGCACCCGGGAGATGCGGGTCAGCGCCGTCTCCGCACTGGCGATCAGGCCGGCGATCACCACGAGGAGGATGGCCAGAGGCAACCAGGCGTTCACCGCGGGGAGCGCACCTCTTTCCACGACGCGAGAAGCTGGGCCTGCAGCCCGAACATCTCCTTGTGCTCCTCAGGCTCTGCGTGATCGTAGCCGAGCAGGTGGAGGATGCCGTGGGTGCACAGCAGCTCCAGCTCGTCGGCGGCGCTGTGGCCGGCCTCGGCGGCCTGCCTGGCCGCGACGGGCGGGCACAGCACGACGTCGCCGAGCAGGCCGGGCTCGGCCGGGCCCTCGGAGTCGCCGCGGGCGCCGCCGCCGGGACGCAGTTCGTCCATCGGGAAGGCGAGCACGTCGGTGGGACCCGGCTCGCCCATCCACTTCTCGTGGAGGTCGGCCATGGTGTTCTCGTCCACGATGAGGAGGGACAGCTCGGCGAGCGGGTGGATGCCCATCTCGCCGAGCACGTGGGTGGCGAGGGCGACGAGCGTCTCGTCGTCGACCTCGTCACCCGACTCGTTGTTGATCTCGATGCTCACGCGCCCTCCTTCGCCGGGCGCGCGAGCGGGAGATCCGGTAGCTCTCTCATCGCCTGGGCCCCCGCTGCTGCTTGACCGACTTCAGCTCCTGCTGCTTCAGCACGTCGTAGCGGCCGTAGGCGTCGACGATGTCGCTGACGAGCCGGTGGCGCACCACGTCGACGCTGGTCAGCGTCGCGAAGTGGATGTCGCGGATGTCGGAGAGGATGCCCTGCACGACGCGCAGGCCGCTCTCGGTGCCGGAGGGGAGGTCGACCTGCGTGACGTCACCCGTCACCACGATCTTGGAGCCGAAGCCCAGCCGGGTCAGGAACATCTTCATCTGCTCGGGCGAGGTGTTCTGCGCCTCGTCGAGGATGATGAAGGCGTCGTTGAGTGTACGGCCGCGCATGTACGCCAGCGGCGCGACCTCGATCGTGCCCGCGGCCATGAGCTTGGGGATCGTCTCTGGGTCGAGCATGTCGTGCAGCGCGTCGTAGAGCGGCCGGAGATAGGGGTCGATCTTCTCGTAGAGCGTGCCGGGCAGGAAGCCCAGCCGCTCCCCCGCCTCGACCGCCGGCCGGGTGAGGATGATCCGGTTGACCTTCTTCTCCTGAAGCGCGCGGACCGCCTTGGCCATGGCCAGGTAGGTCTTGCCGGTGCCGGCGGGGCCGATGCCGAACACGACGGTGTGCTTGTCGATGGCGTCGACGTAGCGCTTCTGGTTGGCCGTCTTGGGGCGGATGGTCCGCCCCCTGGAGGACAGGATGTCGAGCGACAGCACCTCTGCGGGCCGCTCGGAGGTCATCTTCATCATCGCGATGCTCCGCTCGACGGCGTCGGGCGAGAGCTCGCCGCCGTTGCGCAGCACCTCGACCAGCTCCTCGAACAGGCGCACGACGGCGCCGCTCTCGTCGGGGGTCCCGGTGATGGTGATCTCGTTGCCCCGGACGTGGATGTCGGCCCGGAAGGCGCCCTCGATGACGCGCAGCAGCTCGTCACGGGAGCCCAGGAGGCTGACCATCGGGTATTCGTCCGGGATCAGCACCTTGGCCTGAGTGCGCGAGGGAGGTGCCGTGCGTCGGGATTCGTGTAGTTCGGACATGGGTCAGGCCCTCGGGCCTGATGCCTCCCGGTCTTAATTCGGGTGTACTTCTCTGGCCCCATCGTAGCCGGGAGTGGCCCGCGCGCTCGCGTCAATATCAGCCGGGAGGCCAGGTCAGGTTGCGCCCGCCGAGAACATGCGCGTGCACGTGGAAGACGGTCTGCCCCGCACCGGCCCCGGTATTGAACACGACGCGGTACCCGGTTTCGGCCACCCCTTCCTGCACGGCGACCGCGTGGGCGGCTTTCAGCACGTCGTCGGCCAGCCCGTCGTCGGCCACGGCCAGCGCCGCGGCGTCGGGGTGGTGCTCCTTGGGGATCACGAGCACGTGGGTGGGCGCCTGCGGGTTGATGTCACGGAAGGCGAGCGTGCGGTCGCTCTCGTGGACGACGTCGGCCGGGATCTCCTTGGCCACGATCTTGCAGAAGAGGCAGTCGGTCACGGGAGTAGCCTATCGAGGCGACCCGTTGCCAATCGGTAATCCTGCGTACCGTGCGCCGGAAGATCCACGCGGTTAGGGTGTGTGTGCGACACTTCAGCACAAAAGACGATTCAGGCTCGGGCGAGGCCACCTGGCGAGGACACGACTGGGTAATGCATCCCAAGGAACCGGGAAAACCTCAAGAACCGGATGAGCGTAAACCCGCAGGGAAGGCCGAGCGTCCCATTGATGTGACCACCGAAACCCTTCTGGCCGACAGGTCGCTGGGGGCGGTGCCGGTCGGATGGGACGCCGACGTGGCCGTTACCGCGCTGTACAGTGCGCACTTCCGGTCATTGGTTCGTCTCGCCGTGTTGCTCGTGCGCGACATAGCAACCGCGGAGGAAGTCGTGCAGGACGCGTTCGTCGCCATCCATGGCGCCTGGCGCAGACTGCGTGACCCCGACAAGGCACTCGCCTACCTGCGGCAGTCTGTCGTCAACCGGTCCCGTTCCGTTCTGCGTCACCGAGCCGTCGTGGAGAAGTACGCGCCCAAGGGCCTGCCAGACGCCCCGAGCGCCGAGAACGGCGCCATCGGCGAGCTGGAGCGCTCCGCAGTCATCGAGGCATTACGCGCGCTGCCGACCCGGCAGAGAGAGGCCCTTGTCCTTCGTTACTACGGGGATCTGTCCGAGGCTGAGATCGCCCATGCCATGGGCATCAGCAAGGGCGCGGTCAAGAGCCACACCGCCCGTGGCATGGCCGCCTTGCGATCCGTCCTGGAGAAGATGTCATGACCCAGCCGCCCGACGAGTACGGCGACATTCTGCGCCGCGTGCTCCGCGCGGAGGCGGACGCGGTCGTGCCGTCTCCGGAAGGTCTGGAGATCATCCGCGGCCGCATCGAGCGGCGGGGCGTGCGCAGCGTGTTGTGGTGGCGCATCGGCGCCGCCACGGTCAGTGCCGTACTGGTCGCGGGCACCGTCGTCATGGTGGTCCCCTCACTCAGGGAACGGGTCATCACGCCCACCCAGATCCAGCCGGTGGAGGACTCGACCGTCCCGCCGGACAACTCCTCCACCAACCGCCCTCAGGACAAGCCCAGCCCGAGCAGGTCGGAGCCGGCGATCCTGCCCGCCGACCCGACGCCCACGCCGACGTCGCCCGGACAGGCCACCGAGTCGGCCAAGTCGACGGCGAAGCCGTCCCCGAGCGGCAGCGTCACCCCGACGCCGACGCCCTGCCCGACCACTCCGGAAGAGGAGGCCGCGCCGCGCGAGGACTGCCCCACGGCGTCGGCCAGTCCCACGCCCTCCGGCCCCACTGACACGCCCATCCCGTCCGGCAGCTGCCCGCCGGAGGAGTGCCCGCCGGACGACCAGCCGCCCGCGCCACCCACCGACCTGACGACGCCGCTGACCTCCAACCAGGTGAGCTGAGGTCTCACCAGCGCCCCGTGCGCGCCATCAGCACCGCCGCCGCGGCCACTCCCGCGGTCGAGGTCCGCAGCACCGTGGACCCCATCAGCGCCGGTACGGCTCCCGCCGCGACGAACCCGGCCAGCTCGCCTTCCGAGATCCCGCCCTCGGGCCCGACCACGAGCACGATCTCCCCGCCGGCGGGCAGGCTCACCCGCGACAGCGGCTCCGCCGCCTCCTCGTGCAGCACGAGAGCCAGCGCCGCCCGTCCGAGCAACGCCTCCACCTCAGCGGTGGAGGCCAGATCGGCCACCTCGGCTCCGTGGAAGCGCCGTGCCTGCTTGCCCGCCTCCCGCGCGGTGGCGCGCCACTTGCCGAGCGCCTTGGCGACCTTGTCGCCCTTCCACTGGGTGATGCTGCGCGCGGCCGCCCAGGGCACGATGCGGTCGACACCGGCCTCGGTCATCATCTCGACGGCCAGCTCGCCCCTGTCGCCCTTGGGCAGTCCCTGGACGACGACCACGCGTGGCGCGGGAGCCGGGACCTCGTAACGCTTGAGCACGTCGAGCAGCAGCCGGTCCTTGAGCGCCTCGCGCACGACGCACTCGGCCACCGCTCCGTCGCCGTCGGTGAGGTCGACCCGCTCACCCGCCCGCAGCCGCCTGACGGCCGCCGCGTGGCGGCCCTCCGGGCCGTCGAGCACCGTCTCATCGCCGCCGAACGTCTCGCGCCCGGCCAGGAACACCGGAACGCTCATGGCCGCATCCGCTCGCCGTACAAGGAGGTCAGCGGCCGTTGAACGCGTCTCGCAGGCGGGAGAAGAAGCCCTGCTGGCCCGGCGCGAACTTGCCGGGCGGGCGCTCCTCCCCGCGCAGCTTCGACAGCTCGCGCAGCAGCTCCTCCTGGGCCGGGTCGAGGCGGCCCGGCGTCTCCACGTTGACGTGGATGAGCAGGTCGCCGCGGCCGGAGTCGTTGAGGCGCTGCACGCCGCGGCCGTACATGGAGATCACCTGGCCGGACTGCGTGCCGGGGCGGACGTCGACCTCCTCCGCGCCGTCGAGCGTCTCCACCGTCAGCACGGTGCCGAGGGCGGCGGCGGTCATCGGAATCTGGACGGTGCAGTGGAGGTCGTCACCGCGCCGCTCGAAGATCTCGTGCGGCCGCTCGACGATCTCCAGGAAGAGGTCTCCGGGCGGGCCGCCGCCGGGGCCGACCTCGCCCTCTCCGGCCAGCTGGATGTGGGTGCCGTCCTCGACGCCCGCGGGAATGCGGACCTTGATCGTACGGCGGGTGCGCACCCGGCCGTCGCCCGCGCACTCCTGGCAGGGGTTGCGGATGATGGAGCCGAAGCCCTGGCACTGGGGGCACGGCCGCGAGGTCATGACCTGGCCCAGGAAGGACCGGGTGACCTGGGAGACCTCACCCCTGCCGCCGCACATGTCACAGGTGTCGGGGTGGGTGCCCGGCGCCGCGCCGGCGCCCTGGCAGACCTCGCAGACCACGGCCGTGTCGACGACCAGTTCGCGCGTGGTGCCGAACGCCGTCTCGCGCAGGTCCAGCTCGACGCGGATGGTGGCGTTGCGCCCCCTCCTGGCACGCGAGCGGGGGCCGCGCCCGCCGCCCGCCGTACCGAAGAAGGCGTCCATGATGTCGCTGAAGGGGAAGCCCGCACCGAAACCGGCCGCTCCCGCGCCCGCGCCGGCGGCGGCGAAGGGGTCGGCGCCAAGGTCGTACATCTGGCGCTTCTGCGGGTCCGACAGCACCTCGTACGCCTGCGTGATCTCCTTGAAACGCTCCTGCGTCGCGGGATCGGGGTTCACGTCCGGGTGCAGCTCACGGGCCAGCCGGCGATAGGCCTTCTTGACCTCGTCCTGACTGGCGTCACGGCGCACCCCGAGGGTGCTGTAGTAGTCGCTGTTTGCCACTTATCGACCTCTTAAGAAGCAGCCAGGATCTGGCTGACGTAGCGTGCCACTGCGCGCACGGCGCCCATGGTCACCGGGTAGTCCATCCTCGTGGGGCCGAGGACGCCCAGCCGGGCCAGTTGGTTGTCGCCAGAACCGTATCCGGTGGCGACGATGGACGTACCGTGGAGATAGGGGTTTTCCGCTCCGATGCGCACGGTGAGCGCGGTCGGGGTGTCCGTTGTCGTCTCGCCGAGCAGGCGCATGAGGACGACCTGCTCTTCCAGCGCTTCGAGGACGTCGCGCAGGCCGATGGTGAAGTCGGCGCCGGCCAGGTTGGCCGCACCGGCGAAAACGATCTTCTCGTCGTGCCGTTCGACGAGCGTCTCCAGCAGGACCGACAGAATCGTCGCGACGACCGGCCGGTCCTCCACCGGAAGCCGTTCCGGCAGATCGGCCACCAGGTCGGGCACCTCGGCCAGCCCGCACCCGTCGAGACAGGCGTTGAGCACGGCGCGCAGGTGCGCGATCCGGGGATCCTCGATGACCTCGGGCAGTTCGACGACGCGCTGCTCGACCCGGCCCGTGTTGGTGATCAGCACGAGCATGATCCGCCGCTCGCTCAGCGGCACGAGCTCGACGTGACGCACGCTGGAGCGCGTCAGCGTCGGATACTGCACCACCGCGACCTGCCTGGTCAGCTGCGCCAGCAGCCGCACCGTGCGGGTCACCACGTCGTCGAGGTCGACCGCGCCGGCCAGGAACGTCTCGATGGCCCTGCGCTCGGCCGTGGACAGCGGCTTGATCTGCGAGAGGCGGTCGACGAAGAGCCGGTAGCCCTTGTCCGTCGGCACCCGGCCCGCGCTGGTGTGCGGCTGGGTGATGTACCCCTCCTCCTCCAGCGCGGCCATGTCGTTGCGCACCGTGGCCGGGGAGACCTTGAGGTTGTGGCGCTCGGCCAGCGCCTTGGAGCCCACCGGTTCGTTGGTGGACACGTAGTCCTCGACAATCGCGCGGAGGACCGCGAGTTTCCTGTCGTCGAGCACGTGTGCACCTCCTACCTCTTCCCTTGGGAAACGCCAGGTCTGGCACTCGGTGTTCCCGAGTGCCAAGTGTACGGCTCTCACCCACAAGGTGCGATAACCCTCGTGCTAGCGGACGGCAAGCCGGTACGGCCACACTTGCCGGTATGAGTGATGATTTCCGGCAGGGTGGAGGATGGCAGCCTCCTCAGCAGCCTCCGTACGAGCCTCCGCCGCAGGGTGGACCCCCGTACGGCCCCCCGCCGCAGAGCGGTCCCCAGTACGGGCCTCCGGGCGGCCCGCCGTACGGCCAGCCGCCGTCGGGCCCCCAGCAGGGCCAGCAGCCCTCAGGTCCCCAGTACGGCCAGCCGCCGTCGGGCCCGCAGTACGGACAGCAACCCCAGTACGGACAGCAGCCCCAGTACGGCCAGCCCCCCTTCGGCCAGCAGCCCCAGTTCGGGCAGCAGCAGTTCGGCCAGCCCCCCTACGGCGGCGCGCCCCCGTTCCCCCCGCCGGTGGACGGCAAGCGGCTGCGCCCGCCCCTGTGGCAGATCGCCGCGGCCTGGGGCGTGGCCGTCGTGTTCGTGATCGCCGGCATCGCGCTGTTCGCGGGCGGCGTGACCAGCGGCGTGAGCGGCGCCGCCCCGAGCAAGACGTTCCAGCCCGGCCAGCCCGCCACGGTCACCATCGACCCGGCCGACCGGCCCGCGCTCTACCTGTCGCGCGGCACCCAGGTCAGCTGGGAGTGCCAGATCAACGGCAACGCCAAGCTCGTCACCACTCCCGTGAACCAGACCGTCGAGCTCAACGGCACGAGCTGGGAGCTGATCGCGCTGGTCAACGCCCCGGCCGCGGGTGACTACCAGATCAGCTGCACGATCGAGCCCGACGCGCAGACCCGCTTCGGCGTCGGCAAGGACCTGGCCTCCGCGGCCGGCGGCATCATGGGCGGCGTGGCCGCGCTGTTCATCCTGCCCGCGGTCGGCGTGCTCATCGCGGTGGTGTGGACGGTCATCGTGCTGGTGCGCCGCAGCGGCCACCGCAAGCGCCTCGCGATGGGCGGGTGATTTGCTACGGTCCCCGTGTGTACGACGGTGATGTGCTCGCGGGGAACTGGCGGCGTCCGGGCAAGGGCAAGATCCCTCAGGTCCCGGCGGATCCCGACCTGGTCGTGGAGGACGCCGACAGCGGATTCTGCGGCGCCGTGGTGGCCTGCGACAAGGAGGCCGTCACGCTGGAGGACCGCTTCGGCAAGCGCCGCCTGTTCCCGCTCGCGCCCGCGGCGTTCCTGCTGGAGGGCAGGCCGGTGACGCTGGTGCGGCCGGTCGCCCCGGCGGCGGGCGGGACGAGGCGCAGCGCGTCGGGCTCGATCGCCGTCGAGGGCCTGCGCGCCCGCGTGGCCCGCGAGAGCCGCATCTACGTCGAGGGCGTGCACGACGCCGCCCTCGTGGAGAAGATCTGGGGCCACGACCTGCGGGTCGAGGGCGTGGTCGTGGAGTACCTGGAGGGCGTGGACGACCTGCCCGCCATCGTCGCGGAGTTCGGCCCGTCCACCGGCAGGCGGCTCGGGGTCCTGGTGGACCACCTGGTGCCCGGTTCCAAGGAGAGCCGGATCGCCGCCCAGGTCAGCTCGCCCGACGTGCTGATCGTCGGGCACCCGTACATCGACATCTGGCAGGCGGTGAAGCCGTCCGTCCTGCGGATCCCCGGCTGGCCGGACGTGCCGCGCGGGGTGCCGTGGAAGGAGGGCGTGATCGCCGCTCTGGGTTGGCGCGTGGAGCCCGCCGCGGCGTGGCGGCGCATCCTGGGCGCCGTCTCGACCTTTTCCGACCTCGAGCCCGAGCTTCTCGGCCGGGTCGAGGAGCTGATCGACTTTGTCACGGAGGCATCATGAGCCAGGACCATCCCCAGCCTGACGACGACTCCACCCGCCGGGTGGAGCGCTCCGACATCCCCGACCACGGCCAGCCGCCCTCGGGAGGCTACGGTCAGCAACCTCCGGGTGGCTACGGTCAACAGCCCCCGAGCGGATACGGCCAGCAGCCTTCGGGAGGCTACGCTCAGCAGCCCCCCAGCGGGTACGGCCAGCAGCCGCCGGGCGGATACGCCCAGCCTCCCTCGGGAGGCTACGGCCAGCAGCCCTCAGGCGGGTACACCCAGCAGCCGCCCTCCGCCGACTACCCCTACGGGCAGCAGCCGTCGGGCCCCCAGGGCTACGGCTACCCCCAGCAGCCCCCGCCCGGCTACGGCTACCCGGCGGCCCCCCAGCCCCACACCCCCGGCATGTACGGCCCGCGCCCCGGCACCGACGACACCACGATGGCCATGCTGTCCCACCTGCTGGGCCTGCTGGTCTCCTGGATCGGCCCGCTCGTCATCTACCTGATGAAGAAGGACGAGTCGCCCTACGTCCGCGACCAGTCGGCCGAGGCGCTGAACTTCCAGATCACGATGTTCATCGGCTACATCGTCTCCTTCGTCCTGACGATCGTCATCATCGGCTTCCTGCTGCTGCCGGTGGTCTGGGTCGTCTCGCTGATCTTCCACATCCAGGCGGCCATCGCCACCAACAAGGGCGAGAACTACCGCTACCCGATCAGCATCCGCATGATCAAGTAATACGGAGAATCACGGTTCGATCACTCTCCGGAATGATCCCAGCTCCCCGGGTGACGATGGACGGGTCACTCACGGGGAGGTCATGGTGCACGAGCGCCTGCGCAACACCACCAGATACCTGGCAGCCGCCGCCTACCTGGATCCCGGCTTCCGCGACCGGGCGCTGTACGCGCTGATCGAGCGCCGCCACCACGCGGTGGCGCCGTCGGTCGGCGGCTTCGACCTGGGCCCCGTGCTGCGGCACTGCCTCTACTCGCGGTCGCTGCTGACCGTCAGGGAGGCCGCGGTCACGGTGATGCTGCTGCTCGCCCTGCTGTTCGACTTCCAGGCCACGACGCCGTGGCTCACGGTCCTGGGCGCGCTGGCGGCCTTCGCCTCCGGCGGGTTCGGCGGTCTGGGGCGGCGCAGGCGGCTGAGTCCCGTCCTCGTGGCCGGTCTGGTGGTCGGCTTCTTCGCCCTGGTGGTCGTGCCCGCGCTGCTGCTGACCAGATATCTCGGCGCGAGCGGCTCGGGGATCGAGGAGGACAGCGGCTCCGGCTGGATGGCGCCCCTGATGCTCCTGGCCGCCATCGCCACCGTGCTGGCCTACCGGGTGCGCGTCTACCGGATCCTGTCGGAGCGGCTGCGGCCGGGCGCGGGCCGTACCGGAGCCGAGGCGGGCCCGCGGATGACGGAGGTCAAGCTCGCGCAGCACGGCAACCTGACGCTCTACTCCGGCGAGAACCCGTTCGTCGGCGCGGGCGAGCTCATGCGGGCCTGGACGATCGCGGCCGAGCTCGACCGGCGCACCGGCGACGCGGGCCGGGCGCCGGCCATGGTGGACGCGGTGGACCTGCACGAGTTCGTGGGCGAGCGGCTCAGCCAGATGCGCACGGCCGCCGAGCCCGCCATGCCCGTCCACCTGGACATCCTCGACCACGTGATCGCGCAGGGCCGCCTCAACCAGCTCCACGGCGAGCACCCGCTCCTGCACGGCACCCGGCCCCGCTACCAGCTCGGCGACCGGGAGCTCCAGGCGGTGATCCGCAACCCGCAGTCGGGCGCCCGCCACTACCGCTGGATCGTGGTCGGCACCAGCGGCGCGGCCGTCACCGACGTCGAGGGCGAGGAGGTGCTGCCCGCCGAGGACCGCGACACCACCGTGTCGATCTTCATCCATCTGGCCGTCGAGGGCCGGATGCTCTACACCGAGTTCATCGTGACGGCGCTGCCGCCCGTGCGCGGCGCCTACCGGGTGGTGGACGAGCTGCCCAGGGAGGCCGGCGCGGCGCTCGTGCTGGCCGCGCTCAGCCGCGCCCCGCTCGCGCTGGCCCGCGACGTCGTCGGCGCGCCCGCCCGGCTGCTGCGGCGGATCTTCATGGCGATGCGGCTGCCCGAGGACCCGGACAAGTACGTGGTCTACGACTACGGAGCCAGGGTCAGCCTGCGCGAGGCGGGGGCCGAGCCGCGCATCAACACCTTCCTCGAAGGGCTGGACGCGTTCAAGTACGCCAAGCTCGTGGAGGAGCGGCTGAACAACGCGGTGCTGGACTTCCTGGAGCAGCGCGGCGTGGACACCGCCGCGTACCGGCAGCAGATCGCCGCCGTCATCAACAACGGCACGGTGGTCAACGGCGGCACGTTCAACGGATCCAACATCGGCGGCCAGGGCGCGCAGTTCGCCGCGCCCGCCGGCAAGGGGGCCGCGTGAGCACGCCCGACCCGCGGGCGCCCAACTACGGGACGGTCGTCAGCGGCGGCACGTTCACCGGCAGCAACATCGGCGGCCAGGGCTCGGTCTTCCAGTCCGGCCAGGCGCGCTCCGTCCCGCGGGAGGAACTGGAGCGGCTGCGGAGTCAGGTGGAGGCGCTCCTGGCCCTCGTGCGGGCGCACGAGGCCGAGCTGCCACAGGCCCGGCAGGCCCGCCGCGACCTGGAGGAGGTGCTGGCCGAGGCCGAGGCCGAACCCGGGGAGCGCGACCCGGCCCGGGTCACGGCCGCCCTCGACCGGCTCGGCACCCGCCTGGCGCCCGTCACCGCCCTCGCCGCCGCGCTGGGCCCGATCGCCGACCTGGTCGCCGCACTCCTGTGACGCTTCCTCCCTGGGGCGGTGGTCAGAGCGTGAGGTCGCGGATCAGGGCGTCGGCGAGCAGGCGTCCGCGCAGGGTCAGCACCATGCGGCCCGCCTTGAACGTCTCCTGCTCCAGCAGCCCGTCCCCCACGGCCCTGGCCACGGCGAGCTTCGCGCCGGGCGCCACGTCGGCCAGCGGGTATCCGGTGATCAGCCGCAGCTCCAGCATCAGCCGCTCCACCTCGCGGTCGGCGTCCTCCAGCACCTCCCTGGCGTGCGCCGGGGAGACGCCCTGGGCCAGCCGCTGCGCGTAGGCGGCGGGGTGCTTGACGTTCCACCAGCGGGTGCCGCCCACGTGGCTGTGCGCCCCCGGCCCGACGGCCCACCAGTCGCCGCCGGTCCAGTAGAGCAGGTTGTGCCGGCACCGGCCGGCCTCGGAATCGGCCCAGTTCGACACCTCGTACCAGGAGTATCCGGCCTTCGCCAGCAGTTCGTCGGCGATCAGGTAGCGGTCGGCGGCCACGTCGTCGTCGGGCATCGGCAGCTCGCCGCGCCTGATGCGGGCCGCCAGCCGGGTGCCCTCCTCGACGATGAGCGAGTACGCGGAGACGTGGTCGGGCCCGGCGGCGATCGCCGCCTCCAGCGAGGCCCGCCAGTCGTCGTCGCTCTCTCCCGGGGTGCTGTAGATGAGGTCGAGGTTGACGTGCGCGAACCCGGCTTGCCGAGCTTCCCGTACGGCTTGCGCCGCCCGCCCCGGTGTGTGGTGCCGGTCGAGCACCTTCAGCACGTGCTCCCTGGCCGACTGCATGCCGAAGCTGATCCGGTTGAAGCCGCCCGCGCGCAGCTCGGCCAGATATTCGGGGTCGACGGACTCGGGGTTGGCCTCGGTGGTGACCTCCGCGCCGGGGCGCAGGCCGAACTCCTCGTCGATCGCGGCCAGGATGCGGGCCAGGTCGCCGGCGGGCAGCAGGGTGGGGGTGCCGCCGCCGAGGAACACCGTCTCGACGGGCAGGTCGGCCGTGCCGAGCACGCGGCGCGCGAGCCGTACCTCGTCGATGGCGGTGTCGGCGTAGTCCCGGTGCGAAGCGCCGGGGCCCAGCTCGGCGGCGGTGTAGGTGTTGAAGTCGCAGTAGCCGCAGCGCGTCACGCAGAACGGGACGTGCACGTAGAAGCCGAACGGGCGCTCGCCGAGGCCGCGCAGGGCGCTCTCGGGCAGCTCTCCGGACGGGGGCGCGGGATCGCCGTCGGGCAGGGTGGATGGCACCCCTCCAGTCTGCCTTCTGCCATTGACTGCCCGATCACACCGTCCTACTGTCAGGGCATCTTAAAGGAAAGTTTCCTATCAGTTCAGGAGACGCCGCGTGAAGAAAGTCCTGCTCGCTCTCACCCTCTTACTCGGTATGACGGTGGTGTCAGCCCCGGCAGAGGCCACCCACGGCTCCGACTACAAGAGAGTCGCCTACTTCGTCCAGTGGGGCGTCTACGGCCGCAACTACCACGTCAAGGACATGGAGACCAGCGGGGCGGCCCGCAAGCTCACTCACATCAACTACGCCTTCGGGTTCGTGAACCAGCAGGCCGAGTGCTACTCGGCCGACGCCTGGGCCGACTGGCAGCGTCCCGTGCCCGCCGAGCAGAGCGTGGACGGCGTGGCCGACGCGCCCGGCCAGGCGCTCAACGGCAACCTCAACCAGCTCAAGAAGCTCAAGGCCAAGCACCCCAAGCTCAAGGTCCTGATCTCACTGGGCGGCTGGACCGGCTCCAAGTACTTCTCCGACGCGGTCCTCACCGCGGAATCGCGGAGCAAGCTCGCCAAGTCCTGTATCGACCTGTGGCTGCGCGGCAACCTGCCCGGCCTGGCCGACGGCACGGGCGCCGGCGTCTTCGACGGCATCGACCTCGACTGGGAGTGGCCCGGCTACCCCGGAGCCCCCGGCAACGTCGTACGTCCCGAGGACAAGCAGAACTTCACCGCCTTCGTCGCCGAGCTCAGGTCGCAGATGAACGCTTACAAGCGTTCCGCCCTGATCACGGCGTTCCTGCCCGCGGCGACCCGCGTCATCGACGCCGGCCTCGAGGTGCGCAAGGTCTTCCGCAACCTGGACTACGCCACCATCCAGGGCTATGACCTGCACGGCCCGTGGGACAAGATCACCGGCCACCACTCCAACCTCTACAACGACCGCCGCGACCCCAACGAGATCCGCGAGAGCCTCGACCAGACGGTCAACTACTACCTGGAGCGCGGCGCACCGATACGCAAGCTCGTCGCCGGCGTGCCCGCCTACGGCAAGGGCTGGACCGGCGTGCCCGCGGGCCCGGCCAAGGACGGCGTCTACCAGCCCGCCACCGGCGCGGCGCCCGGCAAGTGGGAGGCGGGCTCCGAGGACTACAAGGACATCCTCGCCAAGCCCGGCAAGCGCTACCGCGACGTCAGGACCGGCGCCGTGTGGCTGTACGACGGCAACGAGTTCTGGACCTACGACGACCCGATCGTGATGCTGCAGAAGGCCGCCTACATCCGGCACAAGGGCCTGGGCGGCTACATGATGTGGTCCATCGACGGTGACGACGCCAAGGCCTCGCTCACCTCCGCCCTGTACAGGGTCCTGCGCTAGAGGCGGGACGGCGCACGGGCCGCACCAGCGGGGGGCTGCCCGTGCGCCGCTCCCCGCCGGTCGGCGTCTCAGCGCATGAGGCGTTCGGCGCGGCGGTCCCAGTAGGAGCCGTGGCCGGGAAAGGCCAGGATGCGCGCCAGGACGTCCTTGTCGCCGTGGTAGGCCAGCACGGACTCGGCGACCGTGACGCTCCCCTCCGGGCGGGCCACGATCTCGACCCGGTCGCCCACGCCCAGCTCGCCCGTCTCCACCACGCTCAGGTACGCGCCCACCCGGCCGGCGTCGGTGAAGCGCTTGAGCCAGCCCGGTTCGTCCATCCAGTTGCGGAACACCACGCACGGAATGCGCGGCCCGCTCACCTCCAGCAACGCCGTGCCGACCCGCCAGCGCTCGCCCAGCATCGCCCCCGACACGTCCACCCCGGACGTGGTGAGATTCTCGCCGAACTGGCCGTCGCGCAGCTCCCGCCCCAGCTCCCCTTCCCACCAGTCATAGTCTTCGCGGGCATAGGAGTAGACGGCCTGCGTGGGCGCGCCGTGGTTGGGCTGGTCGGCCCGCTCGTCGCCCTCCAGCCCGTTCCGCCGCACGCCGACCCGGCGCGTGACCGCCTTCTTGTCGATGGCGGTGCGCCCCAGCTTGCCCGCCCACTCCGCGTCGACCGCCCGCCCCACGTTCACTGAGATCAGCCGCATGGCTCCGACGGTAACCGACCCCGTGAGGCGGGGGCGCACGCGGTCACCGGCTCAGCCTCAGGTCGGCCAGCTGTAACAACGTCGACAGCGCCGCCTCCCGCGCCTCCTCCCCGTCGCCCTCCTCACCGAAGCACTCGGCGGCCACGTCGAGCACCGCCCGGACCACCGCCGCGTCCGGATAGGGCACCTCCACCCCCACCGTGCCGTCGGCGGCCACCTCGGCCGGGCGCAGATGCAGGCGGAGCAGCCGCCGCGTCTCCTCCGCGATCGCGACACCCAGCAGGGCCGCCCTCTCATACCGCTCAGCAGCGATCACAACACTCCTCCTGTCGCACTCATGTTCGAGATTCGAAAGGCTAGAGTGCGGCACCGACAAAAATCCCGCGCCGGGTAGGGTCGAACGGTGTGCGATCCCCTCGTGACCACTGTCCGCCTGACCGTCGAACTCGGCGGCAATCCCGTCCTCACCGGCCACGACCTGGTCGTACGACCAGGTGAGCTGGTCGCGATCGTGGGCGAGAACGGGTCCGGCAAGTCCACGCTGCTGCGCTGCCTGGCCGGTCTCCAGCCACCGACGAGCGGGGAGGTCACGGTCTTCGGTGCGCCTCCGGCCGACGTGGCGGCGTTCTGGCAGCGGGTGGCGGTGACGGGGGACGAACCGGCCTGGTATCCGGGTCTCACCGCCCGGGAGCACCTTGAGCTGGTGCTGGCCGTACACGATGGGCCGCGCATGAGCGTGGAGCGGGCGCTGGAGCTGTTCGACCTCGGTCCGCGCGCGGACGCCGTCCCGCTCAACCTCTCCACGGGCCAGCGCCAGCGTCTCGCGCTGGCCGCCGCCCTGGTACGGCCCAGCCGCCTCCTGCTGCTCGACGAGCCGGAACGCGGCCTGGACACCGCCTTCCGCGAGCGCCTGGGCGCCCTGCTGCTGGAGTACACGGCCGGCGGCGGCACCGTCATCATGGCCACCCACGACCCCGACCTCGCCGCCCGCGCCCGCCACGTCTCCCTCGCGACCCGGGTGGGCGGACGATGACCGGGGTGCGCGAGATCAGGGAGCTCGTCCGGGCCAGGTCCGGGCGGCGGCGGAGCCTGAGCGACCGCTACGCGGCGCTGTTCGGGCTGGCGATGGGCTGCGCGATGCTGGCCCAGCCCGTCTCCGCCGCGTTCGAGGCCATGGCCGCGCCGCCACCGCCGGAGCAGGTGGGTGCCGGGCTGGCGCTGGTGACGCTCGTGTTCGCGGGCTTCCTGTGGGCGGCGCGCACGATCGGTCCCGTCGTGGTGTCGGCGGCGGACGCGGCCTGGCTGCTGCTGTCCCCTCTTGACCGGCGCGGCGTGCTGGGGCGTTCCGCGCGGACGCTGCTGCTGGTCAGCCTCGTGGTCGGCGCCGGTCTCGGACTGGCGGCCCTGGCGGTGACCGGCGCGCCCGACTTCCTCGTCTGGCGGCTGGCCGGCGCGCTCGTGGCGGGCGTCTCGGTGAGCGCGGGCGGGATGGCGCTGGCCGTGCTGGCCCAGACCTCCGACCCGTGGGACCTCGCGCTGCGGGCGGTGATCGCCGCGCTGGTGCTGGCCGCGGTCGTCCTGATGCTGGTCGCGGGCCACCACGTGCCGGCGGCCGCCTGGTCGGCCGTTCCGGTCCTCGTCTCCGCCTTCCTGGTACGGCAGGCCCGCTCGGCCCTCGTGCGCATCCCCGCCCGCCGCCTGCTGTCGTCATCGGCCAGGGCCGGGCATCTGGCCAACGCCACCGTGAGCCTGGATCCGAGCCTGCTGAGCCGGCTCGCCGAGGACAACCACTGGCGTGGCGCCCGCCTGCGCAGCAGGCCGTGGCCCGGCCTGCCCGCGGTGTTCGCGCCCGCGTGGCAGGAGGTGCTGCGGCTGGCGCGGCGGCCGGCGCGGCTGGCCGTCCTGGCGGGCTCGACGGCGGCGCCCGCGCTGATGGCCCGGGCGACCGGAGGTGACGCGGTGGCGCTGGTGGCGGTGCTCGTCCTGGTCGGTGGGCTGGCCGCTGCGGCCTCCGCGGTGTCGGGGGCGCGCTGGGACGCCGACAATCCGGCGCTGGCCCGCCTGCTGGCGCTGCCGGGGCGCGGGCTGCTCGCGGCGCGGGCGGTGCTCCCGGCGGTGCTGGCGGCCGTGTGGATGGGGGCGGCACTGGTGTGGTTGCCCGGGTCCGCGGGGGCGCTGGTGTGGTTCGCGCCGCTGGCGGCGCCCGCGCTGGCCGCCGCGGCGTTGCGGATGGCCAGGCGGGCTCCGGTGAACCATGCGATGCCGATCCTCGACACGGGGGCGGGCGCGATTCCGACCGGGCCGCTGTTCTGGGGTCTTACCGGGCTCGATCTGGCGGTCATCGGCTGCTTTCCGATGGCGATCGCGCTGGTGGCGGGGTTTTCCGGCGTGCTGCTCGCCGTACAGGCCGTGGTGGGCGCGGCGGTGCTCGCGGGCTATCTGAGCCGCCAACATCGCTAGGCAATCGCTAGCGATCGCAGTACGATTGTGGGCATGGACGTCCCACGGGCGCAGGCCGCGCTCCGGCAGATCGCCAAAGGATTCGAGGAGCTCGCCACCGCCCTGGGCGGCCCCGAGGAGCCCGACGAGCCGGAGCGCACCGCCCGCGTCATCGCCGAATGGGGGCGCAGGGGGCTGACGAAGCAGGAGGCGTCGGCGCTGTTCAGGAAGCACGGCTTCGCCCCGCAGACCACCGGCGGCTGGGCCCGCGGCGACTGGATCGCGATCGGCGAGGACGGCCTGCGCTACCTCACCGGGCGATCGCACGACTGGCTGGAGGAACGGTCATGAGCTTCGCGGTACGCATCGCCGTACGCGGATATGAACTCGACACGCAGGGCCACGTGAACGGCGCGGTCTACCACCAGTACGGCGACCACGCGCGATGGGAGTGCCTGCGCGCGGCCGGGATCACCGTCGAGGATCTGCTCGCGTCGGGCGTGGGCCCGATCACGCTCGAGAACACCATTCGATACCACCGCGAACTGCGCGGCGGCGACGAGGTCGAGGTGAGCTGCGGGTTCGAGTGGGGTGCGGGCAAGACGTTCAGGATCGTGCAGGAGTACCGGCACGAGGACGGCGGCCTGGCGGCCGAGCTGACCAGCGTCGGCGGGCTCCTCGACCTGCGGGAGCGCCGCCTCGTGCCGGACCCGGCCGCGCGCTGGCGGGCGCTGGCCTCGGAGCCCGCGCTGCTCGGGCTCTGATCTCGGGCTTGCCCGCTACTTCTTGGGCTTGTCCGCGGCGCTGGAGTCGGTCGACAGGGCGGCCACGAACGCCTCCTGCGGCACCTCGACCCGGCCGACCATCTTCATCCGCTTCTTGCCCTCCTTCTGCTTCTCCAGCAGCTTGCGCTTACGGCTGATGTCACCGCCGTAGCACTTGGCGAGGACGTCCTTGCGGATCGCGCGGATGTTCTCGCGGGCGATCACCCGGGCGCCGATGGCCGCCTGGATCGGCACCTCGAACTGCTGCCTCGGGATGAGCTCGCGCAGTTTCTTGGCCATGTCGACGCCGTAGGTGTAGGCCTTGTCCTTGTGCACGATCGCGCTGAAGGCGTCGACCGGCTCGCCCTGCAGCAGGATGTCGACCTTGACCAGCTCAGCCTCCTGCTCGCCCGCGGGCTCGTAGTCGAGCGAGGCGTAGCCGCGGGTACGGGACTTCAGCTGGTCGAAGAAGTCGAAGATGATCTCGCCCAGCGGCAGCGTGTAGCGGATCTCGACACGGTCCTCCGACAGGTAGTCCATGCCCAGCAGGTTGCCGCGCCGCCCCTGGCAGATCTCCATGATCGCGCCGATGAACTCGGCCGGAGCCAGGATCGTCGACTTCGTCACCGGCTCGAAGACCTTGTCGATCTTGCCGCCGGTCGGGAACTCCGACGGGTTGGTGACGGTCAGCTCCTTGCCGTCCTCCATCTCCACGCGGTAGACGACGTTGGGCGCCGTGGAGATCAGCGACAGGCCGAACTCGCGCTCCAGCCGCTCGCGGATGATCTCCATGTGGAGCAGGCCGAGGAAGCCGACGCGGAAGCCGAAGCCCAGCGCGGCCGACGTCTCCGGCTCGTAGATCAGCGAGGCGTCGTTGAGCTGCAGCTTGTCGAGCGCCTCGCGCAGCTCCGGATACTCGTCGCCGTCGATCGGGTAGAGGCCCGAGAACACCATCGGCCGCGGGTGGTCGTAGCCGGCCAGCATCTCCTTCGCGCCGTGCACGGCCGAGGTGACGGTGTCGCCGACCCGCGACTGGCGCACATCCTTCACGCCGGTGATCAGGTAGCCGACCTCGCCGACGCCGAGGCCCTTGTCGGCGACCTTCGGCTCCGGGGAGATGACACCGATCTCCAGCGTCTCGTGGGTGGCCTGCGTGGACATCATGGTGATGCGCTCGCGCTTGCCGAGGTGGCCGTCGAAGACGCGTACATAGGTGACGACGCCCCGGTAGGTGTCGTACACCGAGTCGAAGATCAGCGCGCGGGCGGGCGCGTCGGCGTCGCCCACGGGCGGCGGGACCGTCGCGACGACGTGGTCGAGCAGTTCGCGCACGCCCTCGCCGGTCTTGCCGGAGACCCGCAGCACGTCCGACGGGTCGCAGCCGATCAGGCCCGCGATCTCCTCGGCGAACTTCTCCGGCTGGGCGGCCGGAAGGTCGATCTTGTTGAGGACCGGGATGATGTCCAGGTCGTTGTTCATCGCGAGGTAGAGGTTCGCGAGCGTCTGCGCCTCGATGCCCTGGGCGGCGTCGACCAGCAGGATCGCGCCCTCGCACGCCTGCAGCGAGCGGGACACCTCATAGGTGAAGTCGACGTGGCCGGGCGTGTCGATCATGTTGAGCACGTGCCCGTCCCACGGCAGCCGCACCGCCTGGGACTTGATCGTGATGCCGCGCTCGCGCTCGATGTCCATTCTGTCGAGGTACTGAGCACGCATCGAACGGTCGTCGACCACACCGGTGATCTGCAGCATGCGATCGGCAAGCGTGGACTTGCCGTGGTCGATATGCGCGATGATGCAGAAGTTGCGGATCAACGCGGGGTCGGTCTGGCCAGGCTGATTGCGCACCGAAGTCCGTTTCGACAGGGTTGAGGTCAAGCGTCTTTCATGGTGACATGCCCGGGTGATTGCCCGAACCGTCATCCGCCGCGGCCTGCGCGTGCTCGCGCTTGCCTTGGCCATCGTGGTCGTGCTGGTCGGCGTGGTCGCCGCAGCGTTCCGAGTCCAGTTTACCGGCGAGCCCGCGGACTGGGCCAAGAGCACCGGTAACGACGCTCTGTGGATGGGCCACATGTGGGTGGACGGCCGCCGCACGGAGCAAGACGTCAAGAATCTGGCGGTACGGCTGCGCAGTACCGGCATCAAGGACCTGTACGTCCACAGCGGCCCCTTCAAACGCGACGGAACCCTCGACATGGGCGCCATCTCCACCGCCAAGAGCTTCGTGGCCTGGGCGCACAAGCATCTGCCCGACGTCCGTGTCTCGGCCTGGCTCGGCCAGAAGGTGGACGGCTTCCTCGACCTCGGCTCCCCCGCCACCAGGCAGAACATCCTCACCAGCGTCACCGCCATCATCGCCCTCGGCTACGACGGCATCCACTACAACTTCGAGCCCATCGGCTCCGACGACGCCGGCTTCCTCGACCTGCTCGACCGGACCCGGCCGCTGACCGACCTTCTTTCGACGTCGACGCCGCAGATCGAGCCCTACCCCCTCATGCGACCCGTGACCAGGGTCTTCCTGGACCACGACAAGTATTGGTCGCAGGGATACTTCGGCGAGGTGGCCCGGCGCGTCGACCAGGTGGCCGTCATGGCCTACGACTCGGGCATGCCCCTCACCTCCCTGTACGGCGGGCATGCCGTACGGCAGGCCAAGCTCGCGCTCGACCTCGTGCCCGACACCAAGACCGTGCTGCTCGGCGCGCCCGCCTACCACGACCACGGCATCCCCTGGGGCGACTCCGCCGAGAGCGTGGCCGACGCGGCGCTGGCCGCCCGCCTGGCCATCACCAGCAAGGGACCGCGCGAGCGATACGGGCTGGCCATGTATGTAGACTTCGCGGCGACGGAGGAGGACTGGCGCGAGTACACCACGGAGTGGCTACGCTCGGAGTCGTTGATTTGAGCGGCGACCTGAGTTATTGGTAGCCTGTTCAACTGCGTGTGGCGCGCCCTCTCTCGAGCCCGCGCGCCCCATCCATCACCAGATTCTCACCGAGGCTTCTTCGTGGCGAACATCAAGTCCCAGATCAAGCGCAACAAGCAGAACGAGAAGGCTCGTCTGCGCAACAAGGCCGTCAAGTCGTCCCTGAAGACCGCGGTCCGCAAGTTCCGCGAGGCCGCCGAGCAGGGCAACGTCGAGGAGGCCGCGGCAGCTCAGCGTGTGGCTTCCCGTCAGCTCGACAAGGCAGTGAGCAAGGGCGTCATCCACAAGAACCAGGCCGCGAACCGCAAGTCGGCGATCGCCAAGCAGGCCGCCGCGCTGGCTGCCAAGTAGCCTGACGCCTTCCTGGACGCCGTGCCCCCGGGTAGGGGTGCGGCGTTTCCGCGTACCCGAAGGGCAAAGTGTTTCGCGCGTCCTTCCCGTCGAGCCGCGGGCTCGACCCTGGTCGGCCTCGCTCCGCTCGGGCTGCCTATCTGCGGCCCCACCCGTTGCCCGGCCAGTTGGATCCCACCCTCGCTTCGCCCCCGGAAAGCGACTGGGCCGTCGAGCCGCCTTGACCCCGCGCCCGTCGTCGATGCTCTGTCCAGAGGGTTCCAGATCTACCTTGCCGGCACGGCACCTGAGCTGGACGCCCGGCGCCGAGCAGGTTCGGCATCACCGTGACCCCGGCTGGTCAGCACATGTGGATCGACGTCCCATGGCGGATCGTCGAACCAGGTAGTGGTCACTTCGGCGGAACCTCTCCGTCTCTGCGGGCCGGGGGGTTCTAGGCAGCCCGTCCCCCGCCGGTTCGCGGGGACGGGTGCGGGGCACTCAGTGTGGACCGGACCCCATCAGATTGTGGAGGTGACGGGCCACTGGATCGTGGGGGTGGGCGGCGAAGGATATGCGTAGCCAGCCGTCGGCGTCGATCTGGAGGAGGTCGTCGCGGATGGATGGGTCGGCGCCGCGTTCCAGGAGCAGGCGGATCACGGGGAGACGGCCGCCGGTGATGGCCCAGTGCAGGCCGGTTCGTCCGAGGTAGGGCGCCACGTCTGGATGGACTCCCCGGTCGAGGAGCCAGCGCACGACCTCGATCCGGCCGTGCTGGCAGGCATGGACGAACGCCTCTCCCACGATCTCCTCCGGATCGTCGGCCGGCGGCAGCCGGGAGGGGAAGCCCGCGCCGGTGTCGGCGAGGTCGGGGCGCGCCGATGCGGCGTCCGGCCGGAGCAGGCCGTCCGCGTCGAAGCAGGCCCGCACCAGATCCAGGCGGCCGCAGGCTGCGTATGTCCAGAGTGCCTGCGGCACGATCGCGTGTACGGCGAGCAGGTCGACGACCTCCGTATGGCCGTGATAGACGGCGTTCTCCAGCGGGGTGACGCCCAGCACCCGGGTGCCGGGGTCGGCGCCGGCGTCGAGCAGGAGGCGCGCGTATCCGACCCGGTTGTGGCGGGCGGCCCAGGTGAGCGGGACGTTCAGGTCGGTGGCTTTGCGGAGCAGGACGGCGACCGCGGCGCGGGGCACGCCGAGTTCCCTGCCGAGCCGGGCACCGGGGATCATCTCGGAGCCGGCGAGCATGTGCAGCAGGGTGTCGGCGTGCTCGGCGGTCAGGTGGGCCAAGCCGTCGGTGTCGCCGGCGAGCAGGGCTTCGGCCTCGCGGTGCAGCCGCCGCCGTCTGCCGCGCCGTTCGCCGAGATCGCGGCGGGACTTCTCGGTGAACGTCAGGAGCTCCTGCCAGGTCGGGAGGCCGAGCTCGCGCGCGATGATCAGCCGCGCGTCGCGGAGCGCGGCGGTCGCGGCGGAGGTCGCGGTCGCGTGCCGGGGCACGTGGGCCCGCAGCCGCCGCAGCGCGCCTGGGTCGCCGCGGCGCAGCTCGGCGAGGAGGGTGCCGGCCATCGAGGCGTAGATCCCCGGCCTGACCCCCATGAGGCGGGAGACCGGCCGTTCTTCTGTGGTGCCGCGGCTTTCGAGGTGGGCGCGGAACTCGGCCCAGGTCCGGAACCCATGTTCCTGAGCGAGCACGTGCTGGGCGTCGCTGAGCAAGAACCGTTCGCCGGCTCGTTCGCCCAGCATGTCGGCGACCCGGGTTCCGGCCGCCGCATCGCCCGCCGCGTACGCGTGACGCAGGTGTTTGGCCTGCTTGCGGTAGTACTCGACGTTCGGATGAGCCGACAGCTCGAAATGACGATCGGACATCGCAACCTCCATCGTCGCCGAGGTCCGCTGGCCCGGCCGGAAGAGGTTGATCTCGCTTGGTGCGTTGAGGTGGGAAAATCCCTGCCCGCGGACTGGCAGCGCCCTCGCACGCTCGTTTCAGAGTAGTCCAAAAACCGGTTGTTCTCGCCTGCGGAGCCCAGCACAATCATGGTCGTGATCTTTCGGGGCCGCCTGTCGTGAACCGCACTCTCCGTGACTACGCCCGCGCCGACGAACCCTCCTGGCTGCGCTGCCGGGTCCTGGCCTTCCTGCGCACCGCCTACTTCGACGACGTCGCCCCGGCGAAGCCCGCCATCGCGGCCCCCGGCTCGAACAGGCCCTGACGCGCGTCCGCGCCCTGTCCACGGTGACCATGATCGACGCCTGGACGCGGGACGACCCGGACGCCCTGTGCTGGTATCGGGCGATGGGTTTCCGCGAGAGCGACCAGTACCTGCACGTCTACGCGACGGCCGGCGAGCCGGAACGCGCGCTCACCGGCGCGCGGCCGGGCCTGCACCCGGTGTCGGTGTTCCTCCACGCAGGCCTGGCCGAAGAGGAGCGGCTACGTCGCGAGTTCGCCCGGGTTCATGTCTGCCGTCGCTTTTCCGTCGCGCTCTGACCCGCTTCCAGTTCCGCCGCCCGGCGGAGGTCCTTGGGGCGGCCGATGGCGCGGCGCATCAGGATCAGGTCCTCCCGGCAGGCGTAGTGAACCTCCAGTCCGCCCGGTCCGGCCGCGGTGATCGCGCGGTCGAGGAACGCTCCGACCTGAAGGCCGCCCCAGGGGAGCGCCGGGGTGCAGCAGTCGCCACCGGCTCCTGGCGAGGTGAACTGAACCTTGGGGCGGAGAAACGACTCCGGGTGAAGGGGTACGGCGTCGCCCGCTTCGTCCATCAGCCGGGCGTGGACGGCGGTGAAGGCGGCCGCCAAGGCCGGGGCGTGCGCCGGCAGGCCGTCCCAGAGCAGGTCCAGGTCGCCGGTCAGTTCGGCGGATCCGTGCATGATGCCGGCGACCTGCCCGATCACCACGGCCCGGACGCCGTGGTGGTGAAGGGCTTCGAGCAGCGGGAAGGGGTCGAAGCCGAGGGCGCCGTCCGTGCCGATCGTGCCGATGTCGTCGTCGGCGTCCTGGTGACCCAGGCCGGTGCCCGCCCGGTTCAGGGCCAGTTCACGGGTGCGCCGGGCGGCGGCGCGGAGACGCGCCAAGGGCTCGTTGATCATTCGGGCATCCAACACCTGGCCCTGCTCATGACGCACCCGCATTTCAGGGAATGTCACGATTTCCGCATCACATGGGAATCTCGGCTGGATCACCATTAAGTCCGCCGCCATTGCCCGCCCCCGATGCTCCCCTGATGGTGGACCCATGCGGGGGCTGTTTGTCATCAGACGGGCGTTGAGCGAGCCCCTGCTCCTGCTGGCCGCCTTCTTCTCCATCCTCCTGGCCACCGCGACCCTGGTCGCCCTGACGATGTACGCCTCCACGACCACCGAGGCGGGCGTGCGCCGTACCATGGCCACCGCCGCGATCCCGGACAAGGCGGCGGTCCTGTCCGCCCCGGTGACGAAGGAGAACTTCCGCCAGATCGACGCCATGGTGCGCGGGCAGGTCGAGCGCGCGTACCAGGGCCTGCCCGCGGCGGTCACGGCCACGGCCAGGTCGGCCACGTACGTGGCGCCGGGGCAGCTCGGCCGCAAGACGCCGGAGCTGTTCACCTTCGGCCTGTACGAGGATCTGGGCGAACACGCCAAGCTGGTCGCGGGGTCGTGGCCCCGGCAGGGGAGCGTGGTGGAGGCGGCGGTCTCGCAGCCGGTCGCCACCGCGCTCGGGCTGGCACCCGGCCGGACGTTCACCACCCGGGGACGGGTGGACAAGGCGCCGGCCACCGTCCGCGTCTCGGGGATCTTCCAGCTCGACGACCCGTTCGGGGAGCGGTGGTTCGCCGAGCCGCTGCTGGTGCGCGGGGCGGAGGTGGGCAACTACACCACGTACGGCCCGCTGGTGGTCGCGCCCGAGACGTTCCTGGAGCGGTTCGCCGACCATGTCACTGTCAC
The DNA here is from genome assembly GCF_044457345.1 of Nonomuraea sp. NPDC050547. Lineage (NCBI taxonomy): Bacteria > Bacillati > Actinomycetota > Actinomycetes > Streptosporangiales > Streptosporangiaceae > Nonomuraea > Nonomuraea sp. NPDC050547. Next base: position 133,099 of record NZ_JBITGW010000014.1, read on the forward strand.
CTGGCTGGCGGTGCCGGACCTGCGGGGGCTCCAGCCGGACCGGCTCGCGGCGTTCGCGGCCGACGTCGCCGGGACGAAGGAACGCCTGGCCCAGGCGGGCTGCGTCAACTGCGGCGCCACCTCCCGCCTGCCCGAGGTCATCGCCCAGCTCGACACCGCGGCGCTGGTGGCCCGTTCGACCATGCTCATCCCGGTGCTCCAGCTCGTCCTGCTGGCGGGCTACGCGCTGATGCTGACCGCCCGCCTGCTGGCCGACCACCGGCGCATGGAGGCGGCGCTGCTCCGGGCCCGGGGTGCGGGCAGCGTGCGGCTGGCGGTGCTCACGGGCGCGGAGGCCTTACTGGTGGCGGTCCCGTGCGCGGTGGCGGCGCCGTTCCTCGCGCCGCTCCTGCTCGAAGCGGCGAGCGCGGGAGCGGCAGGCGCGGAGGTGGCAGGCGCGGGAGAGGCGGGGGTTCGGGCCGGGCTGGGGGCGTTCGTGGTGGCGGCGCTCGTCGCGGGCGCCTGTGCGGTACTGCTGGCGCTGCCCGCCCTGGCCGGGGCCCGCTGTACCTACGTCGAGACGCAGACCGCGCGCGCCCGCAGAGGGCTGGTGCAGCGGGCCGGGGCCGACCTGGTGCTGGTGGGGGTGGCGGCGCTGGCGATCTGGCAGCTCCGGCACTACGGGGCTCCGGTGACGGCTACCGCGGCGGGCGGGCTGGGGGTCGATCCGCTGATCGTCTCCGGCCCGGCGCTGGCGTTGCTGACCGGAGGGCTGGTGAGCCTGCGGCTGGTGCCGCTGGTCTCCGGGGCCGCCGAACGGCTCGCCGCCCGGCGGACGGGTCTGGCCCCCGCCCTGGGGGCGATGCAGGTGAGCAGGCGGCCGCTGCGGTACGCGGGCCCGGCCCTGCTGCTGACCATGGCCGTGGCGATCGGCGGCCTGTCGCTGGCCACCGCGGCCACCTGGCGAGCCTCCCAGAACGACCAGGCCGCCCACCAAACCGGCGCGGACCTGCGCATCTCCGACCCGCCCGAGAACCACGAGCTCGGCGTCCTCGGCCGCGGCGGCGCGTTCGCCGCGCTGCCGGGCGTGAGCGCGATCAGCCCGGTCTACCGGGGCAGCGCCGACGTCGGCGGCACGGACGTGACGATGCTCGGCGTGGACGCGGCCACGATCGGCGGCATCCTGCGCCTGCGCGCCGATCTGTCCGCCGACCGGGTGCCGGACATGGCGAAACGGCTGCTCGCCGGACGTCCCGACCTGCCGGTGATCCCGTTGACGGGTGACCATCTCCGGCTCGGCGTCCGGCTGGAGGCGGAGGAGCCGGTACCGGCCAAGGTCAGCGTCGTGGACGGGCTCGGCGTCTGGCGGGAGCTCGCCCTCGGACCCCTGGAGCCCGGCGCGCGTACGCTGGAGATCGACCTGCGCCCGCTCTACGGCCGCACGGGCATGGCAGGCCCCCTGTCCCTGCGCGGACTGACGTTCGACCTGCCGGTCCCGGCCAGAGGCACGGCGACCGGGATCACCGTGACCGGCCTGAACGCCCCAAAAGGCGCCCCATGGACCCACGCCGTCCAGCGCCCCGGCCGCCTGCATGGCGGCAAGCTCACGCCAACCCCCGGCGGCTTCACCATCGAGGTACCGGCCCCCAAACCCGCAGAAGCTCCCGCGGACCCACAGCCACTGGTCGTCACCCTGGGCAAGGGCCATCTGATGGCCCCGCCGAGCGATCGGCGCCACCCGCTGCCCGTGGTCGTGTCACGGGACCTGGCCACCATCATGAAGGCGCGCGTCGGCCAGGTCACCGCGGTGGCGATCGAGGGCCGCAACACCGCGGTGCGCGTCGCGGGCATCGTGGACGCGCTGCCTTCGACGGCCGCCGGACGGCCCGCCGTACTCCTGGATCTGCCCACGGCGCAGGCCCGTGACCAGGCGTGGGCGCTGCCGCCGAAGCCCGTGACCGAGTGGTGGGCCGCGGCGCGCGGCGGCGACACCGCGCCCGCGGTGGAGCGGTTGCGGCGCACGCCCGCGTGGGGCGCGAGCGTGGTGGATCTGCCGTCGCAGGCGGCGAAGCTGCGTGACGACCCGCTGGCGGCGGGGCTGGAGGGGGCGCTGACGCTCGGGTTCGCGGCGGCGCTGGCGTTCGCGGTGCTCGGGTTCCTGGTGAGCGCGGCGGTGGCGGCGCGCGAGCGGGCCGGTGAGCTGGCGATCCTGCGGGCGCTGGGGATGAGCGGGCGGCAGATGTTCTGGTTGCTGGCGGTGGAACAGGCGTTCGTGATCGGGCTGGCCATGGGGGCGGGGATCGGGCTGGCGGTCGTGGTGGGGTACCTGGTGGTGCCGCACATCGTGCTGACCGGGCAGGCGGCGGCCGTGGTGCCCGCCGTGACGCCGGTCTTCCCATGGGCAGCCACGCTGGCGATGGCGTTGGCGGTCTGTGTGGTGTTGTTCGGCGTGGTCGCGGGGCTGGCGGGCAGCCTGCGCCGCCGGGCGCCGCTGGTCAGGGAGGACCTGTGAACCCGCTGCGCCTGGCCAGGACGCACGCCGGGGCGCTGGCCGTGCTCGCCGCCCTGGTGGCCGCGGCGGCGCTGCTGGTGGCGGCGCTGCCGAAGATGATGGAGGCGGCCTACGACCGGGCGTTCGCGCACTCGGTGGGCTCCGCGTCCGCCGACTGGACCGACCTGACGGTCGAGTACTCCACCCAGGACGACCCGCCCGAGCACCGCACCGCCGCGGACTTCGCGCGGCGCGACGAGCGGCTGCGCGAGATCCTGCCGCCGGTCCTGCGCCGGATGGTGGGCCCAGGCCATCAGCGGGCCTCCACGTTCAACCTGCCCGTGATGAAGGGGCCGGCGGCGGACGGCCCGCTGTTCGTGGACCCGACCTGGGTCTCCGGCGTCGAGCAGCGCATCCGCTACGTGGCCGGCCGGCCCCCGGGCGCGTCGGACGGCAGGCGCTTCGAGCTCGCGATCGTCAGGTCGGCGGCCGAGGCGATGAACATCCGGGTCGGCACCCGGCTCCAGCTCGGCACCGTCGGCGTCATCGACGCCACCGTCACCGGCCTGTTCGACGTCACGGACCCCGGCGACCGCTTCTGGGACCACAACCGGGCCGTACGCGCGGTCAACCGCGTGCCGATCCCCGGCAGCGACATCTACGAACTGCACGTCGACGCGCTCATCTCACCGGAGAGCCTGCCGGTGCTCGGCGGTGGGGAGCGGCAGATCCACTACGCCTGGGTGATCCCCGTCGACACCGCCAAGGCCACCGCGCGGGACGCGCCCGCGCTGCCCGCGGCGATCGCCGAGTACGACCGGCTGGCCGGCGTCGAGGCCGCCGACCCGTGGAACCGCTTCGTCCTCATCACCCGGCTGCCGGAACTGCTGGGCAGGTTCCTGGGCGAGCTGGCCACCGCGCAGACCGTGATGACCGTGGTGCTTGGCGGGCTGCTGGCGGTCTCGCTGTGCGTGGTGCTGCTGGCCGTACAGCTGATGGTGGAGCGGACGGACCGGGCGCTGGCGCTCGCGCGGGCGCGCGGTGGATCGCTGCGGCAGGTCGCGGGCGCGGGGACGGGCCTGGTGGCGCTGGCCGCGCTGCCCGCCGCGCCGGCCGGATACGGGCTGTCCTACGCCGTGCCGGGCCCGCTCACCCCGATCGTGCACGCCGGTCCCGCGCTGATCGCCGCCGCCGTGGTGGCGGGCGCCGCGGCGCTGCTCGCGGCCCGGCACCGGGCGCCGCTGCACGAGCGGCGCGCCGACGTCGTGGCGGCCCGGCTCTCACCGGCGCGGATCACCGCGGAGGCCGCGGTGGTGGCGCTGGCGCTCGGCGGCGCGTTCCTGCTGCGCCTGCGCGGGCTGGCGGTCGGGGACCCGTTCCTGGTGCTGGTGCCGTTCGGGCTGACGGTGGCGGTCGCGGTGATCACCGTGCGCTGCTACCCCTTCCCCCTCCGCCTCCTGGTACGGCTGGCCGCGCGCCGTCGCCGGGCGGTGCCGTTCCTGGGTCTGACGCTGGCGGCCAGGGCGCGCTCGTTCTCGGTGCTGCCGGTGCTGGTGCTGCTGCCCGCGCTGGCCGTGTCGGTCTTCTCCGCGGTGGTCGCCTCGGGCATCACGACCGCCCAGGAGCACGTGGCCTGGAACGAGGTCGGCGCCCACGCCCGCCTGCAGGCCTCCGGCGTGTTCTCCCCGGAGGCGGTCGAGCGGGTGCGCCGGGTCCCGGGAGTAAAGCGGGTGGTGCCGGCGCAGATCGCCACCGTGCGGATCGCCGAACGCCATCCCACGCTGGTGGCCATCGACCTGGAGGCCTACCGCGCGATCGTGGCCGGCACGCCGCTCAGGCCGCCGGGCCCGCTGCGCGACGGTCCGGGGATCCCCGCCCTGGTGCCGCCCGACCAGGTGGGCGCCGAGCTCACGATGACGTGGAACCAGCAGGTCAAGCTGCGGCCCCAGGGCTCGGTGACCTCGTTCCCCGGGCTGGGCGACCTGCGGGAGTTCGTGGTGACGCCGCTGGACGTGCGAGCGCGGATGGGCCGCGAGGTGGAGATCACCACGTTGTTCGTCGAGGGCGACGGCGTGGCGGCGGCGGACCTGGCGCGGGCGGCGGGCGCGGGCGTGCGGGTGCGCACGTTCGGCGACGCGCTGCGGGCGATCGAGGACGAGCCGCTGACGGCGACGGTCCAGGTGGTCTTCCGCGTGGTGACGCTGGCGCTGGGCGGCTACGCGCTGGCGGCGGTGGTGCTGGCGCTGGTGGTGGGCGCGCGGGAGCGGGCGCGGGCGCTGTCGTTCCTGCGTACGCTCGGGCTGTCGGCGGGGCAGGCGCGGCGGCTGACGGTGCTGGAGGTCACGCCGATGATCCTGCTGACGGCGCTGGCCGGTCTGGGGCTGGGTCTCGGGCTGGAGCCGGCGCTGGGCCCGGCGATCGACCTGTCGGCGTACGCGGGCGGGGCCGCGGTGGCGGGGACCGAGGTGTGGTGGCCGCTGCTGCTGGCGGCGACGCTGGCCCTGGTGTCGGTTCTGGGGGTATACGTCCACATTTGGCTGGGCCGCCGGGCGGCCGTGGGCGCGATACTTCGCGTGAATGAGTAACAGCGTCCAGGTCCTGTGCGATTTGTGTCACAGTTTCGATATCACATGCGCATCGCCGCAGCGTATCGGGTGCGCATCCCTTATGAAGATCACCTTGCCCTCGACTCCGCCGATCCTCAAAAGTTCACTAAACGGGTGAAGGGGGTCATATGCGGGGGCCGTTGATCGTCAAGCGGGCGTTCAGTGAACCGCTCCTTCTCCTCGCCGCCCTCGGCTCCATCCTGCTGGCCACCACCACGCTCGTGGCGCTGACCATGTACGCCTCGTCCATCGCCGATGTCGGCGTCCGGCGCACCATGGAGACGGCCTCCTTCGGCAACACCGCCGTCACGGTGACCGCGCCGGTCAAGGGCGAGACCTTCCCGAAGCTGGACCAGGTCATCCGCGAGCAGGTGGGCCAGCTCTTCACCGGAGTGCCGACGGCGATCGGCGCCAGCTTCCACTCCGACTCCTACGCCATGCCCGGCCAGGAGCGCAAGGAGCGCCCGGAACTGCTCAGGTTCGGCAGCTACGACGGCCTCGACCGGCAGGCCAAACTCGTCTCCGGCGCCTGGCCGCGCGACGGCGCTCAGCCGCTGGAGGCCGTCGTCTCGCTGCCCGCCGCCTCGGCCACCTCGTTCAAGGTCGGCCAGGTCATCACCACCCAGGGCCGCGTGGACAAGAAGACCCGCCAAGTGAAGATCGTCGGCATCTTCCAGCTCGACGACCCCTTCGGCGACCGCTGGAGCGGCGAAGCCCTGCTCAGCCGTGGCGTCGAGACCGGCTCCTACACCACCTACGGCCCGCTCATGGTGGGCCGGGACACCTTCCTCACCCACTTCGCCACCACCGTCAGCACCACCTGGACCGCGCTGCCCGACCTGCGCCAGGTCTCCCCCGAGCAACTGCGCCCGCTGGCCGACGGCGTCAGCGGCCTGCGCGAACGGCTCCGCTCGAACGGCTGCTCCGAGTGCACCGCCATCAGCCGGCTCAACGGCGTGCTCACCCAGCTCGACACCGCCGCCCTGGTCTCGCGCTCGACCATGCTCATCCCGGTGCTGCAACTGCTGCTCCTGGCCGCGTACGCGCTCATGCTCACCGCCCGCCTGCTGGCCGACCACCGGCGCATGGAGGTCGCGCTCCTGCGCTCGCGCGGCGCCGGCACCTGGCGGCTGGCCTCCCTGGCCGGCGGCGAGGCGCTGCTGGTGGCCGTCCCGTGCGCGGTCATCGCGCCGTTCCTCGGCCCGCCGCTGCTGGCCGCGGTCAACACGCTGCCGTGGATCCAGGCCTCGGGTGTACGGCTGGCGCCCGTCGCCGACCTCGGCACCTTCCTGGTCTCCACCTCGGTGGCGCTCGTGTCGGCGGTGCTCCTGGCGCTGCCCGCCCTCGCCGGCGCCCGCCGTACCTATGTGGAGGAACAGTCGGCACGCGGCCGCAGCGGCGCGCGCGGCCTGATCGAGCGCGCGGGCGCGGACCTGGCGCTGCTGGTCGTGGCCGGGCTGGCGATCTGGCAGCTGCAGCACTACGGCGCGCCGGTGACCTCGACCACCAGCGGCGAGCTGGGCATCGACCCGCTGATCATCTCCGGCCCCGCGCTGGCGCTGCTCACCGGCGGCATGCTCGGCCTGCGCCTGGTCCCCCGCATCTCCAAGGTCGCCGAACGGTTCACCACCAAGCGCGCCAGTCTCGCGCCCGCGCTGGGCGCCTGGCAAGTGGCCAGGCGGCCGCTGCGCTACTCGGGACCGGCGCTGCTGCTGACCATGGCGATCGCCATCGGCATCGTCTCGATGGCCACCGCCTCCACCTGGCGCGCCTCGCAGAGCGACCAGGCCCGCCACCAGGCCGGCGCGGACCTGCGGCTGACCGGACCCCCGGACGGCGGCGAACTCGGCACCCTCGGCAGGGGCACCGCCTTCAGCGCGCTGCCCGGCGTACGGGCCGCCGCCCCCGCCTACCGGGGCCGCGCCGACGTCGACAACGCGTTCGTCAGCCTGATCGCCATCGACGCCGCCAAGCTCGGCCAGGTCTTCCAGATGCGCTCCGACCTGTCCGCCCAGACGGTGACCGAGCTCGGCGCCGGGCTCACCGCCGGCCGGCCCAAGACCGCGCCGGTGAAGCTGGCCGGCACCCCGCGCACGCTCACCGTGGACGTGCGGGCGCCCTTCGGAGCCGTCCCCCTGCAGCTCGTGCTCTCCGACGCGCTCGGCGTACGCCACGCGCTGCCGGTCGAGGCGACCGCCAAGACCGTACGGCAGGCCACCCTCGACCTCACCGCCTTGACCGGACGCGGCGGGAAGGTCAGCTACCCGCTGGCCGTCGAGGGCTTCATCTCCGGAGTCAGCGAGACCGACCGCGAGGCCCGCGTGCTCGCCCTGCGCGCCGACGGCCAGGAGGTGAGCGTCCCCGGCGGCCTGCGCTGGGCGGGCGCGGACCCGGCCGGCCGGGAAGGGCTGTTCACCATCGAGTCCGGCCGCGAGGGCGCGGTCGTGATGCCGGCGCCCCCGGGCATCGACCCGGACAAGATGCTGCTGCCTCCGCGCGCGGCCGGCGCCACGGTCAACGCGCCGCTGCCCGTCGTGCTCACCGCGGACCTGGCCGCCGCGCTCAAGCTGACCGTGGGCCAGGTCGCGCCGATCACGTTCGAGCGGAAGGTCATCGAGGTCAAGCTGACCGGCGTGGTGGAGCGCATGCCCACGACCACGCCGGAGCAGCCTGCCGTGCTCGTGGATCTGAGGACACTGCAGGACCGCACGCTCAGCGCGGGCGAGCTCCCGCTGCCGGCGACCGAATGGTGGCTGAACACCGGTGGCTCGTCCACCGCCGCGTACGAGAAGATCAGGACCAACCCCGTCTGGAACGTCACCGCGCTCGACCAGCGGCGCCTGGCGACGGAGCTGCGCGACGACCCGCTGGGCAGCGGCCTGCAGGGGGCGCTGATCCTCGGCTTCCTGGCGGCGCTGGTCTTCGCGGCGCTCGGCTTCCTGGTCAACGCGGCGGTGGCGGCGCGCGAGCGGATGTCGGAGTTCACCATCCTGCGGGCGCTCGGCGTGAGCTTCCGTCAGGTGTTCGGGCTGCTGGCCATCGAGCAGACGTTCGTCATCGGGCTGTCGCTGGCGGCCGGGACCGGGCTCGCGGTCGCCGTCGGATACCTGGTCGTCCCGCACATCGTGCTCACCGGCCAGGCCGCGGCGGTCACGCCGGACGTGCGGCTCGACATCCCGTGGCCGGCCACGGCGGCCATGCTCGTGGTGGTGGCCGTGGTGTTGTTCGCCATCGTCGCCGGGCTGGCCCGCAGCATGCGGCGGCAGGGTCTCGGTCAAGTGCTGCGCATCGGGGAGGACCAATGAAGACCCTGCGGCTGGCTCGGGTGCATCCCGGCGCCCTCGCCATGCTCGCCGTCCTCACCCTGAGCGCCTGCCTGCTCATCGCGGGCATGCCGCGGATGATGCAGGGGGCCTTCAACCGGGCGATGGCGCAGGATCTCGACGCCGCCCCCGCGCAGCAGGCCGACCTGACCGCGCGCGCCGCCTCCCATGGGATCCGGCAGGACATCGGCTCCGCCGAGCAGTTCGAGCGCTGGGACGTGGAGCTGCGCGAGCTGGTCCCGGCCGGGCTGCGGACCGTCGTGCGCCCTCCCGGCGCCGGCACCTCGCACATGAGCGCCAAGACCTCGCGCACCCCGGTGCACAACACCGGCGGCATGAGGTACATCAACCTGGCCTGGCTGTCCAACGCCGACCGGCGCGTGCAGTGGACCGAGGGACGGGCGCCCGGCAAGCCCTCGACCACGCGCTTCGAGAACACCGACATCCCCCTGTTCGAGGTCGGCGTCGTCGCCGACGCGGCCAAGAAGATGGGGCTCACGATCGGCGCCCGGCAGATCATCGGCGAGAGCGACTACGCCGCGATCAAGGTCGTCGGCATCTTCAAGGCGGTCGACCCCGGCGACCGCTGGTGGAGCCACAACGGCGACGCGCTCAACGTCAACGAGGTGCAGCCGCCGGGCAAGCTGGACCTCGAGAAGTCCGTCACCGTGCTCATCCCCCCCGCCGCGCTGTCCGTGCTGAGCGGCCAGGCCCGTCAGCTCGACTACCGCTGGGTCCTGTCCGTCGACACCGCCGCCCTCGCCAAGCTCGACCCCGTCGCGGTGCAGACCGCCATCAAGGAGTACGACAAGGCGCTCGCGCTCAACGCCAAGGGCGACTTCGCCCACCGCCTCGACACCCAGCTGGCCAACCTCATCGCCGCCTTCCTCACCAAGCTGGCCACCGCGCAGACGATCATGTACCTGGCACTGGGCGGGCTGCTCATGGTCGCGCTCGGCGTCATCGTGCTCGGCGTGCAGCTCGTGCTCGACCGCATCGACCAGGCGCTCGGCCTGATGCGGGCGCGCGGCGGCGCGCTGCGCCAGATCATCGCGACCGCGGGCGGGCTCACCGCCGCCGCCCTGCTGCCCGCCGTCCTCGCCGGGTACGGCCTGGCCTACCTCGTACCGGGACCAGCCGTCGCGCTCGTGCACGCCGGCCCCGCGCTGCTGCTGCTCACCGGCATCGGCTACGCCTGCGCCCGAGCCGCCATCGAGCACCGCGCGCCCCTGAACGAGCGCCGCGGCGACGTGGCCACCGCCAAGCCGTCGGCCAAGCGGATCACGCTGGAAGTCCTGGTCATCGGGCTCGCCCTGGTCGGCGCGTACCTGATCCGCACCCGCGGGCTCACCACCGACGTGGCCACGCAGGGGCAGGACCCGTTCCTGCTGTTCGTCCCGATCGCGCTCACGCTGGCCGCCGCGCTGATCACCCTGCGCTGCTATCCCTACCCCCTGCGCCTCATCGTACGGCTGGCGGCACGGGCCCGGCCCGCCGTACCCTTCCTGGGCCTGACCAGGGCGGCCCGCGCCCGCTCCTTCAGCGTCCTGCCGGTCCTGATCCTGCTGCCCGCCCTGGCCGTGTCGGTGTTCGCCTCGCTGATCTCCAGCGGCATCGTCCGCACCCAGGAGGTCGCCGTGTGGCAGAAGGCCGGCGCGCCGATCCGCGTCGAGTACTCCGGCATCTTCACCGACGAGGCCATCACCCAGATCGGCAGGACACCCGGCGTCGACCAGGTCGTCCCCGCGCAGCTGGGGAAGGTGCAGATCGGGTTCACCGCCGAGCGGGCCGACATCCTCGCCGTCGACCTGGCCGCGTGGAGCGAACTCATCGCCGGCACCCCGGTCACCCTGCCCGCCCAGCCCGGCGGAGCCGGCATCCCCGCGCTCGTCTCGCCCGGCATGAAGGGCCGCGGCACCATCGACATCGGCTGGCAGAACCGGATGAAGGTCCGCGAGGCCGGCGTCATCGAGAAGGTGCCCGGGTTCTTCAGCCAGGGCCGCTTCCTCGTCGTCCCACTGGACACCAACCAGCGGGCCGGCACCCGCGTCAACGTCAACACCCTGCTCATCAGCGGCAACGCCGACCCGGCCCAGGTGCGGGCGGAGGCCGTCAAGGCGGTCTCGGCCGCGATCAAGGGCGGCGACGGCGCCAAGCTGATCACCGTAGCCGGGGCCGCCGAGGCCCGCGCGGCCATCACCGGTGACGCGCTGACCGGCACCGTTCTGGCCATCTTGCGGATCGTGACCGTGGCGCTCGCGGCGTACGCGCTGGTCGCGGTCGTGGTGACCCTCGTGATCAGCGCGGCGGAGCGGGCCGCGGCCCTGTCGTTCCTGCGTACGCTGGGGCTGTCGGCACGTCAGGCACAGGGGCTGACCGTCCTGGAGATCTCCCCGATGATCGTGCTGACCTCGCTGGCCGGGCTCGCGCTCGGCCTCGTCCTGCCCGCCGCGCTCGGCCCCGGCGTCGACCTGTCGGCCTACACCGGCGACCTCGACGTCCAGAGCTACGACCTCGACCTGCTGACTCCTACGCTCCTGGCCGCCGGGCTGACCGGCGTCGCCGTACTGGGCGCCTACGCGCACACCGCCATCAGCCGTCGCCGCAGCCTCGGCTCCGTACTCCGAGTGGGTGAGTGAACGTGAACCCGACCCTGTCCGAGCTGGAAGCGCAGGCGAGCCAGGAGAAGGCCGCCTTCGGCGGTGACGCGCACATCGTCTGTGACAACCTCGTCCGCATCTACAAGACCGAAGGTGTCGAGGTCGTCGCCCTGCAGGGCCTTGACCTGCTGGTGCAGAAGGGCGAACTGGTCGCCATCGTCGGCGCCTCCGGCTCCGGCAAGTCGACGCTGCTGAACGTGCTGTCCGGCCTCGACGTCCCCACGGCGGGCCTGGCCAAGGTGGCCGGCACCGACCTGCTGTCCATGGCCGCCAAGGACCGGCTGCGCTACCGGCGCGAGGTCGTCGGTTTCATCTGGCAGCAGACGGCGCGCAACCTGCTGCCGTACCTGACCGCACAGGAGAACGTCGAGCTGCCCATGAAGCTGGCCGGCAAGGCGCGCAGGGGCCGGGCCGTGGAGCTGCTGACGCTGCTCGGGGTCGACTACTGCGCCGACCGCCGGCCGTCCGAGATGTCCGGCGGCGAGCAGCAGCGCGTCGCCATCGCCGTGGCGCTGGCCAACTCCCCGCAGCTCATCCTCGCCGACGAGCCCACCGGCGAGCTCGACAGCGACACCTCGGAGGAGGTCTTCCACGCGCTGCGCAAGGCCAACCGCGAACTCGGCGTCACCGTCGTCATCGTCACCCACGACCCGCTCGTGTCCGAGCAGGTGGACCGCACGATCGGCATCCGCGACGGCCGCACCTCCAGCGAGACGCTGCGCCGCGAGGGCGCCGAGGGTCAGATCGTCGCCGAGGAGTACGCCGTCCTCGACCGCGTCGGCCGCCTCCAGCTGCCCCGCGACTTCATGAACGCCCTGGAGCTGGAGCGGCGCGTACGGCTCGAACTCGAGTCCGACCACATCGGCGTATGGCCCGCGCGAGAGGAGAGCAACGGTGAGTGAGCCCCTGGTCGTCGTCGACGGGCTGCGCAAGGTCTACCGGACGGGCCCCAAGGAGGTCGTGGCCCTGCGCGAGGTGTCCTTCCAGGCCTTTCCCGGCGAGCTGATCGCCATCCGCGGCCGGTCGGGCTCCGGCAAGACCACGCTCCTGAACCAGATCGGCGGCCTGGACCGTCCCGACGCCGGCCGGGTCGTCGTGGCAGGCGAGGAGGTCACGGCCATGAGCGAGGACGCCCTGCTGGCGTTGCGCCGCGACACCGTCGGCTTCGTCTTCCAGTCCTTCGGCCTCATCCCGGTGCTCTCGGCCGCCGAGAACGTCGGCGTGCCCATGCGCCTCGCGCGCACGCCCGTCGAAGAGCGCGAGCGGCGGGTACGCATGCTGCTGGCCCTCGTCGGCCTCGAACAACACGTCAACCAGCGCCCCTACGAACTGTCCGGCGGCCAGCGCCAGCGCGTCGCGATCGCGCGCTCCCTGGCCAACCGGCCGAGACTGCTCATCGCCGACGAGCCGACCGGCCAGCTCGACTCCCAGACCGGCCGCCAGATCATGCAGCTCATCCGGGCGCTGGTGCGCAGCGAGGGCGTGACGGCGCTGGTCGCCACCCACGACCCGAGCCTGATCACGCTGGCCGACCGGGTGCTGGAGATCAGCGACGGCGTGGTTCGGGAAGCGGCGCTGCTGCAGGAGTCCTGACCACGGCGGCGAGGTTGGCCGCCGTCACCAGCACCCCCGCCACCAGCAGCAGCCCCGTGCCGCCGGTCACCCCGGCCAGCGGCACCGCCACGGCCAGCCCGAACGGCCGCGAGGCGAACGAGATCAGCTGGTCGAACGAGCGCACCCGCCCCAGCGCCGCCTGCGGAATCTCCCCGGCCACGACCGTCTCCCACAACGGGCTCAGCAGGCCCAGCCCGAACATCGCCACCAGATAGGCCCCCGCCAGCACCCACACCGGGGCGGCGAACGCCAGTGCGGCCATCGGCAGCACGTACAGGGCCGCGCTCACCTGGACCACCACCAGCGGGCGGCGGATGGGCAGCCTGGGGGCGGCGAACACGCCCGCGACCAGGCCGGCGGTGCCGCACTGCACGATCAGCACCCATCCGGCCTCACCGGCCGCGCCCGTGACGGCCAGCGGGCCCAGGGTCAGGAAGAGGCCCGCGGCGAAGTGCCAGACGCCGTGGCCGAGCACGCTGGTCAGAAACCAGGGGCGCCGCCTGACCTCCTGCCAGCCCTCGCGCAGGTCGGCGCCGAAGGTCCGGCGGTGGGCGGGGTGGGGCAGGCCTGCCGTACGGACTGAGCCGAGGGTGAGTGCCGAGCACGCGAACAGCAGCCCGGTCAGCAGCGCCGCCCAGCCGGGACCCGCCACGAGCACCACCCCGCCCGCGAGCGCGGGCGCCGCCACCGCCGACAGGCTCGTCGCCACTCCGATGCGCGCGTTGACCCGCAACCGGTCCCGCTCGGGCACGACCGCGGCCACCAGCCGGGGTACGGCCGGCATCCCGAACGCGATCGCCACCCCCGCCGCGGCCGAGAGAACGGCCAGATCGAGGATCCGGTTCACGCCGAGCAGCAGCTCGGCGCCGATGCCGACCTGAGTGAGACAGCGGGCCAGATCCGCGCCCAGCGCCACCCGTTCCGGCCTCATGCGGTCGGCGAGCACTCCGCCGATGGGCAGGAACAGCAGCAGCGGGACGAGTTCGGCGGCCAGCACCAGTCCGAGGTCGGCGCCGGAGCCGGTGGTGCGCAGGACGGCGAGGGTGAGGGTGGTGGGGATCAGGGCGGTGGCGAGGGCGGACAGGGCGCGCCCGGCCAGCAGGCGGTTCGTCATGGCTTGGGATGGTATTTCGCTGGCGAATGTTTCGTCAACAAAATACTTAGTGGCGTATGATCCAATCGTGGAAGACTCCGTCGACCGTCACCTGGCCCGCTGGCGCGGCAAGGCCCCCTACGACGAACTCGTCGAGGGGGTGGTGACCCGGATGCAGATGCTGGTCAAGCACCTCCACCAGACGAAGGCGGCGGCGCTGGCCGAGGTGGGGATGCAGGACTTCGAGTTCGAGACGCTGCACCGGCTGGCGGCGCACGCGGGGAGCGCCACGCCATCTGCGCTGGCGGCGGAGCTGCTGCTTTCACCGGCGGGGATGACCGGACGGCTCGACACGCTCGAACGGTCGGGACTGATCCGCAGAGTGCGGAGCAGTGATGACCGGCGGCGGGTGGATGTGGAGCTGACCGAGCGGGGACGTGAGTTGTGGACCGAGGCGATGGAGATTCGGGCGGTGGTGGAGTCGGGGATGATCTCGGCGCTTTCGCTTGAGGATCGGGTGACGTTGGACGCCCTGCTGAAGCAACTCCTCCACAACGTCGAATCCCCCCACTAACCTCCACCCCCCACCAGCGCTCACCCCCACCGACGTCCGCCCCCACCAGCGTTCGCCTCCACCCGCGTTCGGCCCCTGTGATCGCCCCCACCGGCCTTCACCTCCACCCGCGTTCAGCCTCCACCGGGGTTCACCTCCACCCGCGTTCAGCCTCCACCGGGGTTCGCCCCCCACCAGCCCTTCACCGCCTCGGCCCGCGCTCGTCCGCCGTGCCACGCCGACGACCCTCCACCCCCGGCCCGCGCTTGCCCACCCGACCACAACCCGCTGTCCACCCGCCCGCACTTGCCCGCACTTGCCCGCCCTGCCACGCCGGCCCCATCGGCCCGGCTCGCGAGTCTCACGACCACCTTGGCCCCCTCCTGGCCCGTGAGCCCTCGTGGCCCGCGTGTGACCCGTTGGCCGGATGGCCGGTTGGGTCGCGTTGTCCACAGCCCCCGCCCTATCCCCAGAACCCCGTTCGCCCGATCCCCCTCACCCCGCCCCGCCGTACCGTCGCTGCCGTGCGCTCCCCCGATCCCACCAGCGAGCAGGCCATAGCCGAGGCGAGGCTGCGATCGATCACCCATCCAGGGACGGGCGAGCGCAACCTCCCACCCACCTTCCAGGCATTCCGCGCGGCAGTGGCCGCCCAAGCCCCCACCCGCACAGGCGCACGCGTCCTCATAGCCATAGGCGTCCTGGCAGCAGCGATAGCCGCGTTCACCTTCTGGCGTTCAGCCCCCACCCCCGCCCCACTCCCACCACCCCCAGCGGCGACCACCCCACGCCCGACCGCCTCGGTAACCATCCACGTCACCGGCAAAGTACGCACCCCAGGCGTCTACCGCCTCCCCACCGGCTCCCGCGTGACGGACGCCCTGACCGCCGCCGGAGGCCTGCGAAGGGGCACCGACCCAAGCCCCCTCAATCTGGCCCGCCGCCTGATAGACGGAGAGCAAATAGCCGTAGGCACTCCCGAGGCGGCAGCGGCGGCCCTGGCCTCAGACCCCACAACGTCGATCGTCGACCTCAACACCGCCACCCCCGTCCAACTGGAGCAGTTACCAGGCGTGGGCGAGGTCCTGGCCACCCGCATAGCCGAGTTCCGCGACACACACGGCGGCTTCACCAGCATCGACCAGCTCAAGGAGGTGACAGGCATAGGCCCGCGCAAGTATGAAGAGCTCAAAGACCGAGTCCGCGTATAGCCCCACCGTCTTCCCCGCCCTCGCCACCTGGGCCACCGCCCTGATCCTCCTGGGCGCTCCGCCACAGGTCGGCTTCATCTGCGCGGCAGTCGCCACACTGGCCACCGCAATGCTCTACGCCACACCCCCCTGGCGAGGCACCGCAGTGGCCATAGCCGCCTGCACCGCGGCGACAGCCGCCACAGTGGCCTTCCACACCCACGCGGTTTCCACGGGCCCCATCCCCGACCTAGCCAGAAAAGGCCTAACCGCAACAGCCGAGGTAGTCCTCACCAACGACCCCCGAACCCGAAAGAACCCCCGCTTTCCCGGCGAAAGCGTCGTAGCAGAAGCCCGCCTAGAACTCCTACAAACCCCCACAACCCGCCTAACCCTGAGCACCCCGGTAACCCTCTTCGCCACAGGCCCACACTGGCGAACCCTCCTCCCCAGCCAACGCCTGAAGATCACCGCCAAACTGGCCCCCGCCGATCCGGCCGACCTAACAGCCGCCCTCCTCCTGGTACAAGGCGCCCCTCAGCAACTGGGCGCCCCCTCAACAATCCAAACCGCCGCCGGAACCATGCGCTCCGCCCTGAGAGCAGCCGCCGACCCCTTCCCCGAAGACCAACGCGGCCTACTCCCCGCCCTGGTAGTAGGCGACACCTCCCGCATGGACCCCCAGGTATCCACCGACTTCAAAGAAGCCGGCCTCACCCACCTGACCGCCGTATCCGGCGCCAACCTCGCCATCATCGCCGGCGCGGCCCTGGCCCTGTCCCGCCTGACAGGCCTCCCCCTACCCGTAAGAGCACTCCTGGCCGCAACCGCCATGATCGCCTTCGCAGTGGTGGCCCGCCCCTCCCCCAGCGTCCTGAGAGCCCTGGCGATGGGCCTGGCAGCCGCACTGGCCCTGGCCACCGGCCGCCCCCGCCACGGCATGGCCGCCCTGTCGATCTCCGTCCTCTTCCTGATCCTCTTCTCCCCCGGCCTGGCCCGCTCCTACGGCTTCGCCCTCTCCGTAACCGCCACCGCCGGCATCCTCCTCCTGGCCCCCAAATGGCGCGACCACCTGACCCAACCCCCACCCGCTCACCCATCCACCCCACCAACCCCCCACACCCAGACCCGCCCCACCCCCACCAAACTCCGCCCCACACCCACACCCACACCCACCAACCCTCGCCCCACACCCACCCCCGCCAGGCTCCGGCCCACCCGCACCCCCGCCGAACCCCACACCCCGCCTCCACCAACCCCCGCCTCGCCTGCCCTCCCCCAACACGCCACCCGAGGAAGCACGCCCACAGATCCCGGCGTTCAAAATCACGTACCAGCAGGCGACGCGACGCACCAAGCACGCGTGCACCCGATCACCGCAGGGCCCGGCGCCGCGCACCCCACCACCGCAGAGCCCATCACCCCACGCCCCACCACCACAGGACCCGGCGCCGCGCGCCTCATCACCACGGAGCCGAGCACCACCGCACAACCCCTCACCGTGCGTCCGGCCGCGTCCCTCGCCCTCACCACGGAAGCCCCTCGAACCCGAAGCACACGCAGGCGACACCACCCACGCCCAAGGTCTTCCGTTGCCCAGGCGGCGGCAAGCCTTCTCAGGCCGCGGCGGGGCCTGCCCCGGTGGCTGGCGGAGGCGATCGCGGTGCCGGCCGCCGCCCAGTTCGCCGTGACGCCGGTGCTGGTCCTGATGTCCGGCCAGGTCACCCCGGTCGCGGTGATCGCCAATCTCCTGGCCGGCCCCGCGGTGGCCCCGGCGACGCTCCTGGGATTCGCCGCATCCGTCGTGGCCCCGATCAGCGTCGAGGCGGCACGGATCCTGCTGATCCCGGCCGGGTACGCCGTGGGCTGGATCATCACCGTCGCACAGTGGGCGGCGGGCCTGCCGTTCGCCACCATCCCGTGGCCCGGCGGCCTGCTCGGCTTGGCCCTCCTGGCGATGGCGGTGGCCGTCGCCGTACCCCTGCTCCGCCACCCTCGATGCCGAGCCGTCACCCTGGCTGTGCTGGCGGGCATCTTGATCGCCGCCCTGGTCCTTCCACCCGCCCTGTCCCCGTGGCCGCCACGCAGGTGGCTCATGGTGATGTGCGACGTAGGTCAGGGCGACGGCATGGTCATCGCCGCAGGCCCAGGCAGGGCAGTGGTCGTGGACACCGGCCCCGACCCAACTCCCATGGACCGCTGCCTACGCGACCTGGGCATCCGCGAGATCCCATTGATCATCCTGACCCATCCCCACGCCGACCACACCGGCGGCCTGACCGGAGCCCTGAAGAACCGCCGCATAGGCGCCGCCCTGCTGACCAACCACTCCGCCACCCCACCCCCCATCACCCGAACCCTCTCAACCCACCACATCCCCCAATGGACAGCCATCCCAGGCACCCAATGGACCTTCGGCCCCTCCGAGCTCACCGTCCTGGCCCCACCCGCGACACCCCCAACCGCAAACGCCGCAACCGAGGGCAGCGAGATCAACAACACCAGCGTCGTCCTCCGCGTCCGCTGGCACGCGGGCTCCATCCTCCTGAGCGGCGACATAGAAACCGAAGCCCAATCCGACCTCCTGCGAACGGCCTCCCCAGCCGCCGACATCCTGAAGGTCCCCCACCACGGCTCCGCCCGCCAGGACCCCGCCTTCATCTCCGCCGTCGGTGCCCGAGCGGCCCTGATCAGCGTCGGCTCCGACAACACCTACGGCCATCCCGCACCGGCCACGCTGGCCCTCCTCCACCGCTCCGGCACCCGCATCTACCGCACCGACCAGTCCGGCGACCTAGCCGTAACCGACCACAACGCCACCCTGGCCATCACCCCCCGCAACTAGCCCCCACGGGGCCATCACCCCCGCAACCAGCTCTCACGGGCCATCACTCTCCGCAACTAGCCCTCACGGGCCATCACCCCTCGCACCTAGCCCCACCGCCCAACCCACCCCACCCCCTCGCGCTCGCCTCCCCCTCACGCCCCTCTCGTCACCAACCCGCCGACCGCTACGACGACGTCGCCCTCCAGCATCCGCCAACCGCGGCGCTCGCCGTCTTGTCCCGAGCACCCGCTCCCTTCCGGCCCGCATCTCGTGCAGGTGTGGTCCGGGTGGCGCACAACGCAGCGACGCTCCGCCCTTCCCCTGTCCACCGAGCACGAGGTCTCGCTTGGTCATGTGGCCCACCCATGCTCTTCCCCGATCTGCAACCGCACCCGTGCGCCCATGCGGGCCTTCACCGCTCCCCCGAGCGCGTGCGAGTCGAAACCCCGCTTCGCGCAGAAAGACAGCCCTAGCCTCGGCCGAAGCAGCACTCGCCGCAGCCGAGACATCGCTCGCCTCGGCCGAGACACCTCTCGCCGACCTAGGCGGTTCGGGTGCCGGAGCGGCGTCCTCGGGCTTCCCCGTGGCAGGGGTGGCGGTCGCTCTGGTGGGTGGTGGATTGAGTTCCGGGTTGTCGTTGGGACATGGCATGCTGCTCGACATGGCCGCAACCGATCCACCACTCGTGACCCTGGTCGTAGGCGACGAGGAGCTGCTGGCTGAGCGGGCCGTTGGCGAGGTTGTCGCCATCGCGCGTGCTGCCGACGCCGGGGCGGAGGTGCACGATCTGGTCGGGTCCAAGGTGACCCAGGGGGAGCTGACGCAGTTGGCCTCACCGTCCTTGTTCGGGGATCGGTCGGTGGTGGTGATCCGGTCGGCGCAGGATCTGGGCAAGGATGTGATCGCCGAGGTACTGGCCTATGCGGGGCAGCCTTCCGACGACACGGTGCTGGTGCTGATGCATCCGGGCGGGGTCAAGGGGAAAGCGTTGGTCGACGGGCTGAAGAAGGCTCGGGTGAACGTTGTCACCGTCAGCAAGCTCACCAAGCCCGCCGAGCGGCTCGACTTCATCAAGACCGAGGTGAAACGGGCCAAGCGCGCCATCGCCGGCGACGCGGCGCAGGCGCTCCTTGAGGCCGTAGGTAATGATCTTCGTGAACTGGCTGCCGCGTGTAGTCAGCTGGCGTTCGACACGCAGGAGAAGACCATCACCCTGGCGGCGGTCGCGCGGTATCACAAGGGGCGCGCCGAGGTCACCGGGTTCAATGTGGCGGACTCGGCTGTCGAGGGGCGGCTGGGGGACGCGCTCGAACAACTGCGCTGGGCGCTGGGCACGGGTGTGGCGCCGGTGCTGCTGGTCAGCGCGATGGCGGGCGGCCTGCGGTCGCTGGCCAAGGTGGGCGGGGCGCCCCGCAACCTTCGCGGCGGTCAGCTGGCCGGCCACCTGGGGATGCCGCCGTGGAAGGTCGATCGGGTACGCCGCCAGCTCAACGGCTGGGGGCCGGAGGGGTTGTCACGGGCACTCCAGGCGGTGGCGGTGGCCGACGAGCAGGTCAAGGGCGGCGGTGCCGACCCGGGCTACGCGCTCGAACGCGTCGTCCAGACCATCGTGGCCAACCGCACGGGGCGCTGACACCCCAGGCCGCCTGTCGGGCAGGATTGTGGACTCCCCCAGAACCCCGCCGCCTGACCAGCAGGGTGTCGATGCCACAGGGGCAGACGGGTCGCGGGCCAAGGCTGCCGGAAACATGCGAGCCTGGGCCAAGACGCAGGAACAGGCGGGCCGTGAGCCAAGACGCAGCGACAGGCGGGCCGTGGGCCAAAGCGTGGGGACAGGCGGGTCGCGGGCCAAGGCGCCGGAGCAGGCAGGCCCTGGGCCAAGGTTCGGGGACAAACGGGTCGCGGGGCGAGGCGTAGGGACAGGCGGGTTGTGGGGCAGGGCAGTGGGACGGCTGATGGGTGGTGGGGTCTGGGGGTGGTTAGGCGGGGGTTAGGGTGATGCCGAGCATGCCGGGCCCTACGTGGGCCCCCACTACGGCGCCTACCTCTACCAAGGTGAGTTCGCGCAGTCCCGGCAGGCGTTTGCGGAGGCGCTCGGCCAGCGCGTGGGCTCGGTCCGGGGCGGACAGGTGTTGGACTGCCAGGTCTACCGGTGACGAGGACGCGGCCTCCACCGCCAGATCTTCCATGCGGGCCACCGCCCGGGTAGCCGTGCGGACCTTCTCCAGGGGCTGGATGGTGCCGTCCTCGATGTGGAGCAGGGGTTTGATCATGAGGGCGGAGCCGAACAGGGTGGCGGCCGCGCTGACCCGGCCGCTGCGGTGGAGTTGGTCGAGGGTGTCGACGTAGAAGAACGTGCGGGTGGCGGCGGCGCTGGTGCGGGCCGCTTCGGCCACCGTGGCCAGCGGGGCGCCCTGGGCGGCGGCGCGGGCGGCGGCCAGGACCGGGTATCCGAGGCCCATGGCGAGCGACCGGCTGTCCACGACCTCGACCGGTAACCCGGCGGTCGAGGCGGCCAGTTCGGCGGCGCCCACGGTTCCGGACAGTTCGGCGGACAGGTGGATGGAGACGATCGCGGTATGGCCGGCCGCCGCGAGCGCGCGGTAGCAGGTGGCGAAACGTGAAGGTGACGGCTGCGACGTCGTGACCGTGGCGAGGTCGCCGGTGAAGTCGGGTTCGTCGTGGGCCGTTCCGCCGACGAGGACCGAAAGGGGGACGACCGTGACGCCTTCGACGGCGGGCAGGTAGGCGGTGGAGTCCGTGACGACGGCGACCGAAGGCGGCATACCCCGAGATTAACTACTGAACGGGGGTGCCACCCCGCCAGACGCGGCGCGGCTTGAGACCGAAGGACCAGGCGAAGGCGCCCTCGTGGTCGGCGTCCCACTGGACGATGTCGGCCAGGCGGCCGGGAGCGAGGACGCCGCGGTCGGGCGCGCCCAGGACGGTGGCGCCACCGAGCGTCGCCGCGCGAAGGGCGTCGTTGACGCTCATGCCGAAGGCGGCGACGGCCATCGCGATGACTTGGGACATCGAGGTGATGCCGCAGTAGCCGGGGTTGTGGTCGCTGCCGAGGGCGACGATCACGCCGTGCTTGATCATCTTGCGGACCGGCGGGAGGTTGCCCCGCTGGAGCGCGGTGGCCGGGCAGACGACGGCGGGCACGCCGTACCGGGAGAGGATGGCGAGGTCCTCGTCGGAGGTGTGGTGGAGTCCGTCGGCGGAGGCGCAGCCGAGTTCGGCGGCCAGCTGGACGGCGCCGCGGCGGCTGAACAGGCCGGCGTGGATGCGCGGCAGCAGGCCGACGTTGCGGCCGGAGGCGAGGACCCAGCGGGATTCCTCGGTGGTGAAGTGGCCTTCGTCGCAGTAGACGTCGACGCTGTCGGCTCCGGCGGCGGCCGCGTCGGCGCACCAGGCGCCCACGGCTTCGACGTACTCGCGCTGGCGGCCGAAGTACTCGGGCGGAACCACGTGGGCCGCGAGGAAGGTGACGTGCACCCGCGGCATCATCGGCTCCTTCTCCAGCTCGCGCAGGAGCCGCACGTCGGCGAGTTCGCCGTCGCGCGTGAGGTGGTAGCCGGTCTTGGCCTCGACGGTGGTCGTGCCGCTGAGCAGCCAGGCGCGAAGACGCTCGCGCACGCCGTTGCAGAGGGTCCACGGGTCGGTGCCGCGCGTCACGGTGACGGTGGAGCCGACGCCGCCGCCCGCGGCGGTGATCGCCGAGGAGGTGGAGCCGCCGGTGCGGATGGCCAGTTCGGCGTAGCGGTTGCCGGCGTAGACGGGGTGGGTGTGCGCGTCGATGAGGCCGGGAGTGACGAGGGCGCCGCCGAGGTTCTCCACATGGTCGACGTCGACGATGTCGTCGACGACGCCGGGCACGCTCTGCGGCAGGTCCGGCGCGCGGCCGACCCAGGCGATGCGGTCGTTGTGCACGAGGATGGCCGCGTTGCTCAGGACCTCGTTGCCGGTCCAGAGGCGGCCGATGTTGGTCAGCAGGCGAACGGTCACCGCATCACCGCCACGCACGGACGCGAAACAGAGCGCACGGCTCCCGCCGCGCCCACTGAGTCCAGTCCGGGTCCGGACGACATGGGGTCTCCTGCTCTCATCCGCCAATGATGTGCGGTGACCGTATCGCCGGACGCATGATCCGGCGATTTCAGTTCAGTTACGTTATTTCACAGGTCGGCCGACTGTACAGGGTTATTCGGAAGAAATCACAATCGTCACAGCGCCCCCTGCATGCGTCTCGTCCCGCAGCAGCCATCATCCGCAACCCGTGCCCTTTGCTCTCCTGAGGCTTGGCCAATGGTAGCAATCTCAGGCACATCAAGGCCACTGTCGCATTTGTCAGGATTTAAGATGTACGGCTACCGCCATACGCTGGGCATTCACCCAATCGAGATAGCGATAGCCGTACAGGTGAAAATGGAGATCAGACCCGTTCGACCGGCTTGGCGACCTTCTCCAGCTCGTGGAACAGGCTCGACAGCACCCAGGCGTGCAGGATCGTGCCGTCCTCGACGTGCTCGACGGAGACGACCTCGCCCTCCTCGTGGGCCCGCGAGACCAGGTCACCCCTGTCGTAGGGGACCAGCAGGCGCACCTCGTGGTCCAGGCGGGGCAGCTGCTGTTCGATGAGCTCCATGAGCTCGGGCAGGCCGGCGCCGGTCCGCGCGGAGACGACGATGCTGTTGCGCTCGCGCCGCATGATGCGGTCGATCACTTCCTGGTCGGCGGCGTCGGCCTTGTTGATCACCACGACCTCGGCCACGTCGAGCGCGCCCTCGATGGTGGAGAAGACCTCGCGCACCGCCGCGATCTGCCCTTCGGGGTCGGGATGCGAGCCGTCCACCACATGGAGGATCAGGTCCGCGTCGGCGACCTCCTCCAGCGTGGACCGGAACGCCTCCACCAGCTGGTGCGGCAGGTGGCGCACGAACCCGACGGTGTCGGCGATCGTGAACAGCCGCCCGTCCGGCGTGCGCGACTTGCGCACGGTCGGGTCCAGGGTGGCGAACAGCGCGTCCTCGACCAGCACGCCCGCACCGGTGATGCGGTTGAGCAGCGAGGACTTGCCCGCGTTGGTGTAGCCGGCGATGGCCACGGCCGGCACCTCGCGGCGCTGGCGCTGGTGGCGCATGACCTCGCGCGAGGTGGACATGCCGGCGATCTGCTTGCGCAGCTTCGACATCCGCTCGCGGATGCGCCGACGGTCGAGCTCGATCTTCGTCTCACCGGGTCCGCGACCGCCGACGCCGACGCCGTTGGAGGAACGGCCGCCGACCTGACGGGACAGGCTGCCACCCCAGCCACGCAGGCGCGGCATGAGGTACTGCAGCTGGGCGAGCTCGACCTGGGCCTTGCCCTCCCGGCTCTGCGCGTGCTGGGCGAAGATGTCCAGGATCAGCATCGTCCGGTCGACGACCTTCACCTTGACGACCTCTTCGAGCTCGCGCAGCTGGGCCGGGGTCAGCTCGCCGTCGCAGATCACCGTGTCCGCGCCGGTGGCGTCGACGATGTCGCGCAGCTCCAGCGCCTTGCCGGAGCCGATGTAGGTTGCCGAGTCCGGCTTCTGCCGCCGCTGGATGAGGCCCTCGAGCACCTCGGATCCCGCGGTTTCGGCCAGAAGCTTGAGCTCCAGCAGGGAGTTTTCGGCATCGCTCGATGTACCAGAGGTCCAGACGCCCACGAGGACCACCCGCTCGAGACGGAGCTGGCGGTATTCGACCTCGGTGACGTCCTGGAGTTCGGTGGAAAGGCCCGCTACGCGGCGGAGCGCGTGGCGCTCTTCGAGGTCCATCTCGCCGGTCTCGATCTGGTCGAGCGTGGAGTATTTCTGCATTCGTGTCATCTCTAATAGGGAACGTCCGGACACCGTGGTGTCTTCCCCAGATGGTGGCACGACATCCCCACGGCCATCACCTGGTTATCCGGGTACGACGTTGATGTTCCCCGATCCGGCCTCGATGGTCACGCGGTTGGCGGCGTTCGGGTCGTTGGTGACCTCGACCTTGGAGTTTCCGGAGTCGGCGTTGGCTTTGACGTTGTAGGAGCCGCCGGGCAGGGTGAGCGTGACGTCGCCGGAACCGGCTTCGAGGCTGACGTCGGCGGGCGCGCTGGCGTACTTGAGGTCGATGCTGCCGGAACCCGCGTCGGCGAGGACCTTCTTGCCGCCGAGGGAGGAGGCTTCGATGTCGCCGGAACCGGCGGAGGCTTCGAGTTCTCCGGTGAGGTTGCGCAGCGTGATGGTGCCGGACCCGGCGTCGGCCTTGACCTTCAGGCCCTTGGGCACCTCGATCTTGTAGCTGACGCTGCAGGAGCCGAAGCCGCCCTTGCAGTCGTACGTGACGCGCAGCGTGTCGCCCTCGACCTTGTGCTCGGCCTGCGGCTTGTTGTTGCGCCACTGGAGGGTCTCCGTGACGCGGATGCCCGATCGCTCACTCTCGGTGATGACGATGTCACCAGATCCCGAGTTGACATCCAGGAGCGCGACCTTGTCGTTGACGTCGTAGTTGACGACGCTCTCCTCGGTGGGCCCCCCGATGCTCGCCAGCCCGCAGCCGGTGAGGACGGCCGTGGAGGCCAGCAGGGCCCCCGCGAACACGATTGTTTTCATAGCTCAAATCTTCCCGGCCCGTGCCCGGACCCGCATCCGGGATGCCCCCTAGCCGACCCCCGTCTTTGACCCTTGACCCCTCATGAAGTAGCTTCACTTCCATAATCCAGAACACGTTTTCCACAGCATGGAAAGGGGTTTCGGCCCATGGAGATCACCGGCCCGATGCTCGACCGGTTCGACGAGGTTCTTACCCCGGAGGCGCTCGACTTCGTGGCAGCGCTCCATCGGCGTTTCGACGCCCGCCGCCTGGAACTCCTGGAGGCCAGGCAGACGCGGCAGGCCGAGCTGTCGGCCGGCGGCACGCTCGACTTCCTGCCCGAGACGAAGGCGGTCAGGGAGGGCGAGTGGCAGGTCTCCGCACCGGCCCCCGGCCTTGAGGACCGCCGCGTCGAGATCACCGGCCCGGTCGACCAGAAGATGACCATCAACGCGCTCAACTCCGGCGCCAAGGTCTGGCTGGCCGACTTCGAGGACGCCAACGCGCCGCTGTGGGACAACTGCGTGGCCGGCCAGCTCAACCTGCGCAACGCCCTCGACCGCGCCATCGACTTCGAGACCGGCGGCAAGAGCTACTCGCTCAAGCCCGACGGCGAGCTCGCCACGATCGTGGTCCGCCCGCGCGGCTGGCACCTCAACGAGAAGCACGCCCTGGTCGACGGCCAGGAGGTCGCCGCCTCGCTCTTCGACTTCGGCCTCTACTTCTTCCACTGCGCGCGGCGCCAGCTCGCCAAGGGCAAGGGCCCGTACTTCTACCTGCCGAAGATGGAGTCCCACCTTGAGGCGCGCCTGTGGAACGACGTCTTCGTCCTCGCCCAGGACACGCTCGGCATCCCCCAGGGCACGATCCGGGCGACCGTTCTGATCGAGACGTACCCGGCCGCGTTCGAGATGGAGGAGATCCTGTACGAGCTGCGCGAGCACTCGGCCGGTCTCAACGCGGGCCGCTGGGACTACCTCTTCAGCGTGATCAAGAAGTTCCGCACGCGCGGCCGCGAGTTCCTGCTGCCCGAGCGCAACGCGGTGACGATGACCGCCCCGTTCATGCGCGCTTACACCGAACTGCTGGTGCGCACCTGCCACAAGCGCGGCGCGCACGCGATCGGCGGCATGGCCGCGTTCATCCCGAGCCGCCGCGACCCCGAGGTCAACGCGGTCGCGCTGGAGAAGGTGCGCGCGGACAAGACCCGCGAGTCCGGCGACGGCTTCGACGGGTCGTGGGTGGCTCACCCCGACCTGGTGCCGATCTGCCGTGAGGTCTTCGACGGCGTGCTCGGCGAGCGTCCCAACCAGCTCGACCGCACCCGCGAGGACGTGCGGGTCAGCGCCGAGGACCTGCTCAGCGTCTCGGCCACCCCCGGCGCTATCACCGAGACCGGGCTGCGCAACAACGTGGACGTCGCCCTGCGCTACCTGGCCGCCTGGATGGGCGGGCTCGGCGCGGTCGCGATCCACAACCTCATGGAGGACGCCGCCACCGCCGAGATCTCCCGTTCGCAGATCTGGCAGTGGATCCACAACGGCATCGCGCTGGCCGACACCGGCGAGACGGTCACGAAGGAGCTGGTCGAGCGGATCATCGCCGACGAGCTCGCCAAGATCGCGAAGGAGCCCGGCTACGACGCCGAGCGCTACGCGCAGGCCGAGGCGCTCTTCAAGGAGGTCGCGCTCGACGATGATTTCGCGGAGTTCCTCACACTTCCGGCTTATGCTCGCATGCCATGACCCCTTTGGCGGAGTTCATCACGGCGCTGCACGGGGTGGCCTCGGGTGAGGGCGAGGTCATCACCGACCCGGTACGCCTGCGCACCTACGAGTGCGACGGCCTGACCTACCACCGGGCCACCCCCGGCGTCGTGGTGCTCGCCGAGTCCGCGGCGCAGATCGCCGCGATCGTCAAACTCTGCAACAGGTACGGCGTGCCGTTCGTCGCCCGGGGATCGGGCACGGGCCTGTCCGGCGGCGCGCTGCCCAGGACCGACGGCGTGCTCATCGTCACCTCGAAGATGCGGCGCGTCCTGGAGATCGACCTGCCCAACCGGCGCGCGGTCGTCGAGCCGGGCGTCACCAACCTGGCGATCACCGAGGCGGTCCGCGAGCAGGGCTACTACTACGCCCCCGACCCCTCCAGCCAGCAGATCTGCTCCATCGGCGGCAACGTGGCCGAGAACTCCGGCGGCGCCCACTGCCTGAAGTACGGCTTCACCGTCAACCACGTCGAGGCCTGCGAGATCGTCACCCCCGACGGGGACATCGTGATCCTCGACCGGATGGATCCGGGTTACGACCTGCTCGGGGCGTTCGTGGGCTCGGAGGGCACGCTGGGCATCGCCACCAAGGTCACGGTGCGGCTCAGCCGTACCCCTGAGGCGGTGACGACGGTGCTGGCCGCCTTCGAGAGCATCGAGCAGGGCGGCCGGGCCGTTTCGGCGATCATCGGGGCGGGCATCGTTCCCGCGGCCATCGAGATGATGGACGCGCTGTCGATCGAGGCGGCCGAGGCGGCGGTGGCCTGCGCCTATCCCGAGGGGGCAGGCGCGGTGCTGATCGTGGAGCTTGACGGTCCCGCCGAGGCGGTCGAGCGGCAGTTCGCTCAGCTCACGGAGATCTGCGCGCAGGCGTTCGAGCTGCGGGTGGCGGCCGATCCGGCCGAACGGGCGGCGATCTGGAAGGGGCGCAAGTCGGCATTCGCGGCGGTGGGGCGGATCAGCCCGGCCTACATCGTGCAGGACGGCGTGGTGCCGCGTACGAGCCTGCCCGCGGTGCTGGCGAGCATCGACCGGCTCTCCGCCGAGTACGGGATCAAGGTGGCGAACGTCTTCCACGCCGGGGACGGGAACCTGCATCCGCTGGTGCTGTTCGATGACGCGGAGCCGGGAGCGGGCGAGCGCGCGGAGACGGTGTCGGGCAAGATCCTCGATCTGTGCGTCGAGAACGGCGGATCGATCACGGGTGAGCACGGGGTCGGGGTGGACAAGTCCCGATATATGCCGAGGATGTTCTCCGACGACGATCTCGACACCATGCAACTCGTCCGCTGCGCCTTCGACCCGGGAAACCTGTCGAACCCCGGCAAGGTCTTTCCCACGCCGCGGCTCTGCGGCGAGGTGCCAGGCGTGCGGAAGGGCGTGCATCCCCTGGTCGAGTCGGGGAAGGCGGAGCAGTTCTGATGCTGGAAGAGGCACTCGAGAAGAGCGGCGTCACCGTGCGCGAGGCCGGTCCGCTCGACGCCGTCGGCGGCGTGCGGCCCGCCTTCGTCGCGCTGCCGGAGTCCGTGGAGGAGATCTCCGCGCTGCTGCGCGCCTGCGCCGAGGCCGACCTCGCCGCCGTGCCCGTCGGCGGCGGCACCAAGCTCGACTGGGGCGCGCCGCCCGAGCGCTGCGACGTGCTGATCGACACCTGCTGCATGAACCAGGTCATCGAACACGCCGCCGGCGACCTCGTCGTCCGCGCGCAGGCCGGGGTGACGCTGGAGGCGCTCGCCGACCGGCTCGCGACGCGGGGCCAGGAGCTCGTCTACGACGGCCCCTTCCGCGACGAGGCCACCGTCGGCGGACTGCTCGCCGCCGGGACCGCCGGCCCCCGCTCCTTCCGGTACGGCACGCCGCGCGACCTCCTCATCGGCATCACCGTCGTCCTGGCCGACGGCACGATCGCCAAGTCCGGCGGCAAGGTCGTCAAGAACGTCGCCGGCTACGACCTCGGCAAGCTCTTCACCGGCTCGTACGGGACACTCGGCGTGATCGCCGAGGCCACGTTCCGCCTGCACCCGCTGCCCACCGAGCGGGCGTGGGTCCACACGCGCCTGGCGCCTCCGCGGGTCCAGGAGGCCGCGGTACGGCTGGCGGCCTCGCAGGCCGAGCCCGCGGCGGTCGAACTCGACTGGCCGGACCCCTCCGGACCGGTCACGCTGGCCGCCCTCGTGGAAGGCGCCTGCGCCGCCGGGCGCGCACGGACGCTCCTGGAGGAGGCCACCTCCGCGATGCCCGGCTGGTGGGGTGAGGCCGGCGAGGGTGAGTCGCTGGCCGAGGTGCGCTGCCTGCCCGATCGGGTCGGCGGCGTTCTGGCCGCTTTGGCGGGAACGGGGCTGGCTCTGCGCGGATCGCCCGTCTCCGGCCGGTTCTTCCTGTGGGGGGACGGGGCCGGGTTCGGGCCCGTGGTCGCCGGGCTGCGGGAGGCGGGGGCGCGGGTCGGCGTGCTGGCTTCGCCGTACCGGATGGACAGGTGGGGTGAGGTGTCCGCGCTGCCGCTGATGCGGCGGGTGAAGGAGCGGTTCGATCCCGGGCGCAGGATGTCCCCCGGCCGGTTCGTGGGAGGGATCTGACATGGACCCGAAGCTGATCAAGGACTGCGTGCACTGCGGGTTCTGCCTGCCGACCTGCCCGACCTACGTGTTGTGGGGCGAGGAGATGGATTCCCCGCGCGGGCGGATCCACCTCATGAAGCAGCACACCGACGGCACACCGGTCACCCCCGAGATGGCCGGGCATTTCGACGCGTGCCTCGGGTGCATGGCGTGCGTGACCGCGTGCCCGTCCGGGGTGAAGTACGACCGGCTGATCGAGCAGACGCGCGCCGAGGTCGAACGCGTGCACGTGCGCGACCCGCGCGAGCGTGCGGTGCGGGGGATCGTGTTCAGCCTGTTCCCCTATCCGCGGCGGCTGCGGCTGTTGCGTCCTGGTATCGGGCTGGCCGAGCGGATGGCGCCCTTCCTGGAGCGCGTGCACCCGAGCCTCGGCGCCATGGCCGCCCTCGCGCCCCGGGTCACCCGCCGGCAGCGCCTGCCGCGCCGCGTCCGTGCCCGCGGGCCGCGCCGGGCCGTCGTCGGCATGCTCACCGGGTGCGTACAGGGCGAGTTCTTCCCCCAGGTGAACGCGGCGACCGCGCGCGTGCTCGCGCTGGAGGGCTGCGAAGTCGTGATCCCGCCCGGCCAGGGCTGCTGCGGGGCGCTCAGCGTGCACTCCGGCCGCGAAGACCAGGCCCGCCGCTTCGCCAGACGCACCATCCGCACCTTTGAACGCGCCGGCGTCACCACCGTCGTCGTCAACGCCGCCGGCTGCGGCTCCTCCATGAAGGAGTACGGCGAGCTGCTCGCCAGCCGGCCGGACTGGGCGGCCAGGGCCCGCGCCATCAGGACCGTCGACCTGGCCGAATGGCTCGCCGAACTGGGCCCCGCCGCCACGCGCCACCCCCTCCCCCTGACCATCGCCTACCACGACGCCTGCCACCTCGCCCACGCCCAGGGCATCCGGGCCGAGCCGCGCGCGCTCCTGTCGGCCATCCCCGGCCTGTCGGTGCGCGAGGTGCCGGACGCGGCGATCTGCTGCGGCTCGGCGGGCACGTACAACATCTTCCAGCCCGAGGCCGCCCGCGACCTGGGCGACCGCAAGGCCAAGTCGGTGGCGTCGACCGGGGCCGAGGTGCTGGTGTCGGCCAACCCGGGGTGCACGATGCAGATCGCGTCGGCCATGGCGCGGGCGGGCGGCTCGATCCGCGTCGCCCACACGGCCGAGGTCCTCGACGCGTCCCTGCGCGGCGTCTGCCTGTGAGCCCGCCGTGGCCGGCCACCCACTGTCTGCTCTCCGCACCTTTCCTCGTCGGCGGCCGGGGGCGGGCTGGTCTGGAGGCGGGTGGAACGGGAGTAAGTTGCCCGGGGAGCCGGGTGGGGAGCGAGCGGGGGTGAGCGGGTGAGCGTGCAGTCGGTCGATCGGGCGCTCGACGTGCTGGAGGCGCTGGCCGAGCACGGCGGCGAAGCCGGTCTGTCGGAGATCGCGGCCAGGACGGGCCTGCCGTACGGGACGATCCACCGCCTGTTGCAGACCCTGTTGTCCCGCGGCTACGTGCGGCAGGAGTCCGACCGGCGTTACGCCCTCGGTGGCGGGCTGGTACGGCTGGGCGGCGTCGCCGAGCGGATGGTCGGGGTGTGGGCGCAGCCGTACCTGACGAGGATGGTCGAGTTGTCCGGGGAGACGGCGAACCTGGCCGTGCTGGAGGGCGACTTCATCGTCTACGTGGCGCAGGTGCCGTCGCCGCGCAGGCTGCGGATGTTCGCCGAGGTCGGGCGGCGGGTGCTGCCGCACAGCACGGCCGTCGGCAAGGTACTGCTCGCCGACCGGGCCACCGACGAGGCCCTCAGCCTGTTCGAACGCACCGGCATGCCCCGCAAGACCGCCAACACCATCACCGACCCGCAGGCGATGCTCGCCGAACTGGACCGGGTCCGCGTCCGCGGCTACGCGATGGACCTGGGCGAGGAGGAGCTGGGCGTGCACTGCCTGGCGGTACCGGTGCAGGACGGCAACCGCGTGGTGGCCGCCATGTCGGTATCCGGCCCGGCCGAACGCATCGACGCCCTGGACCGGGACGAACTCGCCACCGGCATGCGCAAGATCGCCGCCGCCTTCGGCTCAGAACTCAGCCCCACCCCCTGACCTCCCTGATCTCTCCACACACGCGCTCCGGCAGGCGCGGGGCGACCGCACGGGGCAAGGCGGCACCCTGTGCGCGACCGCGCGGAAGCAAGCGGGCGTCCTCCGGGCGACCAAGGGCGCCACGTGCGAAACCGCGCGGGCATCGAAGCGGCGGGTCAGGTGGGGGTGATGGCGGTGAAGGGGATGCCGGCGGGGTCGCCGATGATGGCCAGGCGGCCGCGGGGGGAGGCCACGGGGCCATGGCCCACGGTGCCGCCCAGGTCTTCGGCCAAGGCCGCCACGGAGTCCACGTCCGCCACCGCGAAGTACGTCATCCAGTGCTCGGGGACGCCGACCCACTCGGAGTCGTTCATCTCCAGGCGGCCCGCCACCGGCCGCCCGCCGGAGTGCCACGACGTGTAGTCGCCGGCCGCCGGCTGAAGGTCGTAGGACAGGACGGCGGCGTAGAAGGCGTCGATCCGCTCGCCGTCTCGCGTGTTGAGGTCGAGCCAGTGCACGCCGCCGCCCGTGAACTCCCCCGGCTGCCACAGCGCGAACGGGGTCCCGGCCGGGTCGGCGGCGCGGGCGTAGCGGCCGTGGCCGGGGACGTCGAAGGGTTCTTCCAGGAGGGTGCCGCCAGAGGCCGGAACCCTGGCCGCGGCCGCGGCGACGTCGGAGGTGGTCAGGTAGACCTCCCACGCCTCGCCCGGGGCCTGCGTGATCTGGGCGACGGGACGGGTGCCGTCGAGGCACATGGTCCATGCGCCGCGCTCGTCGAAGGTCCAGCCGAACAGGCCGCCGTAGAAGCGCTTGGCCGCGGCGGCGTCGGGCGTCAGCAACTGCACCCAGCAGGGTGTGCCTTCCGAGAATTCCATGAGCGAGAGCTTCCCACCCGCCACCGACAGAACCCAGTAGTGTTGCGTCATGAGCAACAGCTCGGTGCAGTCGGTGGATCGGGCGATCGCGATCCTGGAGATCCTCGCCAGCAAGGGCGCCACCCGGGTGACGGACCTGGCCGTGGAGCTGGACGTGCACAAGTCCACCGCCTTCCGCCTGCTCAACGCCCTCGAACAGGGCGGCCTGGTCGAGCAGAGCGGCGATCGCGGCCGCTACCGGCTCGGGTTCGGGGTGGTCAGGCTGGCCGGGGCGGCCACCGCGCAGCTCGACCTGTCCAAGGAGAGCCGGGAGGTCTGCCGCCGCCTGGCCGAGGACGTCGGCGAGACGGTCAACCTCGCGGTCCCCCAGGACGGCCACGCCGTCAACATCAGCCAGGTACGCGGCCCGTCGGCCATCAGCGGACACAACTGGGTGGGCCAGCGCACCCCCTCCCACGCCACCTCCAGCGGCAAGGTCCTGCTGGCCTTCGGCGCGCTGCCGCTCCCCCGCGAGCTGGAG
Source organism: Nonomuraea sp. NPDC050547 (assembly GCF_044457345.1). Lineage (NCBI taxonomy): Bacteria > Bacillati > Actinomycetota > Actinomycetes > Streptosporangiales > Streptosporangiaceae > Nonomuraea > Nonomuraea sp. NPDC050547. The sequence goes on from NZ_JBITGW010000014.1 coordinate 165,859, forward strand.
CGCTACACCCCTGCCACGATCGTCACCGTCGAGGGTCTCGCCCTGGCCGAGATCAGGGAGCGCGGCTGGGCGGGCACGGTCGAGGAGCTGGAGCTGGGCCTGAACGCGGTGGCGGCGCCGGTGCGCGGCTCGGACGGTTCGGTGGTGGCCGCGGTCAGCGCGTCGGGACCGTCGTACCGGCTGACGGCCGAGCGCCTGCCGGAGGTCGGCGCGATCCTGGCGGCCGGTGCCCGGGAGATCAGTCAGCGCATCGGCTATTACCGTTGAGGCATGTGTAGAAGCATCAAGACGCTGCGCCCGCCGTACACCGAAGACGTGACCGAGGAGGACGTGCGGGCCGCGGCGCTGCAGTTCGTGCGCAAGATCTCGGGATTTCGCGCGCCCGCCGCGCACAACGCGGAGGCCTTCGACCGCGCGGTGGAGTCGATCACCCAGGCCTCCGAGGAACTCCTCAGCTCCCTCCAGGTCCGCGGAGCTCGCTGAAGCGGCCTGTTGACAGGCTCCCTCAGCGAGGGGAACGTCCCCGGTGTAACCCCCATCGGGAGGGAGCCCCCCATGATCAGCGGGCTGTATCAGGGCCAGAACGGCGACTCGCGGCTGGAGCTGAGGGTCGACGTCGACGGAGCACGACCCACCGGACGGGTCAGCGGCGACCTGTTCTCGGTGGCCGGGGCGACCACCTCGTACGTGGGCTCCTTCCGCGTCGACCAGCCGAACACCCAGACCGAGGGCGACAAGACCCGCGTCTGGGGTTCTGGCCGGTTCACCTACAGCGTGCCGACCGGGAGCGTCAGCATCACGGTCACCGACGAGGGCGCGTCCGCGCACGTGGGCGGGGACGACTTCCAGCTCGCCTACGTCTCGCCGTACTTCCGCACCGTCCTTCTGGAGCAGGACTCGGTGGCCGGGACGGCGCCGTTCGTGTCGTACAACACGGGCGCGCTGCCGGGCCCGACCGGCTCGCCCGCGCGCGAGCTCAGTGTCCCCGCCGCCTACGCCGAGGCCGGGATCGAGCTCCGCGTCACCGAGCCGGGCATCGTGCCCACCGGCGGCGAGGGCGCCGACCTGGCCTGGGACGACGCCGAGCTGCATCATGCGATGACAACCCAGTTCAGCCGGTACGGCGACGCCGCCGCCTGGCGGGTCTGGCTGCTGGTGGCCAGCAAGCACGTGGGCGGCTACCGGGGCATCATGTTCGACTACAACGACGGCTTCCAGCGGCAGGGCGCGGCCGTCTTCTACGACGCCATCCAGGGCCAGAGCCCGCAGGCGCAGCGCGCCCAGCTCCGTACGTACGTCCACGAGCTGGGCCACGCCTTCAACCTGCTGCACTCCTGGCAGAAGAACCTGGCCACGCCGCCCCAGCCGCTGGGCCCGAACGGCGGCTTCGGCGACCTGTCGTGGATGAACTACGTGCAGAACTACCGCCCCGGCGGCGAACAGGGCTACTGGTCGGCCTTCCCGTTCCAGTTCACCGACGTGGAGCTGGTCCACCTGCGCCACGGCTTCTTCCGCGACGTCGCGATGGGCGCCAACGCGTTCGGCACCGGCGCGGCCGAGATCGACCCGTTCGAGCAGCCGGTCATGGACCAGTCGGGGCTGCGGCTGGAGCTGCGGGCCAAGGAGTCGTTCGGCTTCGGCGAGCCGGTCGTGGTGGAGCTGAAGCTCGGCGTCACGGGCGAGGCGCGGACCACGCACAGCCACCTGCACCCGGACACGGAGTTCACGCAGGTCTGCATCACGCAGCCCGGCGGCCGGACGGTCGTCTACCGCCCGATGATGCGCCATTGCGTGGACGCCTCGCCGGACGTCCGCCTCGACGAGAACAACCCGGCGGCCTACCGCAGCGCCTACATCGGCCACGGCCGCGACGGCCACTACTTCCAGCAGCCGGGCGAGTACCAGGTGCGCGCCCAGTACATCGCGGGCGACGGCTCGCGGATCGTCTCCAACGTCTGCCTGGTCAGGGTCGGCTATCCGGTCTCCGCCGACGACCACCGGGTGGCCGAGCTGATGCTGGGCGAGGAGCAGGGCAAGCTGTTCTCGCTGCTCGGCTCCGACTCTCCGGCGCTGCGCTCGGGCAACGACGCGCTGGACGAGGTGATCTCCCGGTACGGCTCGCACCCCTTGTCCGTCTACGCCCGGATGGTGAAGGGGCTCAACGCGGAGCGGGAGTTCAAGGACCTGACCCCGGCCAGGAACCTGCGCATCCGCCCGCCGGACACCAAGGAGAGCATCGAGCAGCTCGGCGTGGTCGTCAGGGACGCCTCGATCGACAACATCACGCTCAACATGGTCATGCGGCGCCTGGCCCGCGCCGAGGCCCGTCAGGGCGACCTGGCCCAGGCCCACGCGGTCATGGACACGATGATCGCGACCTTCGAGGCCAAGAACCTGAACCCGGTCGTGATGCGCCAGATCCGCCGCCAGGCCGAGCTGACCAAGGCGGCGCTGAGCGCGGAAGGCTAGATGACCGGCCGGCCGTTCTGGCAGCGGACCACGACCTCGACGTCCTCGCCTTCCTCCCGGTCGAACTCGACCTTCAGGGAGGGGGCGGGGCCGGGCTCGGGGTCGTCGACGGAGTAGCCCTGGAAGGGACTCCAGTTGCGGAGGCTGACCTGCCCGGCCGAGCAGGTGGCGATGACGGTGCCGCCGGCCGTCCTGATCACCTTGCCGCCGCCGGTCGGCGCGGGGGTGGCGGCTCCGGTGGAGGTTCCCGACGGCAGGGTGGCGAGCGCGGAGCGGGCTTCGGCCTGCGTCATGACATTTCCGGACTGGCCGGTGAGGACGCCACCCAGGAGCCCGAGCACCGCCACCGCCACCCCGGTAGCCGCCAGCGCGGTCACCGCCCATGCCAGCATCAGTCTCTTCACGGCCCCACACTCCCCCAACCAGGTCTAACGCCAGGTTAACGTGGAGTTATATGGCCTCCATCCTTCTCATCGAGGACGACGTGACCATCCGCACCGCCCTGACCAGGGGCCTGCGCGAGCTCGGTCACGCCGTCTCCTCCTCGTCCACCGCCCTCGACGGCCTGCGCCTGGCCGTGCAGGACCGTCCCGACCTGGTCGTGCTCGACCTCGGCCTGCCCGACCTGGACGGCCTGGAGCTGCTGCGCATGCTGCGCTCGGTCAGTCAGGTGCCGGTGATCGTGGCCACGGCGCGCGACGGCGACGCCGAGATGGTCCCGGTCCTCGACGCGGGCGCCGACGACTACGTGGTCAAGCCGTTCAGCGCCGCCCAGCTCAACGCCCGGGTCAAGGCGGTGCTGCGCCGTACCTCGGAAGACCGCCCTGACGCGTCGGTGAAGGTCGGCGGGCTGAGCGTCGATCCGCGCTCGCGGGTGGCCGCGCTCGACGGGACACCGCTGGACCTGACGCCGCGGGAGTTCGACGTGCTGCACTACCTGGCCGCCCGCGCGGGCGAGGTGGTCTCGAAACGCGAACTGCTCACGGAGGTCTGGCAGCTCCCGTACGGCGGCGCCGACAAGACCGTCGACGTCCACCTGTCCTGGCTGCGCAGGAAGCTCGGCGAGACCGCCTCGGAACCCCGCTACCTCCACACCGTCCGCGGCGTCGGCGTCAAGCTGGTCGGGCCCGCGTGAGGCGCTGGCTGGGGCTGCTGGTGGCGGCCACGACGTCGGTGGTGCTGATCGCGCTGCTGGTGCCGATGGCGCTGCTGATCCGCTCGGTGGCCGAGAACGGCGCCATGGCGCGGGCCACCAGCGCGGCCGAGTCGGTGGTCGTGGCGGTCGGCACGCCGGACCTGGAGCTGGCGGTCGAGCGGGTGTCCGCGCCCGTGTCGGTGTTCCTGCCGGACGGGCGGGTCGTCGGCGCGCGGGCGCGGGAGTCGGACGCGGTCCGGCTGGCGCGCGCGGGGCGCAGCGTGACCGCGGAGGCCGCGGGCGGCAGGGAGGTCCTGGTCTCGGTCAGGTCCGCGCAGGGCCCGGTGGTGATCCGGGTGTTCGTGAGCGACGCGGAGCTGTTCGCGGGCGTGCGGGAGGCGTGGCTCGCGTTGCTGCTGCTCGGGCTCGCGCTGGTGGTGCTGGGGATCGTGCTGGCCGACCGGCTGGCGGTGCGGGTGACGCGGCCGGTGGACGAGCTGGCGCGGGTCTCCCACCGGCTGGCCGGAGGCGACCTGGAGGCGCGGGCGGAGCCGGGCGGGCCGCCCGAGGTGGAGTCGGTGGGCCTGGCGCTCAACCACCTGGCCGGCCGGATCGGCGACCTGCTCGCCAGTGAGCGCGAGTCGGTGGCGGACCTGTCGCACCGCCTGCGCACGCCGCTGACCGGCCTGCGCCTGGACGCCGAGTCGCTGCGCGACCCGGAGGAGGCGGCCCGCATCGGCGAGCGCGCCGACGCCCTGGAACGCGCGGTGAACGCCGTCATCACCGAGGCCCGCGGCCGCACGGGCGTCCGGCCGCCGCGCGCCTCGTGCGACGCGACGGCGGTGGTGGGCGATCGGGTGCGGTTCTGGGCGGTGCTGGCCGAGGACCAGGAGCGCGCCCTCACGGTCGAACTGCCCGGCGAGCCGCTGGAGGTCGCGGTGGGCGCGGCCGAGCTGGCGGCGTGCGTGGACGCGCTGCTGGGCAACGTCTTCGCCCACACCCCCGAGGGAGTCGCCTTCTCCGTACGGCTGGCGCCGCACGAGAGGGGCGCCGCCCTGACCGTCGCCGACGAAGGCCCCGGCTTCCCGCCCGAACTGCAGGAACGCGGCTCCAGCGCGGGCGGCTCCACCGGGCTGGGCCTGGACATCGCCCGCCGTACGGCCGAGTCGTCGGGCGGCGCGATGACGGTGTCGAGGGCCGCGGTCGAGCTCGTACTCGGGTTAACCCAGCCTTAAGGTTGCCACAGCGCGGCTTTACCGTTGATCGCGCTTTTCTTGACCCATGAACATCACCAAGAAGATCGTCATCGCCGGCGCCGGCGCCGTGGTCCTGCTCGCGGGCGGCGGCGTCGCCTACGCCTCGGTCAACGCCCCCGTCGCCCCGAAGGTCGGCGTCGAGCAGGCCATCGACATCGCCAAGAAGCAGGTCCCCGGCGCCTGGGTGCGCTCGGTCGACCACGACGACGACGGCACCTGGGACGTCGAGCTCATCAAGGGTGGCACCGAGCACGAGCTGGAGCTGGACGCGGCCAGCGGCAAGGTGCTCAAGAACAGGACCGAGAAGGCCGACAACGACGACTGAGCCTCAGCACCCGTCGAGTACGCGCTCCATGGCCTCCTTCTCCGCGGCCGTCACCCAGAGCGCGTACTTGACCTTCACGTCGATCTGCCGCGCGATGTAGGCGCACCGGTAGCCCTTGCGCGGCGGCAGCCAGGTGGCCGCGTCGGAGTCGCTCTTCTGGTTGTTGAGCGGCCCGTCGACGGCCATGAGGTTGAGCGGGTCGTTGGCGAACTCCCTGCGCTTGCCGTCCGCCCACTGCTGGGCGCCCTTCTGCCAGGCGTCGGAGAGCGGGATCACGTGGTCGATCTGCACGGCCATGCTGGTGTCGTTGCCGCGCTTGAACTTGATCGTCTTTCCGCTGTAGGGGTCGTCGAGCACGCCCGTGAGCACGATGCAGTCGTGGGTGCCCGCCTTGAACTTCTCCTCGCGCATGTCGCGCTTGAGGATGTCGTTGCGCGTGTCGCAGCCGTTGCGGTCGACGTCGGCCCAGGCGGGCCCGAACTTCTCGCGCTCGAAGCCGGTGCGCGGCGCCCGCCCCTTGACCGGGAGCTTGTCCAGCTTCTTCCGCGCTTCGCCTGCCTTGACCGGAGTCGTGGACTTCTCGGTCCCCTGCTCCACGCCGGCCTGCAACCCTCCGCACCCGGCGGCCAGTGCCGCGACGACGGCCAGCCCGCCCGCGAGACGACGTACGCGCACCGCAACCTCCATGCCAAGAAATGGTCAAGCGACTCCCCCTAGAGTCTAAACAGGGCAAATTCCTTAATATCCTGATCTGGCCTTTCAAAAAGATCTTGGGAACCGAACGGCCGGTGCGGGTGAGAACGGGGTGAAGGGCGCGAACGCGCCCTACGGAAGGAAAGCCCCCATGGAAAGACTCACGCTGTGGTGAGCGCCGCGCTGTCCGGCCGTCCAACGGCCGACGCCGACGCCGCCGTCATCGCGGAGTCGCTGGCCGAGCCCGATCGTTTCGCCCGCATCTTCGACCTGCACGCGGACGAGATCCACCGCTACGCCGCCCGGCGGCTCGGCGCCGACCAGGTGAGCCTGGCCGACGACGTGACCGCCGAGACCTTCCTGGTCGCTTTCCGCAAGCGCCGGCGCTACGACCTCACGCGCCCCGACGCGCGCCCCTGGCTGTACGGCATCGCCGCCAACCTCATCTCCAAGCACCGCCGTACCGAGACCAGGAAGCTCAGGGCGCTCGCCCGCACGGCCGAGCCGGAGGGCGAGGCGTTCGAGCAGCGCAGCGTCGACCGGATGGACGCGGAACGGCTCGGCCCCAGCCTGGCCGCCGCCCTGGCCAGGCTCGGCGCGGCCGAGCGGGAACTGCTGTTCCTCGTCACCTGGGCCGAGCTGTCCTACGAGCAGGCGTCCGAGGCGCTGGGCATCCCGGTGGGCACCGTGCGCTCGCGCCTGTCACGCACCCGAGCCAAGATCCGCAGCGCCCTGGAAGGCACCCCATGAACGAGTTCGACCTGGTCGGCCAGGCACGTCCCGACGTCCCCCCCTACGATCCCGGCACCAAGGCCATGGCCAGGGATCAGCTGGTCGCGGCGGGCAGGAAGCGCCTCGCGTGGCGCAAGCCGTACACCTTCGCCGTGGCCGGAGCGCTCGCGCTCGCGGTCGGCGTGGGCGCGGCCGTGTTCCTGCCCGCCGAGACCCCTCGCGTGAGCCCGCGGCAGAGCGCGCCCGTCGCGCTGCCGAAGATCGCGCTCATGTCGGCGGAGCAGGTGTTCGACCGTGCGGCGGGGGCCGCTGTCGAGGAGCTGGAGCCACGCGACGACCAGTACGTGGTCACCGAGTCTCAGACCATGTACACCTCACAGTCGATCGGCGAGAACACGGAGGAGCGCTGGCTGTACCGGACGAAGCGGAAGATCTGGCTCAGGGCCGACGGGAAGCAGGACTCCCAGGGGCGTGACGGCGTGCTCCAGATCGAGACCATCGACCCGGTCGCCTATCCCGGCTGGGAGATCCCGAAGCAGGCCTACGAGGAGAAGGGCGTCTCGGTCATGCCGCTGACGTCCTGCGGCACGAAGGGGCCGTGGAGCAAGGACTACGCGACGCTCAAGCAGTTGCCCACCGACGCCGAGGCGATGAAGGCGTGGCTGTACAAGACCTTCCCCAGCAACGGCGACAAGCAGATCGCGCCCGAGTTCGCGGTCTGGGACGGCGCCAGCGAACTGCTGCGCGAGGCGTACATGCCGCCGGCGCAGCGGGCCGCGCTGTTCAAGGCGCTGGGCACGCTACCCGGCATCACCGTCACCGAGGACGCCGAGGACGCGGCGGGCCGTAAGGGGCTCGGGGTCGGCGGCGTCTGGGACGGCCGGCGCTCCGAGCTGATCATCGACGGGCAGAGCTACGCGCTGCTCGGCGAGCGCAGCGTGGTCGTCGACGAGAAGGCGGGCGGGGCGCCTGTCGGCAGCCTCCTGGCCTCCACCGCGCAGCTGAAGGTCTCGGTCTCCGACACCGCGCCCGACGCGCCGGTCACCTCGAAGGAGGACTGCTCCCAGAGCCAGGGTGGCTGAGCGCGTCCAGCAGCCACTCGGCCAGGTAGCCGGTGAACGACGAGCGCACATAGACGCGGAAGACGTCCGGGGCGGTCCGTTCCAGGATCACCCCGGCCTTTCCGAGCAACGTCTGCGCGTATCCGGGGAAGACCGCGGGGTGCAGGTCGATCGGGCAGCCGGTGACCAGCACCTCGACGGCGTCCGGGCCGGACAGCTCCAGCACGGTGCGCTGGCCGGAGACGTCCGTCCAGCCATCCCTGCCGCTCTCCCCGGTCACCAGCCACCAGGCGGGACCCAGGCGCAGTCCCTGACCCGGGTCCTGGCCGCGTACCTCCCACATGCGTGCGAACGGCAGCTCGCGCAGCCGTACCCGCTCAGAACTCGCGGCCAGGAAACGGTGGGCGAACCGACCGGCCGGGCTCTCCGGCCGCCACTCCCCCACCGTGCCGACGCGCTCGACCGGGTCGCCGTCGCGGCGGGCGTTGCCCGGGTCGTAGAAGACCGGCTCGACCACCGTGACCGGCACCGTACGCCCGCCCGAGACCGCCTCCAGCCGGTCGCCCGGCGCCACGTCACGCGCCATCGCCAGCACGGCGCCGGTGTAGCTGGAGGTCACGTGACCCAGCATCTCGCGACCGCCCGGCGCGACCAGTTGCGCCCCTTCCTCCACGAACGCCTCCGGCCGCAGCCCGACCAGGCGCTTACGGCCCTCGCGCGCGGTGTCGGGGCGGGCGTGCGAGCGCTTGCCGACGTAGTCCGGCTTGCGGCGCGAGACGATCCACTCCATGCCGAGGTCCTGCGGGGTGACGGTCCCGTCGGTCTCCTGCCCGACGATCGCGAAGCCCTTCTCCGCGCGCAGCACGTGCATGGCCTCCGTCCCGTACGGCACCGCCCCCAGGGCCAGCACGCTCTCCCACAACGCGGCGCCGTACCACCAGGGCACGTTGACCTCGTAGGCCAGCTCGCCCGAGAAGCTGATCCTGAACACGCGCCCGTCCACCCCGGCGACCGGCGTCTCCACGCACCGCATGAACGCCAGCTCCGCCGCCTCGGGCGAGAGCGCCGCCACGACCTCGCGCGCCTTCGGCCCCGCCACCGCCACGGTCGCCCAGTGGTCGGTCACCGAGGTGAACCGCACGTCCAGCTCGGGCCACTCGGTCTGATGCCACTCCTCCAGCCAGTCGAGCACGGCGGCGGCGTTGCCCGTCGTGGTCGTCATGAGGAAGTGGTCGGGCCCAATCCTGGCCGTGGTGCCGTCGTCGAAGACCATGCCGTCGGCCTTGCACATCAGCCCGTAGCGGCAGGCGCCCACGGCCAGCGTCGAGTACAGGTTGGTGTAGATCCGGTCCAGGAACTCACCGGCGCCGGCGCCCCTGATGTCGATCTTGCCGAGGGTGGAGGCGTCCATGGCGGCCACCGCCGTACGCGCCGCCCTGCACTCACGCCGCACCGCCTCGTCCATGTCCTCCACGCCGAGGGGGAAGTAACGCGGGCGCTTCCACTGGCCGACGTCCTCGAAGACCGCGCCCCTGGCGAGGTGCGACTCGTGCATGGCGGTGGTCCGCACGGGGTCCGACAGCGCGCCGCGGTCGCGCCCCGCCAGCGTCGCGAAGGACACCGGCGTGTACGGCGGGCGGAACGTCGCCGTCCCCATCTGGCCCGGCGCCGTCCCGAGCAGCGCGGACATGACGCCCACGACCACCGCGCCCGCCGTCTTGCCCTGGTCGGCCCCGGTGCCGGCGGTGGTGTAGCGCTTGACGTGCTCCACCGAGCGCATGCCGGTGCCGGAGGCGCGCCGCAGGTCGGCCACGGTGACGTCGCGGTGGAGGTCGGCGAAGGACACGGCGGGATCGTCGCCCATCACCCAGAGCGCGGCGGGCGGCCTACGCGGCGGCTCGTCGCTGCCGGGGACGTGGTGGCTCGCCCGCTCGGCGAACCCGGTCAGCCCCGCCGCCTGGGAGCCGGCGGCGAAGCCGTCCGCGATCGCCTCGGCGGTGCCGTACAGGCCTCTGCACGCCCCGGCCGAGCGCTCGGCCTGCGCCGACAGGTGCGGCACGAACGCCTGCAGCTCCTCGTCGAACCGCAACCTGCCCTGCGACTGGCTGAACAGGTGCACCACCGGGTTCCATCCGCCGGCCACGGCCAGCAGATCGGCCGCGAAAAGCCCGCCGCCGCGCGTACGGACGCCGGTGAGCACCCCTTCCGCGTCGGCGGTGGTGCCGGTGATCTCCGCGCCGTCGCGGGCGTCGAGGACGGCGAGCACCTCCACCCCCGCCGCCGCCAGGTCGCGGGCGGCCTCGTGTCCGGAGTCGGCGCAGGTGAAGACCACCGCTCTGGTGCCGGGCCGCACGCCGTACCTGTTGGCATAGGCACGCGCCGCGGAGGCGAGCATCACGCCGGGACGGTCGTTGTCAGGGAAGGCCAGGGAGCGCTCCTGCGCGCCCGTCGCCAGCACCACGCGGCGCGCACGCAGATGCCACAGGCGCTCGCCCGAGCCGCGCCTCTCGACCGCGGTCAGGTAGTTGTCGTCGTAGTAGCCGATCGCGGTGGTCCTGGTCAGCACCCGCACCTCGGGCAGCACCGCGAGCCGGTGCGCGACCTCGGCCACCCAGTCGAGGGCGGGCGCGCCGTCCAGCCTGGCCCGGCCGGCGAGCAGGTCGCCGCCCAGGAACGGCTGGTCATCCACCAGGATGACGCGCGCGCCCGACTCGCCGGCCGCCAGCGCCGCGGCCAGCCCCGCGGGGCCGCCGCCCACCACGAGCACGTCGCAGTGCAGGTAGCCCTTGTCGCAGCGGCGCCCGTCCGGTTCGGACAGGTCGACGCGGCCCTTGCCGCTCAGGCTCCACGCGGCCAGGCCCTCGTACAGCTCGACCGTCGTGGCCGCGAGCATGGGGTCGGCGCCCACGCGGACCAGCGCGTTCGGCTCCTCGGGGCCCGCGGAGAAGACGCCGCGCGGGCGGCCCAGGTCGACGCTGCGCCCGACCACGCGCACGCCGTTGCGCAGCAGCGCGGCCGCGAGCGTGTCGCCCGGCCGCCCCTCGTAGGGCCGCTCGTCGAAGGTGAACCTCACGGGTGCGGCCTCATCTCGTGAGTGACGGTGTGGCGGGTCACGGAGAACCAGGTCCGGCAGCCGTGCGCGTGGAACCAGCGCTCGTGGAACCAGCCCTTGGGGTTGTCGCGCATGAACAGGTATCCGGCCCACGCCTCGTCGCCGGCGTCCGGGGTGTAGGCGATCCCGGCCTGGCCGCCGTAGGCGAACTCGTTCTCGTCGCGTGGCCCGCAGTGCGGGCAGTCGATCAGCATCATCAGTGCGCCACCGCCGCGGCTCCGTGCTCGTCGATGAGGGCGCCGGTGGTGAACCGCTCCAGCGCGAAGGGTACGGCCAGCGGGTGCGGCTCGTCATGGGCGATCGTGTGGGCGTAGACCCAGCCGGAGCCGGGGGTGGCCTTGAAGCCGCCGGTGCCCCAGCCCGCGTTGATGAACAGGCCCTCGACCGGCGTCCTGCCGATGATCGGGGAGGCGTCGGGCGAGACGTCCACGACGCCGCCCCAGGTGCGCAGCACCCGGACCCGGCTGAAGATCGGGAACAGCTCCAGGGCCGCGGCCATCTGGGCTTCGATGACGTGGAAGGCGCCGCGCTGGCCGTAGGAGTTGTACGAGTCGATTCCGGCGCCCATGACCAGTTCGCCCTTGTGGGCCTGGCTGACATAGACGTGGACGGCGTTGGACATCACGACGCAGTCGAGGACCGGTTCCAGCAGTTCGGAGACGAGGGCCTGGAGGGGGTGGGACTGCAGCGGCAGCGGGATCCCCGCTTGGGCGGCGAGCACGGAGGTGTGCCCGGCGGCCGCGAGCGCGACCTTCCCGGCCGCGATCCGCCCCCTGGTCGTTTGAACGGCCGAGACCCTGTTTTCCACCATTTCGAAGCCGGTGACTTCGATGTTCTGGATGAGGTCGATGCCGTAGGCGTCCGCTTTGCGGGCCAGGGCCCAGGCGACGTGATCGTGCTTGGCGATCCCGCCGCGCCGCTGCAGCGTGGCGCCGAGGACCGGGTAGCGGGCGGAGTCCGAGACGTTGACGACCGGGCAGAACTTCTTGACCTCGTCCGCCTCCAGCCACTCGGCGTCGACGCCGTTGAGGCGGTTGGCGTTGACCCTGCGTCTGCCCTCGCGGACGTCCGCCAGGTTGTGGGCGAGGTTGAGCACACCCCGCTGGCTGAACTGCAGGTCGTAGTCGAGGTCGTCGCTGAGCCCCTCCCAGAGCTTGAGTGAGTGCTCGTAGATGGCGGCGCTCTCGTCCCACAGGTAGTTGGAACGGATGATCGTGGTGTTCCTGGCCATGTTGCCACCGGCCAGCCAGCCCTTCTCCAGGACGGCGACGTTGGTGATCCCATGGTTCTTGGCCAGGTAATAGGCGGTGGCCAGCCCATGCCCACCGGCGCCGACGATGACCACGTCGTAGGCGGGCTTCGGCTCGGGATTCCGCCACAGAAACTCAGGATGGCTCACGCCGCCCACCTCCACCCTTCCCCAGCCCCGCACCAGCCGGGGCCCGCCCGCCTCCGGCCCAACCCACCCGAGCCCGTCCACCCGAACCCGTCCACCCCGAGTCCGACCGATCGGGGTCTGACCGATCGGGGTCTGACCGATCGAGGTCTCGGGGGTTCTGATCGGGTGTCGTCGGGTGGGGTGGGGGTTCCGTCGATCGGGTCATCGTCGGATCTTCTCCATCTTGGCGTCGAACAGGGGCTCGGCCCCGACCTCGGCCGGGACGGGGCGGCCGAAGTAGGCGACCTCCACCTCCGTGCCAGGAGCGGTGAGGTCGATCGGCAGCCAGGCGTAGGCGATCGGGCGGCCGATGGTGTGGCCGTAGGCGGCGCTGGTGGTGTAGCCGACCGTGGCGCCGCCGTGCCGTACCGGCTCCTTGCCCATCACGACCTCCGCCGTCAGCAGCGGCACGAGCTTGCGCGTGATCTCCTTGGACAGCGCGTCCCGGCCGAGGAAGTCCTTGTCCTCCCGGACGGCGAAGGCCAGCCCCGCCTCGTACGGGTTGTGCTCAGGCGTCATGTCCACGCCCCACAACCGGTACCCCTTCTCCAGCCGCAGGCTGTTGAACGCCGCCCGCCCGCCCGCGATCGGCAGCCCCGTCGCCCAGAGCGTGTCCCAGAGTTTGAGGCCCAGATCGGAGGTGGTGTAGAGCTCCCAGCCCAGTTCCCCCACATACGACACCCGCATGGCGGTGACCGGCACATGCCCGATATAGCCCTGCTTACAGGTGAAATACCGGAACCCCTCATGAGACATGTCCAGGTCCGTGAGCGGCTGCACCAGTTCGCGGGCCCGCGGCCCCCAAACGCCCACACAGCATGTCCCGGGCGTGATGTCCCGGACCTGCGCATCGCCCGGCGCGTGCCGCCGCAGCCAGTCGAGGTCGAGGTTCCCGTTGGCGCCGACCTGGAACCGCTCCTCGCTCAGCCGCGCGACCGTGAGATCGGACCGCACCCCGCCGCCGGCATCGAGCAGCAGCGTGTACGTCACGGAACCGGGCTTCTTGTCGACGTTGTTCGTCGTCATCCGCTGCAGAAACGCCGCCGCCCCGGCCCCCGCCACCTCGATCCGCTTGAGGGGCGTCATGTCGTAGAGGGCGACCCGCTCACGGGTGTGGCGGGACTCGGCGGCGGCGATCGGCGACCAGTACCGCGCCGCCCAGTCGTCCCGCTGCCCGGGATCGCCATCGGAAAGCGGGGTGTTGGACGTGAACCACTGCGGGCGTTCCCACCCCGCCCCCTCCAGGAAGAACGCCCCGAGCTCCCGCTGACGCGGATGGAACGGGCTGGTCCGCAGAGGACGGGGCGATTCCATCGGCTGGAGCGGATGGATGATGTCGTAGACCTCGACGAAGTTCCGCTTGCCGCGTTCCTCGACGAAGGCGGGCGCGAGGTGCACGGGCTCGAAGCGGTTCAGCTCGCACTCGTGCAGGTCGAAGCTCGAACGCCCGTCGACCAGCACCTCCGCCAGCGCCTTGGCCACTCCCGCGGAATGCGTCACCCACACCGCCTCGGCCAGCCAGAACCCGTCGAGCTGCGGCGCCTCCCCGATCAGCGGGAACCCGTCCGGCGTGAAGGAGAAGATCCCGTTGATCCCGTCGGTGCAGGCCGACTCCTTGAGCGCGGGCAGCAGGTCGACGGCGTCCCGCCAGGCAGGTTCGAAGTCCTCTTCGGTGAACGCCTGCACCGACGGCATCGTGGTGCCGTTGGGCCCGATCTCCTCCTGCCGGACCGGCATCGGCCGGTGCGCATAGGACCCGACGCCGATCTGATCCCCGTGTTCCCGGAAATACAGGTCTCTGTCCTGGTGCCGCAGGATGGGCCGCACCGCTTCAGGATTTCCTTCCAGTACGGCCAGCGGCTCCGACCGCGCGTACTGGTGGGCCAGCGGCAGCAACGGCACGCTCACGCCCGCCATCGCCCCGATGCCCGGCCCCCAGAACCCGGCCGCGCTGACCACGACATCAGCGGGTATGACCCGGTACTCGAGCCCCTCCGCACCGACCTCGACCGCCACTCCGGTGACGCGCCCGCCCTGCTGTTCGATCCCGACCACGGTGTGGTGCGGCAGGAACCGCGCCCCCCGCTCGATCGCCCGCCGCGCCTGCGCCTCGCCGCACCGCAACGCGCTGGCCAGCCCGTCCGTGGGCACGAAGTAGCCGCCCAGCACCCGAGCGGGATCGAGCAGAGACCACAGTTCGAGGCACCGCTCGGGGCTGATCACCTCACCGTGCACACCCCACGCCTCGGCCCATCCCTGGCGTCGCCGCAGGTCCGCGAGCCGTTCGGGCGTCGTGGCCACTTCCAGCCCGCCGACCTGCTTGAAGCACCACTGCCCATCGAGCGAGAGCCCGCTGTACTTGTTGACCGTGTAGGTGGCGAACTCCGTCATCGTCTTGGACGGATTGGTCTGGAACACCAGCCCAGGCGCATGAGAACTCGACCCGCCCGCCGCGAACAGAGGCCCCTGCTCGACCACGGTGACGTCGGTCCACCCCCGCCCGGTGAGCTCATCGGCCAGGGCGCAGCCCACAATGCCGGCTCCAATGATCACTAACCGCGGCCGGGACACCATGCGCCCTCCGGTTGTTCCCTAATACGCAACACGTACCGGACTACGCAACGAACATAGAGCCCACCCGACCCCCAAACAAGAGCCCCACAGCCACCAACATCAAGCCGAACGGCACGAAAGACCAGGACCCCCACAGCCCAGCGACCAACAGGCCCACCGCAGGGCACGAGCGAGGTGGAAGACACTCAGCTCGAAGAACGAGGTTGACGAGGGCCGTTGCGGTGGGGACCACGTCCGACGTGAGAAGCGATCCCCCCGATCGGCGTCAACCGGCGACGGCGGGTGGCGGCAGCCTGGCTTGCCGTAACAGAAGGAAGCCCCTAGCAGAAAGAACGTAAAGACTAGGAGCGCCCGTAGGCGTCCTCCAGGCGCTCGATGTCGTCCTCGTCGAAGTGGCCGAAGGCGATCTCGAGGATGCGGGTGGCGGGGCCGGAGCTGCTGAGGCGGTGGGTCTGGCCGGCGCGGATCAGGACCCGGTCGCCGACCGAGGGCTCCGTGCGCTCGCCGTCGATCTCGAACACGCAGCCCGGGTCCAGCGCCACCCACAGCTCGTCCCGCGACGTGTGCCGCTGAAGGCTGAGCCGCTGACCGGGCGCCACATCGATGATCTTCACGGTCGACATCTCATTCAGGGTGAAGCGCTCAAACCCACCCCAAGGCCGGTCGTCCCTGATAACTGCCGCAAGACGGTCGATGTCGCCCATAAATCCCTCCGAAACGTGAAGATCAGAGAGCAAACTATCAGGTCAGCAGAATCCCACCGTCAACCGGCAGCGTCACGCCCGTGATGTACGACGAGGCGTCGCTCGCCAGAAACACCGCCGCCGCCACGAGTTCATCGGCCTCGCCCACCCGGCCCATCACCACCCGCTGCTCCAGCATGCGCTCCAGGTACCCGGCGCTGTACTCCTCCGTCATCTCCGAGGCGAAGAATCCGGGCTCCAAGCAGTTGACCCGGATCCCGCGCCGCCCCGTCCACTGCTGCGCCAGATCACGGGTGAGCCCGATGACCCCGGCCTTCGACGCGCTGTAGGCCGCCTGCGGTAGTCCCGCCGTGGTCTCACCGAGGATGCTGCCGATGTTGACGATGGACGACCCGGGCCGCATGACGCGCGCGCACGCCTGCGCCATCCAGTAGCTCCCGTGCAGGTTGATGTCGATCACCCGCCGGAACTCCTCGGGACTCTCCCGCAACGCCGGTACGGCAGTGCCCACCCCAGCATTGTTGATCAGGACGTCGACCTGCCCGAACTCCGCCACAGCGGCCTCGACCAGGGCCTGGCACTGCTCGACCACGGTCACGTCGGTGGCGACGGCCAGGCAACGCCGCCCGGCTTCCTCGACCAGCTTCCGGGTCCCGTCGAGCCGATCGGCCCGCCGGGCGCCGATCACGATGTCGGCCCCCGCCTGCGCCAGCCCGCGGGCGAAGGCCACGCCCAGGCCCGACGAGGCCCCGGTGACGATGGCCACCTTCCCGTCGAGCCTGAACTTGTCGATCATCAGAGACCGTACTCCTTGACGATGCGCTCGTGCCGCTCGACCTCGACGTCGATCTCGCGGGCCAGGTCGAGCCAGGCCAGCGGGTGCGACCAGCGCTCGGTGGCGTCGTCGAGCAGGGCGTCGACATCGGTGGCGGCGACGTCCGGCGGGACGGCGACCCAGCCGTAGACGCCGGGCAGCGTCTCGCCGGAGGTCGGGTGGGTGACGGTGTAGTTTTCCTCCGAGTAGACCCACATCGGCCAGCCGCGTTCGGCCATGACCTCGGTGAACTCGGCCCAGTCGCTCTCGGACGGCGCGGCGCCGTCGAAGAAGTAGCTGACGTAGCCGCCGGGGCGCAGGATGCTCACGGCCGCGAACGGCGGCACGAAGTTCTCCTGCTCCTTCGGGTCGTCGGGGATGGGCTCCAGCAACTGCGGGTCGAAGACGACCAGGTCGCCGGCGTTGTACTCCATGCCACGCGGCTGCGGCAGCGCCAGGCGCGCCGTGGCCGGGCCGGTGCGGATGGACAGCACCTGCCGCTGACCGCCGTCGGGCGCCGGGAGGATGACCCGGATCAGGCCCATCTCCTCCTCGATCGGGCCCTCGGTGGACTGGATCGGCATCCCGATCTTGGCCGCGCCCTTGCGGACGGTGTCCCAGTCCTCGGCGGCGGTGGCCATCACGACCATGCGCCAGACGTCCTCGTCGTTGAGCTCGTCGAGGACCTCCAGCAGCACCTGGGCGCCGCGGGCGTTGTCGTCGAGCTGCTGCGCCGCGCCCGAGACCAGGCGGCGCGCCTCCGTGCCGGCGCCGGCGGCGATGGCGTGCTCGCCCTCGGCGACGGTCTCGGCCCAGCGCTCGCGAGCGCTGTGCAGGCGGGCGAGGGTGAGGTGCTGGGCGGCGTGCGGCAACATCGCGGCCATCTGCTCGAGCCGCTCGTCCTGGCGGGCCTCGATGAGCAGCGTGGTCAGGTACGCGACGTCGTCGGGGTCGGCTGTGGCGATGTCGCCGGAGTCGACGAACATCTTCCAGTAGATGTCGGCGCCGGTGGCCGGGTAGCCGAGGAAGCCGAGCGTGGTGGTGTGGCGGCGGGTGGCCTCCAGGTCGGAGCCGGAGATCGGGGCCAGCCAGCCGACCCACTTCTCGGGGTCGGCGTTGAAGCCGTCGGCGGCGTCGAAGTAGGCGACCCGCTCCTCCTCGGAGCCGGGGGCGTCCGGCTCGGAGGTGGCGTCGGCGGCGGCGCGCAGGCCGGCGATGCGCCCGGCGACGCTCTCCGCGTCGCGCAGTTCACCCGAGAACTGCTCGGCGAGGTCGGCCAGCAGCCGCGCCTGCCACACGCCCTGGCGCGCGATGGCCAGGTCGCCGGCGACCAGGGCCAGCTCCACGCGGGCCTGGTAGCCGCCCATCATGCTGAAGTAGTCGATCCACTGGCGCAGGACGCGGCCGAGCTGCCAGGTGTTGGTGATCTGCGAGGAACCGGCCAGCTTGAGCACGACCTGCGCCCACTCGACGAAGTCGCGCGGGTGGTTGCCCACGACGTCGAGGTCGGGCAGCGCGTCCACGGCCTCGGCGGTACGGCCGAGCTCGGCCAGGATGCGCGCGCGGCGTACACCGTCGCGGTGGGGCTTGGCGGGCGGGTCGTCGGCCGGGAAGTCGGCGGCGGCCTGCAGCGCGGTCAGCGCGGCTTCGGCGCGGCCCGCGGCCAGCAGCGCGTGGGCGCTCGCGGCGCCGAGCTCCCAGCTGGCCGGCTTGTCGACGGCGCGCAGCTGCTCGACGGCGGACTCGGCGTAGGTGACGGCCTCCTCGGCGCGCCCGGCGTCGACCAGGGCCGCGACGTACTGCGTCACCAGGCCGGTGAAGGCGGGCTGGTCGGCGGGCAGGCCCTCGATGACCGCGCCCAGCTTCTCCAGGCGCTGCTCGGCGTAGCCGGGGCCGTCGGCGTTGGCCCAGGCCAGGGCGAGCGCCTCGACGGCGGCCGGGGCAGCGGGGCAGTCACGCACCTCTTCGCGCTGGGCGAACGCGAGCAGTTCCTCCGCGTCGCCGATCGCCACCGCGCCCTGGGCCCGGTCGCCCACCCGGCCCACGAGATGCCAATAGCGGGCGTAGAACTCGAGCCAGGGCAGCCCGAGCGCCTCCGCCTGCTGCGCGATGGCCGGAGCCATCACGTCGAGCTGGGGATAGCGGCCCTCATAGGCCTGTGCGGGGAGGTCTCCCAGCGCCATGGCGAGGCCCACGTTGCCCGCCTCGGAAAGCTGCTGCTGGGTGTCGCCGACCCAGGCCCAGATGTCCACGTCCATGGGCAGTCAGTCTGCCAGGTCAATGGGCGTGCCCCAAACGGAGAAGCCCTATCAGCTCATCCGATTCAGCCGCGTTCAGGACAGAAAATACCGGAGCCATGAGCCGATCCGTCGTCTCCTCGATCTTAGCCCTGCGCTCGATCACCTCGGCGGGGAGCTGCGGATAAGGCTCCGGCCAGGTGAAGAACCGCGCGATCGACTCGCCGGTCGCACGTCCGAACGGGGTGCCCTCGTGCGAGGCGGCGAGGACGGCGTCCAGCGGATGCATCCCTTCCGCGATCACCGCATTGGCATGCAGACCGCCCCGTAGCTCGCGCACGACGTGCATGAGCTGCGTCGCCCGCGCGGGCGCGTCATCGGGCAGGGGTACGGCCCGCCACCCGGCGAACAGCGGAGCCCCGACCGGCGAGGCCTTCTCGACGACCGGTTCGAGCAACTCGGCGATCCTGGCGCAGCCGTCGAAGCCGCCGAGCTTGCGGCGCCCCCACGCGTGGCAGGCGCCGGTGTAGAGCTCGACCGCCTGCTCGACGGGCATCTTGCGGCCGCCGTCCCAGCTCTGGGAGACGTGCTCCGGCGGGAAGAAGACGGCCACGGAGGTGACCACGTCGGCCTCGCACTCGCCGAGCACGCCGCAGCGCCCGCGGAAGTAGAGCTCGCGTGGGCCGAGGCCGTGCTCCTCACAGAGCGCCTTGGCCTCCCTCGACAGCATGAAGTTGCCGCCCAGGACGCCGATGGGCGCTTTGACCTCGATCGCGGTGGTCAGTGGATCAGCCATGCGCCCAGCATCGCTCAGGAGAACATTATTCTGCAAGGGTCAGGTCGCCGGAGGCGATGATCACCGCCGGTCCGCTGAGGTAGCTGGTCTCCTCGTCGAGGGTGACCGTGAGCCGGCCGCCGGCGACCTCCACGATCCACTCGCCGGTGACCTCGCCGCTCAGGTGGGCGGCGGCGACGGCGGTGGCCACCGCCCCGGTGCCGCACGAGCGGGTCTCGCCGGAGCCGCGCTCGAAGACGCGCATGACCGCGCGGCGCGGGCCCACGGCGTTGAACAGCTCGATGTTGACGCCGCTGGGGAAGACGCCCGGGTCGAAGGCCGGCTGGTGGGTCAGGTCGAGCTGGACGACGGGGTCGCCGATGGCGCAGGCCAGGTGGGGGTTGCCCATGTCGACGTGCAGGCCGGTGTACTCCTGGCCGGAGACGGAGGTGACGCTCTCGCCGTACACCGTGGGCTTGCCCATGTCTATCGTCACGTCCCCCTCGGCCTGGAGGCGGACCTTGCGGACGCCGCCGCGGGTGGCGATGCCGAACTCTCCCGGCTCGGCGAGACCGGCGTCGACGAGGTAGCGGGCGAAGACGCGTACGCCGTTGCCGCACATCTCGGCCATGCTGCCGTCGGCGTTGCGGTAGTCCATGAACCACTCGGTCTGCCCGGCCTGCTCGGAGACCTCGGGGCTGATCTTGCTGCGGACCACGCGGAGCACGCCGTCGGCGCCGAGGCCGGTGCGGCGGTCGCAGATCTCGGCCACGAGCGCGGCCGACAGGTCGATCTCGCCATCCGGGTCGGGGATGATGACGAAGTCGTTCTCAGTACCGTGGCCCTTCAGAAACTTCATGACACAAGCCTATCGACCGCAAGACCCAGCAGATCGGGCGCGTTGTAGGGTAGCCAGACCACGCGGGGGTCGCGGCGGAACCACGACTCCTGGCGGCGGGCGAAGCGCCGGGTGGCCCGGACGGTCTCGGCGAACGCCTCCTCCTCGGTCCACTCCCCCGCCAGATATTTCATGACCTGGGCGTAGCCGAGCGCGCGGCCTGCCGTACGGCCGTCCGCCAGGCCCTGATCGAGCAGGACCCGCACCTCGTCGACCAGGCCCGCCTCCCACATCCGCCCGACCCGCAGCTCGATGCGGGCGTCCAGTTCGGGGCGCGGCACGTCGAGGCCGATCTGGACACTCGGGTACAGCGCCTCGTAGGAGGGCATCGTCGCCGAGAAGGGGCGCCCGGAGAACTCGATGACCTCCAGCGCGCGCACGATCCGCCGGCCGTTGCTGGGCAGGATCGCCTCGGCGGCCTTGGGGTCGCCGGCCCGGAGCCGCTCGTACAGGACGGCGGGCCCCACCTGGGCCAGCTCCGCCTCCAGGCGGGCGCGGACCGCCGGGTCGGTTCCGGGGAAGTCGAGGTCGTCGAGGGCGGCGCGTACGTACAGGCCGCTCCCGCCGACGAGGATCGGCACCTCCAGCTTGTCCAGCAGCGGCCGGACCAGCCTCTGGTACTCGGCCACGCTGGCGGTGACGGTCACATCCCAGACGTCCAGTAGATGGTGAGGAACACCTCTTTGCTCGGTTTGGGAGAGTTTCGCCGTTCCAATGTTCATTCCTCGGTAAAGCTGCATGGAGTCGGCATTGATGCATTCGCCCCCCAGCCGGAGGGCCAGATCCACGGCGAGATCGGACTTTCCGGCCGCGGTGGGCCCCACGACGGCGATGACAGGCTGCGTACGCACACCGATAAGTGTGTCAACACAAGGGGTATGAAGGAGACGACGGCTCGGGGGGGCCGTCAATGAGACATCGGGGGAAGACATGTCGATTTTCGACAAGGTCAAGGAGATGTTCGGCGGGCACGACGAGAAGCTGAAGAACATCCCCGAACAGGCCAAGGACACCGCCGGTCAGACTCAGGACTCGGCGGGCGGCATGATGGACGGCCTGCGCGAGAAGGCCGAGGACGCCGCCAACCAGGGCATCGACAAGGCCTCCACGGCCGCGAGCGAGGCCACCGGCGGCAAGTACGACGAGCACATCGCCAGGGGCACCGACATGGCCAAGGACGCCGCCGACAAGATCGACGGCAAGGAGGGCTAGAGATCCAGCAGCGTGGGCTGTAGATAGCCCTCGTGGGTGAGCAGCCAGCGTTTGGTCTCCACGCCGACACCGCCGCTGAAGCCGCCCAGGCCCGCCGCCGCGAGCACGCGATGGCAGGGCACCACGATCGGGATCGGGTTCGAGCCCATGATCGACCCGATCCCGCGTGCGGGCACGCTCGTGCCGCTCAGCCGGGCGAGCTCGCCGTAGGTGACGACCTTCCCGTACGGCACGCCGTGCAGCGCCCGCAGCACCGCCCGCCGCGAGCCCGCCATGAGACTCCAGTCGATGGGCGTCTCGAACGCCTTGAGCTCACCGGCGAAATAAAGCTTCAGCTCATCGAGCACGAAAGCCGTACGATCCGGGTCATGAACCTCGTCGAGGCCGACCTGGAGCGGACGCCAGCCCGTCGCGACCAGCCCGTCCTCGCTGACGGCCACATGGAAGGCGCCGACGGGCGTCGGCAGCTGAGCGTAGGCGACGGTGAGCATCGTGTCCTCTCGTGAACTGGTCGTGCTGGGCACCTCAAGCGCGGTCCCTACCCGACACCGTAATCACAATGGCTATGTTTTGCGGTGGGATG
This sequence comes from Nonomuraea sp. NPDC050547, assembly GCF_044457345.1. Taxonomy (NCBI): domain Bacteria; kingdom Bacillati; phylum Actinomycetota; class Actinomycetes; order Streptosporangiales; family Streptosporangiaceae; genus Nonomuraea; species Nonomuraea sp. NPDC050547. The sequence goes on from NZ_JBITGW010000014.1 coordinate 187,877, forward strand.
GCCAGGGCTACCTGTTCGATCCCGGCGAGGGCAGCCAGCGCCAGCTCCTGCACGCCGGGCTCAGCTCCAGCCAGCTGCACTGGATCTGCGTCACGCACTTCCACGGCGACCACTGCCTCGGCGTGCCCGGCATCGTCCAGCGCATCGCACGCGACCGCGTGAAACACGAGGTCAAAGCGGTCTACCCGGCCAGCGGCGAGCAGTACTGGAACCGCCTGCGCCACGCCGCGGTCTTCACCGACACCGAAGCCATCACCGAACACCCCGTCTCCGGCGACACCGCCACCCTGCCGCCACTGACCGCGCGCCGCCTGTCCCACCCCGTCGAGTCGTACGGCTACCGCCTCCAGGAACCCGACGGCCGCCGCATGCTCCCCGACCGCCTCAGAAGGCACGGCGTCACCGGCCCCGACGTGCGCGTCCTGCAGGAGGAAGGCGTGCTCGGCGGTGTCACGCTGGAGATGTGCAGCGCGCCGCGCCCCGGCCAGTCGGCCGCGTTCATCATGGACACCCGCCTGTGCGAGAACGTCTTCGCCCTGGCCGACGGCGTGGACCTGCTGGTCATCGAGTCGACGTTCCTGTCGGCGGAGGCCGCCCTGGCCAAGGAGTACGGCCATCTGACCGCGCAGGAGGCCGCGCTCGTGGCCAAGGAGTCGGGCGCGCGCCGCCTGGTTCTGACCCACTTCTCCGAGCGCTACGGCCTCGACGCCGAGCCCGTCTTCCTGGAGGAGGCGCGAGCGGTCTTCGACGGCGACGTGATCGTGGCCCGCGACCTCATGACCGTCCAGGTCCCGAAGCGCCCCTAGCTCCAGACCGCCACGGCGTAGCCCACCCCGTAAGGCGCGCACTCCAGAACCAGCTCCGGCCGCAACTCCACCCCCGCCGCCGCTCCGGCCAGCACCTGCAGGGGCGCCCGCCCGCCGGCCCACAGCTCCGCCGCCTCGCCGGGGTCGAGCTCCGCGATCGCCGCGAGGTCCGCCTCGGCGAGCGCCTTGACCAGCCTTCTCTGGTACGGCTCCGCCGCGGGGTCCAGGTAGCCGGGGGACTTGCCGGTCAGCTTGGCCGACCCGTCGGCCATGACCAGCAGGGCGACACGCGACCCGGAGGCGAGGCGCTCCCCCAGCTCCAGGCAGCGGGCGGGACTCGCGTCCGCTGCCACCGCCAGGAACCCGTCCGGGTCGCCGCCCAGCAGCCATCGGCCGATCGTCAGCGACAACGGCAGCACCGGATCGCCCTCGCCGGTCCTGACATCCACGCCCCAGGGGGCCAGCGAACCCGCCGAGCGCGGGCCGTACTCGCGTGTGGTGTCGTCACCGCCGACGACGAACAGCAGGTCGGGCGCGGCGGCACGCAGGGCGGCCACGGCCTCCGCGCAGGCGGCGCGCAGACCGTCGAGCTCGGGGGCGGCGGCACCGGCGAGCTCGGGCACGATCAGCGGAGGATGCGGGCAGACTGCCGCGGCGACAAGCACGCCGCCAGGTTATGCGAACGCGTGACGGCGGTTCACCTACAGATAGGGGTTGTGCCCTTCGCGGACGCGGCCGAACAGGTGAACGGCATGGGCATGCGCCGCGGCGTGCAACCCGTGCCCGAAGCTCACCCTGGCCACCCCCATCGCGGCCAGCTCGGCCAGGGACGGTGAGCCCTTGTGGTAGATCACGTTCACCGGACCGTCGATCGCCGCGGCCAGATCGGCGGGGTCCGGGGCGAGGATCGGGTAGACGCAGTCGGCGCCCGCCTCCAGGTACCGGCGGGCTCTGGCCGCCGCGTCCTCCCGCGTCCTGGCGCCGCCCAGGAAGGTGTCGACGCGAGCGTTGATCACCAGCTCTCCACCGGCGGCGGCCCGCACCTCGGCCAGGAAGTCCGCCTGCTCCCCCGGATCGACCATCTGGCCGGTGCCGGGGTCGGAATCCTCCAGGTTGCAGCCCACGGCGCCCGTCGCCAGCAGGCGCTCCACCAGCTCGGCCGGCTTGAGCCCGTAGCCGCGCTCGACGTCGGCGGTCACCGGCGCCTCCACGACCCGCGCGATCCGCCCCACGGCGGCCAGCATCTCGGCCACCGGCGTCGCCTCGCCGTCGTCGTAGCCGAGCACGCGCGCGATCGCCGCGCTCCCCGTCGCCACGACGGAGAACCCCGCCTCCTGAACGGCCCGCGCCGACGCGGCGTCCCAGACGTTCGGCAGGACCAGGGGATCACCGGGCACGTGCAGAGCTCGCAGGGCGGCGGCCTTCTGACTCGTCATACCCGGAACCTACGACCGCACCAGGTCACCCCAGAAGGTCCATTCACCCCCAGAACCGCCCGACCACTCCAGCGCACGGCACAGCGGGATGGTCAGGGGTCAGCAGCCGGATGCGGCGCATTGGCCGGTCAGTTCGCCGGCCGGGCCGTCCGCCGGGTTGTCCGGGGCGGTGGTGTTGTTGCCCGCCGACCCCGGCTTGTCCGTGCCGGGCTTGCCGGTTCCGGGCTTGGGCGTCGCGGGGTCCGCGGTGTTCGGCTTGGCCGGGACCTGCGGGTTGGGGTTCTGGGGGACGGCGTCCTGGGGAAGGTTCTCGTCGGCGGTGTCGCCTTCCTGCGGAGCGTCGGTGGTGACATCGCCCACCGAGGCGTCCTCGTCCTCCGCCAGTCGCGGATCCGGCTGCTGCCGCGTCTGCTGGACGGTCTGCGGCTGGGTGCCCCCGGCCGGGGATGGGTCGCCGTTGGCCAGGAAGAAACCGGCGCCACCCGCCGCGAGCGCGACCACCAGGGCCGACGCGACGATGATGACCGTCTTGTTCTTCTTGGAGGGGGTACGGCGTGCGCGCCGAGGCTCCTCGCCCGGTCCGTTGAGGATCTCAGGCTTGTCCGGCTCGGTCGGGTGATGCATGGGGGACAGCTCCCTGCGGTCGTATCGGGAAAGCTCGCCGGCTTCCGCGGGTGATGGACCACACTAGCCGCAGCAGTGGAATGCTCGCACAACAGTCGCCGCAACAATCACCGAGGAATCACGACTTGTCACGTTTTGGAGCCATTCGCCCAGGTGGGCGGGGCCGGCTGGCGTCCGCCACATCCGTGGTGATCGTCTTGGCCGTGGCCGGATTCGGCATTCTGCTGGCATTCGGGCCTTCCGAAAGATCACCCGAACTCCACTATCGGGTAACGCCTCTTTCCCCACCGCCCTCGACCCCCGCCCTCACCGGCGACGCCGCCTGGATCCAGCTGATCCCCGCCCCGGGCAGGACGGCCCCGCCTCCCCCTTCACCCAGCCTCGGCCCTGCTCCGGCGGACGGCTTCCCCCCGGCCCTGCCCAGCACTCCCCTGCACGACCACACCCCTCTGGCCACGGGCCCTCCCCCTCAGGACGACTCCCGCCAGGACGGCACCCGCCAAACCGGCCCTCCGGCGCGGAGCGGCGCCCCGGTGGTCGGCGACCCCCCAGCCCAGAGCACCGCACCGGCCGGCGGCGGCGCCCCCGCCCAACCGGCCCAGCAGGCCCCCGACCCGGCGCCGAACCCGGGCCACAACCCGTGCGCCACCTTCCAGGACATCCGCCGGGACTACTGCGACCGCCTCCTCGGCAACCCCGGCTGACCCGACGCCTACGGTCAGGGCACCGGGGCCGGAGCAGGGGGTCTGCGTGCGTTGTCGCGGTGGGGACCACGTCCGGCTGCCGGCCGCCGGACCGGGCCGCCCGCCAGGGTCGGCGGGCGGCGGGGGGCGGCGGCTTGCCGTAACGGCAAAGGGGCGGACGCACAGACCCCAGAACCGACCCACGGCGAAACAGACAGAGAAGAGGATCTAGAGGGCTGAGCAGGAGGACGCGGGAAGCGGCGCGGGGCGGCCGATGGTGGGCATGCCGAGGGAGACGCCCTTGGGCGCGGTGACGCCCTGGCGGGCCTGCCACGCGTCGCCCGCGCGGGTCCGGCGGAGCGACCGCACGGCGCCGTCGGCCACCAGGTGGTGCGGCGCCGCGTACGTGACCTCGACCGTCACCATGTCCCCGGGGCGCGGCGCCTCCCCGTCGCCCACCGCGAAGTGCACGAGCCGGTTGTCGCCCGCGCGTCCGCTCAGCCGCAGCGTGGCCGCGTCCTTGCGGCCCTCGCCCTCCGCGACCAGCACCTCCAGCGTCCGTCCGACCTGCTTCTTGTTCTCCGCCCAGGAGATCTCCTCCTGCAGGGCCACCAACCGCTCGTACCGCTCCTGCACCACTTCCTTGGGCAGTTGGCCGGGCATGGTGGCGGCGGGCGTGCCGGGCCGGATCGAGTACTGGAAGGTGAAGGCGTTGGCGAAGCGCGACTCGCGCACCACGTCGAGCGTGGCCTGGAAGTCCTCTTCGGTCTCGCCGGGGAAGCCGACGATGATGTCGGTGGAGATCGCGGCGTCGGGCATGGCGTCGCGGACCCGGGAGATGATGCCGAGGTAGCGCTCGGCCCGATAAGAACGGCGCATCGCCTTCAGCACCCGGTCGGAACCCGACTGCAACGGCATGTGCAGCTGGTGCATCACGTTGGGCGTCTCGGCCATGGCGGCGATCACGTCGTCGGTGAACGCGGCCGGGTGCGGCGAGGTGAAACGGACCCGCTCCAGCCCCTCGACGGAGCCGCAGGCGCGCAGCAGCTTGCCGAAGGCGAGCCGGTCGCCGAACTCCACGCCGTAGGTGTTGACGTTCTGGCCCAGCAGGGTGACCTCGAGGACGCCCTGGTCGACCAGGGTCTGGACCTCGGCCAGCACGTCGCCGGGCCGGCGGTCCTTCTCCTTGCCGCGCAGCGACGGCACGATGCAGAACGTGCAGGTGTTGTTGCAGCCGACCGAGACCGACACCCACGCCGCGTAGGCCGACTCGCGCTTGGTCGGCAGCGTCGACGGGAAGACCTCCAGCGACTCCTTGAGCTCGACCTGTGCCTCTCCGGCGATCCGCGCCCGCTCCAGCAGCACCGGCAGTGATCCGATGTTGTGGGTGCCGAACACGACGTCCACCCACGGCGCCTTGCGGACGATCTCGCCCTGGTCCTTCTGCGCCAGGCAGCCGCCGACGGCGATCTGCATGTCCGGGTTCTTGACCTTGGCAGGGCGCAGGTGGCCGAGGTTGCCGTAGAGGCGGTTGTCGGCATTCTCCCTGACGGCGCAGGTGTTGAAGACGACCACGTCGGCGGTCCGGCCGTCGGTCGCGGCCACGTAGCCCGCGTCTTCCAGCAGGCCCGACAGCCGCTCGGAGTCGTGCACGTTCATCTGGCACCCGTATGTGCGCACTTCGTAGGTGCGGGCGCTCTCCTGGGTAACAGTCATCGCACGTTCAAGGGTAGTCGTTGTACGGCTTGCGCCGTCCCCCTCACTGGCTAAAACTCCAGCTTGGTGGCGTGATGTGATCGGATCGGTACCGCCTGGTTAGTGACCAGCGTCCTTACGCCCTTTAGGTTGCATCCATGACGGAGAACGGGCACGCGTCTCCACTAGTACAAATGGAGAACGTCAACAAGCACTTCGGGGCGCTGCACGTCCTGAGGGACATCAACCTGACCGTCTCCCGTGGCGAGGTCCTGGTCGTGATCGGCCCTTCGGGCGGAGGGAAGTCGACGCTCTGCCGTACCATCAACCGGCTTGAGACCATCGACGCCGGGAAGATCGTCTTTGACGGGCAGGTGCTTCCGGACGAGGGCAAGGCGCTGGCCAAGCTCCGGTCCGAGGTCGGGATGGTGTTCCAGTCGTTCAACCTGTTCGCCCACAAGACGATCCGCGAGAACGTCACCCTGGGCCCCACCAAGGTGCGCGGCACGGCGAAGGATCAGGCCGACAAGCGGGCCATGGAGCTGTTGGAGCGGGTGGGCATCGCCACGCAGGCGGACAAGTACCCCGCGCAGCTCTCGGGTGGGCAGCAGCAGCGCGTCGCGATTGCCAGAGCGCTCGCGATGGATCCGAAGATGATCCTTTTCGACGAGCCCACCTCGGCCCTGGACCCGGAGATGGTCCAGGAGGTTCTCGACGTCATGATCGGGCTCGCGCGCGACGGGATGACCATGATGGTCGTCACGCACGAGATGGGGTTCGCACGCAGGGCGGCCAACCGGGTCGTGTTCATGGCCGACGGGCAGATCGTCGAAGAGAACACCCCTGACGAGTTCTTCACCAACGCCCAGACCGACCGGGCGCGGGACTTCCTGTCGAAGATCCTCACGCACTGAAGATTGAGGTAGAGACTCATGTACAAGCGTCGAATCGGCGCCGCGGGCGCCGTGGCCGCACTCGCGGTCGGACTGGCGGCCTGTGGCGGCGGCGGGGGCGGCAGCTACTCGACCGTGGTCGACAAGGTGACCGGTGCCGGCGAGATCATCGTGGGCACGAAGTGGGACCAGCCCAGCCTGGGCCTGAAGACCGGCAACGAGCCCGTCGGCTACGACGTCGACATGGCCAAGGCCGTCATCAAGGAACTGGCCGCCGGCAAGGATGTCAAGATCACCTGGAAGGAGGCGCCTTCCAAGAACCGCGAGGCGCTGCTCCAGAACGGCACCGTCGACATCATCTTCGCCACGTACTCCATCACCGAGGAGCGCAAGGGCAAGGTCTCCTTCGCCGGGCCGTACATCGTCGCCCACCAGGACACCATGGTCCGCGCGGACGACGCGGCCATCGCCAAGGCGATGGACCTCAAGGACAAGCGGATCTGCCAGGCCGCGGGCTCCAACTCCTACAAGCGCATCACCGACCCGCCGCCGGACGGCAAGCTGGGCCTTCCGGCCAAGCTGGTCGGCGCGAGCAACTACTCGGAGTGCGTGCAGAAGCTGAGCGGCTCGAACCTCGACGCGGTCACCACCGACGACCTGATCCTGGCGGGCTTCGCCAAGCAGGCCGGCGGCAACTTCAAGATCCTCGGTGACCCGTTCACCGACGAGAAGTACGGCATCGGCCTGAAGAAGGGCGACACCAAGACCTGCGAGGCGGTCAACAAGGCCGTCACCTCGCTGTACCAGAAGGGCGAGGCCCAGAAGATCTGGACCACGTGGTTCGGCGACGCCAAGGGCCTGACGGCGCCCACCGCCGCGCCGCCCGCCGAGGGTTGCGCGTAAGGACACGCCCATGTCGCGGCGGCCGGTGATCCGGCCGCCGCTGCTATATGCGGTGGAGCACAATGGACGAACTCATTGAATACGGGCCGGACCTTCTCAAGGGCTTCCTGGTCAACCTTCAACTGTCGGCGATCTGCACGGTCCTCGCGCTGGTCCTGGGCACGATCCTGGTGGCGATGCGGGTCTCCCCCATCCCGGTTCTCCGGGCCGCGGGCACGACCGTCGTCAACGTCGTCAGGAACACGCCGCTGACCCTGCTGCTGGCGTTCAGCGCACTGGGTCTCAGCGACACGCTCGGCCTCACGTTCTCGGACGAGCCGTACGACAACGCGTTCTGGCTGGTCGTGATGGCCATGTCCATCTACGCCTCGACGTTCGTCTGCGAGGCGCTGCGCTCGGGCATCAACACCGTGCCCATGGGCCAGGCGGAGGCGGCGCGGGCGGTCGGGCTGACCTTCATGCAGACGTTGCGGCTGATCATCCTCCCGCAGGCCTTCCGCGCGGTCATCGCGCCGCTGGGCAGCGTCGTCATCGCCCTGATCAAGAACACCACGGTGGCCCAGGCGGGCGGCCTGCTGGCGGACGCGGCCTTCGTGATGTACGACACCTTCGACACCACGGGCGTCTCCATCCCGATCTTCATCGGGCTCGTCATCGCCTTCATGGCGGTCACTCTCCCGATCGGCTGGTTCACCGGCTGGCTGGCCAAGCGACTGGCGGTGGCGCGATGACTAAGCAGGCAACCGTCCTCTACGACGCCCCCGGCCCCAAGGCGCGCCTGCGCAACAACATCTACACGATGATCACCGTGGTCGTCCTGCTCGGCATCGCCGCGTTCGTGGTGGTCAAGCTGAACGACAAGGGTCAGTTCGCCGGCAACATCTGGGCGCCCTTCTTCGAATGGGAGACCTGGAACCAGTACCTGATCCCCGGCGTGCAGGGCACGCTGACGGCGGCGGTGCTGGCCTCGATCTTCGCGCTGATCTTCGGTTCCGTCTTCGGCCTGGCCAGGCTCTCCGACCACAAGTGGATCAGGATCCCGGCGGGCTGGGTGGTGGAGGTCTTCCGCGCCATCCCGCTGCTGCTGCTGATCTTCTTCATCTGGTTCCTGGCGCCCGACCTCATGGGCGGCGGCGACTACGGCCTGCTGGCGCTGGTGATCGGCCTGACCCTGTACAACGGGTCGGTGCTGGCCGAAGTGGTGCGGGCCGGCGTGCTCGCCGTGCCGAAGGGCCAGTCGGAGGCCGCCTTCGCGATCGGGATGCGCAAAAGCGGCGTGATGCGGCTGATCCTGCTCCCGCAGGCGCTCACCGCGATGATGCCCGCGGTGGTGAGCCAGCTCGTGGTCCTGCTCAAGGACACCGCGCTCGGCTACATCATCACCTACATCGACCTGCTGAACATGGGCTTCAAGATCCTGCCTTCCGTGCATTTCGGCACGAAGCTGGTCGCTGCCATCTTCATCGGCGTCTTCTACATCGGGCTCAACATGCTGCTCAGCTGGTTCGCCAACTGGCTGGAGAAGCGCAGCCGCCGCAGCCGTAAGACCGCGGCCAAGCCGGTGGCCCTGACCAACGACATGGGCAACATCGGCTGAGTTCGTGAGGGGTGGTTCCACGCGACCACCCCTCACGAGCGGCCGTTTTCCGGCAGGATGCGGCTATGCCGTGGCCTTCCCCCATCTCCACCACCGACGTCGCGCGTGCGGCACTGCGGCTGGGCTGGCCCAGTGCCCAGTCCGGCCAGGTGTGGTGGACAGAGGACCGCCCCGACGAGGGCGGCCGTACGACGATCATGCACAGGGCCGCCGACGGCGCGCGGAGTGAGTTGCTGCCCGCCCCCTGGAACGCCCGCACCCGCGTCCACGAGTACGGCGGCCGCCCCTACGCCGTCACCGCCGACGACCGGATCGTCTTCACCCACCAGTCCGACCAGCGCCTCTACCTTCTCGACGGCGAGCCACGGCCGCTCACCCCCGACGACGGCGCCCGCTACGCCGACCTGCTCGTCCGCGACGACCAGGTCTGGTGCGTACGCGAGCGCCACACCGGCGACGGCAAGGTCGTGCGCGCCATCGTCTCGGTCCCCTTAGAGGGCGGCGAGCCGCGCGAATGGGTGACCGGCGCCGACTTCTACGCCGCCCCCGCCCTCTCCCCCGACGGCCGTCACCTGGCCTACATCTGCTGGAACCACCCGCGCATGCCCTGGAACGGCACCGAACTGCGCGTGCTCCGCCTGGAGGACGGCTCGTCCTGGACGGTCAAGGGCGGCTCGTCCGAGTCCGTCCTGTCCCCGCAGTGGAAGGACGACCAGACCCTCTACCTGATCTCCGACTGGTCAGGCTGGTGGAACCTCTACCAGATCACCATGTACGGCACCTCCTCACAGGCGCTCTTCCCCGCCGAGGAGGAGTTCGCGTGGCCGCTGTGGGTGCTGGGCGGCCGGCCGTACCTGCCGCTCGGCGACGGACGGCTCGCGGTCGTGCACGGCCGCGGGGACCTGCGCCTGGCGCTGCTCGACCCCGACTCGGGCGAGCTCACCGACCTCGACGTCCCCTACGACGGGTGGGAACCCAAGCTCGCCGCCGACGGCACCTCCGTCATCGGGCTCGGGTACGGCGGCGCCGTCCCCAGATCGGTGGTCAGGATCGACACGGTCACCGGCCGGGTGGAGGCGCTGCGGCGCGGCATCGACGAACTGCCCGACATCGCCTACCTGCCCAGGGCCCGCGCGGTCGAGTTCCAGGGCAGGTTCGGACGGCACGTGCACGGTTTCCTCTACCCGCCCGCCAACCCGGAGGTGCGGCAGGAGGGCCGCACGCCGTACGTCGTGTTCGTGCACGGCGGCCCCACCGGGCACGCGCAGTCGGAGCTCGACCTGGAGAAGGCGTTCTTCACCTCGCGCGGCATCGGGGTGCTCGACGTCAACTACGGCGGCTCCAGCGCGTACGGCAGGGCCTACCGCGACCGGCTCAAGGGCCAGTGGGGCGTCGTCGACGTCGAGGACACGATCGCCGCCGCCGAATGGCTGGCCGCCGAGGGCCTCGCCGACCCGGCCAAGATCGCGGTGCGCGGCGGCAGCGCCGGTGGCTGGACGGTCATGGCCGCCTGCTGCCGTTCCGACGTGTTCGCCGGCGGCGTCTCCTACTACGGCGTCAGCGCGCTGGCCCCGCTCATCGCGCACACCCACGACTTCGAGTCGCGCTACATGGAGTGGCTGGTCGGCGCCGACGAGTCCGTCTACGCCGAGCGCGAGCCGCTCGCCCTGGTGTCCGGGGTTTCCTGCCCGATGTTGCTGCTCCAGGGGCTGGAGGATCCGATCGTGCCCCCGGAGCAGTCGAGCGCGTTCGCCGACGCGCTGTTGGAGAGGGGGATCGCGTGCACGTACCTGGCGTTCGAGGGCGAATCCCACGGCTTCCGCCGCGCCGAGACCCGCACCACCGCCCTGGCCGCCGAACTGGCCTTCTACCAGCAGATCTTCAGCTAGCTCCGCCCGATCACCAGCGGCGCCCGCCCGCCCACCCGCTCGATCACGTCGGTGACGCGGTAGAGCGGATGGTCACCCGAACCGATGAACCGGAAGATCCCCCACAGATGGGTCAGATGATCCACCGTGTACGGGTCCCCGTACCGCTCCATCGCCCGCTCCTCCCAGACCTCCGGCGCGACGTCCACATACTCCAGCCCGAGCGCCGCCGCCGCCTCCCCGGCCGTCGCCATCTGCCCGGTCAGCGGTACGACCCGGTCGACCGGCCCCGCCTCCTCCAGGAACCCCGCCGCGACCCTGGCCACGTCCTCGGCGGCGATGAGCGGGATCTTCGTGTCCGGCGCGCCCAGCGGGAGGGCCAGCTCACGTTCGCCGGCCGCCACCCTGAGGTTTTCGAAGAAGACCGCGGCCCGCAGATGCACCGCACCGACGCCGGCCCAGTCGAAGACCTGCTCCGACAGCCAGTGGCGGCGCATGCGCGGGGTGAACGCCTCGGGTGAGGCGTCCAGCTGCGACACCTCCACCACCCGCTCCACCCCGGCCTGCTTGGCCGCGGCGGCGACCGAGGCGGTGGCGTCCATGAGGCCCGCGGTGACCGGGTAGGTGAAGTAGACCCGCGAGACCCCCTGGAACGCCTTGACCACCTGGGAGATCTCCCTGATGTCACCGACGGCCACCTCGGCGCCGAGCTTCCTCAGCTCTTCGGCTCGATGGTCGTCCTGGCGCACGAACGCCCTCACGTGGTGACCACGTTCGAGCAGCAGTTCGGCGACCAAGCGCCCGGTACCACCCTGGGAACCACCTGCGGCTCCGGTGACAAGAATCATCGTGACGCCCTTCTCTCAGTAACCCAGCTCATCCGATGCCCGCGCGGTGTCGTCCACGCGCTGCCTCCACCCGCTCGTCAGCCGTCGCGTCCGGCGTGGCACCGCTCCCCACACGGCGCCACCCCGTGCCGGGCACCCGCCCGCTCGACGGCCCCGCACAGCGTGCCCCACGCCATGTCTGCCTCGACCCTCCGTGACGCCGCGCCCTGCGGGTGCCGCCCCGTGCGGAGTTTCCCCGTTCAGCGCTCCCCCTCTGCCCGTGTCCGGGGGTGGTCAGGAAAGCGCCCACGCGGCCCTCTTCGTGCGGCGTTTCTCCCGCTCGGCGCTCCCCTCTGCCCGTGTCCCGAGGTGGTCAGGAGGGGGTGTGGGGTTCGGGCAGGGTCAGGGTGAAGAGGCCGAGCCGTTCCAGATCGCGCAAGAACGGCGTGGCGGCGAACGCCTGAGCGGGGCCGTAGACGCCCGGACGGTCGGGGCCGCGGCCGTCGGCCAGGCGGAGGGCGGCCTCCACCGAGGCCACCGCGCTCTCCTTCCACAGGTCACGCCCGCTTGCCTGACCGGCCCGGTTGCCGTCGGCCGTCACCACCTGGACGGCGACGGTGAAGCGGGATCCGGCGCGGGTGGCGGCGTCGACGTGTTCGTTGGTGAACGCGCGTTCGTCGCTGAACGTGTCGGCCGTCAGTTGCGCCTCCACCCGGCGGGCGGACACGTGGCGGGGGATGGTGACGACGTCCGACGACGGAAGGGGTGCGATCATGCTGCGCGGCCCCAGCGGCGGCGGGAAGGGGTAGACGGCGTTGCGCGGTTCGACGTCGCCGACGTGGAAGGCGCCGTCGGTGTAGGTGATGCGCCGCGTGTCGGCGAACAGCAGCTCGGCCGTCCCCTTCGCGCCGGTCGTCAGCATCCAGTCGCTCACCGCGTAGGCGACGGTGACCCGGTCGACCTCGCTCATCCCGGCCGCCACGGCGCCCGCGAGCAGGTCGCCCAGCCCGCCGTAGAAGCTCATCGCGGTGACCATGGTGATGCCCGAACTCTGGGCGCGGGCGTCCATCTCCGCGTACATCCAGGCCGTGTGGTGCTGCTCAAGCGCGTGGTCGACGTAGTGGCAGCCGCCGTCGGCGGCGGCCTGCGCGACCGGCCGTCCGGTGTGGGTGAACGGCCCCGCGCAATGGATCAGTACGTCGGCCTCGGCGGCCAGCTCCCGCAGGGCCGCCGGGTCGTCCAGCGCGGCCTGACGGACCCGGGCCCCGCCGAGTTCGTCGGCCATGGCTTTGAGCTTGCCCTCGTCGCGCCCGGCCAGGATGACCTCCGCGCCCCGGGCACGTAATTCGGCGGCGGCCAGGCGGCCGGTGTGGCCGGTGGCTCCGTAGACGGCGATGTTCACGACTCGCCTCCGTGTTTCATACTGACGGTAGGTAACTTGCCTTCGAAGTTACGTACCGCGAGTATGCAAGTCAATGGGGAGCACGAAGATGACGCGCCGCACGCAGGCGGAGCGCTCGGACACGACCACGTCGCAGCTGATCAGCGCGGCGCGAAAGCTGTTCGGCGAGTACGGCTACGCCGCCACCTCCATCGACGCCGTGGCCGCCACGGCCGGAGTCACCAAGGGCGCCGCCTACCACCACTTCAACGGAAAACTCGGCCTGTTCCGCGCCGCCTTCACCCGCGAACAGGAGGAGATCGCCACCCGCCTGGAAGAGGTGGGCGCCGCGTCCCCCGACCCGTGGACGGCCTTGCGGCAAGGCTGCCGCACCTTCCTGGAGCACTGCCTCGACCCGGGCTTCCGCCGCATCGTCCTGCTGGACGCGCCATCGGTGCTGGGCTGGGAAGAGGTACGCGAGATCCAGCACGCCCACACCCTGCGCGTCCTGCTGAACGCCATGCGGGCAACCGACGGCACGCTCCCCGCCGACGCGTTGGCGATCAGAGGCCAATTGATGTTCGGCGCTCTGTGCGAAGCCGGCATGCTCCTGGCCCGCTCCCCCAACCCCGCCGCCGCCCTACCCCCCATAACCACCCAAGCGAACCACCTCCTAACAGCCCTCCACGAGCCCTAACCCCAACCCCTGCTCCCCAAGGAACCCCGGCCCCCTCTCCACCCCGGCACGCCTCACTGCCCCCGCCAGCCCGAGCACGCCTCAAGACCCCGCCAGCTCGGCCATGCCGCACCGCCGCTCTCCACGGGCCCGCCGCCTGTGAGCCTCAGCCCCTGGACGCATCAGCCCTCGAACCCCCGCCCGGCCCCGCCTCAGTCCTGCGCCTCACGGCCCTCCGCGGGGCCACGCCTCTCCACCCCGTCTCATAGCCCCCTTGGACGCCCACCCTCTAGCTGTGTGGCATGCGGGATCCGGGTGATCGGGGCCGTGGGAAGGGGTTGACGAAGGGCCGTTGCGGCGGGTGCCACGTCCGACGTGAGAAGCGATCCCACCGACGTGCCCCGGCGCACGTCGGCGGGTGGGGGTGGCGGTGGCTTGCCGTAACAGACGAAAGGACTTGCCCTGCTTCTGAGGGGCGTGGAGGCTTCGCGGAGGGCGCCGTCAGCGAGCGAACTCGGTGGCGCGGGATTCGCGGACGACGGTGATGCGGATCTGGCCCGGGTAGGTGAGTTCTTCTTCGACCTGTTTGGCCACGTCGCGGGCGATCACCTGGGCCTGGATGTCGTCGATCGCGTCCGGCTTCACCATCACGCGGATCTCGCGCCCGGCCTGCATCGCGAACACCTTGTCCACGCCGTCGTACGACTGGGCGATCTCCTCCAGCCGCTCCAGCCGCTTGACGTAGGCCTCCAGCGACTCGCGGCGCGCGCCCGGGCGGCTGCCGGAGATGGCGTCGGCGGCCTGCGTCAGTACGGCCTCGACGGTCCGGACCTCGACCTCGTTGTGGTGGGCCTCGATGGCGTGCACCACGTCCTCGTCCTCGCCGTAGCGCCGGGCGATCTCCGCGCCGATCAGCGCGTGGGAGCCTTCCACCTCGTGTGTCAGGGCTTTGCCGATGTCGTGCAGCAGAGCGCAGCGCTTCATGAGCGCCTGGTCCATCTTGAGCTCGGCGGCCATGATGCCGGCGATGTGCGCGGACTCGATGAGGTGCTTCAGGACGTTCTGTCCGTAGGAGGTGCGGTAGCGGAGCTGGCCGAGCAGCAGGGTGAGTTCGGGGTGCATGTCCGTGATACCCAGCTCTACCAGGGCGTCTTCACCGGCCCGCGCGCACAGGTCGGCGACCTCCTGGCGGCTGCGGTCGTGCGCCTCTTCGATGCGTTGCGGGTGGATACGCCCGTCGAGCACGAGCTTTTCGAGGGTGAGCCTCGCCGTTTCCCGACGTACCGGGTCAAAACACGACAGCAGCACCGCTTCCGGGGTGTCGTCGATGATGAGGTTCACACCGGTCGTGGATTCGAACGCGCGGATGTTGCGCCCCTCGCGGCCGATGATGCGGCCCTTCATCTCATCGCCCGGCAGGTGCAGCACGCTGACGACCGACTCGGCCGTCTGCTCGGCTGCCACCCGCTGGACGGCCAGCGTCACGATCTTGGTAGCCCGCTTCTCGCCCTCCTTGCGGGCGGTGCCCTCGATGTCGCGGATGATCAGCGCCGCCTCGCGCTTGGCCTGGTTCTCGATCTCCTTGACCAGCTCGGACTTGGCCTGATCCGCGCTCAGCCCGGACACCCGCTCCAGAATGGCCCGGCGCTCGTCCTCGACCTGCAGCAGTTCCTCGCGCCGCCCGGCCAGCTCCGTCTCGGTTTCGGCCAGCTTGCGGTCGCGTTCGCTCTGGCGCCGCGCCTCCTCGTCGAGCCGCTGCTCGCGCTCGGCCAGCCGGCCTTCCCGGCGTTCGAGGTCGGTGCGCAGCTCTTTGAGCTCGGTCTTCAGGATCCGGCTCTCCTCTTCGACCTCTCGCCGCATCTGCGTCGCGCTCGCCGCCGCCTGCTCCGACCTGCGCAGAATGTCCTCGGCGTCGGTCTCCGCCTTCGCGCGGATCTCCCCGGCCTCCAGGTGTGCCCGCTCCAGTTCCTCGTGGACGGCGGCCTCCTGCTCGGGGGACGGCTTCGCCGTGCCTGGAACGTGCCCGGACGTGCGCCGCAGCACTATCACCAGTGTCGCCATCGTCACGAACACCAACAGGAGCACAGCCACCAGCAACACCACGACCAGCGGATCCATGCGCTCCCCGCCCTCCTCGCGTCACAAGACTTTCAAAACGCGGACTGAAAAACGGGAGGGGTCACGTGCGCGGCACGGACAGCCCGATCGGCGTATGGACCGATATCAAGCCAAGACCGACCGGGCGTCGGCCCATGCGGCCAACACCTCGCCTGTCTCGGTCAATCGAGCTCGCTCGTACGTCGTTCACCGGTATGGCAATCCGCGCTGCGCGGAGTAACTCCTCACTGCCGTCGAGGTTATGCGTCGAACAAGTCACGAGCAAGCAAACGCATCATCAAGCGTGTCTTACCGACCACTACATACCAATTCAGACAGTTATCCAGCCCAACACCCCAAAGACCCCCAATGTCCCAACCCGGCAGCCTTCGGGTGCCGGCAGCCGCTAGGAGAAGTCATCCTCGATCTCCACGCCCTCCTGCTCCAACGCCTCCCGGATCACCCGGAACGCCAGCCCGCCCGAGTACCCCTTGCGCGCCAGCATCCCCGCGAGCCGCCGCGTACGGACCTGAGGGTCGAGCCCCCGGGTGGAGGACAGCTTGCGATCCACCAGCCGGCGGGCGGTCTCCGCCTCCTGGTCGGAGTCAAGGCGTTCTACCGCGTCCTTGACCGTGTCGTTGTCGACGCCACGATGGCGAAGTTCCGCGGCCAGAGCACGCCGGGCCAAGCCGCGGCCATGGTGCCGGGAGTCGACCCAGGCCTCCGCGAACGCCTCGTCGTTGATCAGCCCGAGCTCGGTGAACCGGTCGAGCACGGCATCGGCCGCCTCCTTCGGTATCTCCCGCTTGCGCAACGCCTCGGCCAGCTGTGCCCTGGTCTTCGGCGCCAGCGTGAGCATCCGCAGGCAGACGGCCCGCGCCACCGCCTCGGGATTGGCCGGTGGCCCGGCGGCCGCTCCACTGCCCTCGTCCGGTCCGTCCGGCAGCCACCCGCCGCCCGAACCGTCCTCGGACCGTCGCCGGCCACCACGTCCGGAGCCTCTGGAGCCCTTGGCCCCCCGCCCCGTCCGGCCGCCACGCCGCGATCCCCGCTTCCCCCCTCGATCAGGCTCCCCCGCGGGCTCGGCGAAGAGCCCCCGGTCTTCCCCCGCCGTGCCCGCCTCGGGCCCGGCCGGTGCGTCGGCAGCTCCCCAGCTGGTCCAGGGAGCCGGACCACCGAGGGGTTCGTCGAAGGCCCCGGGCTCCGGCCCGGCGGGCGGGGCCGGAGGCTGCCGGGTGGCGCGTACCTCGTCCAGCGAGGCCGGCCAGCCGTCCGCGGGCTTGCCGCGACGGGCGGAGCCCTTGCCGCGGCCCCGTGCGGGACCGTCCGGCCAGGCGCCCCAGTCGTTGGGGTGAGGCGCCCGTGCCGGGTCGTCGTCGCTCACGTGCCGACCGATCAGACGTCACCGGGCTTCGGCGCGGCCGCGGCCTTGGCGCGGCCCGTGGGGGCGGCGGGCGCCGTGGCCGGCGCGGCGGCGGCCGGCGGAGCGGCGGCCTCGGCCGGGGCGTCCAGGCGCGGGCCGACACCCAGCTTGTCCTTGATCTTCTTCTCGAGCTCGTTGGCCATGTCGGGGTGGTTCTTCAGGAAGTTGCGCGCGTTTTCCTTGCCCTGGCCAAGCTGCTCGCCCTCGTAGGTGTACCAGGCGCCGGACTTGCGGACGAAGCCGTTCTCCACACCCATGTCGATCAGGCCGCCCTCGCGGGAGACGCCCACGCCGTACAGGATGTCGAAGTCGGCCACGCGGAACGGCGGGGCCATCTTGTTCTTCACGACCTTGACCCGGGTACGGTTGCCGACCGCCTCCGTGCCGTCCTTCAGGGTCTCGATGCGGCGGATGTCGAGGCGGACAGAGGCGTAGAACTTCAGCGCCTTGCCGCCGGTCGTGGTCTCGGGCGAGCCGAACATGACGCCGATCTTCTCGCGCAGCTGGTTGATGAAGATGGCGGTGGTGCCGGTGTTGCTGAGGGCGCCGGCGACCTTGCGCAGCGCCTGGGACATCAGGCGGGCCTGCAGGCCCACGTGGCTGTCGCCCATCTCGCCCTCGATCTCCGCCTTGGGCACCAGGGCGGCGACCGAGTCGATGACGATGATGTCGACGGCGCCCGACCTGATCAGCATGTCGGCGATCTCAAGCGCCTGCTCGCCGGTGTCGGGCTGGGAGACCAGGAGCGCGTCGGTGTCGACGCCGAGCTTCTTGGCGTACTCGGGGTCGAGGGCGTGCTCGGCGTCGATGAAGGCGGCGATGCCGCCCGCGCGCTGGGCGTTGGCCACGGCGTGCAGGGCGACCGTCGTCTTACCCGAGGACTCCGGCCCGTAGACCTCGACGATCCTGCCTCGGGGGAGCCCGCCGATGCCGAGGGCCACGTCGAGCGCGATCGACCCCGTCGGGATCACCTCGATCGGCGCGCGGGCGTCGTCACCGAGGCGCATGACGGAGCCCTTGCCGAACTGCCGCTCGATTTGCGCGAGGGCAGTCTCAAGGGCCTTCTCGCGGTCGTTGATAGCCATGGGAACTCCCCTGAAGGGTCGTGGTCGGTCGGTCGAGTGAAAGCTACGGGCTGCCACCGACAATTTCCCGCCGTCGCCACGAAGTCGCGGTCCGGCGTGTTTCATAGTAGCCGAACGACTGTTCGATCAACTCCGGAACACGCTACAACGAACCACGTCGCCAAGGACCGGTGATGGCGAAGGTGATCCCCGGCGTCTGGATGTTGGCGAAAAGCCACTTCCCGCTGGGGTCGAAGACCGATCCGCACCACTCGGAGCCCCGGTAGTCCCCGGCCGGGACGCTCTTGCCGGGCACGCCGCCCTCCGGGATCACCACCGCGTTCTCCGCGAACGGGAAGATCTCGCCGTCCGTGGTGAGCCCGTGCAGATACTCCGCGCCGCTCCCGTCCTCGCACAGCACGATCCCGCCGCGGGGGCTCACACAGATGTTGTCCGGGTTGTTCAGCACCGAGGCGTCCGGCGAGGCGAACAGCACGCGCATCTTGTCGCGCCGCAGGTCGTACTCGAACACCTGCCCCTGGCCCGCGGGCCCGCCGCTGGTGCTGACGATGTAGATCTTGCGATGGTGGTACCAGGCGCCTTCGAGCCTGCGGAAGGAGGCGCCGCCCTTGGCGATCCCCTGCTCCACCACGGAGGTCTCGCCGGGCCCCGGGTCAGGCTCGTCGATGCCGACCCACCCGATCTCCGGATAGACCGTCCCCGTCCCGTCGGCGTAGGTCGTGTAGGGGCCGTCGCCGATGGTCAGCATCTCCAGTTTGCCGCCCTTGCCCAGCTTGCCGCGTACGCGCGGGCGGAAGCGGTAGAGCCCGCTGGGAGTCGCGTCCTCCGTCTCGTACACGTACCCGGTCGCGGGGTCCACCGCGACGGCCTCGTGCGAGAAACGCCCCATCGCCTTGTACGGCACCGCGTCCGACACCCCGTCATGCGGCACCTCGAAGATGTACCCGTGCCGCACCTCCCCGTTGACCAGCGTGGTCTCCTCGCACGACAGCCAACTCCCCCACGGAGTGGGTCCGCCGGCGCAGTTGCGCACGGTTCCCGACAGCGAGGCCCACGACGCCAGGAAGGCGCCCCTGCGGGTGTCGAAGGCGAGGTTGGTGGTGCCGCCGCCGGCCTGGGGGTCGTAGTTGGGGGACAGATAGGCGCCGGTCAGGTCGCCGACCTCGTGGTTGCGGACCAGGACGGTGGCGTGCGCCCCGCCGTACCGGAAACCCCATCGCGGGCGGAAGGCGGCCATTCCGTCGTGCAGGGCGGGGGTGGGGCGGCCGTCGGTCATGCGGTCGCCGGTCCAGCCGTGGGAGACGTAGGAGAAGCCTTCCGGCAGTTTGAGCAGTTCGAGGCCGGTCGTGCGGTCGCGTACGGGACGGAGCGGGCCGTAGTCGACGCTGAACGGGTGTTTCACCATCGTCGTGGCGTCGGCCGTGCGCGCGGAGAGCGCGGCGAGCGGTCCGCCGGCGGCCGCGCCGATCGCCGCGGTGCGTAAGAAGCGGCGCCTGTCGATGCTTGTCATGGTTGCACCCTCCTCGCCGCCAGTGTCCGTCCGGCGACGCGTGGGTGTCACGTGCCTGAACCGATAGGACATTCCCGGGCATTGCGCCAGCCCTGTTGCCAGGCCCCGTGAGCTGGGGAGATCCTGAGGACAACGGTCGAAGGGCGGCGACGTGGCGAGCACGTACACCGGGGAACGGCGCACCCATCTGGAGGCTCTGGCCGAGCTGCTGCCCGCGCACGGGCTGGTGGGTCGCATGGTCGGCGGCGACGATCCGGTCCTGTGGGCCTGGCATCCGCGCAGCGGCAAGCAGACCATCATCTTCGCCACGCCCGCGCACCGGGGCTGGATGTTCCTGTGGTCGCCCGGCGGGCAGGGCAGCGCCGACGATCTGGATCAGACCGCCAGGTCGCTCAGGGACACGCTGTCAGTGGAGCTTGGGTGAGACGCTCTCGACCTGGCAGACCGCCCGCCAGACGGACTTGACGCTCTCGCCGTCGGCGAGCGCCTGCACGACCGTGCGGCCGCCGAGCGGGGCCAGCACGTAGTCGTGGGCCCATGAGTCGGCGTACACGTCACCGAAGTGCACGCGCATCCTTCTCCAGAATTCGGTCAGGCGCATGCACCAAGTATCGACGAGCTGAGGCATGGGTAGGACACCCGCATGCCAAAGGCCTCCAAGTCTTCATCCCCCAGACCCCCCACATCCCCCAGGAAGAGAGCCCTTCGCGCTAAGCGCCGCCATCTGCTCGTCTTACTTCGCTCCGCCGTACAGCAGGAGAAAGCGGATCGATCCGAGCGGCACGCGGGAATCCGGCGCGAACCCCGCACAGGCCGGCCGCGCACCCGGCGGGCGTCGCGGCGCTGACCGTCACATCACCCGAGAGCCGTACATCTCACCGAGATGGTCGGCGAGCAGCTCCAGTCTGGCGCCGTCGGGGTCCTTGAAGTAAATGGAGGCGCCGCTCTCGATCTGGTGCGGCACGCCGGCCATCTCCAGCTTCCCGCGCAGCCGGTCCCACGTCGCGGGGTCGACGGAGATCGCGATGTGGTGCAGACCGCCGAGCACTTCCTGGTACGGTCCGAGGTCGAGGCCGGGGAAGTCGAAGAAGGCCAGCAGGTTCCCGTTGCCGATGTCGAAGAAGAAGTGGTTCGAGCCGCGGTAGTCGCGGTTCTCGAAGATCTCCGTGAGCGGGAACTCCAGAAGCTCCTGGTAGAAGCGGATCGTTCGCTCCACGTCCGAGGAGATGAGCGCGAAGTGGTGCAGGCCGCGGGCGCTGCTGGACGGCCGGTGCGGTAAGAGGTACTTCTCCCTCAGCCGGTCCCGTTGCGCGTCGATGGCCGCGTGGTCGGTGGTCACAGTCGGTGTATGTCCGTTCGGACGTCACTCAACCACCCCGAGCGGCGGCAATGCGTTTTCTGTCGGTGCGGCGAGGCATCATGTGCACGTGAGCTCGCTTGCCCATTTCAGCCCGCTGACCAGCCAATGGTTCACCGGCGCCTTCGTCGCGCCCACCGCCGCCCAGGAGGGGGCGTGGGCGTCCATCGCCCGCGGCGACAACACGCTCGTCGTGGCGCCCACCGGGTCGGGCAAGACGCTCGCCGCCTTCCTGTGGTCGCTCGACCGCCTGGCCACGCGCGCGCAGGAGGCCAAGGGCACCAAGGTGCTCTACGTCTCGCCGCTCAAGGCGCTGGCCGTCGACGTCGAGCGCAACCTGCGCGCTCCGCTGGCGGGCATGAAGCAGACGGCGCGGCGGCTGGGCCTGCCGGTGCCGGAGATCTCCGTGTCGATCAGGTCGGGCGACACGCCCGCCGACGAACGGCGCAGGTTCGCCACCAAGCCCTCCGACATCCTCATCACCACGCCTGAGTCGCTGTTCCTGCTGCTGACCAGCCAGGCGCGCGAGGCGCTGCGCGGCGTCGAGACGGTGATCGTCGACGAGGTGCACGCGGTGGCGGCGACCAAGCGCGGCGCGCACCTGGCGCTCAGCCTCGAACGCCTCGACGCCCTGCTGGAGCGGCCCGCCCAGCGCATCGGGCTGTCGGCGACCGTGCGGCCGGTGAGCGAGGTGGCCGCGTTCCTGGGCGGCGCCCGCCCTGCCGCGGTGGTCCAGCCGCCGTCCGACAAGCGGATCGAGGTCGAGGTCGTCGTCCCCGTCGAGGACATGACGGAGATGGAGACACGCCCCGGCGAGCCGCAGGACGACTTCGCCGAGCCGGTCAACCGCTCGATCTGGCCGCATGTCGAGGACAAGCTGTTCGACCTGATCGAGGCCCACAGCTCCACGATCGTCTTCGCCAACTCGCGGCGGCTGGCCGAGCGCCTGTGCACCCGCCTCAACGAGCTGGCCTACGAGCGCGAGCAGGGCCCCGAGTCGCTGGACATGACCGGTTTCGACATGCCCGCGCAGATGATGGCGCAGGCAGGGGCCAGCAGGGGCGCGATACCCGAGATCGTCCGCGCCCACCACGGCTCGGTCTCCAAGGAGGAGCGCGCCCAGATCGAGGAGGCGCTCAAGTCCGGCCGGTTGCCCGCCGTGGTCGCCACTTCCAGCCTGGAGCTGGGCATCGACATGGGCGCCGTCGACCTGGTCGCCTGCGTGGAGGCGCCGCCGAGCGTGGCCAGCGGGCTGCAGCGCATCGGCCGCGCCGGGCACCAGGTGGGCGCGGTCTCCAGGGGCGTCATCTTCCCGAAGTACCGCGGCGATCTGGTGCAGACCGCCGTCGTGGCCGAGCGCATGAAGGCGGGCCAGATCGAGGAGCTGCGCTATCCGCGCAACCCGCTCGACGTGCTGGCCCAGCAGATCGTGGCGATGACCGCGCTCGACGAGTGGACGGTCGACGAGCTCGAAGCTCTGGTACGGCGGGCCGCGCCGTACTCCACCCTCCCCCGGACGGCACTGGAGGCGACGCTCGACATGCTCGCCGGCCGCTACCCGAGCGAGGAGTTCGCCGAGCTGCGTCCGCGCGTCGTGTGGGACCGCGTGACCGGCACCCTGCAGGGGCGGCCCGGCGCGCAGCGGCTGGCCGTCACCAACGGCGGCACGATCCCCGACCGCGGCCTGTTCGGCGTCTTCCTCGTCGGCGAGAAGGCCTCGCGGGTGGGCGAGTTGGACGAGGAGATGGTCTACGAGTCGCGCGTCGGCGACGTGTTCGTGCTGGGCGCGACCTCCTGGCGGATCGAGGACATCACCGCCGACCGCGTGCTGGTCTCGCCCGCGCCCGGCCAGCCCGGCAAGCTGCCGTTCTGGCACGGCGACACCGCCGGCCGTCCCGCCGAGCTGGGCAGGGCCATCGGCGAGTTCCTGCGCAAGCCGGAGGAGGAGCGGATGCGCGCGGCCGGGCTCGACGCGTTCGCCTCGGCGAATCTGCTGGCCTACCTGGCCGAGCAGCGCGAAGCCACCGGCTACGTCCCCGACGACCGCACGCTGCTGGTCGAGCGCTTCCACGACGAGCTGGGCGACTGGCGCGTGGTGATCCACTCCCCCTACGGCGCGCGTGTGCACGCCCCCTGGGCGCTGGCGATCAACCGGCGGCTGCGCGAGCGCTACGGCGTCGACGTGCAGGCGGTCCACTCCGACGACGGCATCGTGCTGCGCATCCCCGACACGCTGGCCGAACCGCCCACCGACGTGGCCGCCTTCGACGCCGAGGAGATCGAGCAGCTCGTCACCGAGGAGCTGGGCGGTTCCGCGCTGTTCGCCGCGCGTTTTCGCGAGTGCGCGGGCCGGGCGCTGCTGCTGCCCAGGCGGGTGCCCGGCCGGCGCAGCCCGTTGTGGCAGCAGCGCCAGCGCGCCGCCCATCTGCTCGGCGTGGCCAGCCAGTACGCCTCGTTCCCGATCGTGCTGGAGACCATGCGCGAGTGCCTGCAGGATGTCTTCGACGTGCCCGGCCTGGTGGCGCTCATGCGCGACATCGCCGCCAGAAAGGTGCGGGTGGTGGAGGTGGAGACCTCGCAGGCCTCGCCGTTCGCGGCCTCGCTGCTCTTTCACTACATCGGCGCCTTCATGTACGAAGGCGACGCCCCGCTGGCCGAGCGCCGCGCCCAGGCGCTGGCCCTCGACACCTCCCTGCTGGCCGAACTGCTCGGCCAGGCCGACCTGCGCGAACTGCTCGACCCCGACGTGATCGCCGACACCGAGCGGGAGCTGGCCCGGCTCGACCGGCCGCTGCGCGACCAGGAGGACCTCGCCGACCTGCTGCGTTCCCACGGTCCGCTGCTCGCGGCCGACGTCAGCGTGCGCGGCGGCGACCCCGCCTGGCTGGCCGGGCTCGAGAGCGCCCGCCGCGCCCTCTCGGTGCGGATCGCCGGCGAGGAGCAGTGGGTCGCGATCGAGGACGCCGCCCGCGTGCGCGACGCGCTCGGCGCGCCGCTGCCCGTCGGCGTCCCGCACGTCTTCCTCGAACCGGTCGCCGACCCCCTGGCCGACCTCGTGGCCAGACACGCCCGCACCCGCGGCCCCTTCCATTCCGGTACGGCTGCCGCCCGCTTCGGCCTCGGCGTCGCCGTGGTCACCGACGCGCTGCGGCGGCTGGCCACGACCGGGCGGGTGGTCAGCGGCGAGTTCCGTCCCGGCGGCCGGGGCGAGGAGTGGTGCGACTCCGGTGTGCTGCGGACGCTGCGCCGCAGGTCGCTGGCCCGGCTGCGCAAGGAGGTCGAACCGGTCTCCCCGGAGACGCTGGCCCGGTTCCTGCCCGCCTGGCACGGCATCACCTCCCCCGCCTCCGGCTCCGGGCCCGCCTCTGGGCCCGGCTCCGGCGCCGCGCGCGACGGTGGCGCGGCGCGGGCCATGGACGCCCTGGTCGGCGCGCTCGACCAGCTGCAGGGGGCGGCGGTCCCGGCCTCGGCCCTGGAGACGCTCGTGCTCCCCGCCCGCGTCCCCGGCTACTCGCCCGCGCTGCTCGACGAGCTGACGGCGGCCGGCGAGGTCATCTGGTCAGGCCAGGGTTCGCTGCCCGGCGGCGACGGCTGGATCTCCCTCTACTTCGCCGACACGGCTCCCCTGCTCATGCCGGAACCCACCGAGATCACCCTGACGCCGCTGCACGAGCAGATCCTCGGCGCGCTCGGCGGGGGTGGCGCGTTGTTCTTCCGCGGGTTGTCCGACCAGATGGGCTCGCTGGACGACGGGGCGCTGGCCGCTGCCCTGTGGGACCTGGTGTGGGCGGGGCGGGTGTCCGGCGACACACTGGCGCCGATGCGCGCCGCCCTGGGCACCGGCCGACCGGCGCACCGGCCGGCGACGAACCGGCGGCGGCGGGCCGTACTGCCCAGCCGTACCGGGCCGCCCACGGTCGCCGGCCGCTGGTGGCTGCTGCCCGCCCCCGCCGACCAGCCGGCCCAGCGCGCGCAGGCGCAGGCCGAGGTCATGCTCGAACGCCACGGCGTCGTCACCAGGGGCGCGGTCACCTCGGAGCGCCTGCCCGGTGGGTTCACGCCTGTCTACCAGGTACTGCGGGCGTACGAGGAGAGCGGGCGCTGTCGCCGCGGCTACTTCGTGGAGGGGCTGGGCGGCGCCCAGTTCGCCCTGCCCGGCGCGGTCGACCGCATGCGCGCGATGTCCGCGGAACCCGAGCCACGCCCGGACCCCCACCCCGGCCCGCACCCGGAGTCGCGCCGCGGTTCCGAAGCCGAGCGGGCCCGGCGAGCCGTGGTTCTGGCCGCCGCCGACCCCGCCAGCCCCTACGGCGCCGCCCTCCCCTGGCCCGCGCATCCCGGCAGCCACAAGCCAGGCCGGAAGGCGGGCGCCCTGGTGGTGCTGGTGGACGGGCACCTGGCGCTCTACGTGGAGAGGGGCGGCAAGACGCTGCTCTCCTTCGCCGACGACACGCGCCTGCAGCCCGCCGTGGACGCGCTGGCTCTGGCGGTGCGGGATGGGGCGCTGGGCAAGCTGACGGTGGAGCGGGCCGACGGCGGCCACATCAACGACTCGCCGCTGGCCGCGGCCTTGGAATCCGCCGGATTCCACCCGACTCCGCGAGGGTTGCGCCTGCGCGCCTGACCGGGGCGGCGGCTTCCACCTCCGGCAGAGGGCGGCTTCCATCCTCGGCACGGGGGCGGCAGGTCCTACCCCGGCACGGGGGCGGCGGTTTCCACCCCGGCGCGGGTGGCGGCGGTCGCCGTCGCCTTCGAGGTTGGGTTCGCGGGCGCTCTCGGCCTCACTGCGGTCCCCGGTAGTCGCTGCGTCTGTGTGCTGGGGCCGGGGCCCGGGAGGAACAGTTGCTGGTTTGGAGGCATGTGTCGTTGTGACCCGGAGGCGGTTCTTGGCCGGGTGCGCGCATAGCCCGTTCTTGGGACGCAGACACGGGACGCGGGGCTGCGAGCGTGGGGCTGCGGGCGCGGCGGGCGCAGGACTGCGGGCGCGGCGCGGCGGGCGCGGCGGGCGCGGGACTGCGGGCGCGGGACTGCGGGCGGGGGGAACGCGGGCGCGGCGGGGAGGGCGGGGGAGCCGCAGGGTTTGGATTGGGGTGGCGTTTGGCTCGGGGCTTGGGGTGCCTGGCGTGCGGTTGAGTGGGCAGGTTCGGTGCGGGGTTGGGGCTGGTCAGGGGGTGGTGGGGACGGGCTCACGATGGTGACGTTGCCGTAAGGGTTGAAATGGGTATAAACCACTCGTGACTCCCCTCATCGGGATCGAGGAGGAGTACCTAATCGTCGATCCCCACACACGACATGTGGCACCCCGGGCGGCGGATGTTCTGGCCGCAGCGACGAACGTGATGGGTGAGGACATCACCCAGGAGATCAGCCAGTTCCAGATCGAAGCCCGTACCGCGCCGTCGGGCGACCTCTCCGAGTTGGGGGCGAGACTGCGCGCCGCCCGCACGGAGGTGGCGAAGGCGGCGCAGGAATGCGGGCTGGCTCTGGTCGCCAGCGCGATGCCGGTCCTGGGCCGGCCGGGGCCGCTTCCGCTCTCCGACGATCCACGGTACGAGAACGGGCAGGTGCGCTACCGGGCTCTCCAGGACGAACTGTGCATCTGCGCCCTCCACGTGCATGTGGACGTGCCCGACGAGGAGCTTGCCGTTTACGTCGGCAACCACCTGCGGCCCTGGCTGCCCACGCTCATCGCGCTCGCGGCCAACTCCCCGTTCTTCGTCGGCCGGGACACCGGCTACGCCTCCTGGCGGGTGATCAGCTGGAGTCGGTGGCCGGTTTCGGGGGCTCCGCCGTACTTTGCGAGCTTTGCGGACTATGAGCGGGCGGTCGGCGCGCTGTCAGAGTCGGGCGCGCTCATGGACGCCAAGACCCTCTACTGGGACGCCCGCCCGTCCTCCACCCTGCCCACCATCGAGGTACGCGTCGCCGACGTGCCGCTCGACGCCAACGACAGCCTCACGATCATCGGACTGATCCGGGGGCTGGTGGTCACGGCGCTGGGCGATGTGGCGCGGGGCGATCGCGGGCTGCCGATCGGCGCGGAGGTGATGCGCGCCGCGTACTGGCGTGCGGCGCGCGACGGGCTTGAAGGCGCCTGTCTCGACCTGCGGGCGGGCGAACTGGTGCCGGCGCCGGAGATGGCGCGCCGTCTCCTCCGTCACGTACGGCGGGCGGTCGGCGATGCCGGCGACCTCCCGTTCATCGAGGAGGGCCTGGACCGGCTGATGCGCCGCGGCTCCGGCGCGGTACGCCAGCGAAGCGTCCACCGGCGCGACCACGACCTCGCGGACGTGGTCGACGACCTCATCGTCGCCACCGTCGCCTGACTCGCTCCCCATCCCACCGGCCCACCGTTGGGCCACCCACCCCGGTCCGACCTCCCATGGTCCGACCTACTCACGTTCGACAGACCGCGAGCTGACCAACCGCGGGCGGACGGACCGGGGCCCACGGACCGTGGGTTGAGGCGCGCGACCAGGTAACGCGGAGCCTGGGGTCCGTGAGCGCGAGCCAGGGAGCGGGATGGCGCGCTGGGGTTCGTGGACGGGGCGGGGGCGGTGGTGAAGGTCCGTGGGCTGGAGCGGCGCGCGGGAGTCCGCGGGGGTCCGTGGGCGGGGCGGGTGTGCGGTGGACGGGGTCCGTGGGCAGGAGCGGCGCGCGGGAGTCCGCGGGGGTCCGTGGGCGGTGTGGGGTTAGGGGTTTTTGGGGGCTTTTAGGATTCGGGCGCCCACGGTGTACATGGTGAGGCCCAGGGCGATCATGGCGGCGGCTACCGGGTAGCGGAGGCCTGGGGGCATGTAGGTGGCCAGGAACCAGGTGTGGCGGAGCATGTCGTTGGCGACGAAGACGGCGGCCACGATGCCCTGGGGGAACAGGGGGATGGCGCCGAAGCCGAGGCACCACCATGCGATGGTCTTCTGCTTCTTGGACAGGGAGTTGTAACGGGAGGTCACCGTGGTCTCGGCCTTGCGGCCGGTGCGCATGATGTTGAGGAGTTCGGGGCCATGGGTGCGCAGGCGGCGTTCCGCCAGCAGGCCGAACCCCCAGTAGTACAGGGCGCCGGTGAGGAGGCCGGCGGCCACGCCGATCCAGCCGTATCGGAGTGCTATCAGGGCCGCGGGCGCGCCGGTCAGCGCCACCAGGGCGAGCATGACGTACGCGAGGCCGGTCAGACCGCCGTCGTCCTCGGTGGTGCGGAGCGGGTTGCCGGCGCGGCGGTGGGGGTCGGTGCCGGGGACCAGGGCGTAGAGGGAGATCAGGGGGACCAGTCCGGCGGCGCCGCCCAGTAAGGCGGCGAGGAGGGCGAGGATCAGGGGCCAGGGGCCGCCGGTGATGCCGGTGAAGGCCACGGTCAGGACGATCGCGATGGGAGCCTGGGTGGAGAGCCAGGCGAGCTGGCGGCCGCGTACGTCGCCGGGGCCCGGGGTCATGAGGGTGAGCCAGAGGGCGGTGCCGTCGGTGCCGTAGAGGTTGGCTGCCATGGCGGCGGCCATGACGACGAAGATCGGGCCGGCGAAGGGGAGCATCCCGTTCCAGCCGAGGATCAGGGGGCTGGCGGCGAAGCAGATGCCGTAGGAGAGCGCGAAGGTCAGCTGGTGGTTG
Organism: Nonomuraea sp. NPDC050547; assembly: GCF_044457345.1. NCBI lineage: Bacteria > Bacillati > Actinomycetota > Actinomycetes > Streptosporangiales > Streptosporangiaceae > Nonomuraea > Nonomuraea sp. NPDC050547. Next base: position 216,340 of record NZ_JBITGW010000014.1, read on the forward strand.
CGGGCCAGGTCCCGGGACCAGGTACGCAGTTCCTTGGCGACGATCGCGCCGCCGGGGGTGGCGGCGGTGATGGGGCGGCGGCCGCGGGTGGAGGGGCGTACGGCGCCGGCCCGGCGGCTGAGCAGCGCGGCCCATGCGCCCAGCAGCAGGAGGACGAGGACGGCCAGCGCGCCCAGCGCCCACCACTGGCCCTGGACGGCCAGGACGCCCCAGCCGGACGGCAGGTACCAGACCGCCGCGGGCACCCCGATCTGCCCGAAGGCCCAGAAGAACACCCAGATCTGGCCGAGCCCTGCCAGGATGGCGCCGTTGAGCAGACCGGAGCCGATGGCCCCGGCCCGCGAACGCAGGGCGAGGCCGACCAGGCCCACCGAGACCTTCGACAGCAGCACGAACACGGCCAGCTGCAGCACCGCCGCGGGCAGCGCGATCAGAGCGTTGGCCACGCCGAGCCGTACCCCTAAGATCACGAGACCGAGCAGCGCGACCAGGCTGACCAGCGGCGAGAGGCCGACGAAGGCGGCCACGAGCAGGCCCGTCGCCAGGCGGCGCGGGGGCAGGCCGAGCAGGGAGAAGTACTCGGGGCGGAGCGTCTCGTCGCCGCCGCCCATGAAGACGGGGCCGAGCATCCAGCCGAGCATCCACACGGCGTAGCCGGCGGCGAGCAGGTCGGCGCCCTGGAAGCCCAGGTAGACGGTGCCGGCGGCGAGGCACGCGCCGAGGGCGGCGCCGGTCCCGGCCATCTGGGCGCGCTCGCCGCGCATGGAGTGGCGCAGGACCGCGATCTTCATCTGGGCCATGGTCAGCGCGACAGCCACGACAGCTCCTTGATCCCGTTGCCCTGGTCGCCGACGAGCTCGACGAACGTGTCTTCGAGCGTCCGCGTGCCGCGGACCTCGTCGAGCGGGCCGGCGGCCGCCACGCGGCCCTTGTCGATCACCGCGACGTGGTCGCACAGCTGCTCGACCAGCGCCATCACGTGGCTGGACAGCACGATCGAACCGCCGCCCGCGACGAAGCCGCGCAGGATCGTCTTGATCGTCGCGGCGGAGACGGGGTCCACGGCCTCGAACGGCTCGTCCAGCACCAGCAGCCGCGGCGCGTGCAGCAGCGCGGTGGCGAGGCCGATCTTCTTGCGCATGCCGGTGGAGTACTCGATGACAAGCGTCTTCTCCGCCTGATCCAGTTCGAGTACGGCCAGCAGTTCCTCGGCCCGCGTGGCGACGACGTCCTTGGCGAGGCCGCGCAGCAGCCCGAGGTAGGTGAGCACCTCGCGCCCGGTGAGCCGTTCCGGCATGGCCAGGCCGTCGGGCAGCACGCCGACCAGCGCCTTGGCCTTCTCGGGGTCGGCCCAGACGTCCTGGCCGAAGATCCGTGCGCCGCCGCTGTCGGGTCGCAGCAGGCCGACTGCCATGGACAGGGCGGTGGTCTTACCTGCGCCGTTCTGGCCGACGAGGCCGTAGAACGAGCCTTGGGGCACGGCCAGCGCGATGTCGTCGACCGCGAGCTTGTCGCCGAAACGCTTGGTCAGACCGCTGATGTCCAGTGCGGGCGTCATGCCGGGCTCCTGGTGGCGAGGGAGAAGGTGGTGGTCAGCTCGGCGGTGAGCGTGCCGAGGTCGTAGTCCGGGTTGCTGATCAGGTAGGTGGGGACGGCGTCGATGGCGCCGCGGATGGCGATCGCCATGGAGCGCTGGTCGAAGTCGCGGAACTCGCCGGTCTGCTGGCCCCAGTCGAGGACCTTCTCCAGGTCGGTGAGGGCGATCTCCTGCTGGCCCGAGTAGGGGCCGTCGCGCTCGTGGAGGATGACCTCCACGAGGGCGATCAGCGGGTTGCGGTGCAGGCGCATGAACTCGAGGTTCGACTCGATGTAGGCGGTCAGCGCGGCGGCCGCGGTGGTCTGCGCCATGATGCGGGGGATCATCAGGCCGGTGGCGAGCTCGACCACGTGGGTGACGACGGCGTCGATCAGCTCGTCCTTGCCGCCGAAGTGGTAGGAGATGACACCCGGACTGATCTTGGCCAGCTTGGCGATCTTGGTCATGGACGCCTGCTGGTAGCCGAGCGTCGCCAAGGCGTCGATGGCGCAGTCGATGATCTGCGCGCGGCGGGCCTCTTCGATGAACGTCCGGCTTTCTGATGGCACGTTCAGAAGTTTAAACGGCCATTCAAAAATTACAAGCCTTGTTCAAGACCAGGTGACGGGGAGGCTGGCGGGGCCGTTGTCGAGGGGGTTGCCGGTCCACGGGACGTCTTCTGGCGCGCAGGCCGGCCGCAGGCCGGGCAGCTGCTCGGCCAGCGCGCCGACGACGGCGACCAGCTCCATGCGGCCCAGCGCGGCGCCGATGCAGTGGTGGGGTCCGTGGCCGAAGGCCAGGTGCGGGTTCGGCGTGCGGGCGGGATCGAAGCGGGCCGGGTCGGGGATGAGGTCGGGGTCCTGGTTGGCGGCCTCCAGGCGGACGAGGACCTGGTCGCCGGCTGCCAGCCGTACCCCGTCGAGGTCGATGTCCGTCTGCGCGTAGCGCGCGAAGGCCTCGCCGTGGAGGCCGGCGGAGTAGCGCAGCATCTCCTCGACGGCCGTGGGGACGTCTTCGATCCGGGTGAGCCCGCCGGCCTCGCCGAGGTGGACGACGCCGATCGACAGCGTGTTGGCCACGGTGAGGTAGCCGCCGAAGACCAGCGAGATGGCGGTCGTGAACAGCTCGTCGTCGCTCAGGCGGCCGTCGTCCGCGTCGCGGACCGCGATGACCTCGCTCAGCAGGTCGGGACCCGGGTCGGCGCGCTTGGCGGCGATCAGGCTCGGGAAGTAGGCGGTGAGCTCGCCCCACGCCTGCTCGAAGCCCTCGCCGCCGCCGGTGATGCCGGAGGCGGCGTCGGCCCAGGTGTAGAAGCGTTCGCGGTCGGTGACGCTGATGCCGAGCATGTGGCTGGTCACCCCGAGCGGCAGCGGGCGGCCCACGATGGAGACCAGGTCGGAGCCGGGTCCGCGCTCGCGCAGCTCGGCCACGAGCTCGCCGGCCAGCGTGGTGATGGCGGGGCGAAGCCGTTCCAGATTGCGGGGGGTGAAGGCGCGGGAGAGCAGGCGGCGCAGGCGCGCGTGCGGCGCGCCGTCGCTGAGCAGCGAGGCGGGCCCCTCGGGCGTGCCGGGCGGGGCCATCGTGAAGCGCGCGTCGGACAGCACCTGGCGGGCCAGCGCCGCCCCGACGACCACCCACGCGGGCTGACCGTCCGCGGTCACGACTCTCGCGATGGGTCCGGTACGGCGCAACTCGTCGTGGACCGGCGTCGGGCTGAACGGGGTAGGGCGCTCAAATGGTAGGTTCCGCATATCGTGAAGCTAGCATATAGTGAAGGTGCATCACTACATGACCATTGAGATATTCGAGCGGACGCTTGAGCTGGCCGAACTGCTCGGCGAGGAGATGGAGCGCAGGCTCGCGGCCGACGGCCTGACACCGTCCCGCGCGCAGTTGCTGCGCGAGCTCGGCCGACGCGGGCCGCAGCAACAGCGGGAACTGGCCGGCACCCTGGCGGTGAGCGCGCGCAACATCACCGGCCTGGTGGACGGCCTCGCGGCCACCGGGTTCGTGACCCGCGAGCCGCACCCCGACGACCGGCGGGCCACGCTCGTCACGCTGACCGGGCGGGGCACGGCGGCGGTGCGCGCCATGGAGGCAGGGCGCGCGGACGCGGCGGCCATGCTGTTCGCCGGGATGTCACCGGAGCGGCTGGCCGCCTACGCCGCCGGCCTCGACGTGCTGCTGGGGAACCTCAGAAGGGCGTAGGCCCGTAGAGGGCGAAGGAGGCGCCGGTGGTGAAGGCCCAGTAGCGGTCGCCGTAGGACCAGTGCCACCACTCGGTCGGGTAGTTGACGAGGCCCGCCTCGTCGAGCGCCTTGCCCAGGATGGCGCGGTGCTCGCGGGCCTCGGGACCGATGTTGGCGGCGCCGGTGTAGCAGGCGCCGTCGCTCTGCTCGGGGTTGTCGTTGACGGCGGTGCCCATGTCGTACTCGACGCCTTCCGGCGAGCACAGCGTCAGGTCGATGGCGGCGCCGGCGGTGTGCGGCGCGACCTCGACCGGCGAGACGTAGCGGCTGGCCGCGACGTGCGCCTCCGCGGGCGTCATCTCCGGGAAGGAGGCCTGGAGCTGGTCGCGGTACTCCTCGAAGTAGTGCCGCTGCGTGGGGATCGGGCGATAGCCCTCGACGATCAGCAGGTGGTAGCCGGACGGAAGGAGGTTCTCAGCCTTCTCCAGCCGGGCCAGCAGGCCGGAACGCAGGTGCGCGTAGGCGCCGATCGCGTCGGCCAGCCGGTCGTCCACGCGCAGCCGCCCGCGTACGTCGGTGAGTGGCTCCCCGCTCTCCCGAACCGGAATCGCCGCCACCCGAGGGTCCGAAATCAGCACGATGTCAGCCGCCATGGGCATAAATTCTCACACAGTGTCGGAGAAGACCTGTTCACGGGCCTGCTCCAGCGCGGCCACGAGCGCGCCGCGCAGCACCGGATTGCCGGCCACGCCGGTGGTCACGACGCGGGAGGGCGAGGGGCAGACGCGGGCCACGGCCCGTTCCACCTTGGCCGCCAGGCGGGCTCCGCCCGCGCGGCCGATGTCGCCGCTGAGCACGATCAGCCCCGGGTCGAGGACGACGGCGATGGCGGCGCAGCCGACGGCCAGCCGGGCGGCCACCTCGTCCAGGTAGCGGTCGCCGCCGTTGCGTACCTGGTCGGCGACGGACAGGCCGCTCACCTTGTGGTGCTTGGCCAGGCCCTCAAGCGCCTCGTGGCCGACGAGCCGCTGGAACGAGCCGGACTGCGGGTGGCGGACGTCGGTGGGCAGCGGTTCGCCGGGGACGGGCAGCCAGCCGATCTCGCCCGCGCCGCCGGTGAGGCCGCGGTGCAGCCGTCCCCCGAGCATGACGCCGAGGCCCTGGCCGATACCCGCCCAGATGACCGCGAAGTCTTCGTGCCCGGCGGCGGCGCCGTAGCGGTGCTCGGCCAGCGCGACGAGGTTGACGTCGTTCTCTATCGTCACCGAGGCGCCGAGGGTGTGGCGCAGGCTGGCCAGCACGCCGACGTGCCAGTCGGGCAGGTCGTGGGAGAAGCGCACGTCGCCGGAGCGGGGGTCGACGACGCCACGGGTGCCGATGACGAATGAGCGCAGCTGCGACTGGCTGATGTTGGCCGAAGCACACGCCCGTTGTACGGCAGAGTGCACCGCTTTGACCGGATCCTTGGCGCCCCGCGGATTGACCGTCACCTCGACCACGATTTTACCTGTGATGTCGGCCACACCGACGGTCAGGCTGTCGGGCAGGACTTCCAATCCGGCGACATAGGCGCTCGACGGAACCACGGCGTACAGGGCGGCGTGCGGCCCTCTGCCGCCGGCGCGCTCGCCGACCACCTCCACGAGCCCACGATCTTCCAGTCGGGCGAGGAGCTGGCCTGCGGTTACCTTGGAAAGTCCCGTCTGTTCCCCCAGCTCGGCGCGGGTCAACGGTCCTTGGTAAAGGAGCAGTTCGAGTGCCGATCTGTCGTTCAGCCGGCGCAGCAGCCGCGGGGTTCCCGGGCTTCGGCTCATGAATGCGCCTCCTCTCGTCACGATCGGCTAACGGTCTGTTTCTTTTAATAAAGTTTCTTGTTAGTTTAGCAGCAATCGTTCGGACTGACGATCAGCCAGCCTGGTGCCGACCGTAGGCCAGCACCATGGAAGGGAGAACCCTGTGAGGATCGCGAAGATCACAGCCACTACGGTCACCACAGCCGCTCTGGCTCTTGGCGTGGCCGCCTGTGGAGGCTCCGAGGCGCCGAAGACCTCCGCGGCACCGTCCGAAGGCGCGTCGAGCGCCGCACCGGGCCAGAAGTTCGCGGGTCAGACGCTCACGATGTGGCGTCTGGGCACGCCGAAGGACGTCTCGACCAAGCTCATGAACGACATCAACACCAAGTTCAAGGAGCTCACCGGCGCTGACGTCAAGGTCGAGTTCGTGCCGTGGCCCGACGCCCAGAAGAAGTGGACCACCGCCCTGGCCGCCGGTGAGGGCCCGGACGTGACCGAGTTCGGCAACGACCAGGTCGCCGCCTGGGTCAAGCAGGACGCGCTGCAGGACATCACCGACCTCGCCAAGTCGACCCCCGACTTCCAGTCGATCCCGCAGAACCTGTGGAGCTACGAGACGATCGACGGGAAGATCTACGGCGTTCCGTGGGGCGGCGGCACCCGCGCCGTGCTCTACCGCAAGGACTGGTTCGACGAGCTCAAGATCGAGACTCCGAAGTCCTGGGCCGACATCGTCGCGGCGGCCAAGAAGATCCAGGAGAAGAAGGGCAAGGACGTCGACGGCTTCGCCTTCAACGGCGGCTCCGACGCCAACATGTCCCTCTCCCCGTTCGTGTGGTCGGCAGGTGGCGACTTCGCCGCCTCCGAGGGCGGCAAGTGGGTCGGCAAGCTGACCGAGCCCGGCTTCAAGGAAGGCTTCCAGTTCTACACGGACCTGGTCGCCAAGGACGGCGTGTCCGGCAAGTCCAGGCTCAACCTGAACTCGATCGAGATCGGCCAGCGCTTCGCCGCCAACAAGGTCGGCATGTTCGTGACGGGCGGCTGGGACATCACGACCGTCAAGGAGCAGAGCAAGGGCAAGATCGACGAGTCGAAGATGGCCTTCTTCTCGCTCCCCAACAAGGACGGAAGCGGACCGGCCCCGGCCTTCCAGGGCGGCAACGACATCGCCATCTGGAAGGACACCAAGAACCCCGAGCTCGCGGCCGAGTACATCAAGCTCGCCGCCGGCAAGGAGTTCGGCACCACCTACGCCACCTCGGAGGGCCTGCTCCCGCTCTACCCCGAGGCCCTGGCCAAGCTCGGCGAGGACCCGATGCAGAAGGCGTTCACCGACACCTTCGCGGTCGCCAAGGGCTTCCCGGCCAGCCCCAACTGGGCTGAGGCCAACGACACCAAGGCCGTGCTGCAGAACGCGGCGCGCAAGGTGATCAAGGGCGAGGCGACCGTCGACGAGGCTCTGGCCGCCGCCAACACCGAGCTCGAGTCCATCCTCAACCAGCAGTAAACGATGAGTGATACGTCAACCATCGCCCGAGGCGGAGGTCACCGCGCCTCCGCCTCGGCGCGGCGGGCCAAGCCGCCGCGCCGGCCCAGCGGACTGCCTCCGCGGTTTGTCCCGTACGCCCTGCTCCTGCCCGGCCTATTGGTCATCGCGGTGCTGTTGCTCTATCCGCTGTACCAGATGGTCGACATGTCCTTCCACAAGGTCGGGCTGCGGCAGATCCGGCCGAGGAACCCGCTGCCCGCGGAGTTCGTCGGCGCCGACAACTACACCGCGGCGTTGCAGTCCGACCTTTTCGGCGTGTCCGTCCGCAACACAGTGATCTTCGCGGTCGTCACCGTGGCGCTGACGTTGGTCCTCGGCACCCTTGTCGGGCTGCTCCTGCACAAGCTCGGCCCGAAGATGTCCACCACGGTCATCGTCGGCACCATGGCCGCCTGGGCGGTTCCGCCGACCTCGGCCGCCGTGGTCTGGAAGTGGCTCTTCGACGCCGACGCGGGTGTGGTCAACTGGTTCCTCAACCTGCTGCCCGACTGGTTCTCGCAACTGCTGTTCGGACGCGCGGAGTGGGCGGGCGTGCCGTGGCTGAACGACCCGCTCGACATCTACTTCGTGCTGGTCGTCACCGTGGTGTGGGCGTCGTTCCCCTTCATCGGGGTCTCGATCCTGGCCGGTCTGAAGAGCATCCCGAGCGAGCTGTACGAGGCCGCCCGAGTGGACGGCTCCACCGCCTTCCAGACCTTCAGGAAGATCACCTTCCCGCTGCTGCGGCCGGTCTTCTCGGTCCTGGTCGTGCTCTCCATCATCTGGGACTTCAAGGTCTTCACCCAGTTGTTCATCCTGGCCGGCGGCACCAACATGCCCCGTGAGGCCTTCAACTTCTCGGTGTGGAGCTACATCGAGGCCTTCAGCCCGCCGCCCGACATGGGCCTGGGCTCGGCCATCGCCGTCGTGCTGACCGTGATCCTGCTGCTGATCACGTTCGTGTACGTACGGCAGATCGTGAAGACGGAGGACGTCCGATGAATCCCGTGACCCGCAAGAGGCTCGGCAAGATCGGCCTCAACACGGCCGGCATCGCCGTCTTCCTCTTCGCGATCTTCCCGGTCTACTGGATGATCACGGCTGCCTTCAAGCCCAACGACCAGCTCAACAGCACCTCGTTCATCCCGTTCCCGATGCCGCCGACGCTCGAGCACGTCGAGCGTGCCTTCACCAAGGGCATCAACGGCAACTCCATCTGGACCTACATGATGAACAGCGTGATCGTGTCGGTGAGCACGATCATCATCGGAGCCGTGTTCGCGCTGCTCGCCGCCACCGCGGTCGCGCGCTTCCGGTTCCGCTTCCGGACGAGCTTCCTCATCCTGCTGCTGATCGTGCAGATGGTGCCGTCCGAGGCGCTGCTCATCCCGCTGTTCCTGAACGTGCGCCAGATGGGCCTCTACAACGAGCTGCTCGGCCTGATCGTCATCAACGTCGGCCTGACGCTGCCGTTCTCCGTATGGATGCTGCGCACCTTCGTGGCCGCCGTCCCGAAGGAGCTGGAGGAGGCGTCCTGGATCGACGGCGCCAGCCGTTTCACCACCTTCTGGCGGGTCCTGTTCCCGCTGGTCGCGCCGGGCCTGGTGGCCACGAGCATCTTCTCGTTCATCACGGCCTGGAACGAGTTCGTCTTCGCGCTCACGCTGATCGAGGACTCCAGCAAGTTCACGATGCCCAGGGCGCTGTCGTTCTTCGTCGGACAGCGCTCGACGGACTGGGGCGGCATCATGGCCGCGTCGACACTGATGACGATCCCGGTCCTGATCTTCTTCCTGCTGGTGCAACGCCGTATGGTCTCCGGCCTGGTGGCCGGGGCCGTCAAGGGCTAGCACCCCGCAAGCGGCTCGCGCCGCCCGCCGTACAGGCCGCGGCGCGAGCTCACCAACCTCTGTGATGAGGAGATATGAGTCAGAGTGATCGGGGGCTGCGCCGCCTGGCGGCCGGCACATTGCTCGTCGCCTTCCAAGGCACCACCGCGCCCGACTGGGTGCTGAGGGAGCTGGAGCAAGGCCTCGGCGGCGTCACGCTCTTCGGTTTCAACGTCGGCAACCCCGCCCAGGTGGCGGAGCTGACCGGCACCCTGCGGGCGGCCGGGGAGCCCGTCATCTCGCTGGACGAGGAGGGCGGCGACGTCACCCGTCTCGCCTACCACGTCGGCAGCCCCTACCCGGGCAACGCCGCTCTGGGCGCGGTGGACGACGTCGAGCTGACGCACCGGGTCTACCGGGCGATCGGCTCGGAACTCGCCGCCTGCGGGATCAACCTGGACATGGCCCCCGACGCCGACGTCAACACCGCCGACGACAACCCCGTCATCGGCACCCGCTCGTTCGGCAGCGACACCGCGCTGGTGGCCCGCCACACCGTGGCCGCCGTACGCGGCCTGCAGTCGGTGAACGTGGCCGCCTGCGTCAAGCACTTCCCCGGCCACGGCGCGACCCGCATGGACTCGCACCTGGCCATCCCCATCGTGGACGTCACCATGGACGTCCTGTACGAACGCGAGCTCGCACCCTTCCAGGCGGCCATCCAGGCAGGCGCCAAGTCCATCATGACCGCGCACGTCGCGGTGCCCGCGCTCACCGGCGACACCCCCGCCACCCTGTCCGCCGCCGCGCTGAGCGTGCTGCTCCGTCAGGAGCTCGGCTACGACGGCGTCGTCGTCTCCGACGCCCTCGACATGCACGCGATCACCAAGAGCGTGGGCCTGGCGGGGGGCGCCGCGCGCTCGCTGGCCGCCGGGGCGGACATGCTGTGCCTGGGCCCCGTCCCCGGCTACGACGACGTCCAGCGCGTCATCGCCGAGATCGCCGCCACCGTGCCGGTCGAGCGGCTGGAGGAGTCCGCGGCCCGGGTGGCCGCGCTGCGCGAGTGGTTCGGCTCCGGCACCGCCCCCACAGCCGAGCTGAACGTGATCGGCCTGGCCGCCGCGCGCCGCGCGGTCCGCCTGACCGGCGCCACGAACCCGCTCACCAACCCCCTCGTGGTCGAACTCGACACGCCGCCCACGATCGCCGTCGGCGACGTGCCGTGGGGCCTGGAACTGCCCGAGGCGGAGACGGTCAGGCTGAAGCCCGACGACGCGGACCCGCTGGGGATCTTGGAACGCGCCAGAGGCCGCTCGCTCATCGTCGTCGTCAAGGACGCCCATCGGCACACGGCCAGCCGGCGCCTCGTCACCATGCTGGTAACCGCCCGGCCCGACACCACGGTGATCGAGATGGGCCTGCCCGTGTGGCAGCCCGAGAGCGCCGCCTACATCGCCACGTATGGCGCGGCCAGGGCCAACGCGATGGCCGCCGTCGAACTCCTCACCGCCTGACACCCGGTCCTGGGCTGACCGCGAGTGGGATGACAACCCGTGGGATGACCCAGCGCCGGCGCGACGACCGACTCCGTGGCGTGGCGCCCTGAAGGGTCAACGGCCCGTAGGTCGGCGTTCAGGCGGCGGCTTCACACGCACCGCCTGAACGCCTGCCCTCCGGGCCCGAACCCCTGGGCCCGGGGACCTTGGCCCGCTACGCGAGCGTCCCGCCCGTCCAGCCGGTCACGGCCGTCCGTAACGCGGCGAGGAACAGCGAGGCGTCCCGGCCGTTGATGAGCCGGTGGTCGTAGGCCAGCCCGATCAGCGCCGGAGCCCCGTCGGCCGGTGAGGTCACGGCCAGCGCGCCGGCCGTGCCGGGGAAGACGAACGGGATCGCCATCTCGACCTCCCCCTCGGTGTGCAGGGTCACGACGAAGTTGGCGCCGGTGAGGTCGGACTCCTTGAAGTCGCCGGTCGTGGCGGCCAGCCGGTGCTTCATGAGCGTGCCCGCGAGGTCCTTGAGGGTACGGCCGGCCGCGTCGTGCACCACCGGCACGTACAGGCCCTCCCCCAGGTCCACCGTCACCCCGATGTCCGGCGTAGCGGACAGAACCGCATGGTTGCCATCAAGCCTGGCGAAGAACAGCGGGAACTCCCCGTGCAGCCCCGCGACCGCCTGGACGAAGATCTCGGCCACGCCGACGGGCCGCCGGACCTCCTTGGTCAGGGCGCTGGCTCGCTCCAGCGCGGGCGTCAGGTTCATGCGCACCGCGACGTAGGCGGCCGGGATGGTCTGGTGGGACAGCTCCACGGCCCTGGCGACGGCACGTTGCACGCGGGGCAGTTCGCGCCGGTCCGCCTGGGTCAGCAGGCGTTCCACGTCGGCCCGCCGTACCAGATGCACGCCTAGACTCGCGACCTGCTCGGGCGTGATGCCGTGCTGGTCGATGAGGACCTGGGCGGGCGCGGTCACCAGCGGCCCGGAGCCCGCGGAGGGCATGGCGGGCGGGGAAGGCTCGGCGGCGGACGCGGAGGGCGCGGAATCCAACGTGGGGGCCGCGGCGGGGTCGGAGCCGATCATGGCGATGACCTCGTCGGGGCGGCACCAGGCGCCGGCCTTCATCGCGTGGCGCAGGACGCCGGTGGTGTCGGCGGGGAGTTCCTCGGTCGCCTTGGAGGTCTCCACGAGCACGACCGCGTCGTCCTCGTGCACCTCGGTCCCGTCGGGAACCAGCCACTCGACGATCATGTACTCGGTGTCGTTGTTGTTCAGCTTGGGCACGCGCAGCTCAGCCACGGATGACCTCTCTGATGACGCGGTGGATCACGGTCTCGTCCACGACCACTTCGCGCTCCAGGTGGGCGGCGGTGGGGATGACGGAGTCCGCGGAGTGGACGAGCGTCACCGGGCCGGCCAGCCGGTCCCAGTGCCGCCGGTGGACGGCGTGGGCGACCTCGGCCCCCCAGGTGCCGCCCGCGGTGCTCTCCTCGACGACGAAGACGTGCGGCGCGGCGGGCACGTCGACGTCGAACGGGTAGAGGCGCGAGGGGACCAGCAGGGTGCAGGAGATCTCCTCTTCCATCAACAGCGAGTGCATGGCGGCCAGCGCCCGGTGGGCCATACCGCCGGGTGCGACGATCACGCAGTCGGGCCGGGTGTCGAGGGAGACGCGGGCGACGCCACCGGTGTTCTCGACGGTGAAGGGGGGCCGCACGGTGTGCATGGGGCGGGTGTAGAGGACCTTGTCCTCGAACAGGACGCACGGCTCCTCGCGGGCCAGCATCTCCTGGAGGACGGCGAGGTTGTCGTGCAGGTGCGACATCTCGTACAGGGCGAGGCCGGGGATGCCGACGAAGTGCTTCTGCAGGCTCTGGCTGTGGGTGGGGCCGTAGCCTCTGCCGCCGCCGACGGGGCAGCGCACGATCATGCGCATGGGTACGCGGGAGCCGTACATGGAGACGGACTTCGAGGCGAAGTTGAGCAGCTGGTCGAAGGCGAGTGCGGCGAAGTCGCCGAACATGACCTCCACGATGGCGCTGTCGCCGCACAGGGCCAGGCCGGCGGCGACGCCGGTGATCGCGCTCTCGCTGATCGGGGTGGTCAGCACGCGGCCGGGGTGGCGGGTGGACAGGCCGCGGGTGACCTTGAAGGCGCCGCCGTAGGGGTCGAGGACGTCCTCGCCGAGCAGGTACAGGTCCTGGCGGGTGTCCATGAGGGTGTGGAGGGCGGTGTTGAGGTTCTCTGCGACTCTCATGGGCGCGCCCATCGGGACGGCGGGCGGGCGACGACGTCGGCGGCGACGGCCTCGATACGGGCGCGAGCGGCCTGGTCGAGGCGTTCTGCCTGCTCGGGGTGGGCGGCGGCGTAGAGGGTGCGCCAGTCGCGCAGTTCGCTCAGAACCTCGGGCGGACGGGTGTCGTCGCCCTTGCTGTGCGGGCCGATCCGATGGGTGGCGAACTCCGCGATCAGCGGGTCGCCCTGCCGTACCCGCGCGATCAGCGGTTCCAGCGCGGTGCGGATGCCCTGCAGGTCGAAGCCCTCCACCAGGTGGTGGCCGATGCCGAAGGCGGCGGCCCGGCCGGCGATCGTGCCGGCCAGGTGCGAGGCGATCGGGGTGGACTGGGCGATGCCGTTGTTCTCGACCACGACGAGGACGGGCAGCCGCCAGAGCGCGATGATGTTGAGCGCCTCGTAGACGGCTCCCTCGCCGAAGGTGCCGTCGCCGATGTAGACGAGCGCGAGCGCGCCGGAGCCCGCCCGCGCGAGGTGCAGGGCGACACCGGCGGCGACGGGCAGGCTCTCGCCCTGGACGCCGGTGGACAGGTAGCCGTCGCGGCGGATGTGCTGGCTGCCGCCGACGCCCGCGCAGACCGCGCCTTCGCGGCCCATGATCTCGGCCAGCAGCCCTTCGAGGTCGCCGAAGCGGGCCAGGTAGTGGCCGTGGCCGCGGTGGTTGCTGAAGACGTGGTCGCCGGGGGTGAGCAGCGGGCGCAGGGCCACGGGCACGTACTCCTGGCCGAGGCAGGTGTGCGTGGTGCCGTTGAGCAGGCCCTGGGAGAACAGGTCGAGCAGCTTCAGCTCGAACGCCCTGATCTCCAGCATGAGGGACAGGTCCGCGTCGTCGAGCTTCGGCACCAGCGCCCGGTCGAGCGTGGTGGTCATCGGCGCATCACCTCGACGAGCCCGGCGATGGTCGGGTTGTCGAAGAAGTCGTCCAGCTCGATCTCGACGCCGAGGCGCTTGCGGACGCGGGCGATGATCTGGGTGATGGTCAGCGAGTGCCCGCCGAGGTCGAAGATGTCGTCGTGCGGCTCCACCGGCGAGAACTTGAGCACCTCCTCCCAGATCGCGGTGATCTCCGCGAGCAGCGGGTCGCCGGGCGTGGCCTCGGCGGCGGCCTGCCTGGACTCCTCGGGCGCGGCGGTGGCCAGGTCGTGGAAGGGGGTCAGTTCCTTCAGGGGGCGGCCGGGCTCGATGCGGGCCAGGAGCGCCTGGAGGTCGGCGGCGACGCGGCCGGGGTCGGGCAGTTCCCGCGGGTCGTGGCGCAGGCTGGCGGTCAGGCCCTCGGGGCCGTCGAGGAGCTGGAGCTGCAGGGCGCCGCGTACGGCCTCGTTGAAGGCCAGCCACTCGACCTGCCAGCCGGGGATCTCGGGTCCGGCCTTGCGGTAGCTGACGCTGACGGGGGCCAGCGACGCGTGTGGCCTGATCCCCGGTACGGCACGCGCCACGGGCACCTCGCGGAAGCCGTACACGAGACGCAGCTCGGCACGCAGCCCGGCGGCGAAGTCCCCGAACGTCGTGTCGGGAGACGGTTCGCCGAAGACCGGCACCTCGTTGACGAACGCCCCGATCCGTCCGGTCTCGGCGGGCGTGCGGGTGGACAGGTCGACCGCGGTCACGACGTGCTCGTTGCCATAGGAGCGCAGCAGCGTGTGCAGAGCCGCCAGGACGACCTCGAACCTGGTCAGGCCGGGCAGCTCCGGCGGTTCCAGCGTGAACTCCAGCACGCCGCCCTCGCCCGCGCGGCGCGAGCGCAGCCGTCCGCCGGGCACCGCCACCTCGCCCGGCTCCCGCCAGCGCGCCGACCAGAACGCCTTGGCGTCCTCCAACTGGGCGGCCACGCGCTCGCGCTGGGCGGCGGCGACGTCGAACGCCGGCAAGGAGGCGGGCTCGCGGCCCTCGTAGAACGCGGCGAGGTCGGCGACCAGCACGTCCTTGGACTGGCCGTCGAAGACCAGGTGGTGGGCGAGGACCAGGAGGCGGTCACCGGCCAGCGTGAAGCGGATCAGCGGCCCCTTCTCCAGGTCGAAGGGCCCGTCGACGGGCTGCGCGTCGAGCGCGGGCCGCAGGGCCGCGGGAATCAGGTGGGGCACGCCGGAGCGTTCCTCGACGGCGCAGGCCAGCAGCGGATGCCGTTCCACGAGCCTGGTCACGGCGGCGGCCAGGCGCTCGCGGTCGGGCGGAGTGGCGAAGCGGACGGTCAAGGGCATGTGGTACGCCGACCCGGCGCCCATGGTTTCCATGATCCACATGCCGTGCTGGGTGAAGGTCGCTTCGGTCATCTAACAACCTCTCGAAGTGCGTGTTTGTCCACTTTGCCGTTGTGGTTGCGCGGCAGAGCGTCGAGGGAGATGAGGCGGACGGGCAGTTCGTGGGGAGCCAGGCGCTCCTTGAGGAAGATCCGCAGCTCCTCGTGGGTCACCGGGCCGACGACGGCGACCGCGACGGCCTTGCCGAGCGTCGGGTGCGCCACGTCGAAGGCGGCAGCCTCGGTGACGTCGGGGTGCTGGTAGACGGCGTCCTCGACGTGGATGGTGGAGACCTTGTAGGCGCCGGACTTGATGACGTCGCTCTCGCGGTCGACCAGGTAGAGGTAGCCGTCCTCGTCGAGGTAGCCGAGGTCGCCCATGCGGACCCAGCCGGCGCGGAAGACCTCGCCGGTGGCCGCGGCGTCGCCGTAGTAGGCGCGGACCGCGGCGGGCGAGCGCATCCAGACCTCGCCCGTGGTGCCGGTCGGCAGGGGTTCGCCCTGCGCTGTGGCGATCTTCACGGCGCCGCCCGAGGCCGGTCGGCCCACGCTGGACGGTCGGTCGGGGTCGAAGATCATGACGGTCTGGGCGGGCGCGGCCTCGGTCGAGGTGTAGTAGTTGGTGATCGTGGCGTGGGGGAAGGCGTCGCCGAGCCCCACGGCGATCTTGGCGGGCAGCGGCGCGGCGGCCGAGCCGAGCAGCAGCACGCTCGACAGGTCGTGGCGCTCGTGCACGCGGGCGGCGAGCATCTCGATGGCCATGGCGGGGACCACGAAGACCGTGCCGGCCTCGTAGTGCTGGATGAGCTGGGCGAAGCGGCCGGGTGTGAAGCGGGGCAGCGTCACCGTCTCGGGGTGCGCGTCCACCGCGTTGACCAGCATCCACTGACCGGCGTTGGTGCCGATCGGGAAGGCGTGGGCCAGGTGCTTGCTGTGGGCGAAGGGGCGGCGCCGGCCGCCGCAGCCGTGCGCGAGGTTGGCGTGGGTGGCGGAGACGCCCTTGGGGCGCCCTGTGGTTCCGGAGGTGTAGAGGATTTGGGCGAGGGACCCGGGCGCGGGCAGCGACGGCGCGGCCGCGGCGGCCAGGACGTGCGGGACCTCACCCGGGCGTAAGACCGCGCTCGCGCCGCAGTGGGCGAGCATCGCGTCGATGTCGGCCCGCGCGAGCCGGTCGGACAGCGGTACGGCCACGCCGCCCGCCTTCACCGCCCCGAAGAAGGCGACGGCGTAGTCGAGCCAGTCGCCATTGCCATAGACCAGCCCCACCCGGTCACCCTCGCGGACTCCCCGTTCGACCAGCGCGGCGGCCAGGTCGGTCGACCTGGTCTCCCACTCACCGAAGGTCAGCGAGCCCGTGCCGTGGACGGTCATCGCCACGCGACCGGGGTCCGCGGCGGCTCGCGCGCGGAGAAGGGATGGAAGCGTCACGCTCACGATCGCCCCCAGGCTCGGACGTCTTTCTATTAGGAAAGTTTCCTTTTATTTCAACGAGCGCCAGTCTCGCACGCTGCCGCGACGGAGACAAGCCCCGAACCCCTTGCACTGCTGGCCTTGCGGTCTTCGGAAGATCCATGGAACACTCAACAGTAAAGAATCTTTCCAGTAAGGTGCTCTCCATCCAGGAGGCCGGGCAAGTGATGATCAAGGAAAGACTCGCCGAGCTCGTCGCGGAGTCGTCCGACGGTGAGATCAGCGCCCGGGAGGCGCTGACGGCGGGAGTACCGCTCAGCGCGCTCGGACTCACCTCCATCGCGCAGTTACGCCTGATCGACGCGATCGAGTCGGAGTTCGGCGTCGAGATCGACCTCACCGACGAGGGCGTGGCGCTGCTCGACGACCTCGACGCGCTGGCCGGGCGGCTGGCCGCGCGATGAGCGCCGACTTCGCCGCGCGCGACTCGGGCACGGCGCCGCTGACCTGGGGGCAGCGTGCGATCTGGGAGGCGATCCAGCGCACCGCCCCCGACGACCACTACTTCAACTTCGGCCGGGTGCTCAAGGTGCCGGGCCGGCGCTCGGCCGCCGAGGTCACGAGCGCGCTGGGCGCTCTGGTGGAACGGCACGGCGCCCTGCGCACCCGCCTCGGCGACCGGGCCGAGCAACGGCTCTTCGCCAAGGGCGGCCTGCCCGTCGAGGTCGTCGAGGGCGACCCGGGCAAAGTGCTGGACGACCTGGCCGCCACCCGGTTCGACTACTCCGCCGAGTGGCCGCTGCGCGTCGCGCTCGTGGCCGACGGCGACGCGGTCACCCACGCGGTGCTGGTCTTCTGTCACCTCGCCGCCGACGGGATCGGCGCCGAAATCGCCGTCCGCGACCTGCGCGCGCTGATCCTGCGCGGCCACGTGGCCGGGTCCCGCGCCCCGCAGCCGCTCGAACTGGCCCGCTGGCAGGGCGGCGCCGAAGGCCGCCGGGTCGCCGAAGCGGCCGCCGCGCACTGGGCGGAGGAGCACCACCGCGCGCCCGCCACGATGTTCGCCGAGCCGGGCGGCGAGACGAGCACGCCGCCCATCTGGCGGGCGATGCTCCGCTCCCCCGCGCTGGGCCTGGCCGTCCGCGCGATCGCGTACGCCCGGCACACCTCCACCTCGACCGTCCTGCTGGCCGCCACCGCCCAGCTCGCCGGCCGGCACTCCGGCCACGACACCTGCGCGATGCTGCCCATCGTGGCCAACCGCTTCCGCCGCGACAGCCTGGGCATCGTCAGCACGCTCTCCCAGGAGGGCCTGTTCACGCTGGACGTGAGCGGCGAGTTCACCGACGTGCTGAGCGCCGCGGGACCCGCCGCGATGCGCGCCTACCGCTCCGCCTACCACGACCCCGCTGACCGGGCGCGCGTGGTCGCCGCCGAGAGCGAGCGCAGGGGCGAACCCGTCCACCCCAACTGCTGCTTCAACGACATGCGCCTGGCCGACCCGGGCCCCGCGCCCTGCTCGGCAGCCGAACTCGACAAGGCGCTGGAGGACAGCGCGCTGGAGTGGCCGATGAGCCAGGACATGCTCAACTGCAGGTTCTGCGTGCACGTGACCGGCGAGGGCGTCTCGCTGACCGCCGACACCCGCTACCTGCCGCGCCCCGCCATGGAGCGCTACCTGCTGGACCTGGAGTCCCTGCTCGTCGAGACGGCCCGCCGATGACCGTCAGCGCCTACGCAGCCGCCACCTCCTGCGAGCAGGGGTCCTCACTGCGGTTCACGCTCTCCGCGCCCGCCGGCGTCGAGGTCGCCGACGTCGCCGACGAGCGCGTCCTCTTCTCCGGCACGGCCACGCGCGACTGGAAGCTGGAGATCGGCGCCGACTGGCCCAGCTCCCTCTACCGGGCCCGGTTCGGCGCCGAGATCCCCTGGCCGCAAAGCCTGCCGGGCGGGCGTCCCTGCCCCGACAACGAGGTCTACTTCGTCGTACGGCAAGCCGTCGCGACGTCCCCGATCCTGGTCAGCCTGCCGTTCACCACCTGGCAGGCGTACAACAGGTCCGGCGTGCCCGGCGAGGGCGTCTACTGGACCGAGTCCCCGCACCGGGCCGCCAGGGTCAGCTTCGACCGCCCCGGCGTCGGCCCCTCCCCCGAACGCTGGGAGCAGGGCATGCTGCGCTGGCTGCGCCCGGCCGGCTACGACGTGGCGTTCTGCTCCAACCTGGACCTGCACGACGGGCTCGACCTGCTGACCCGCCACCGCGTGCTCGTGGTGAACGGCCACGACGAGTACTGGACGGCCGGCATGCGCGACGCCGTCGAGGAGTTCGTCCGCCTGGGCGGCAACGTCGCCTTCTTCGCCGGCAACACCGCGTGGTGGCAGATCCGGCTGGAGGACGGCGGGCGGACCATGGTCTGCCACCGGGACGCCATCGCCGACCCGGTCGCCGATCCGCGCCTGGCCACGGTGGAGTGGTCGGCCGCCGGCCGTCCGGAGAACTCCCTGACCGGCGTCAGTTTCCGTGCCGGGGCGGGGACGTGGGGGCCGTACATGCCGCGCATGCTGGAGGAGTCCTACACGGCGCGCTTCGCCTCGCACTGGGTCTTCGAGGGGACCGGGCTGACCGACGGGGACGAGTTCGGGCGGGGCTGCCTGGGCTACGAGACCGACGCGGCCGAGTTCGAGGAGGTGGGCGGGGTGCCGCGGGCGACCGCACGGGACGGCACGCCGGCCTCGTTCGTCGTGCTGGCCACCGCCGACCTGCGCCACTGGGCCTCCTACGGCCAGGGCGGCATGGCCACCATGGGCGTCTTCACCAGCGGTCTCGGCCAGGTCTTCACCGCGGCCACCGTCAACTGGGGCAACACGCTGCACGACCCGGTCGTCGAGCGCATCACCAGAAACGTCATCGACCGCTTCTCCGCCGAGGAGAGCGAGCGGTGGGAGGTCATCGGCCCGAGCGCCGACCTGCGGGCGATGGCCGTGTTCGGCCGCACCCTGTACGCGGCGGGAGCAGGCGGCAGGCTCCTGAGACGCGAGCTGTGCGGCCAGAACCTGCCCTGGGCCGCCACCGCCGCCACCGCCGACCTCCGCGGCCTGGCGGTTCCCAGGGAGGCCGCCGGCGGCCGCGGCGTCGCCCTCTACGGCGTCTCCGCCGAGGGCCGCCTCCTGCAGCTCGACGGCACCGGTACGGCCTGGCTCGACCTGGCCCCGGCCCCGGAGAACCCCGTGGGCCTGGCCATAGCCGACTGCGTCTTCTACGTGGCCACCGCCACCGGCGAGCTGTGGCGCCAGCCCTTCGGATCCTCCGGATGGGAGCCGGCCGGATCCTCGGGCGGCGCCGTCAGCCTCGGCGGGATGAACGGGCGCCTGTTCGCGGTGGACGAGCGCGGCCTGCTGCTGACCATGCTGCCCGGAGGCGCGTGGGAGGAGCACGGGCTGGAGGTCCCCGGCACCGTCCTGACGGCCCATGCGGGGCTGCTCGTCGCGGGCGGCCCCGGCCTGCCGCTGCGCCGGCGCCCGCTCAGGAACATCGGGACGCTGGCATAGCGGGAGCCGGCGGTAAGAACCGCCGGCTCCCGGGTGCTCAGGCAGGGTGTGTTACCACCACCACCCTCCTCCCCACCAACGCCTGCGGCAGCCGCCACCCCAGCGGCGCCATCTACGGTGACGCCTCCGCCTGTGGCGACGGCGGTGGCCATGGCCCCAGCCATCCCAGTCTGTCGAGAAGCCGACATTCGCCATGATTCCCCTCCTCATGAACAAGCTCCCTCTGACGGGAGCCCCTATATGCCGACAAATCGACGCTAACACCGCATAAGTCACATATAAGGAGATAAAGGGAGTATTGGTGCGTTCTTGGCGTGCAGCCCCTCAAGCCCAAATCCGCATGGGAACGATCGGTGGAAAGTATCTTGAGGCCTTGGCATTACCGAGGTCAGAAGCGAGCCGCCCAGACCAGTTCGTGCATAAGGGGCCCCGGCATCGCCAGCACCTCCCCGAAATCGGTGGCCAGCGGCGCCAGTTGGGAGGCGTAAGCCAGCACCGCCCGGCGCTTGGCCACCCACGCCTCGCCCTTCAGCGACGGCGCGCGGCACGGCGCGATGGCACAGGACAACGCCCTGATCGGCGCGCCCGCCCGGGGATGCTCGGCCAGCGCGCCCGCCGCCGCCTCGGTGCCCCACTCGGGCACGACCGAGGCGTACGGCAGGTCGGCGTAGATCCACGGCGCGGGCAGCCCTGCCCCGGCCAGGGTGTCGAGCGCCTGGTCGCGTACCTGGGCGTGGTCGGCGTTGCCGATGCCCATCGGGATCAGGATCCTGGTGGCCGCGCCGGCGTGGGCGCGCAGGAA
The DNA here is from genome assembly GCF_044457345.1 of Nonomuraea sp. NPDC050547. Lineage (NCBI taxonomy): Bacteria > Bacillati > Actinomycetota > Actinomycetes > Streptosporangiales > Streptosporangiaceae > Nonomuraea > Nonomuraea sp. NPDC050547. The sequence continues at coordinate 237,041 of NZ_JBITGW010000014.1, forward strand.
TTCGGCCAGGCCGGCCAGCCGTACGCCGTTGGCGGGCAGATCCGGGTTGTCCAGGACGAGCTGCTCGACGCCGAGCAGGTCGCACGCCCTGGCGTCCTCGGCCCGTCGCTCGCGGGCGGCCTCAGCGGCCGAGGTGAACCCGCACAACCGCTCCCACGCCGACGGCGCGCGGCCGTTCGGCGGCGCGCCGCCGAACACGGTCACGAACACCGCCGGGCGGGGCAGCGCGTTGAGCAGCCCCGACACCGACAGCGCGGCGTCGTCGAAGTGTGGCGAGAGCACAATCGTGCGAAAGCTCACTATCTGGCTCCGTTTCGCGTCAGCGCCAATCCCCGGCTGCCGCGTTTTCGGACGTAGGCCAGGCCGTCGCAGACCTGTTCGAGGGCGGGCGGGGCCAGTTCGCGGCGTTCGGCGACCCGCCAGACGTCCTGCTCGCGCACCCATGGCCAGATCGTGTCGGCCATGCGCTCCTCGGCCAGCGAGATGAGCAGGACCTCCGCGGGCAGATCGTGCAGCACGTCGAGGTCCTGCCCGTAGTACAGCATCTCGCCGAGCAGGTAGACCTTGGCCGGCCAGCGGCGGTGCGCGGCCAGGTCCTCCAGGCTGTCGGGCAGCGCCGCCACGCCGTGCTCGCGTTCCAGGCGGTCGCGGAAGAGCGGATTGGGCTCGGCCGCGCGCACCTCATACCCCTTGGCCAGCAGCCGCGCGGTCAGCGCCCCCTGGCAGGCGCCGACCTCGACCACCGGCCCGTCCTCCGGCACGCACCAGCGCGCCACCCACGCCGCCGTGGCGTCCAGACGGGCCATCTCGTACGGCGAGCCGCGAAACTCCCACGGGTCGTCGGCCAGCGCGGCGTCCTCCCCGAGGCTGGCCGTGAGCGCGTAGAGCCGGTCGGCCTGCCCGGCGTCCACCCGGAAGAACCGCTCCACCGAGGGCACCCGATCGGTGGTAACCAGCCGCTCGGCCACCCGGCTCGCCAGCAGCGCGGCGCCGTGCCGTACCACGAAATCGATCTTCGCGGCCGCCTCGGCCGGGGTGAGCGCGGCGGCCTGGTCGGCGAGCACCTGCAGGTGCGCGCTGTCACCCGCCGAGCAGAGCGCCGCGCCCGCGCTCCGCGCCACGGTCCATCCGTGGCGCGCCCGCCGCATGCGGTGGTCGGCGGGCGAGTGGGTCCACACCACCGGGGCGCGCAGGGCGGCCAGGGCTTCGGCCACCTGCTCGGGTGTGGGCGGGGCGGCGGTGTTGCGTCCGGGCTCGACGTACGGCGCGAGCAGGCCGAGCCGCTCGCGCAAGGGCAGTCCGCCCGGCAGGACGAGCGCCGCGGCAGGCACCCCGACCAGCACGTGGACATCGTCGTCCGGGTGCCGGGTCAGGACGGAGACGAACTCCAGGGCGACGTCCTCGGCATGCAGGACGGCCAGGACAGGCAGCATGGTGGTTTCCCCCGTGAAGTGGTGTCAGCCGGGCCGGATCGCGGCGATGGCCTCGCGCAGCGCCGCCGGCGGGCGGTCGCCGAAACGCTCCAGGTAGGCGGCGGTCTGCTTGGGATCGTCCTTGAGGAACGGGAAGTCGCTGGCGACCATGTGCCGGATCGCCAGCAGCGGCACCGGGCTACCGAGCGGCCTGAAGTCGGGGTTCCAGAGTCCCGCCTTGGGCGGCGGCCCAGGGTAGAACTCGCCGATCATCAGCCCGGCCTCCACGTACTCCTGCTTGAGCTGGAGCTGCGCGGCGTCGATCAGGTCGGCCGCGCGGGCGTGGGGCAGGTCGGGCACCAGCACCAGGATCGTACGGAACTGCGGCGAGACGCCGGCGGGCGCCACCAGCCGCTGGAACCAGGAGCGGTATCCGGCCAGCAGGCCCGACAGCTCCTCCACGGTCGGCTCGCCGGGGCAGACGGCCAGGTAGAAGGTGCCCCGGTCGAGGGAGGTCTGGGCGTAGGGGCAGACGGGGCCTTTCCTGCCGAGGGACGGATGGGGCCGGGTCAGGTACGCGCGCGCCCAGTCGACGATGGCGCGCAGCGGCTTGCCGTACATCTTGACCAGGTCGGAGTCCCCGTCGAGGTCGGCCACTTCGATGAGCGCGCGAGTGGGGTCGGTGGGATCCGTGAGCATGGTTTAGCGGACCTTCCTGGCGAGCATGGCGACGGCGGCGAGTCCCGCGGCGCCCGCCGCGGCCCAGCGCAGGACGGCGTCCTGCCGCTTGGCCTTGGCGAGCGCGTCCGCGTAGGGCGTGGTGGTGTGGGAGACCATGGTGTAGAGGGGAACCCAGCGGCCGGGGAAGATCCTCGCCAACGTCAGATCGGCGCGCTTGCGCGCGTGGTGGAGCGGCGAGCGGACCCGCTCGCGCAGCTCGACGAAGTTCTGCCTGGACAGCTCGTCCAGGACGTCGGTGTGCGGCCGGCGCCGGTGCTCGAACTCGGCGAAGGCGGCGGCCAGGTCGTCGGGATGCTCGTCCAGGCAGGCGTCGAGCACGGTGCAGTCTTCGAGCGCGGAGTTCATGCCCTGGCCGTAGAAGGGGTAGACGGCGTGGGCGGCGTCACCGATCAGCACGACCCGGCCCTCGTGGTGCCACGGCGCGGTGCGGATCGAGACGAGATGGCCGACGGGGCGCTCGGCGAACTCCTTGGCCAGGTCGGGGATGAGCGCGAGCGCGTCGGGGAAGCGGTCGGCGAAGAACGCCTCCGGGTCGGTGATGGCGGCGAGCTTGTCGTAGGGCAGGAAGAGGGTGGCGGTGGCGGAGCCGTCCAAGTTCGGGTGGGTGACGATGAGCCCGTCGTCGCCGCCGGGCCACACGTGCAGCGCCTCGTGGTGGCTGGGCATCCTGGGGATGGTCAGCTCTTTGTACCCCCAGGGCAGGTACTCCTGGCGGAAGTCGGCGCGGGCGCCGCGGTGCATGAGCGTCCTGACCGTGGAGAACGCGCCGTCGGCGCCCACGACCGCGTCCGCCTCCGGCAGGGCGCTCAGGGTGGTGTCGAAGTGGAAGGCCACGCCGGCCGCGTCGGCCTGGTTGACCAGGCTGATGACCAGGTCGCGGCGGCGGATCGAGTGCAGGATCTCCGTCTGGCGGTTGCCGTAGGGATGGAAGGCGACCTTGCCGTCGGGCGCGTGTACGGCCCGGCCGCGCATGGGCACGGTCAGCGGCTGGATCTCGGCCATGAGCCCGACGTCGGTGAGCGCCCGCATGCCGCGGGCCGACAGGCCGAGGTTGATCGAGCGGCCCTCTTCGTCGTCGTAGCGGCGCGGGTCCGGCCGGCGTTCGTAGACTTCGACCTGGTGGCCGCGCCTGACCAGGTAGCAGGCGAGCAGGCTGCCCGCGGGCCCCGCCCCCACGATCGCGATCTTCACTGCGCCTCCCGCCGCGCCACGAGCAGTTCGTCGGTGCCCGGCGCCGACAGCGGCAGGCGCTCGACGCCGCTCAGCCCGGCCGCCGAGGCCCAGCCGGCGACCTCGTCGAAGGTGTACAGACGGCCGCCCTGGGTGGCGGCGAGGTTGAGGCTGAAGCCGCCCAGCAAGGCGGTGTCGTGCGCCCTCGCGCCGTCCGGCGGGTCGGCGAAGGGTTCCAGGACGAGCAGGACGCCGCCGGGCCGCAGCGCGCGGGCCGCACGGGCGACCAGGTCGGCGCCGGCCTCGGGGTCGAGGCCGTGCACGACGTTGAACAGCAGCACGGCGTCGTGGCTGCCGTCGATGGGGTCGGCCAGGTCGCCGGGGACGAGCTGGATCCGCTCGGCCAGCCCGGCCTCATCGACGTGGGCGCGGCCCTGCGTGAGCGCGCCGGGCAGGTCGACGACGGTCGCGGTCAGCTCGGGCGCGGCGCGGCAGAAGGCGATGCTGTAGATCGCGTGCCCGCCGCCGATGTCGAGAAGGCTGCCGCCGATCTCCGGGGCCGCCTCGACCACCGCGGGGGCCAGCATTCCGGCCAGCCCCGCCAGCATCGTCTGGAAGTCGCGCACCCGGTCGGGGCTGCGCTCCAGCCAGGGGTAGAACGGCTCGGGCGGGCGCCCGGTGCGGACCGCGTCCTCCAGCCCTTGCCACAGCTCGCCGAGCAGGTCGTGCCAGACGGCCAGGGTGGGCGCGAACCCGCCGTCGGCGTTGCGGTCGAGCCACGGGCTGGCGGGCGGGCCCGCCGTATAGAGGTCACCCGACTTGCGCAGGTAGCCGAAGCCCACGAGCGCGTCGAGCAGAACGGTCAGAGGCTCACCGGGCAGGCCGAGCTTCGCCGCCACGCCCGCGGCGGACTGCGGGCCGGCGCCCAGAACCTCGAAGAGGCCGAGCCGCTGGGCGGTCCCTGCCGCGCGGAAGGCCATGGCGCCGATCAGGTCGAGCATGGCGCCAGGGCCTTGGTTCAGATCACGAAAGGAATGAAGTACGTCAGGATCTAGATAGAGCGGCATCCGAGGGCTCCTCGATGTCGGGCAGTTCCGTCTCCACCCGGCGCAGGCGCGGCTGGAGGTAGGCCAGAGGCGCGAGCACGAGCAGCCCGGCCCCGGCGATCAAGAAGATGAAGGCGATCCCGCGGCCGGGACCGGTGCCGATCAGCGCCCCCACGCTGTCGGCCAGCGCGCCGCCGGGCGCGAGCATCGGCTCGAAGACCCGGTCGGCCAGCGGCCCCGCGGCCAGGTAGGTCAGGACGGTGGCGGCCTGGGTGACCATGCGGACCGCGCTGAGCACGCGGCCCAGCTCGTTCGGCGCGGTCTTGAGCTGGATGACGGTGATCCCGGTCCCCTGCACGAACGGCAGCGTGAACAGGAACGCGGGGGCGACCACGGCGATCAGCCAGGGCGACGGGCTCAGGCTGTGGGCGGCCAGCAGCACGCCGCCCGCGACCATGAAGACGAGCATGCCGCGCACCCGCTGTTTCGGGCCGCCCCAGGCGCTCATCACGAGCCCGCCGGCGAAGATCCCCCCGCCGCCCGCGGCCATGAGCACGCCGAGCACGGCGGCCGAGCCGAAGGACAGGATGAGCGGCTGGACGAGCACGCCGGCGATGCCGAAGAACAGGTTGTAGGCGGCGAGCAGGACGACCAGCCAGAACAGTCCTCGCCTGGTTCGCAGGTAGGACAGGCCGAAGGCCAGGTCGCGCAGCCACGGCTCGGCCGGTTTGCCCTCGCCGGGCCGGGTCACGGCCTTCGGCAGGGGCACCAGGTGGAGCACCACCCGGGAGATCAGGAAGGCCGCCAGGTCGATGACGACCACTCCGGTGAGTCCGACGGCGACCAGCAGCGTGCCGGCCAGCAGCGGCGAGGCGATGCGGACGGCGTCGGCCACCTGCATCATGCCGTTGGCCCTGCCGAGCTGTTCCTTCGGCACCAGCAGGGGCATCATCGAGTGGTAGGCGGCCATCTGCGCGGTGCCGAAGACGGCGCCGACGGCGGTGACGAGGTAGATGTGCCAGACCTGCAGCCCGCCGGTGGCCAGCAGCACCGCCAGGGCGCCGGTGGTCAGCGCGGCGCCCAGGTCGGCGCCCATCATGAGCTTGCGCCGGTCCCAGCGGTCGGCCAGCGAGCCGACCAGCGGCGCGAAGACCACCTCCGGCAGGATCGCGCAGAGCGTGATCGTGACGAACTGGGTGGCGGAGCCGGTCTGCTGGAAGACCCAGACACCCAGCACGAAGCCGGTGATGCTGGAGGTGATGATCGACAGCAGCTGGGAGGACCAGATGATGACGAAGGTCCTAGGCACGACATCCTCCCGGGAGTGTTCCGGAGTCGATCAGGTCGTCGAGGTAGGCGTCGAGCAGGGCGGGCGCGGGCGGGCACACCAGCCCCGCCTGGGCGAGCCTGGCCTCGGTGGCCGAGCAGTCGAAGCGCGGGCGGTGTTCGTCCCCGTGCTCGTCGCCGTACTCGGCGAAGTAGGCGGGGAAGGCGGCGACCGGCAGTTCCTCGCCCTTCTCCAGCCGCTCGCGCACCTCCGCCCGCCACTCCGACGCGGGTGACAGGGCCACGGCGACGCCGTGCGCGACCATGCCGTCCGCGAGCTGGGCCGAGCTGAGCGTGCCCGGGTTGTAGTAGTGGAAGTCGCCTTCGGCTCCGCTCCTGGCCAGGTGGCCGATGGCCGCCGCGACATGGTCCACGGGGGCCATGTCGAGATGTTCGCCGTCGGGAACCGTGCCGAGCAGCGCGCACGTGGCCAGGAACCTGGCCAGGAAGTCGTTCTTGGGCACCTTCCCGGTACGGCTGTCGCCCGAGATCCGCGCCGGCCGGTGGATCGCCACCGGCAGCCCCGCCTCCCTGGCCGCGGCGGCCAGCCGGTCGGCCACCCACTTGCTCTGGTCGTAGCCGAGGTGCAGGTGTTCGGGGTCGGGCAGCAGGTCGCCCTCACGCACCACCCGCTCCCCCGGCGCCAGGTAGACGCCGAGCGTGGAGACCAGGTGCACGGGCGTGGCCGAGCGGGCGGCCAGGCGCAGGATCGCCAGCGTGCCGTCCACGTTGGCGGCCTTGAGCCGGGCGTAGGGGCGGGTGAAGTCGACGGCGCCGCCGTTGTGCAGGATCAGGTCCATCTCGCGGGCGGGCATGATCGGCCCGGTGGCCAGATCACCGGGTTCGGGGACGATCCTGTCGGTGAACTCCTCCTGCCACAGGCCGTGCGCTTCGAGGTTGCGGCGCAGGCGGTCGGCGGGGGCGGCGCCCCTGACCAGGCAGTGGACGGTCGCCGTCGAGCGGGTCAGCAGATCGGCGAGGAGGTGGGCGCCGAGGAAGCCGGTGGCGCCGGTGAGCAGGACCCGGCCGGGTTCGCGGCGGGGGCGGGCGGGGACCACGGCGTAGTCGGCCGGCAGGACGGCGTCGCCGTACAGGCCGGGCGGGGCGGTGGCGGGGGCGTGGCCGTCGAGGGCGGCGGCGAGCTCGGCCAGGTCGGCGCAGGCGAAGAAGACGGGCAGTTCGACGCGGACGCCGGTGGCGTCGGCGAGGCGGGTGACGGTGCGCGGGGTGAGCAGGGAGTGGCCGCCGAGGTCGAAGAAGTTGTCGCGGCGGCCGGCGCGGACACCGAGCACCTCCTCCCAGACGGCGGCGACGGTCTCCTCGGTGGGGGTGCGCGGGCTCTCGTAGGCGACGGCGGCGATCTCGGGCTGGGGCAGCGCGCGGAAGTCGATCTTGCCGTGCGCGGTGAGCGGCAGGGCGTCCAGCGCGACGGCGGCGGCGGGCACCATGGCGGGTGGCAGCCGGTCGGCGAGGAAGGCGCGTAAGTCGGCGGTGGAGGGCGGGTTGCCGGTCAGGTAGGCGACCAGCCGGCCGCCCGCGGCGGTCACCACCGCCTCGCGGACGCCGGAGTGGGCGAGGCAGGCGCTCTCGACCTCGCCGGGTTCGATCCGGACGCCGTTGATCTTGAGCTGGCGGTCGGTGCGGCCGAGGAAGTCGAGCGTGCCGTCGGCGTGGCGGCGGACGAGGTCGCCGGTGGCGTACATGGTGGCGCCGGGCAGGAACGGGTCGGGCTGGAAGCGGGCGGCGGTCTGCTCGGGGCGTCCGAGGTAGCCGCGGGCCACGCACTCGCCGCCCAGGTGGAGCTCGCCCGGCACGCCGACCGGCGTGGGCCGGCCGTGCCGGTCCAGCACGTACGCGCGCACGTGCGGCAGAGCCGTGCCGATCGGCAGATGGGTGCGGCCGGTGAGCTCACCCCCGTCGACGGTCCGGTAGACGGTCGCGCAGACCGTGGCCTCGGTGGGTCCGTAGTGGTTGTAGAAGGCGACCCGGCCGCCGGTGAGCGTGGCCCACGCGCGCAGCCGGTCCAGCGGGACGCTCTCGCCGCCGACCATCATGGTGGTGAGCGGGCCGGTGTTCACGGGGCCGTGGCCGGTCAGGTCCTCCACCCACTGCTGCCACAGGGCGCTGGCGGTGTCGACCATGGTGATGCCGAGCCGTTCGCACAGCGCGAGCACCGCGGGGCCGCCGAGCGAGGCGGGGTCGGGGTGCAGGACGAGCGCGGCGCCGCTGACCAGCGCGGGGAAGATGTCGCCGACCGAGGCGTCGAAGCTCAGCGGCGGCACCATGAGCACGCGCTGGCCGGGGCCGAAGCCGTGCGCGTCACGGAAGGACATGGCCAGGCGCGCGGCGGTGCGGTGCTCGACGACGACGCCCTTGGGCGTGCCGGTCGAGCCGGAGGTGTAGATCACGTAGGCGGCGCCGGGTTCGCTCGCGCCGCCGGGCAGCCGCTCCACGCCCGTCTCGGAGATCACCGCGGCGCAGCCGTCCAGCATGAGCCGGGTCCTGGCCTCCGGCTGGGCCGGATCGACCGGCACGTACGCCGCGCCCGCCTTGAGCACGGCCAGCAGCGCCACGATCGCCTCGGGCCCGGCGCGCATCCTGATACCGACCAGCTCTCCCGGCGCGACGGCGAGTTCCTCCGCCAGCAGGCCGGCCCGCCGGTCGAGCTCGGCGTACGACAGCAGGCTCTCCTCGGTCACCACGGCCGGCGCGTCGGGGGTGCGGGCGACCTGCTGGGCGATGAGCCCGTCGAGCCGGTCGGGCAGCACCAGCGCCAGTTCGGCGGCGGTGAGCATCCGCAGCTCGCTCAGCCGCTCGCCGGGCCGCTCCACCATCTCCTCCAGCAGCCGCCGCAGGTGCGCGGCCATCCGCTCGACGGTGGCGGGTTCGAACAGCTCGCTGCCGTAGGTGAGCATGAACTGCAGGTGGCTCTCGTAGACGACGACGTCGACGGCCAGGTCGAACTTGGCAGGGGCCAGCCCCGAGATGACCGGGGTGCGCTCCAGCCCGGCGAGCGTGAGGCTGCCAGTGCCGTCCGTCAGTCCTTCGTCCGGGTTGTCGAGGTTGAGCATGGCCTGGATGAGGGTGCCGTCCTCGCCCTGCCGGCGTAACGCGGCGACCACCTCGTCGAAGGGCACCTCCCGGTGCGCGAACGACTTCAGCACCCTGCGGCGCACCCGCTTGATCAGGTCGCGCACGGTCGGGTCGCCGGCCAGGTCGGCGCGCAGCGCGAGCGTGTTCACGAACGGGCCGAAGACCTGCTCGAAGTCGACGTCCTCGCGCCCGGCGACGGGGATGCCGACGCAGAAGTCCTCCTGACCCGAGTACCGGGCCAGCAGAGTCTGGAAGGCCGCCAGCAGCACCATGAAGGGTGTGCACCGCTCGGCCCTGGCCAGCGCCGTCACCCGCGTCCAGAGCTCGGCGGGCATGCGGTGGATGACCAGGTCGCCGGCGCCGGTCGGCGCGGCCGGGCGCGAGTGGTCGGCGGGCAGGTCCAGCGCGGGCACGCCGCCCAGGTCGGCGGTCCAGAAGTCGAGGTGCGCGCCGTGGTCCTGCTCGCGCTGGCGCCGGGCATAGTCCGAGTACGGCGGCGCCACCGGCAGCTCCGGCGCCGGTCCGCCCGAGGCGTGGGCCGCGTACAGGGCCGACAGCTCGGGGAACAGGATCCGCTCCAGCGACCAGGCGTCGCCGATGATGTGGTGCAGCACGAACACCAGCACGTGCTCCCGCTCGCCGACGCGCAGCAGGCTCACTCTGGCCAGCGGGCCCGCGGCCAGGTCGAAGGGGCGGTTGGAGCGTTCGGACAGCAGGGCGGGCAGGTCGGCCTCGGTGGCGTCGAGCAGTTCGACGGGGACGGGGGCGGCGGGGCGCACCACGGCGGAGGGGACGCCCTCTGCCTCGGGAAAGACGGTTCGCAGCGCCTCGTGGCGGGTGGCCAGGTCGGTGAAGGCACGCTCCAGGGCGGCGACGTTCAGGGGGCCGGTCAGCCGCTCCGCGACGGCGATGTTGTAGGACGAACCTCCGCTGGAGAGGCGGTCGAGGAACCACAGGCGCTCCTGCGCCCTCGACATGACCGCACTGTGCATGAAGACCTCTCCTTGAGCACCATTTGGGAGGTTCACAAACTCTTAGGAAACTTTCCTATTTATTAGCCGAGTTTGATGCTATACACAGGTGATGACCACAGACAAGGACTTGGCATGACGTCATGGGTGAGCTCGCGGAACGCCGAGAGTTCCGCGCTGGCCGGGCTTGCCGACGCCGTGCTGCAACCCGGATTCAAGGGCACGACTCTGCCCGATTGGGTCCGCAAACGCCTTGCGACCGGCTTAGGCGGCATCGCCCTCTATTCGCGAAATTTGGTAGAAAAAGGACAGATAGAGGCACTTACGGCGGCAATCCGGGCGGAGAATCCGGACGTGATCCTCGCGCTCGACGAGGAAGGCGGCGACGTCACCCGCCTGGAGGCCTTCACCGGCAGCTCGCGGCCCGGCAACCTGGCGCTCGGCGCGGCCGACGACCTCGTGCTGACCCGGGGCGTCGCCCAGGGCATCGGGCGCGACCTCGCGCGCGCGGGCGTGAACCTCAACTACGCGCCGGTCGTGGACATCGACGCGGGCCTGGACAACCCCGTGGTCGGCACCCGCGCCTTCGGCGCCGACCCCGAGCTCGTCGCCCGGCACGCCGCGGCCTGGGTCACCGGCCTGCAGGCGGCGGGCGTGGCCGGGTGCGCCAAGCACTTTCCCGGCCACGGCGCCACCGCCGTCGACTCCCATGACGCGCTGCCCACCGTCGAGCTGCCCGCCGAGGAACTCGCCGTCACCGCCCTCGTCCCCTATAGGGCCGTCATCGCCGCGGGCGTCAAGGCGATCATGACGGGCCACCTGCTGGTGCCCGCGTACGACGCCGGCGCCCCTGCCACGGTCAGCGCGCCCATCATGATGCGGCTGCTCCGCGAGGAACTGGGCTTCGAGGGCCTGATCGTCACCGACGGCATCGAGATGCCCGCCGTCTCGGCCGCGTACGGGCTCGGGGGCACCGCCGTACGGGCGCTGGCCGCCGGGGCCGACGCGCTCTGCGTGGGCGGGGAGAACGCCACGCCCGGCGTGGTCGGGCTCCTGCGCAACAGCATCATGGCCGCCGTCAACGACGGCACCCTGCCCGAGGAGCGCCTGGCCGAGGCCGCCGCCCGCGTCCGGTCCGTCTCCGCGTGGGCCGCCCGCCACCGCGACCCCTTCCCCCGGCTGCCCGGCGACGACGGCTCGGAGGCCGCCGCGCGACGCGCGCTGCGCGTGAGCGTCCGGCGTCCGCCCGCCGGATCGGGCCCGCCGCACGTGATCGAGCTGGACGCCCCCACCAACCTCGCCATCGACCCGGTCACCCCCTGGGGCCTGGGCGTCCCCCTGTCCCGCCTGCTCCCCGGCACCACCGTGCTGCGGCTGAGCGCCCCGGGCGCCGCCGAGCTGGACGAGGCGGTGCGCGCGGGCGCCGGGCGCCCCCTGGTGATCGTCCTCAGGACCGCCTACCGCCACGCCCACCTGACCGGCGCGGCCGACCGCGTCCTGGCCCGCGTCCCCGACGCCGTCGTGGCCGAGCTCGGCGTGCCGGGCGAGCAGGTGCCAGGCGCCGTGCACGTGGCGACGTCCGGCGGGACCACGCTGTGCTGCGAGGTCGCCGCCGAGGCCCTGGCGAACCTGCTCAGGAACTGAGCAGTTCCTCCCTGGCCTGGTCGAGCGCGGCCAGCACCGCGCCACGCAGCACCGGGTTCTGCTCCATCGTGCTGGTGACGACCTGCGGCCGGACGGGGCAGATCCGCGCCACCGCCTCCTCCACCCGCGAGGTCAGGGCCGCGCCGCCCGCGTGGCCCACCTCGCCGGCCAGCACCACCAGCCCCGGGTCGAGGATCACGCACACGGCCGCCACGCCGAGGGCCAGGCGATGGGCCAGCTCGTCGAGCAGCGGGTCGCCCCGCTCCCCCGCCGCCACGGCCACCCGGACCGCCTCGCCGGCCGAGGCGGCGGCGAAGCCGTACCCCTTGGCGAGCTCGGCGACCACTTCGGCGCTGACGAGCGACTGCAGGCCGCCCGCCAGCGTGGGCAGGCGGCCGGGCACGGCGTGGATGTCCTGGGGCAGCGGCACGCCCGGCACGGCGAGGTAGCCGATCTCGCCCGCGCTGCCCGAGCGGCCGCGGTGGAGCTTGCCGCCGAGCATGACCGCGAGGCCGAGGCCGCGGCTGGCCCACAGCAGCACGAAGTCGTCGATGCCCTGCGCCGCGCCGTCGGAACGCTCGGCGATAGCGGCGAGGTTGACGTCGTTCTCGATCGTGACCTCGCGCTTGAGGTCGCCGGCCAGCGCCTCGTGGATGCCCTCGTGCCAGCCGGGCAGGTCGAAGGAGAAGCGCACGTCGCCGCTGCGCGGGTCGACCACGCCGGGCGTGCCGATCACGACGCCGCGCAGCTTGGCCAGGCTGACCTTCGCGCTGCGGCAGGCCTTGACGATCGCGCCGTGCACGACCGGCACGGGGTCGTCGTGGCCGTTGGGGTCGACGCTGACCTCCGCGATCGTGCGGCCGTGGATGTCGGCGATCACGGTGGAGATGAGCTCCGGCCCGACCTCCAGCCCCGCCACGAACGCGCTTGAGGACACCACCGAGTAAAGGGCGGCATTGGGCCCGCGCCCGCCGCCCTGCGTGCCGACGACCTCGACCAGCCCCCGCTCCTCCAGTCTGGAGAGCGTCTGCGAGGCCGTCACCTTGGACAACCCCGTCAGATCGCCGATCTGGCCCCGCGTCATGGGGCCGGTGGCCAGCAACAGGTCGAGCGCGGCCCGGTCGTTGATCTCTCTCAGCAACCTGGGCACACCAGGACGTCGCTCCACGCTGTATCCCACCGTCATTCAGTCAAGGTTGTTGGAAGTTTAGCGCTCCAGCTCTTGCGAATCATCGCAGGCGAACACGAGGATGGCTCATGACCATCCCCCGCGGCCCGCTCCTGCTCGGGCTGGGCGTCACTTTGCTCTTCGATGTGCTGCGTGTCTTCCTGCCCTCGTTGATCACGCTCTTCGGCCGCGCGGGCGAGACGCCACCCGAGCTGATGGGACTCTACGCCGCCGTATGGTTCATTCTGCCCTTCCTCGCCGTTCTGGTCAGGCCGAGGTGGGCTCTCGCGGGTGGCGCGGTCGCGCTCGTGCTGGCCCGCCTGCTGCTCCAGGCCGAGATCTCGCAGCTCTACGTCGCCTCGGCGGGCGTCAGCGCCGGTCTCGTCTTCCTGTACGGCAGCGCCCGCACCATGCCCAGATCCTGGGCCGCCCCCGGCGTCATGGGCGGCCTGGCCCTGTCGTTCACCGTCCACTTCCTGCTGGACGGCGTCGACCTGGTCTGGCGCGACGGCCCGGTCGCCTGGCTGGCGACCGCCACGCTGTGCGCCGCGTTCCTAGCCCTGACCTGGAGCTTCCGCCCTTCGGACGCCGATCCGGCCCCGTGGTCGGTGTGGTTCCTGGCGGGCCCGGTGATGCTGGTCGCCGGCATGTCGGCCACCGCGCAACGTACCGGCTCGGGTCCGGGCGGCGGCTGGCTGTGGGTGATGCCCGTGGTGCTGGCGCTGGTCTTCTCCCCCTACCTGGCCACCCGGCCGCCGCGCTCGTCCTGGAGCGCGATCGCCTTCGGCGTGTTGTGCGTGGCGGGCACGGTGTTCCTGCAGCCTTGGGCCGTCGTGGCCGGCGCCGCCGTGCTGATGGCGGTGCCCGGCGGCCCGTCCAGGCGGCCCGGCGCGGCCGTGCTGAGCGGCGGGCTCGTGTTCTTCGTGGGGTTGTTCGTCTACTACGCCGCCTACGACATGAACCTGGGCTTCCCCAACCGGGTCGTGCCCGTCGTGGCGGGCCTGCTGATCGCCGGCGTGGCATTGTCGGCATATTTCCGGCACCGTCCGCCGCCTTACGCCCTCGGCCGCATCTGGCCGCTCAGCGCCGCCGCGGTCGTGGTGGCGCTGCTGGCGGGCGCGACGGCCTACCAGCCGGAGCCGGCCGTACAGGCCAAGCAGGGTGACACGCTCAAGCTCATCGCCTACAACATCCGCATGGGCTTCGGCCTCGACGGCCGCCTCTCGCTCGACCGGATCGCCTCCTGGGCCGTCGCGCGCAAGCCCGACATCGTCCTGCTCAGCGAGGTGGATCGCGGCTGGCTGCTCAACGGCGGCCACGACGACCTGGCCCGCATCGCCCGCGGCCTCGGCATGAGCTACTACTTCGCCCCGGCAGCCGACGAGCTGTGGGGCGACGCTCTCCTGACCAACCTGCCCGTCGGCGCGCTGACCTCGCACAAGCTGGGCGGGCACGACTACCCCACCGGCGCCCAGGCCCAGACGTTCACGGTCGAGGTGGGCGGCAAGGAGGTGGGCGTCGTCAACACCCACCTGCAGGCGCCCGAAGGCCAGGCGCCCGAGGTGGCGGCCATCGTCCGCGGCCTGCGCGCGGGCGGGCGGCCCGTGGTCCTGGCCGGAGACCTCAACCTCCGGCGCGGCGACCCGGGCATGCGTGTGCTGGAGTCGGCGGGCCTGACGGACCCGCTGGTCGCGCTCGGCGACCCGCCCACCTCACCGGCCGACGCGCCGAAGGAACGCATCGACCACGTGCTCGTCAGCGACGGTCTCACGGTCGTGTCGGCGGAGGTGCCGCCCCTGCCGCACTCCGACCACCTGCCCGTTTTGGTGGTCCTGCGCATAACCAGTGTTGACCACCAGGGATAATCGACAACATGCGCCTTTCCGCTCGTGTCGACTACGCCCTCCGTGCCGCCGCCGAACTCGCCGCGGCCGGGGCCGGCCCCACCACCGTGGGCGAGCTCGCCAAGGAGCAGGACATGCCGCCCAAGTACCTGGAGAACATCCTGCTCCAGATGCGCCGCGCCGGGCTGGTGCGCGGCCAGCGCGGCCCGGAGGGCGGCTACGTCCTGGCCCGCCCGGCCGGCGAGATCAGCCTCGCCGATGTCATCAGGGCGGTCGACGGCCCCCTCGCCAACGTGCGGGGCGAGCGCCCCGAGCACGTCGGCTACCGGGGGCCCGCCGAATCGCTTCAGGCCGTCTGGATCGCGCTGCGGGCCACCGAACGCGCCATCCTCGAAGAGGTGACGCTCGACCAAGTGGCCACCGGCACCCTGCCCGAGCGGGTCCGCCAGCTAGCCGCCGACCCCGCCGCCTGGGACTGACCCCGGGACCTGCGCCGGGCCTGGGCCCGGATCGTGGCCTGGATCGGGGTCGGGCCCCCGGCTCGCGCCGCGGGCCGCCGCCCGGAGCAGCAGCAGCGCGGCCAGCTCGACGATCGCCGCGGCGGCCGGGAGCACGGCGCTGCCCCATGCCTCCAGGAGCAGGCCGCCGAGCGCGCCGCCGCCGGACACGCCCACGTAGACCGCGCTGCTGTTGAGCGCGAGCGCCTGCGGGCCGGCCGTACCCGCGAGAGCCAGCAGCCGTGTCTGGGCGGGCGGCGGGATCCACCACGAGACGCCCGCCCACACCGCCAGCAGCGGCAGCAGCGCGAGCAGCGGCACCGGCCGGACGAGCCAGCACGCGGTGAAGGCCGCCATGACGGCGGTGAAGCCGCCGACGCCCACCAGCAGCGCCCGGTCGGCGCCCCACTTGTCGGCCGCCCGGCCTCCGAGCTGCCCGCCGGCGAGCCCGGCCACCCCGGCGAGTACGAAGATCCAGCCCAGCTCCGCCGCCGACACCCCGGCGAGGTCGCGCAGGTAGGGGGCCAGGTAGGTGAGCACCATCATGCTGCCCATCACGATCGCGACGATGCCGAGGAGCCCGAGCAGCACGGGCCGCCTGGCCAGCGGGCGCAGCCGCTCGGCGATCGGCATCGCCGGCACCGGCGGCAGCTCGGGCAGCGTCCAGCGCACGGCCACCAGCGCGACGACGCCCAGCGCGCCCCCGAGCCCGAACGTGGCCTGCCAGCCGAAGGCGCCGCCGACCCAGGTCCCGATCGGTACGCCCAGCGCGAGCGAGCCAGTCAGCCCGCCCATCACCAGGGCCAGGTACCGCCCGCCGCGTCCCTCCGGCGCGAGCGCGGTGGCGATGGCGTAGGCGGCGGGCACCACCGCGGCGGCGGCCAGCGCGGCCAGCACCCGCAGGCCCATGAGCAGCGCGTACGACTCGGTGAAGGCGGCGGCCCAGTTGGCGGCCACGAACACCAGCAGCGCCCAGGTGACCAGCCCTCTGCGCGACCAGCGCGCGGTCACCACCGAGGCCACCGGCGCCCCGAGCGCGAAGGCCAGCGAGAACACGGTCACCAGCTGGCCGGCCGCCGCTTCGCTGACTCCGAGGTCGGCGGCGATGGCGGGCAGCACACCGGCGATGACGTAATCGTCGGTGGCGAAGGCGAACGTGGTGAACATCAGCGCGAACAACCACGCGGGCATGACTCTCCCCTCGATAAAGGTAACACTCGTTACCCATATAAGGTAACGAGTGTCACCCCACCCGCGTCAAAGGGAAATCCGGATGGCCAGGACGCCCGACCCGCAGCGCCGCTCCGAGCTGCTCGACCAGATCGTCGACTACCTCGCCGACCACGGCCTGTCCACGCTGTCCATGCGGCCGCTGGCCGAGCATCTGGGCAAGTCCACGCGCGTACTGACCCATCACTTCTCCGACAAGGAAGAGCTCCTGTCGGCCACCATGCGCCGCCTCGACGAGCGTCACCGCGCCTGGCTGCGCTCCCTGCCGGGATGGGAGGGCGGCGACAGCGTCGGCACGATCGTGCGCCGCACCTGGGACTGGCAGCTGCGGGAGGAGAACCTGCCCGTCGCCCGCCTCATCCACGAGATCGAGGGCCTGGTCGCGGGCGGCCGCCTGGCCGGGCACGTGCCGGAGCTGCTGTCGGACCGCTCCGCCTTCGTCGCCGGGCTGCTGCGCGAGCGGGGCGTACCGGAGAAGGACGCCCGGCGCATCTCCACGCTGGTCAACTCCGCCTACACCGGCCTGCAGCTCGACTTCCTGACCACCGGCGAGCGCGAGCGCGTGGAGGGCGCGCTCGACCAGCTCACCACGATGCTGGACGCGTGGGTGGCCGAACATGCCCGAGGGTGACGCCGTCTACCGCACCGCCGCCCGGCTGCGCGAGGCGCTCGACGGGCGCGTGCTGACGCGCACGGACTTCCGCGTGCCGCGCCACGCCACCGCCGACCTGTCCGGCCGCACGGTCCTCACCACGGCCTCGTACGGCAAGCACCTGCTCACCAGAGTCGAAGGCGGCCTGACCGTGCACACGCACCTGCGCATGGACGGGAGCTGGCGGATCATGGAACCGGGCCGCCGCCTGCCACCCGGCGACCAGGTACGCCTCGTGCTGGCCACCGCGGAACACCAGGCCGTGGGCCTCAAACTCGGCATGGTGGACCTGGTCAAGGACGAGCGCCAGATCATCGGGCATCTGGGCCCGGACCTGCTCGGAGAGGGATGGGACGCGGCGGAGGCGGTCAGCCGGCTGCGCGCGCGACCGGAGAGAAGCATCGGAGAGGCGCTGCTGGATCAGCGCAATCTCGCGGGCATCGGGACGATCTACCGGGCCGAGACACTCTTCCTGCGCGGCGTGTGGCCATGGCGGAAGGTCGGCGAGATCGAGAGTCTGGACAGCCTGGTCTCGCTGGCGCAGCGCTTGCTGGACGCCAACAAAACACACGCGGGCACGGTGACCACAGGCGACCGCCGTCCGGGCAACCAGACGTGGGTCTACGGCAGGGCCGGGCGACCCTGTCGCCGATGCGGCACCCGCATCAGCCGCGGGGAGATGGGGGCACAACCACAGGAACGCCTGATCCTGTGGTGCGGGAACTGCCAGCCGCGCTAGGCGGCCACCATGTCCTTCACCTCGGGGAACACCGAATCGGAGATCGAACCGGGGACCGACTCGGAAAGGGGCAGACGCTCGTGCTCGGGCGCGTCGGCGAGAACGGGAGCAGCCTGGAGTTCGGCCAGCGCGAACTGGTCGGACACCTCACGAAGCACCTGCGACAACGGCACACCCAAGGCACCGCAGATCGAGGCGAGCAGCTCCGACGATGCTTCCTTCTGCCCACGCTCGACCTCGGACAGGTATCCGAGCGAGACACGCGCAAGCGTCGACACTTCCCGAAGGGTGCGACCCTGACGCACCCGCAGCCGCCGCAACACGTCACCGAGCAGCTGACGCAGCAGAATCATCTGTCGCTCCCTCCCCGGCGCGGATGTCGGCACCACGCCTCGCGCGATCGGACTCTTCTTCTTGGGTTCGTACATACTCCTCGCCGTCATCATCGGGCGTCGCCGCTGCGTCGCACGTGGCTTGTCAGGCCCGCCGGCCGGGCGCTCAATGCTTGCTGATGGCTCACGGACCTCACTCACAGCTCCACCGTACCCGTATCCACCGACACCGCGTCAGACCGTGCTTGGCATGTTCGCTGGGGACGTAACACGGTAATCACCCGGAATGTTCCCCATTGCTCCGCTTCAGCACACCTGCGAGGAGATCGACAGCCTCGTCCACCGTCCTTACCCGGATCTCCTGCCTCGACCCTCCCCGCTCCAGATTTCGCCGCCAAACCTGGTCACCAGGTCCGCTCACGGCGATGTGCACGGTGCCCACGGGCTTGCCGTCCTGCGGGTCGGGTCCGGCCACGCCCGTCACGGCCAGGCCGTAGGTGGCACCGCACAGCTTCGCCGCGCCCCGGGCCATCGCCGCCGCCACCTCGGGGTGCACGGCGCCCTCCCGCCGCAGAAGATCCTCCGGTACGGCCAGCAGCGCCCGCTTCAGATCCGTGGCATAGGCGATCACCCCGCCACGGAACGCCCTGGAGGCCCCCGGCACGCCGGTGAACGCCGAACCCAGCAGCCCACCGGTCAGCGACTCGGCCACGGCCAGGGTCGCGGACTGGCGTACCAGGAGATCGAGGGCCTCGGCGGCGCGGCCGGCGCTCACTCGCCCCGCACCCGCCTGGCCACGCCGCGCAGCCGGATCGCCCGGAACACGTAGTCGACGCCCGTGCCCACGGTGACCACCACCGCCGCCCCCATTACCACCCAGCGCACCGGGTCGGAGCCCCAGGGCAGGATGTACAGGACGATCGCGGCTATCTGCAGCACCGTCTTGACCTTGCCGCCGTAGCTGGCCGGGATGACCGCGTGGCGCAGCAGGACCAGCCGCAGCAGCGTGATGCCGAGTTCACGGCCGAGGATCACGATCGTGACCCACCAGCCCAGCTCGCCCAGCACCGACAGGCTCACCAGCGCCGCCCCGGTCAGCGCCTTGTCGGCGATCGGGTCGGCGATCTTGCCGAAGTCGGTGATCAGGCCGTAGCGTCTGGCCAGCTCTCCGTCGAGATGGTCGGTGATCGAGGCCACCGCGAACACCCCGAGCGCGGCCAGCCGCCAGCCCATGCCGGGCAGAAAGAGGCAGACAACGAAGAAAGGGACGAGCACCATCCGGACGACCGTGAGGACGTTGGCGATGTTCCACGGGCTGACCACCCGGCGCTCGTCCTTCGTCATGGACCGGCCTTGATACGCGCGATCAGGTCGACCCCCTCGGCGTCGACCGCGACCGCGCGCACGATCTGGCCCGGCACCAGGCCGATGCCCTGAACCGTCACGGAACCATCCACCTCGGGGCCCTGGTGGGCCGCGCGGCCCTCGTAGCCGCCGTCGCCGAGGTCTTCTTCGATGAGCACGTCGAGCTCGGTGCCGATGCGCTCCTCCGCGCGCTGCGCGGTCAGCTCCTCGGCCAGCTCGGTCAGCGTCCGCACCCGCTCGTCGACGACGTCCTGGGCGAGCTTGCCCGGCAGCGAGGCCGCCTCGGTGCCGTCCTCGTCGGAGTAGCCGAAGACGCCGATCACGTCGAGCCTGGCCGCCTCAAGGAAGCCCACCAGCTCGCCGAACTCCTCCTCGGTCTCGCCGGGGAAGCCCACGATGAAGTTGGAGCGCACGCCCGCCTCCGGCGCCTTGTCGCGGACGGCGTCCAGGAGCTCCAGGAAGCGCCTGGGGTCGCCGAAGCGGCGCATCCGGCGCAGCACCGAGCCGCTGGCGTGCTGGAAGGACAGGTCGAAGTAGGGCGCGATGCCCTCGGTGCCGGAGAGCACGTCGATGAGGCCGGGGCGCAGCTCGGCGGGCTGCAGGTAGCTGGCCCGCACCCGCTCGATGCCCTCGGTCGCGGCCAGCTTGGGCAGCAGCTTCTCCAGCGCGCGCAGGTCGCCGAGGTCCTTGCCGTAGGACGTGGAGTTCTCGCTCACGAGCACGAGCTCGCGGACCCCGCGATGGGCCAGCCAGTCGGCCTCGGCCAGCAGCTCCTGCGGGTCGCGCGAGACATAGGCGCCGCGGAAGGCCGGGATCGCGCAGAACGAGCAGCGGCGGTCGCAACCCGAGGCCAGCTTCAGCGAGGCGACCGGGCTCTCGTCGAGCCGCCTGCGCAGCACCCTCGGCCCGCTGGCCGGCGCCAGCCCCTCGGGCAGGTCGCCGTGACCTGGGATGGCGGATTTGGGCGCGCTGGCACGATCCACCGGCGAGATGGGCAGCAGGGTACGGCGGTCGCGTGGCGTGTGCGGCGTCAGCGACCTGCCGTCGAGCACGTCGTCGAGGCGCTCGCCGATCTCGGCGTAGTCGTCGAAGGAGATGACCGCGCTCGCCTCGGGCAGAGCCTCGGCCAGCTCCTTGCCGTAGCGCTCGGCCATACATCCGGCCGCGACCACCTTCGCGCCGGAGTCGGCGGCGGCCAGCAGCGTGTCGATCGAGTCCTTCTTCGCAGAATCGATGAAGCCGCACGTATTGACGACGACGACATCGGGGTCGTCGTCACCGAGCTGCCAACCGGCAGCCTCGATGCGCGCGGCGAGCTCTTCGGAGTCGACCTCGTTGCGCGCGCAGCCCAGGGTGATCAGCGATACGGACTTTGACATGGTGAACACTACGGTATCGGGAGTTGGCCACTACCTTCACCGTGGCCGGGGTGCAGATGGCCCGAACGAGCGCCGCACCGTCTCCCCACGCCCGCCGGGCTGGCCCAGATCCTTGCCGTTGACCTGCAGCAAGACCGCTCCGGCATCGCCGAAGAGCAGCTTCATCTGAGTCGGTGCCCGCCACGTCGAGCTCTTGCCCGCCACCAGTGTCCCGGCGAACAGCTTGCGCCCCTTCGCGTCCCGCACGTTCAGATAGGACGAGCGCTTCGCCTCCACCTTCACCACGACAAGATCCTTCATCGCGGGTACGGCAGGCGCCGGCTTCTTCGGCACCGGCGGCGGCTCGGTGAACGGCGTGTTGGGCGGCACGCTGGGCGCGGCCGAGACCGGCGTGACGTCGGCGACCCGCGTCTCCCCCGACCCGCCCATCACCCGCACGACCCCGAACACCACCACGATCGCCAGCGCCACCCCCAGCGCCATCGTCCAGTTGGGCCCGCGCCGCTCGCGCAGCTTCACCCGGCGGTCGGCCTGGAAGATCGTGGCCGCCCGCACCGGCATCGGCACGCCGCCGTGATGCTCGTCATAGAGGTGGACCATGGCCTCGGGATCGAGGCCGACCGCCCTGGCTATCGCCTTGATGTGCCCCCTGGCGTAGAAGTCGCCCCCGCACAGGGAGAAGTCATCGCGTTCTATCGCGTAGATCAGCGCCTCGCGCACGCGCGTGGTCGCGCTGAGCTGACCTACCGTCAGCCCCGATGCCCGTCTGGCCGCCGCCAGCGTGGACCCAATGCTCTGCTCCTGCACGGCAAACGCCTCCCCGCCCCCGACGTTGCGTAGTGGTCCATATTCAACCAGTAATCGCCGGGCGGGGAAGCATTGGGGTCACTCGCCGCGCAGGTCGGCCAGCAAACCCGCGAGTTCGTCGGGCTTCACCATGACCTCGCGGGCCTTGGAACCCTCGCTCGGGCCGACCACGTTCCGGCTTTCGAGCAGGTCCATGAGACGCCCGGCCTTGGCGAACCCGACGCGCAGCTTGCGCTGGAGCATCGAGGTCGAGCCGAACTGCGTGGTGACGATCAGCTCGGCCGCCTGCAGCAGCAGGTCGAGGTCGTCGCCGATGTCCTCGTCGATCTCCTTCTTGACCGTCACCGCGGCCACGTCGTCGCGGTACTCGGCCTGCATCTGCCCCTTGCAGTGCTCGACGATCGCCGCGATCTCCTTCTCGGAGACGAACGCGTTCTGGATGCGGATGGGCTTGCTCGCGCCCATCGGCAGGAACAGCGCGTCGCCCTGGCCGACGAGCTTGTCGGCGCCGGGCTGGTCGAGGATGACCCGCGAGTCGGTGAGGCTGGAGACGGCGAAGGCGAGCCTGGAGGGCACGTTGGCCTTGATCAGGCCGGTCACGACGTCCACGGAGGGCCGCTGGGTGGCGATCACCAGGTGGATGCCGGCCGCGCGGGCGAGCTGGGTGATGCGGACGATGGAGTCCTCGACGTCGCGCGGAGCGACCATCATCAGGTCGGCCAGCTCGTCCACGATCACCAGCAGGTACGGGTAGGGCTGGTAGACGCGCTCGCTGCCCGGCGGCGGCTTGAGCTGGCCCGCCCGCACGGCCTTGTTGAACTCGTCCACGTGCCGGAAACCGCTGGCCGCCAGGTCGTCGTAGCGGCGGTCCATCTCGCCCACGACCCAGTCGAGGGCCTCCGCGGCCTTCTTCGGGTTGGTGATGATCGGGGTGATCAGGTGGGGGATGCCCTCGTAGACGCTGAGTTCCACCCGCTTGGGGTCCACGAGCACCATGCGGACCTCGTCCGGGGTGGCGCGCATGAGGATGCTGGTGATCAGCCCGTTCACGCAGACGGACTTGCCGGCGCCGGTGGCGCCCGCGATGAGCAGGTGCGGCATCTTGGCGAGGTTGGCGACGATCGTGCGCCCCTCGACGTCCTTGCCCAGGCCCACGATCATCGGGTGGTGGTCGGCCTGCGCCACCTGTGCCCGCAGCACGTCGCCGAGCGCGACAAGATCCTTGTCCGCGTTGGGAATCTCCACCCCGATCGCCGACTTACCGGGGATCGGCGACAAGATCCTGACATCCGCCGATTTAACGGCGTAAGCAATGTTTTTGGTGAGAGCGGTGACTTTTTCCACCTTCACGGCGGGCCCGAGCTCGATCTCGTACCGCGTCACCGTCGGGCCGCGCGTGAAGCCCATCACCTGCGCGTCGATCGTGAACTGCTCCAGCACGCTGGTCAGCGCGTTGACCACGACGGTGTTCGCCTTGGTCTGCGGCTTCGGCGCCGACCCCGGCTTGAGGCTCTGAAGATCCGGCAGCTGGTACGGCCCGGCCTGCGGCGACAGGACAAGTTGCTCCACCTTGCGCGGAGCCGGGCTCGGCTCCGGCAGCTCCGGCTTGCGGGCCTCCGGGCCGGCCGGCGACTCCTCCTCGTCCGTGAGCCCCGGCACGATCTCCGGCGAATGGTCGCCGCGCTTGTCCTTGTCCTTCTCCGCCAGGACCGGCGTGTCATAGGGCTTGACCAGGTCGCCGGCCTCCGGCTCGCCCGGCTTCTTGGCCCTGGTCCGCTTCTTGCCCTGGTCGCCGGGTTGCGCGGAGCCCTGCCGTTCGAACAGAAGATGCTTGAGCTCGGCCAGCCGTTCCGGAATGCGGTGGACCGGCGTGGCCGTGATCACCAGCACGCCGAAGCCCGACAGGATCAGCAGCAGCGGGATCGTGATGAACGGCGGCAGAATGCTGTGCGGCGGCGCCGAGACGATGAACCCGATGATGCCACCGGCCTCCGACACCTTGTCCATGCCGTCGGTCTTGGTCCCCGAGGGGTACGGCACGCCGTTCGCGACGTGGATGACGCCCAGCACGCCGATGAGCAGCGCGCTCCAGCCGATCACCATGCGGCCGGTGTCGGCGTTCTGGTCGGGGTGGCGCAGGAACCGCCAGGCCAGCAGCCCGAGCAGCAACGGCAGCGCCCAGGCCAGCGACCCGAACACACCCTGGACCACGGCGTTGACCACGTCGGAGACCGCGCCCCTGGCGTCGCGCCACGTCATGGCGGCCAGCACGATCGCACCCGCCAGCACCGCCAGACCCACACCGTCACGCCGATGGGCAGGGTCGAGCTCACGGGCGCTGGAGCCGAGCGCACGGGCGGCGCTGCCGATACCGTTGGCCAGCAGCATCCACAGCCCGACGATGAGCTTGCCGATCATCGTGAAGATCCAGCTGATGGGGTCCTGGTGGGTCACGGACGACTTGCGGGCCGAGCCCGTCCCCTTCGCCTTGGGGCGTCCCGCCGACGAGGACGGCCGCTTGGCAGGGGTCGCCCGCGACGAGTTCGACCGCTTCGCCGGCCCCTTCGGTGCGCTTTTCGGCGTACGGGTGGCCATGATGCCAAAGGTACGTCCCCAACCCCCGCCACGGCACAGAGGCTCGCCGTTGCGCCCGAAAAATCCCCTTTCCCCCACCCACCCCACTGGCCCCCGCCGCAACGCGAAGCCGGCACGGGTGGCGAGGGGCGAGGTCAGGGGGTGGGGTGGAGGGTGTCGAAGGCGGACTGCATGGCGTGGACCCGGTCGGCCAGGTCCTTGATGGCGTCCCTGAGGCCGTCGTCGTCCGGGACCGCCACCGTCAGCGTGGTCAGCTGGTCCTCCACGGACTTCAGGCGGTCGGCGAACGTGGTCAGCGCCTGGGCGTTGCGGGTCAGGTCGGGGTCGTTGCGGAGCAGGTCGCGCAGCAGGGCGGCCTGTTCACGCAGCATGTGGCTCTTGCGGGACAGTTCGATGAACACCGCCACCTTGCTCCGCAGCACCCACGGGTCGAAGGGTTTGGTGATGTAGTCCACGGCCCCGACGGCGTAACCGCGGAAGGCGGCGCCCGAGCCGGTGTCGGTTCCGGTGAGGAAGATGATGGGCACGTCACGGGTCTGGTCGAGGCGTTTGATGTGGGCGGCGGTCTCGAAGCCATCCATGCCGGGCATCAGCACGTCCAGCAGCACCACGGCGAAGTCGTGGCGCAGCATCAGCTTCATGGCCTCCTGCCCCGACCTGGCCTTGAACAACTGCTGCTGCAGCGGCCGTAGCACCGCCTCCAGCGCGACCAGGCTCTCGTCCTTGTCGTCGACAAGGAGGATCTTGACCTGGCGGATCATTCTGTACTCTCCTCCGCTTCGGCGACGCGCTCGCCGTCGAGCCAGCCGCGCATCACCTCCAGCAGGTGATCGAGGTCGACGGGCTTGGGAACGTAGTCGGACGCGCCGCAGGCGATGGTCTTCTCCCGGTCGCCGGGCATCGCCTTGGCCGTCAGCGCGATGATCGGCAGGTCGGTGAAGCGAGGCATCTGCCGTACGACGCCGAGCGTCTCGTAGCCATCCATCTCGGGCATCATCACGTCCATGAGGACCAGGGCGATCTTCTCCTCGCGTTCGAGCGCCTCGATGCCCTCGCGGCCGTTCTCGGCGTAGATGACCTCCATGCCGAGGCGGCCGAGGACGTGGGTGAGGGCGTAGACGTTGCGGATGTCGTCGTCGACGATGAGCACCCGCTTGCCGGCGAAGGCGGCGCCGACGGGGCCGTCGACGAGCGCGCTGAGCTGGGCCGCCGACTGCCACAGCTCGTCGCCGCTGTCGACGACCGGCCATTCGGCCTGCGGCGGCGGGGCGGCCCGGGTGTCGACGGCCTTGCGCAGCGGCTCGGTGGGCAGCCACGCGGGCTCAAGAGCCGCGGGCTCGGCGCCGCCCGACTCGACGGTGACACTGGTCGCGGGGCAGACGGCGGGCACGAACAGGGTGAACGTGCTGCCGCGCCCGGGTTCGCTGACGGCGTGGATCTGGCCGCCGAGCAGCCGGGCGATCTCGCTGCTGATGGACAGGCCGAGGCCGGTGCCGCCGTACTTGCGGCTGGTGGTGCCGTCGGCCTGCTGGAAGGCGCCGAAGATGGCGGGCAGCTTGTCGGCGGCGATGCCGATGCCGGTGTCGGAGACGGCGAAGGCGATCACGTCGCCGGGCCGGGTGTGGCCGTCGTCGCCCTCGGAGGCGAAGGCGCCGACGTTGGAGACGGCCAGGCGTACCTCGCCGCTGCTGGTGAACTTGACCGCGTTCGACAGCAGGTTGCGCAGGATCTGCTGCAGCCGCCGCTCGTCGTTGAACATCTCCCGCGGTACGCCGGGGTGCACCTCGATCTCGAAGGTGAGACCCCGGTCGACGGTGAGCGGGCGGAAGGTGGCGTCGACGTAGTCGAGGACCTTGCTGAGCGACAGGTTCTCCGGTCGCACGTCCATCCGGCCGGCCTCGATCTTGGACAGGTCGAGGATGTCGTTGATGAGCTGGAGCAGGTCGCTGCCGGCGTTGTGGATCGTGGAGGCGAACTCGACCTCCTGCGCGGACAGGTTGTTCTCGGGGTTGTCGGCCAGCAGTCTGGCCAGGATGAGCAGGCTGTTGAGCGGCGTACGCAGCTCGTGGGACATGTTGGCCAGGAACTCCGACTTGTAGCGCGAGGAGGTGGCCAGCAGGTGCGCCTTCTCCTCCAGCGCGGCGTTGGAGCGGCGCAGCTCTGCCTGCTGGCGCTGGAGTTCGTCGGAACGGCCCTGCAACTGCTGGGCCAGCCGCTGCGACTCCGACAGCAGCGACTCGGTCCTGGCGTTGGCGATGATCGTGTTGATGGCCACGCCGATCGTGACCACGAACTGGTCGAAGAAGGCCAGGTGGACCTCGCTGAAGCGGCTGAAGGAGGCCAGTTCGACGACGCCGAGCACCTTGTCCTCGAACAGGATCGGCAGCACGACCACGCTGGCGGGCGCGGCCTCGCCGAGCCCGGTGTGGACCTTGATGTAGTCGGCGGGCACGTCTTCGAGCAGGATGCGCTTCTTCTCCAGCGCCGCCTGGCGGATCAGGCCGGGCCCCTCGGTGCCGGGGTCGGGGAGCACGTCGCGGTCGTGGGCGGCGCCGTACCCGGCGATGAAGGCGAGCGCGCCGCCGCGCGCGTCGAGGTCGGCGAGGTAGAACGCGCCGAACTGCGCGCTGACCAGCGGGGTGAGCTCGCGCAGGATGAGGTCGGCGACCTCGACGAGGTCGCGGTGGCCCTGCATGAGCCCGGCGATGCGGGCGAGGTTGGACTCCAGCCAGTCCTTGGCTCGGGTGGTCTCGCGCAGGTTGGCGACCATGAGGTTGACGTTGTTCTTGAGCTCGGCGACCTCGCCCTTGGCTTCGAGGCTGATGCTGCGGCTGAGGTCGCCCTGGGCGACGGCGCTGGCGACCTCGGCGATCGCGCGCACCTGGGTGGTGAGGTTGCCGGCGAGCTCGTTGACGTTCTTGGTGAGGCGTTCCCAGGTGCCGTAGACGCCTTCGACCTCGGCCTGGCCGCCGAGGCGGCCTTCTGAGCCGACCTCGCGGGCCACGCGGGTGACCTCGGAGGAGAAGGACGAGAGCGTGTCGACCATGGTGTTGATCGTGGTCTTGAGCTCCAGGATCTCGCCGCGGGCGTCCACGTCGATCTTCTTGGACAGGTCGCCGTTGGCGACGGCGGTGGCCACCTGGGCGATGTTGCGTACCTGGGAGGTGAGGTTGGAGGCCATGAAGTTGACGTTGTCCGTGAGGTCCTTCCAGACGCCGGACACGCCGCGGACCTGGGCCTGACCGCCCAGGCTGCCTTCGGTGCCGACCTCGCGGGCCACCCGGGTGACCTCGTCGGCGAAGGCGGACAGCTGGTCGACGGTGGTGTTGATGGTGTCCTTGAGCTGGAGGATCTCGCCCCGGGCGTCGACGGTGATCTTCTTGGACAGGTCGCCGTTGGCGATGGCCGTGGTGACGACGGCGATGCTGCGTACCTGGGAGGTGAGGTTGGAGGCCATGAAGTTGACGTTGTCGGTCAGGTCCTTCCAGACGCCGGACACGCCCCGGACCTGCGCCTGACCGCCCAGGCGGCCCTCGGTGCCCACCTCGCGGGCCACCCGGGTCACCTCGTCGGCGAACGCGGACAACTGGTCGACCATCGTGTTGATGGTGTCCTTGAGCTGGAGGATCTCGCCCCGGGCGTCGACGGTGATCTTCTTGGACAGGTCTCCCTCGGCGATGCCGGTGGTGACCTGGGCGATGTTGCGTACCTGGGAGGTGAGGTTGTCGGCCATGAAGTTGACGTTGTCGGTCAGGTCCTTCCAGACGCCCGAGACGCCCTTCACCACCGCCCGCCCGCCGAGCTGGCCCTCCGTGCCGACCTCGCGGGCCACGCGGGTGACCTCGTCGGCGAAGGAGGAGAGCTGGTCGACCATGGTGTTGATGGTGTTGGTCAGCTCCAGGATCTCGCCCTTCACCTCCACGGTGATCTTCCGCGACAGGTCGCCCTGGGCCACGGCCGTGGCCACCTGGGCGATGGAGCGCACCTGGGTGGTCAGATTGTCGGCCATGAAGTTGACGTTGTCGGTCAGGTCCTTCCAGACGCCGGACACGCCCCGGACCTGGGCCTGACCGCCCAGGCGGCCCTCGGTGCCCACCTCGCGGGCCACCCGCGTCACCTCGGCGGCGAACGCGGACAGCTGGTCCACCATCGTGTTGACGGTGTCCTTGAGCTGCAGGATCTCGCCCTTCACGTCAACGGTGATCTTCCGCGACAGGTCACCCTGGGCCACGGCGGTGGCCACGGTGGCGATGTCGCGTACCTGCGTGGTCAGGTTGGAGGCCATGAAGTTGACGTTGTCGGTCAGGTCCTTCCAGACGCCCGAGACGCCCTTCACCACCGCCCGGCCGCCCAGCTGGCCCTCCGTGCCCACCTCGCGGGCCACCCGCGTCACCTCGTCGGCGAACGCGGACAGCTGGTCCACCATCGTGTTGATGGTGTCCTTCATCTGCAGGATCTCGCCGCGCGCGTCCACGGTGATCTTCTTGGACAGGTCGCCGTTGGCCACGGCCGTGGTGATCTGGGCGATCGAGCGCACCTGGGAGGTGAGGTTGTCGGCCATGAAGTTGACGTTGTCGGTCAGGTCCTTCCACGTGCCCGAGACCCCGCGCACGTCGGCCCGGCCGCCGAGCTGGCCCTCCGTGCCCACCTCGCGGGCGACCCGCGTCACCTCGCTGGCGAAGGCCGACAGCTGATCGACCATCGTGTTGATGGTGTCCTTGAGCTGCAGGATCTCACCGCGGGCGTCAACGGTGATCTTCCGCGAGAGGTCGCCCTGCGCGACCGCGGTCGTCACCTGCGCGATCGAGCGCACCTGCGTCGTCAGGTTGGAGGCCATGAAGTTGACGTTGTCGGTGAGGTCCTTCCACGTGCCGGAGACGCCCTTCACCTCGGCCCGGCCGCCGAGCTGGCCCTCGGTGCCGACCTCGCGGGCCACCCGCGTCACCTCGTCGGCGAACGCGGACAGCTGGTCCACCATCGTGTTGATGGTGTCCTTGAGCTGCAGGATCTCGCCCCGGGCGTCCACGGTGATCTTCTTGGACAGGTCGCCGTTGGCCACGGCCGTCGTCACCTGCGCGATCGAACGCACCTGCGTCGTCAGGTTCGACGCCATGAAGTTGACGTTGTCGGTGAGGTCCTTCCACACCCCGCTCATCCCGCGCACCTGCGCCTGACCGCCCAGGCGGCCCTCGGTGCCGACCTCGCGGGCCACCCGCGTCACCTCGTCGGCGAACGCGGACAGCTGATCGACCATCGTGTTCACGGTGAGCTTGAGCTCCAGCAGCTCGCCGGTGGCCTCGACCGTCACCTGCCGGGTCAGGTCGCCCCTGGCCACGGCGGTCGTGACCACCGCGATGTCGCGCACCTGCGCGGTCAGCCGCCCGGCCATGGCGTTGACCGCCTCGGTCACGTCGCGCCAGCTGCCCTGCATGCCCTGCACCTTGGCCCGGCCGCCCAGACGGCCCTCGGTGCCCACCTCGCGGGCCACCCGCGTCACCTCGCCGGAGAACAGCGCGAGCTGGTCGACCATGCGGTTGACGGCCTTGCCCATCAGCCGCAGCCCGCCGCGCAGCGGCCGGCTGTCCTCCTGCAGGTCGACGCGCTGCGACAGGTCGCCGTCCGCGACGGCGTTGAGCACCCGGGTGGCCTTGGCGGCCGGGATCACCAGGGCGTCGATGAGCGAGTTGACCGCGGTGACGTTGCCCGCCCAGGAGCCGGCCCCCTGACTGGGGCTGATCCGCTCGTCGAGGTGGCCCTGCCTGGCGACCTCGGTGCGGACCCTGTTCAGCTCTCTGGACATGTGCTCGTTGCGCTCGACCACCTGGTTGAACGCGACCGCGAGCTCCGCCAGGACCGGGTCGTCCGGCACCGGCAGCCTGCTGCGGAAGTTGCCGTCGCGCAGGCCGTGCAGGGCGACGAGTAACGGGCGCAGATCGGCGGATTGGAGCGCTCCAGGAGCAAGCGATGTGACCATGGCCGCCTTCTTCGCAACTGGAAGTATCAGCGGCTTCAGTCTGCCACTCTGAGTGTGACCGAACTGCCACATCGAGTGATGTTCTAGGAAGACGCGTGGACGCCGCCCGGGTTACGAGCACGGCCTTCGACGGGACGCCCCATGCCCCGGCCGCGGCACGCCGCTTCGTGCGTGACGTTCTCGCCGAATGGCACCTCAGCCACGTCGAAGCGGACGCGGTGCTGCTGACCAGCGAACTCGTCACCAACGCCGTCGTCCACGCGGGCACGGCGATCGAGCTGACCTGCCGCCTCGACGAGGCCGCCACCCCGCCGCGGCTGGAGATCGAGGTGGACGACCACCACCCCTCGCGCACGGTCCAGTCCACCGGTGCCCTGGCCACCTCCGGCCGCGGTCTGGCGCTGGCCGGGATGCTGGCCGACGCGTGGGGGGTCACCTACTCCCGCTCGGCCAAACGCGTGTGGGTGCGCCTGGACCTCATGGACGACGACGGTACGCGGGAGACGGGCGGGCCACCGGCCGCCGCCCCCGCGATCGCCGCCGCGCCCGTGGAGTCGCTGCACGTGGGGGTGATCGTGGCCGACGCCCACGGCCGCGTGCTGCTGTGGAACCCGGAAGCCGAGGCGCTGCTCGGCCGGCTGGCGAGCGAGGCGGTCGGGATGACGCTGGCCGAACTGGTCGCCTGGCGCGGCCACGGCGGCTACGCGCTGACGCTGGACGACATGCTCGGCCTGGGCCGCTGGCGCGGGGCGTCGTGGATGCGTCACCGCGACGGCCGCCTGGTTCCCGTGTACGTCTCCCATCTGCGTACCGGCGGGCGGGCGGGTGACCGCCGGGTGGTGTGGATGGTGGTGGCCGAGGACCACCGCTACGTCCTGGCGCCGACGTCCACGCCGCTCAGGCGCGAGGCGGGCGAGCGGATCATGGAGGTGCTCGGGCGCGCCCGTCCGCTGACGGAGCGCCTGCAGGCCACGGCCCAGGTGATCCAGGCCTCGTCCGGGGCGGACGCCGCGTACGTGCTGGTCAGGAGCGAGCACGACGACGGCTTCGCCGTGGCGGGCGGCGCGGGCGCGACGGCGGGGCCGGTGAGGGTGCTGGGCGCGGG
The DNA here is from genome assembly GCF_044457345.1 of Nonomuraea sp. NPDC050547. NCBI lineage: Bacteria > Bacillati > Actinomycetota > Actinomycetes > Streptosporangiales > Streptosporangiaceae > Nonomuraea > Nonomuraea sp. NPDC050547. Next base: position 268,131 of record NZ_JBITGW010000014.1, read on the forward strand.
GGTGTTCTCGCGATCGGGCGCGAGCCCGAGCATGGTGGACGATCTGCTGAGCACGGACGTGGAGCTGGCGCGGCAGCTGCACGCCAGGTCGCTGGCGTGCGCGCCCCTGCGCACGGCCGGTGAGGTCCACGGCTATCTCGTGGTGACCGCGACCGAGCCGGGCCGCTTCGACAGCGCGCTGGCCGCCGGGCTCCAGCACGTCGCCGACCAGGTCGCCCTGCACGTGGAGCGGGAACGGCTGGCCGAAAGCGACCGCGCGCACCGGGGCCGGCTGTCGTTCCTGGCAGAGGCGGGCGAACTGCTGGCCGGCGTGCACGACGAGGAGCTGATCGCGGCGCTGGCGGCCCAGCTCGTGGTGCCCAAGCTCGCCCAGTGGGCGGCGGTGTATCTGACCGATCTGTCGGGCGCGACCCGTCTGGCCCATGTCTGGCACTGCGAGGAGCGGCACAACGCCGAGCTGCGCCGCGTGCTGCCGGCCAGGCCGCAGCCGGAGCTGGGCGAGACCGACTGGCCTCCCGGGGCGGCGACGGTGCTGTCGTTCCCGCTGCTGACCGGCGACAGGTCGCTCGGGGCGCTGGTGCTCGGCCGGGCCGAGCCGATGCTCTCCCACGAGCTGGCCGACCTGCTGGCCGACCTGTGCCGGCTGGTGGCGCTCAACCTGCACACCGCCATGCTCTACGCCCGCCAGGAGACCACCTCGCGGGTCCTGCAGCGCAGCCTCCTGCCGGTGACCACCTCCTCGATGCCCGGCCTGGAGTCGGCGGTGGTCTACGAGCCGGCCGAGGAGGGCGCGGACGTGGGGGGCGACTTCTACGACCTGTTCGCGGTCGGCGACCGGTGGTGTTTCGCGCTGGGCGACGTCTGCGGCAGCGGTCCTGAGGCGGCCGCGGTGACCGGTCTGGCCCGCCACGCCGTACGCCTGCTGGCCAAGGAGCGCTATCCGATCGCGGCGATACTCGACCGGCTCAACGCGACGTTGATCGACGAGGCGGAGGAGGGCCGGTTCCTGAGCCTGCTGTGCGGGGAGCTGACGCCGCTGCCGCAGGGCGGCGCGCGCTGCGCGATCGCCTCGGCCGGGCATCCGCCGCCGCTGGTGCTGCGCGCGAACGGCGTGGTCGAGACGGTCGCCGCGCCGCAGCTGCTGCTGGGCATCGAAGGCTCGGCGGAGTTCTTCGACGAGAGCTTCGAGCTGGCTCCCGGCGACGTGCTGCTGTGCGTGACCGACGGGGTGACCGAGCGGCGCGAGGGCAAGCGGCTGCTGGACGACGACGACGGGCTGGCGAGGTTGCTGGCCACGTGCGGAGGACTGAGCGCGCACGCGGTCGCCGAGCGGGTACGGCACGCCGTCGACACCTTCGCCGCCGAGCCGTCCCGCGACGACCTGGCGGTGCTGGTGCTGAAGGCGGTCAGGCCGTGAAGCGGTAGGTGGTGCTCGACTCCATGCGCTCGCCCGGCCGCAGCACGGTCGAGGGGAAGCGCGGCTGATTGGGCGAGTCGGGGAAGTGCTGCGTCTCCAGGCAGAACCCGGAGAACGGCCCGTACGGCGTGGCCGTCGGGTCGAGCATGCCGCCGGCGTAGAACTGCAGGCCCGGCTCGGTGGTGGCGACCTCCATGGCCAGCCCGGAGATGGGTTCGACGACCCGGACGCCGCCGTCGAGGACGAAGCAGTGGTCGTAGGCGGCGCCGTACCTCTGCCCGATGACCGTCGGGGTGGTGAAGTCGAACGGGGTGTCGCGCACGGACGCGAGCTCGCCCGTGGGGATCTTGCCGCCGTCGACGGGCAGGTAGCGGCCGGCGTCGACGCGCAGGATGTGGCCGCGGACGTCGCCGCCGCCGGCGAGGTTGAAATAGGTGTGGTTGGTGAGGTTGACGACGGTGGGGGCGTCGGCGACCGCGGTGTAGTCGAGGCGGAGCGCGTCGCCGTCGAGGGTGTAGGTGACGGTGGCGGTGAGCTCGCCCGGGTAGCCCTGGTCGCCGTCGGGGCTGGTGAGGCTGAGGGTCACGGACTTCGGGGAGGTTCGCGCGACGGCCCAGTCGTGCTTGTCGAAGCCCTTGAAGCCGCCGTGCAGGCTGTTGGCGCCGTTGTTGACGGGCAGGGTGTGCTCGACGCCGTCGAGGACGAAGCGGCCGCCGGCGATGCGGTTGGCGTAGCGGCCGACGACGGCGCCGAAGTAGCGGCTGCGGGTGAGGTAGTCGGCGGGGTCGTCCAGGCCGAGCACGACGTTGACGCCGCCGACCTCCAGCGACTGCAGGACGGCGCCGTAGGGCAGCACGCGGGCGCGCAGCGCTCCGGACGCCAGCTCGATCATCTGGGGGCCTCTCCGGTGGATTCGCGGACGATGAGCGCGGTCGGCAGCTTGACGGGCCCGGTCTCCGCGCCCAGGAGCAGGTCGACGGCGGCGCGTCCGGCGGCTTCCGTGGGCATGGCCACGGTGGTGAGCTTGGGCCGGTTGAGCCGGCCCGGCAGGATGTCGTCGACGCCGACCACGCTCACGTCGACCGGCACGCGTACGCCGAGGTCGGCCAGGCCCTCGATGAGGCCGAGCGCGACCAGGTCGTTGTAGGCGAGCACGCCGGTGGCGCCGGAGTCGGCGACGGCGCGGGCGGCGGCGATGCCGCCCTGCTCGGTGGGCTGGTTGGGCCCGATGACCGGCACGTCCCCGGCGGCGACGCGCATCTCCTCGCTGGTCCACGAGCCGGCCGGGCCCCTGACGTAGGCCAGGCGGCGGTGGCCGAGGCCGCGCAGGTGCTCCAGGGCGAGCGCGGCGCCCCGGGCGACGTCCATGAGGACCCAGGGCAGGCCCTCGACCTGGCGGTTGACGACGACGAACGGCACGTCTTCCGCCAGCCGGACGATCTGGTCGTTGGCCAGGCGCGGGCTGCACAGGATGACGCCGTCGACCTGTTTGGCGAGGGTGCGGAGCAGCTCTTCCTCTGCCCTGGGGTCCTCGTCGGTGTCGGCGACGAACACGTGGTAGTCGTGGCTCCTGGCGTGGCTCTGGGCGGCCTTGATCAGCGGCGGGAAGAACGGGTTGGCGATGTCGGCGACGATCAGGCCGAGGTTCATGGTGCGGCCGGTGGTGAGGGCGCGCGCGGCCCGGTTGGGCCGGTAGCCGAGCTGGTCGGCGGCGGCCAGGACGCGGTCGCGGGTGGCCGGGTTGACCAGGTGCGGGGCGGAGAAGCTGCGGGAGACCGTCGAGACGTGCACTCCGGTGGCGCGGGCCACGTCTCTGATCGTCACCGCCATGGCGTTCCCCCCTGCAAACGGTTGCCCACAAACCTTGACGGTTGCGATTGCGGCCGTCAAGGTCAATGCAACCGTTTGCTTTAGGAGAGATGATGACGCGTACGCTCGTGACCGGGAGCGCGGGCAGGCTCGGCCGTAGCGTGGTGAGCGCCCTCGCCGCGGCGGGACACGAGGTGATCGGCATCGACCAGGCGCCCGGCACGCCCGCGCAGGCCGCGGCCACGCTGCCCGCCGACCTGACGGACCTGGGCGAGGCGTTCGAGGTCATGACGCGGTTCCGGCCCGGCGCGGTGGTGCATCTGGCGGCGATCGCGGTGCCGTTCAGCAGGAGCGACGCGGTCACCTTCAAGGTCAACAGCCAGCTCGCGTTCAACGTCTGCCAGAGCGCCGTCCGCTCCGGCGTCGAGCGCGTCGCCGTCGCCAGCAGCCCCACGGTCATCGGGTACGGCACGCCCGGCTGGACCCCGTCGTACCTGCCGATCGACGAGGCGCACCCGCTGGCCCCGTGGAACGCCTACGGCGTGTCCAAGCAGGTGGCCGAGGAGGTCGTCAAGAGTTTCGCGCGCACCGCGCGGACCCGGCTGGCCGTCTTCCGCCCCTGCTACGTCGTGGCGCCCGAGGAGTGGGAGGGCGCGCCCACGCAGCAGGGACACACCATGGCCGAGCGCCTCGACCGGCCCGAGCTGGCCGGAGTCTCCCTGTTCAACTACATCGACGCGCGCGACGCGGCCGACTTCGTGATCACCCTGCTGGAGCGGCTGCCGGACATCCCCAACGGGGAGGTGTTCTTCGCCGGCGCCGCCGACGCGCTCACCCGCGAGCCCTTGTCGGAGGTGCTGCCCAAAGTGGTGCCGAGCACGGCCGGGCTGGCCGACACGGTGGGCGAGACGGTCTTCTCCTGCGGCAAGGCCGAGCGGATGCTCGGGTGGCGGGCCGCGCGCAGCTGGCGGACGGAGCTGGCCTCGTGATCACCGACGTCGTCGTCTCGCCGCGCACCGTCCCGCTGCGCCGCCCTTGGGGCGCCGACGTGCCCTCCAACCACCTGCTCAAGGTCGAGGTACGGCTGGCCGACGGCCGCACCGGCACCGGGTTCTCCTGGACGCCGCAGATCGGGGCGCGAGCCGTACAGGCGCTGCTGGAGAACGAGGTGCGTGCCTTCGTCGCCGGCCGCGAGCCCGACCCCGGCGTGCTGTGGGACCTGCTGTGGCGGCACCTGCGCGAGGCCGGCGGCGGCGGGCTGACCACGATCGCGATGGCCGGGGTGGACCTCGCGCTGTGGGACCTGCGCTGCGCCGGTACGAGCCTGCCCGACGCGCTGGGCCGGCGGCGCGCGTCGGTGCCCGTCTACGGCAGCGGCGTCAACATCCACTACAGCCTGGACGAGCTCGTCGCGCAGGCCGGGCGGTGGAAGGCGGCCGGGTACCCGGGAGTCAAGGTCAAGGTGGGGCGGCCCTCGCTGGCCGAGGACGTGCGCCGGGTGGCGGCGGTGCGGGAGGTCGTCGGGCCGGACGTCCTGCTCATGGTCGACGCCAACCAGCGGTGGGACCTGCCGTCCGCGCGGCGGGCGATCGCGGCGCTGGCCGAGTTCGGGCTGTACTGGGTGGAGGAGCCGCTGCCGGCCGACGACATCGGGGCGCAGGCCCGGCTGCGGGAGTCGGTGCCGGTGCCGATCGCGGTGGGCGAGAGCGCGTACACCGTCTACGACTTCCGCGACCTGCTGGTGGCCGGGGCCTGTGACGTGGTGCAGCCGAACGTGGTGCGGGTGGGCGGGCTGACGCCGCTGCTGCGGATCGCGGAGCTGGCCCGGACCTTCGATGTCCCGACTTTTCCGCATCTGCTGCCGGAGGTGTCAGGGCAGGTGGCCATGGCGTTGCCGCTGCCGTGCATGGTGGAGGAGGTGGAGGACGCCTCGTTCGCGGCCCTGGGGGTGCTGGCGGAGCCGTACCCGGTGGAGATCGTGGACGGGGAGCTGCGCACGGCGGGGAACCCGGGGCTCGGCCTGGTCTGGCGCTGAGCTCACCAGGCTTCGCCCAGGGGTTTGATGCTGAACATGCCGCCCGCCCTGTCGTGGAGCGGCTCGGCGAGGTCGGGCTCGCCCTGGGCGGCGAGGATCGGGGCGGCGTAGGTCTCGGAGTCGTCGTGGGAGACGTAGCCGATGGCCTGGGCCTCCTCCAGCGACCACCAGCGGCGGGCGTTGTCGGAGACGCCCCACACCACGTGGTAGCCGGGCGCGGTCAGCGCCGCCTCGACCAGGCGGGTCAGGTCGCCGGGCGAGATCCAGGTGGCCAGACCGCGGGTGTCGCCGGAGGCGTCGTTGCAGGTGCCGAGCCTGATCACGGTGACGTTCATGCCGAAGCGGTCGTGGTAGAGGCTGCCGAGGGCCTCCATGACGACCTTGCTGACGCCGTAGAAGGTGTCGGGGCGGGGGAAGGCGTAGTCGGGCAGGTCCTCGCCGGTGACGGGGCGGGTGTGAAACCCGGCCGCGTGGTGGCTGCCGACCAGGACCACGTGGTTCACGCCTTCCTTCCTCGCCGCCTCCAGCAGGGCGTGGGTGCCGTTGATGTTGGCCTGGACGATGTCGGCCCACGGGTGCTCGCGGCTCTGGCCGCCCAGGTGCAGGACGGCGTCCACGCCTTTCATCGCCGCGGCCAGCGCGGGCTCGTCGTTGAGGTCGGCCCGCGTGAACTCCTCGCCGGGACCCAGCTCGCCGGGCGGCAGCGGGTGCAGGTCGGACAGGCGGACGGTCCTGGACGGGCGGGCGAGGCGGGGCCGGAGGAGGGTGCCGACCTTCCCGGCGGCCCCCGTGACGAGGATGCGCATGAGGACTGTTGTACACAAGTCTGATCGAAATTCACATCCTTGAATATTGACCGTGACACAGGTGCGTCGTTACGTTCACATGAACCAGCTCCACATTTGGAGAACACGTCCACATACGTGAACAGGAGGCGGTCTGATGTCTCGCAACCTGATCGGGGCCGGCGTTGCCATGGCTCTGGCCGTAACAGTGGTGGGTTGTGGATCGCAGTCAGGCTCCGGCACCGGTACGGACGCCCTCGAGATCTGGATCCGTCAGGTGCCCAACTCCCCGTCGCACAAGACCGCCCAGAAGTTCGTGGCGGAGTTCGAGAAGGCCAGCGGCGTCAAGACCAAGCTCGTCTCCCTGTTCGACGACTTCGAGACGAAGCTCCAGCAGCAGGCCCAGGCCAAGGACCTGCCGGACGTGGTCATCAACGACACCGCCCGGCTGGGCAACATGCAGCACCAGGGCTGGCTGCGCGAGGTCGACAAGGCCAAGCTGGCCGGCCAGGACAAGGTCACCGAACTGGCGTGGAAGGCGGCCGCGGCGGGCGACGGCAAGCACTACGCGGCGCCGTTCTCCGCGCAGTCGTTCGCACTGATCATCCGCAAGGACTGGCGCGAGAAGCTCAAGCTGGAACCGCCCAAGACCTGGGAAGACCTGGCCGCGCTCGCCAAGGCGTTCACCGAGAAGGACCCCGACGGCGACGGCACGGCCAACACCTACGGCTTCGTCGCCCCGGCCGGAACCAAGCGTGGCTACGCCTCGTGGTACGTCTCCTCGCTCGTCTACGCCAACGGCGGCGACTTCATCAAGGCCGACGGCGGCGGCAAGTTCAGCTCCAGCGTCAGCGACCCCAAGACGGTCGAGGCGGTCAAGTGGATGCAGGACCAGTTCTGCACCGCCAAGACCGTCAACCCCGGCGCGGTCAGCAACGACACCACCGTCACCCACACGGTGTTCGAGAAGGGCCAGGGCGGCATCTACCTGGTCGGGCCCTACGTCCTGGCCCGCTTCGTCAAGAGCGTGGGCGACGACAAGATCGAGGTCGTCCAGGTGCCCAAGGGCCCGTCCGGCGGACCCGGCACGCTCGGCGAGGGCGAGAACGTCTACCTGATGGCCGGCTCCACGATGGAGCCCGAGCAGCAGAAGTTCGCCGAGTACGCCATTTCCGTCGCCGGCCAGAAGATCGGCATGAACGGCGACAACGAGGGCCCGATCGTCCGCCTGCCCGTCAACCAGGGGGTGGACCTCGCGGCCGAGCGCAAGGACCCGCGCTGGAAGGTCTTCGCCGACGCCTACCCGAGCGCCGTCTACACGCCGCCGGTGCCCGACTGGACGCCGTTCCGCCAGAAGGCCGCCGACGCCATCAACGCCGCCTGGGCCGACTGCGGCAAGGACGTCAAGGCGACGCTGGACGAGCTCAACACCACGTTCACCACGGAACTGACGACCCAGAAAGCGTCATGACCGCCACGTTGTCGCCCCCGCGCACGGGGACCGCGCCGCGCCGCCGCCACAAGCGGATCCGGCGGCGCGGAGCGCTGGTCCCCTGGCTGTTCCTCACTCCGGCCCTGCTGCTGTTCCTGTACTTCAAGTTCATCCCGATCTTCGTGATGATGAAGGACAGCTTCTTCGAGGTCCGGCCCTTCCTCGGCAACCGCTGGGTCGGGCTGGAGAACTACGAGAACGCCCTCACCGACAGCGCCTTCACCTCGGCCATGTGGCACAGCGCGGTGCTGGCCCTCCTGACCACGGCCGGCTCGATCGTGCTCGGGCTGGTGCTGGCCCTGCTGGTCGAGGGCCCCGCCCGCTATCTGTGGTTCGTCAGGACCGCGGCGTTCCTGCCGGTCGTGACCACGATCGCGGCGGTCGCCGAGGTCTGGCGGATCATGTACCACCCGGGCCCCGACGGCCTGCTCAACACCGTGGCCGGCTGGGTGGGCATCGGGCCCCTGTCGTTCCTGTCCAGCGAGGACAGCTCGCTCTGGTCGATCATGGTGATGATGATCTGGCGCGGCGCGCCGTACGACATGATGATCTTCGTCGCGGGGCTGGTCGGCGTGGACCGCACGCTCTACGAGGCGGCGGCCGTGGACGGGGCGACCGTGTGGCAGCGGTTCTGGCGGGTGACGCTGCCCGCGCTGCGGCCGGTGTTCTGGATCCTGTTCACGCTGGCGGCCATCCGCGGGCTGCGCGTGTTCGTCGAGGTGTACGTGCTGACGAACGGCGGGCCGAACGGCTCCTCCGAGGTGCTCATGACGCTGATCTACAAGGAAGGCCTGCAGAACAACCGCTTCGGGCTCGCCTCCGCCGCCTCCGTCGTCCTGTTCCTGGCGACGCTGCTGCTGACCGTGATCGTCCAGGTGCTGCGCAGAAGGCAGGCGCGATGAGGTTCGACAGCACGCTCGGACTGGAGAGCAAACGCGGGCCGCTCGCGGTCACGCTCAAGACCATCCTGTACGCCGCCATCGTCATCGTCTTCCTCGGGCCACTCGTCGGCCTGCTGATCAACGCCTTCGGCGCGGTGCCCGACCCGACCCGCTTCTCCCTGCCCGACAGCTTCTCCCTGGACAACTTCATCCAGGCGGGCAACCGCAAGGTCTTCCTCTACCTGCTGAACTCGTTCGTGGTCGTCGGGTTCGGGCTGCTGCTGCAGATGATCGTGAGCGTCTTCGCCGCGTACGCGCTGGCCCGCAAGAAGTTCCGCGGGATGACGGTCGTGCTGCTGCTCATGCTGGTCACGATGATGATCCCGGAAGAGGTCATCATCCTGCCGCTGTCGGCGGTGCTCGGCGAACTGCCGCTCATCGGGACCCGGCTCATCGGCACGTACGCCGGGATGATCCTGCCCATCGGCGCCTGGGGCTTCTCCATCCTGGTCATGACCGAGTTCATGAAGGAGGTCCCGGTCGAGCTGGAAGAGGCGGCCAGGATCGACGGCGCGGGCGAGATGCGGACGTTCTTCACGATCATCCTGCCGCTGTGCCGGCCCGCGATCGGCGTGATCGGGGTGTTCGGCTTCACCATGATCTGGGACCAGTACGTGCTGCCGCTGATCGTGGCCACGGACTCCGACCAATGGACCCTGCCCATCGCGCTGCGCTCGCTGCGTTCCGACGAGGAGGTCGGGATCGGCGTCCTGCTGGCCGCTTCGCTGCTGGCGCTGCTTCCTTCGATCATCGCGTTCCTGGCGTTCCAGCGGCAGTTCATGCGCGGTCTGACCAGCGGTGCCATCAAGGGTTAAGTGTCCATGTATATGAACGCCATCCAATATCCTGGACCCTATGGAGTCCTCGATGGTCAAGTCAGCCGAGCGAACGGTTCGCATCCTGGAGACGCTCGCCGCGTCCCCGGACCGCCTCTCCCTGTCGGAACTGCAGACACAGACCGGCTTCCCCCGCAGCAGCCTGCACGCGCTCATGCGCACCCTGGTCGAGCTGAAGTGGGTGGAGACGGACGGCGCCAAGTCGGCCTTCGGCATCGGCCCGCATGCCCTGCTCACGGGGACGGCGTACCTGGACAAGGACCAGGCTCTTCCCTTCGCGCTGGAGACCCTGGACGACCTGCGCGACGAGATCGGGCACACCGTGCACTTCGCCCGGCGCGACGGCGCGCACGTGCTCTACCTGGCCACGCGCGAGGGCCGCAGGACACACCGCGTGATACCGCGCGTCGGCCGCCGGCTGCCCGCCCACGTGACCGCGCTCGGCCAGGCGCTGCTCGCCCAGCTGACCTACGACGAGGTCACGGACCTGCTGCCGGACGAGCTGGTCGGCTACACGCCGCACACGCTGACCGATCACGGGAAGCTGGCCAAGGAACTGGAGCAGGTCCGCACACGTGGGTGGGCGCTCGAAAGCGAGCAAGGGACCCCTGGTGTGAAGTGCGTCGCGGTCGCGGTCGACTACCGCATCCCCGCGACCGATGCCATCAGCTGCTCGATGCCCACCGACCTGGACGACGACAAGCTCGACAAGGTCATCGACGCCGTGATCCGGCACACACGCAAACTGATTGCCACCCTGCGCAGGGAGGGCATTCGCTAGAAAGGACCGTACATGCGTCTTGATGGTGTTCTCTTCTTCCCGGTGACCCCCTTCGGAGCCGACGGCGACGTGGCGGAGACAGTGCTCGCCGAGCACGTCGCGCGAGGGGTCGCGGCCGGGGCGGGAGGAGTGTTCACCGCGTGCGGCACCGGCGAGTTCAACGCGCTGGACCTGGCCGACTACACGCGGGTCGTCAAGACGAGCGTCGCGGCGACGGCGGGCAACGTGCCCGTCTTCTCCGGCGCGGGCGGCGTCTCCGGGCGCGCCTACGCGCGGGCCGCCGCCGAGAGCGGCGCCGACGGGCTGCTGCTCTTCCCGCCCTACCTCGTCTCCTCCCCCACACAAGGTCTCGTCCGGTACGTCAAGGACGTGGCGGCCGAGACGGATCTGCCGCTGATCGTCTACCAGCGCGGCACCGCCCGGTTCACGCCCGAGGCGGTGGCCGAGCTGGCCTCGCTGCCCAACGTGATCGGGTTCAAGGACGGGCTCGGGGACCTTGATCTGCTTCAGCGGATCATCCTCACCGTCCGGCAGGCCAGTGACCGGGACTTCACGTTCTTCAACGGGATGCCGACGGCGGAGCTGACCGTACCCGCCTATCGCGGGCTGGGGGTGACGCTCTACTCCAGCGCGGTGTTCGCGTTCGCGCCGGAGATCGCCCTCGCCTTCTACAAGGCGGTGACCGGCGGAGACGAGGAGTTGACCCGGGCTCTGCTCACCCGGTTCTATCTGCCGTTGGTCCGGCTGCGGGATGTTCAGGCCGGGTATGCGGTTTCGCTGGTCAAGGCCGGTGTTCGGCTGCGTGGGCTGGATGTGGGGGGTGTACGGCTGCCGCTGCTGGATCCCGCTCCTGAGCATGTGGCGGAGCTTGAGCGGATCATCGCGGCTGGGTTGGAGCTGGCGGGGGCCTGACCGGTGTTGCGTTCTGGCTTTCGCGTTGACCGGTTGGTGTTCGCTTTGACCGGCGTCTTCGCGCGTATGTTCGCGTTGACCGGTTGGTGTTCGCTTTGACCGGCGTCTTCGCGCGTTCGTTCGCGTTGACCGGTTGATGTTCGCCTTGACCGGCGTCTTCGCGCCTTGTTCGCGTTCGACCGGCGCGCCTTGCGGCGTTGCCGGGGCGCGCGCTTGCGGCGTTGTTGGGAGGCGCGCTCGCGGGAGCCTTTGAGCGGCGGCCCTGGGGGCTTTGGGCGGCGTGCTCGCGGGACATGGCTACCGCGAGCGCGCGGAGCCTGAGGGATGGGCGGCCGCCGCCGGGCTCGACAGGCCCGGCGGCGGATGGTTCACACGCGCTGCCAGAGCGCCGGCACGTTGGGCGGCTCCCAGCCGGCTTGCGAGGTGTGGGACTGCAGGCACCGGTAGCTGGAGCCCCCGTACGTCACCCCTGCACCGGCTGTGTACCCGACGCCCGGAGCCCAGGTACCGGTGGGCGGCGGGGTACTGGGAGGCGGAGTGCTGGGCGGCGGGGTCGTGGGCGGGACCCCCGGCACACGGAGCACGAAGTCGAACGTCGCCTCCCGGCGCCCGCCGACCGTCCGGACGGTCATCAGCAGAGCCGGGTTGAAGATGGTGTCGGTGTTGTTACGCGGCTCGCCGGGGAAGTACAGCTGCGTCGTGAGCACGGGCCGGTTCGGCGCCTGCGCCTTGACGTGGATGTGCCGGGTACGCCCCGGATAGAGGCCGGGCACGATCGTGGTCAGCTTGAAGGCCCCGTTCGCGTCGGTGAACTGGTGGCCGCGGTAGTTGAACCCGACGTTGTCGTAGTTGCCGTTGGTGTCGCACTGCCAGAAGTCCAGCAGAACGTTGGCGAGAGGCTGGCAGGCCAGCCCGAAGACGTATCCGCTGACGGTCAGCCCGGTGCCGGATCCGGGGATCGTGCTGCGCCGGGGCGAGTTGGGCTTGAAGTAGGGGCCTTCCGTCTGCGCCGGCGTCGGGTCGTCGCCGTCGTCGCAGAAGGGCGTGGGGGTCAGTGGCCCGCCCTCGGCCCAAACGGTGCGGGCCAAAGCGGGCGCCCCCGCCGCGAGCAGCGGCACCGGTGTGGCGATGAGGGCTGCTTTCAGAAGGGTTTTGCGGGAGATTGCGGGGGTGTTTCCCTCTTCTTCCATGGGGGGTCCTTCTCCTTGTCAGAGTTGGCCCCAAGTTCGCATCGTGGACATGACTGGAGAACCCTTCATATCTCTATAACGTGGCCCTATGTCAATGTTCAAATCTGAACAACACTGGCGTATGGCAAGACCTGCCAGAAAGGAGCACCCGCATGCCGTACCCCCTTGAACCTACTCCCGAGGACGCGCGCGCGATGGGAATGGCCGCCCTCGAGTTCGTCCAGAGTTATGTGAACGGCCTCGCCGACCGGCCGGCCAGCGACTTCGACGGCGCCGCCGAACTCGCCGCCGAACTGCGTGAACCCGCGCCCGAACAAGGCCAGCCGTTCGCCAAGCTGCTCGACGTGGTGGCCAGAGGCGCCACCACCGGCGTCACCACGGCCGGACCCGGCTACCTGGCCTACATTCCCGGCGGCGGCCTCTACGCCTCCGTCCTCGCCGACTTCGTGGCCGCCGCCGCCAACAAGTACGTGACCGTCTGGAACCTCGCGCCCGGCTTCTCCCAGATCGAGGCGACGGTACTGCGCTGGCTGTGCGACCTGTTCGGCTACCCGGCCGCCGCGCGCGGCATCCTGACCTCGGGCGGCTCGCTCGCCAACTTCTCCGCCATCGTCACCGCGCGCACCGCGCTCCTGCCGGAGAACTTCCTCGACGGCGTCATCTACGTCACCGGGCAGACCCATGCCTCCTGCGCCAAGGCGGCGATGCTCGCCGGGTTCCCGCGTGCGAACGTGCGGGCCGTACCCACACGGAACACCCTCTCCATGGACCCGCAAGCACTCGACGCCCTGGTCGACGAGGACCGCCGCGCGGGCCGCCGGCCGTTCCTGGTGATCGGCAACGCCGGCACCACCAACACCGGCGCGGTGGACCCCCTCGACGCGCTCGGCGCGGTCGCTCGCCGGCACGGCCTGTGGTTCCACGTGGACGGCGCCTACGGCGGCCCCTTCCAGCTCACCGAACGCGGCCGGGCGGCCTTCCGCGGCATCGAGACCGCCGACTCGATCACGCTCGACCCGCACAAGGCCATGTTCCTCCCCTACGGTACCGGCGCCCTGCTGGTCCGCGACGGCGCCCGCCTGCGCGCCGCCCACCACGTGGGCGCCGATTACCTCCAGGACCTCAGCGCGGAGGAGGACATCCCGAACTTCACCGAGTACTCCCCCGAACTGACCCGCCGCTTCCGCGGCCTCGCCCTGTGGCTCCCGATCAAACTCCACGGCCTGGCCGCCTTCCGCGCGGCCCTCGACGAGAAGCTGGATCTGGCGAGGTACGCGTACGAGGAACTGGTCGCGGCGGGCTTCGAGGTGCCATGGGAGCCCCAGCTGAGCACGGTCGCGTTCCGTGTACCAGGCGACGACGACCAGGCAAGCCAGGAGCTGTTGCGGCGGGTGAACGCGGGCGGACGCGTGTTCCTCTCAAGCACGCTGGTGGGCGGACGCTTCTTCCTGCGCCTGTCGATCGTCAGCTTCCGCACCCACCGAGACCGCGTAGAAGAAGCCCTCCAAGCCATCGGCCACCCCCACCAGCCCTAGCCACCCCCACGTAAGCCAATCCCCAGATCCCAACAACCGGCTCCGCCTCCCCAAAACCAGACGCGGAGCCACTCCCTCACACCACCGCAGACCCACAACCGGCCCTTCTACACGGTGCGTCCAACCACAGACACACCGCCACTCCGTCACACCACCGCGCGTCCAACCGCAGCCGACCCTTTCACCCCCCAGCACACGTCCGACCCACAGACGCGAAGCCACTCCTTCACGCCACCGCAGACCCACAACCGGCCCTTCTACACGGTGCGTCCAACCACAGACACACCGCCACTCCGTCACACCGCCGCGCGTCCAACCGCAGCCGACCCTTTCACCCCCAGCACACGTCCGACCCACAGACGCGAAGCCACTCCTTCACGCCACCGCAGACCCACAACCGGCCCTTCTACGCGACGCGTCCAACCACAGACACACAGCCGCTCCTCCACACCACCGCGCGTCCGACCACAGCCAGCCCTTCACCCCGCCACGCGTCCGACCACAGACGGACAGCCAGTCCTTCGCGCCCGAGTACAGCCGACCCTTCACCCCCGCCACGCAAGCCCGGTCAGGTGCGGAGCCGCCCGTCCACCCGCTGCGGGACACCCAGCGGGTTGCCATCCTGCAGTTCGAGCGGCAGCAACTCAGCCGGCCAGTCCTGATAGGCAGTCGGTGCCAGCCACCGATCGATGGCCGTGGCACCAACCGAGGTATGGGCCGCACTGGTAGAGGCGGGCCAAGGCCCACCGTGATGCATGGCCCAGCAGACCGCCACCCCGGTCGGCCAGCCGTTCCAGATCAGCCGCCCGGCCTTGCGCCCGAGCACCTCAGCGACGGAAGCCGCCTCCTCGGGCACGGTGCCGTGCACGGTAGCCGTCAACGACCCTTCCAGCTGCTCGAGTACGGCTGGCAGCTCCGACACTTCCCGATACGTCACCACAATCGACGCAGGCCCGAAGCACTCCTCGGCCACCCGAGGCAGCTTGTCGGCGAACTCCCGGATATCGGCGACAAAGACCGTGGGCGTAACCCCCCAGGCCCCCTCACCCGCCTTCCCCTCGGCCAGTACCCGCAGCCCAGACAGCCGCTCCAGTCCGCCCAGATACCCGTCCCTGATCCGCTCGGCCAGCATCGGCCCGCCCGTGGTCTCCCTGACCGCCGCCGCCAGCCGATCGAGCAGCCCGGCATCCTCCGGCACAAACAAGAGCCCCGGATTCGTACAGAACTGCCCCACCCCCAACGTCAGCGACCCCGCGAACCCGCCGGCCACCTCCTCCGCCCGAGCCGAAGGCAGCACCACCACCGGATTGACGCTGCCCAGCTCCCCAAAGAACGGAACAGGCGTTTCCCGCTGGTCGATCAGCGCCTGAATGGCCTTGCCCCCCGCAACCGACCCGGTGAACCCGACCGCCACCACATCCGGATGCCGTACGAGCTCCGCCCCAGCCCGCATCCCATGCACCAGCCCAAGCAGGTCCGGCGAAGGCAGCGCCGACCGCACCACCTCGGCCACCAGCTCCGAGGTCCGCGGATGCCCAGGATGCGCCTTGACCACCACCGAACACCCAGCCGCCAGCGCCGAGGCGGTATCCCCTCCCGCCACCGAGAACGCGAACGGGAAGTTGCTGGCCGCGAACACCGCCACCACACCGGGCAGCGGCCGCTTCATCCTCCGCACATCCGGCCGGGGCGGTGTCAATGACGGATCGGCATGGTCGATAATCGCCTCGACATGACCACCATCCCTGATCACCTGCGCGAACAGCCGAAACTGCCCGGCACTCCGGGCGATCTCCCCCCGCAGCCGCACCTCACCCAGCGCAGTCTCCCGCTCGGCCACCACCCAGAGATCGTCCGCCCGCGCGATCAACGCATCAGCAACGGCCTCAAGCACCCGAGCCCGCTCATGCACCGAAGCACCCCGCCACCCACCACCCCCGCTTGCCCCGTCGGCCGTACTTGCCCCGCTAGCTCCACCAACACCACTTGCCTCGCCGACCCCACCCGGCCCACCGACCCCGACAGCTCCGCTCGCCCCACTGACCTCACCGACCTCACTCGCCTCACCGACCCCCGCGGCTCTACTTACCCGACTGGCTACGGTGACGGCTGCGGCTGCGGCTGCGGCTGCGGCTGCGGAGACGATCGTGTTGACGCCAGCGCTGTCGGTCTCGGGCAGCGCTTCGCCCACGGTCTCGCCGGTCCTCGGGTCATGTCCGTAGATCATTGCTTGGCCTCCCAGTGCAATATCACACTTCACAACCTATCGCTTGACACCCCCACAGGGCGATTCTTACAGTTGCGACACCTGTCCACAAACCTGTCTTTCGTTCACATATATGGACGGCGGTTTTATGATCATCCAGGAGATCCGTGTCACGCCTGTCGCGTTCCGAGACCCGCCGCTGCTGAACGCCGCAGGCGTCCACGAGCCCTGGGCACTGCGCACGATCATCGAGGTGATCACCGACGACGGCCTGTCCGGCCTCGGCGAGACCTACGGGGACCTCGACCACCTGACGAAGATGCGCGAATGCGCGCCCGCCCTCATCGGTGTGGACGTGCACCACACCAACGAGATCTACACCCGCATCAGCGCGATCGCCGGCGACGTCGTCAGCGACCTCCACGGCCTGACCGGTACGTCCACCAAAGAGAAGAGCATCGATCGCATCTTCTCCCCCTTCGAGGTGGCGTTGCTGGACATCCGGGGCAAGGCGGCCGGCGTCCCGGTCTGCGACCTGCTCGGTGGCCGGGTGCGGGAGGCGGTGCCGTACAGCGCCTATCTCTTCTACAAGTGGGACAGCCACCCGGGCGGCACGCCCGACCGCTTCGGCGGCGCGCTCGACCCCGCGGGGCTGGTGGAGCAGGCCGCACTTTTCATCAAGGAGTACGGCTTCCGCTCCATCAAGCTCAAAGGCGGCGTTCTCCCACCCGATGAAGAGATCGCCGCGATCCGGGCGCTGCACGAGGCGTTCCCCGGCGTGCCGTTGCGGCTGGACCCCAACACCGCCTGGACCCCCGAGACGTCCATCCGCGTGGCCCACGAGCTGAATGGCGCGCTCCAGTACCTCGAAGACCCCTGTCCCGAGATTTCCGGCATGGCGAATGTCTCGCAAAATATCGTGACAAAGCTTGCTACCAACATGTGCGTCGTCACCCCCGAACACCTCCCACCGGCCATCGCCTCCGACGCGATCCAGGTACTGCTGCTCGACCACCACTACTGGGGCGGCCTCACCCGCTCCGCCCAGGTCGCGGCCCTGTGCGGAACATTCGGTCTGGAACTGTCCATGCACTCCAACTCCCACCTCGGCATCAGCCTGGCCGCCATGACCCATCTCGCCGCCGCCACCCCCAACCTCACCTACGCCTGCGACACCCACACTCCCTGGCAGGACGGCCAGGACGTCGTCGCCCCCGGAGCCCTGCGCTTCGTGGACGGGGCGGTGCCGGTGCCCGACGGTCCCGGACTGGGGGTCGAGCTGGACCGCGAGGCCCTGGCCACGATGCACGAGCAGTACCTGACCTGCGGACTCACCTCCCGAGACGACACCGGCTACATGCGACGCTTCGACCCCGAGTTCGTGGTGAAGCGAGGCCACTGGTGACAACCCCGAGGCCGTTCGCCACCACCGCAAGGCAGCCGGCAGAGAGGAACCCCCGGTGAACATCGCCTACCTCTACCCCTGGGACGTCGTAGGCGACCCCACCGCCCCCGGCCGCATCGCCGACCTGGGTGTGGAGGCAGTGGCCCTGGCCGCCTCTTACCACTCCACCCGCGCCGCCACGCCGCACCACCCGAACCACCGCGTTCTGGACGTATCCCACTCAGCCTTCTACCTGCCCGTCCGCGAAGAGGCCTGGGGCACCTTGGTCCCCGCCTCTCCCTCATGGACAACCCCCGACGCCTACCTCACGGCCCGGGACGCCCTGAAGGCGGCAGGCCTCAAGGTCCTGTCCTGGACCGTCCTCACCCACAACTCGTTCTTGGGCAGCAAGCATCCGGGTGTCGCCACCCGCAACGCCTTCGGCGACCTGTACCCCCACGCGCTCTGCCCCGCCCACCCCGAAGTCGTCGACTACTGCGAACGTCTGGTCAGCGAAACCCTCACCGTGGGCGAACCCGACGGCCTCATCCTCGAATCCTGCGGCCCCATGGGCTTCGGCCACCAGAACATGCACGAGAAGACCGCCGGAGCCGACTGGAACGGCCCCCTCAGCGACCTCCTCTCCCTCTGCTTCTGTACGGCCTGCGCCTCCCGCTACCCCGAAGGCACCCAAGAGCACGTCAAACAAGTCATCGACACCCAGCCCAACCCCCTCACGACAGAACAGGCTCTGGCCGACCACGCACAGGCCATCCAAGAGGTACGGCTCAGCCTCTCCACCCACCTACGCCAACGCCTGATCACCGTCTCCCGCGAGCTCTCCCCCGAAACCCCGATCACCCTCCACGCCAACCCCGACCCGTGGGCCGCAGGCGCCTTCGCAGCCCTCCCCAACGGCGAACCCGGCGCGGACGTCCTGGTCGGCAACTGCTGGGGCGACCCCGCCTCCGACGCGGACCGCCTCACCACCCTGGCCAACATGGCCACCACCCCGACCGAAAACACCACCGGCCCCCAGCGGATCGGCGCCTACGTCCTCGCCCTCCCGCCCCGCCCGGCCGACGCCACGGTCCTGGCCGACCAGATGGCCACGTACGCCAAGGCAGGCGCCACCGAGTTCCACCTCTACCATGCGGGTCTCGCCTCCCCCGCCCGCCTGTCCGCCCTCCGCAAAGCCCTCAACCGCTGAACCACACACCACCAAGCCTGAAGCCGCTTCGCCCCGCACCCCTAGATCCCTGCAGGCCAAGCGACCCAGCCCACCCCGGCACGGGCCAACCCACCCAGGCCAACCCACCCAGGCCAACCGGCCCGGCCAACCAGCACGGGCCAACGGCCCCACCTAGACAACCGGGGCTGGCCCACGACCTGCCCCAGACCACCAGCGCAGCCCAATGGTCCAGTCCGACCGGCACAGGCCAACAGCCGGAGCCCCGGTACCGACAAGCGTCGGTCGTCCGGCAAGCAGCCCGGACAACCAACTGCGGCCGGTGGAACCCAGTCAGCCGTCCACCCCCTGCGGAGCGGCTCAGGCTGCAGCCATGCGAGAGACCGACACCGCCGAATTGGCGGCGCCCAGCACCCACACGCAGGTGACCCGCGATGGCCAGCGCACTAACCACACGCAGGTGACCCAGCCAGCGCACTAACCACACGCAGGTGACCCGAAGCAGCCAGCGCGCAGAGCTCGCATAGGCGACCGGCGCTGCCAAGCGGGCCGAACCCAAACAGGTATCTGACGCTAGCCAGTGCACGATGCCTCGACCCCGCAGGCTCAGGACCAGCTCTCCAGCCCCGAACCCCCGCAGGTGCCCAACCTCAGCCCGTGACCTGACTCATCCATCGCTCATGCGCTCCGCCGAACGGCCCTTCGCCCTCGGTGACCGCCTTGAGCACCCACCGGGCCGACTCCTCAGCCGCCGCGATCACCTCAGCCGGATACCCAAACCGCACCTGATGCTCGGCGAACTCATCCTCATCATCCAGATAGATAACCCCGGTCCGCTTCTTCACCACGTCGAGATCCAGATCCACCATGGTCACGATGCCGTCCCGCCATTCAGGCACCGTCGTGACGTCCACGTAGATGGCGGTCCGGTGCGGTTCGGCGTTGAACAGCGCCACCCACCACTGATCCCGTGGAAACAACATCACGAACGGCTCTTCCCACACCACCGGCGGTTCGTGTCCCTTTGCCCCGACGGTTCCGGCCCCGGCGCCCACCCAAACGCCATGGGCGTCTTCTCCGAGCCGCCGGGCCGCATGGTGCCAGTGAAGCGAACCGTCAAATTTCCGGAATTCCACCCTCATGTCACGTGACGCTATCGTGCCGCTCCGACGAGGCCGCTCTCGTATGCGGCGATGACAAGTTGTGCCCGGTCACGAGCGTCCAGCTTGGTGAGCAGGCGACCGATGTGTGTCTTGATCGTGGCCAGGCTGAGGTGCAGGTACCCGGCGATCTCGTGGTTGGAAAGTCCTCGAGCGATCAGCGTGAGCACTTCCCGTTCCCGCTCGGTGAGCCCGTCGAGCCCCCCGAACGTGGGCGCGGCAGGCGTCCTGGTGAACTCCTCGATCAATCGCCGCGTGATGGTCGGCGAGAGCAGCGCCTCTCCCGCCGCCACCACGCGGATCGCCGACAGCAGAGCGGCCGGAGGGGTGTCCTTGAGCAGGAAGCCACTGGCCCCGGCCCGCAAAGCCGCATACACATACGCATCAAGGTCGAACATCGTCACGATCAGCACCCTGGCCCCACCGCCCCCGAGCCGCCGGGTGGCCTCGATGCCATCCATTTCCGGCATCCGCACATCCATGAGGACGACATCCGGCCGCACCACCGCGGCCAGCGTCACCGCTTCGAGTCCCGTGGCCGCCTCGCCGACGACCTCCAGGTCGGGCTCAGAGTCCACGAGCAGCCGGAAGCTCCCTCTGAGCAACGCCTGATCGTCGGCCACCAGCACCCGGATCACTGACTCTCCCTGCTCACCCGCCCCGCTCACTGAACTCCCCACCCCGGCGGCCCGTCCTCCCTCGGCGACCTCACGCGCTGAGCGGCTCGTCTCCTCCCTGGACCCTCCCAACGCTCCAGCCAGCATTCCGGACGACTCACCCACGCCCGCGACCGACGTGTCCTCCACGGGATTCCGTGCGGCCGACCGCGCCCTGACCGCCCTGCTCATGGAACCTCCCCGTACGGCAGGGCCGCCCGCACGCGAAAGCCCTTGGCTCCCGGCCCGGCCTCGAAGGCTCCGCCGTACATCATGACCCGCTCCCTCATCCCGACCAGCCCGTGCCCCGCGCCCGTCGCCGGCAGCACACGCCAGCCGGGACCATCGTCCGTGACCTCGATGAGTACCTCCCGCCCGTCTGCGGCCACCGACACGCGGGAGCGGGCGGGGGCCGCGTGTTTGACCACGTTGGTGAGCGCTTCCTGGACGATCCTGTAGGCCGACAGACTCACTCCTTCCGGCACTTCGCTGACATCACCGACGTCGAGTTCGACCTCGACGCCGCCGAGCCTGGCTCGTTCGGCGAGTTCGGGCAGGCCGTCCAGACCGGGTGCCGGGCCGAGGTCGGGTTCCTCGGCGGAGCGCAGCACCCCGAGCATGTGGCGCATCTCGACCATCGCGTTTCTACTGGCCGTCTCGATCACGCCCAGCGCCTCGCGCGCGTCCTCGGGGCGGGTGGAGAACACGTGGCTGGCCACGCCCGCCTTGACCGTGATCAGCCCCACGCTGTGGGCTACGACATCGTGCAGTTCGCGGGCGATGCGCAGCCGTTCCTCGGTGACGGCCTGTTCCGCCCTGCGCGCCGCGTCTCGCGCGGCGAACGCACGGCGCTCACGGATGGCCAATCCAAAGGTGAACGAGATGCAGATCGCGGCCAGGGTCGACGTGGTCTCGCCCATGACCCAGGTGACTCCACCGGGTACGCCGGCGATGAGCAGCGTGACCAGGGCCAGGACGCTGAAGATCGCAATGGAGTTGATCGGCAGTCTGCGCGAGGAGGCGGAGGCGACCAGATAGGCGGCGTAGGCGGGCGCGACGTACGCCAGACTCGGGAAGCCTGACATGATGGCGGCCACGACCGCCGCCGTCACGACCGCGAACACCGCGACCGGCCACAACCGGCGCACCGCCAGCGGCACGGCGAGCGCGAGTGGCAGCGCGAGCCGGATCCAGCCGGGTGCGTCGGCGCCCGCGGTGCCGGCCAGGTAATACAGCGCGCACACCCATGCGAACGCGCAGTCGAGCGCGATGAGCTGGGCGCGGCTGAGCCGCCTGGCGAACAGGTCCACGCGAAGAAAGGTATCCGGAGGTCAGGCCGGGCGCGTCATCCCACGGTCTGACTCTGCGAGCCCCGAATGACACCGTGGTCTGACGGATCCCAGTCCGATGTGCGAACGGCCCGCCGTACCGCACCCTTGATCGCGTGATCGAACTCAGGCAACTGACCAAACGATACGGAGACACGCTCGCCGTCGACGAGCTGAGCTTCCGCGTCGAGCCGGGGCACGTGACCGGCTTCCTCGGCCCGAACGGCGCGGGGAAGTCGACGAGCATGCGGCTGGTGCTCGGCCTCGACACGCCCACCTCGGGCCACGCGCTGGTGAACGGCGGCCGCTACGCCGACCTGCGCCGTCCGCTCCACGAGGTGGGTGCGCTGCTCGACGCCGGCGCCGTGCATCCGGGCCGCAGCGCCTACAACCACCTGATGTGCCTGGCACTCAGCAATGACATAGGTGCGCGCAGGGTCGCGCAGGTCCTGGAGCTGGTGGGCCTGAGCGGCGTGGCGCGCAAGAGGGCGGGCGGGTTCTCGCTCGGTATGAAGCAACGGCTCGGCATCGCGGCGGCGTTGCTGGGCGATCCGGGGGTGCTGATGTTCGACGAGCCGGTCAACGGCCTCGACCCCGACGGCGTGCGCTGGATCCGCGGGCTCATGCGCGGGCTGGCCGAGGAGGGCAGGACCGTCCTGTTGTCCAGCCACCTGATGAGCGAGATGGCGTTGACCGCCGAGCGCATCGTCATCGTCGGCCGCGGCCGGCTGGTGGCGGACGCGACCGTGGCCGACCTCACCGCCGGATACCCCTCCCTGGAGGAGGCGTACATGGCCCTGACGGCCTCCAGCGTCGAGTACGGAGCCGCGCGATGAGGGCGGTCCTCGCGTCGGAGTGGCTGAAGCTGCGCTCGGTCGGCTCCACAGGCTACGCGGTCGGCGCGGCCGCGCTCACGATCGTGCTCGGAATCGTCTGGACCCTCTATGTCGCGAGTCTGGCCGACGCGCGCGGCTCGATCAGGGCCGCGGCTCCAGAAACGGGATTCCTGCCGCTGGTGCAGGTCAGCCTGGCTGTCCTGGGCGTGCTGGCGATCACCTCGGAGCAGGCGAGCGGCATGCTCAGAACCAGTCTGGCCGCCGTGCCCCGGCGTGGGCGCCTGCTGTTCGCCAAGGCCGCGGTGGTCGGCGGCGTGACACTCGCGGCGGGCGCAGCCGTCCTGATCGCCACCTACGCCACAAGCCGCCTCATCGCGGGCGACCGCGCCCTCGGCTTCAACGACATCGGGCTGCTCGACGGCCTGCCCACCGTGCTGGCCTCCGCCCTGTCGGTCGCGGTGCTGGCGCTGGTCGGCCTGGGGCTGGGCGCCGCCACCCGCTCGACGGCCGCCGGCATCGTCTCGGTCGTCTCGCTGCTGTTCGTGCTCCCCGGCGTCGCCACGTACCTGCCCGCTCCGTGGAACACGCGCGTCGCCTCGGTCATGCTCCCCAACCTGGTGCCGCAGATCGCGGGCGACCGCCTGTCCCGCCGCCTCGGCGACGGGGTCCTGCCGCCGTGGGCGGCACTACTCGTCCTCATCGCGTACGGCGTCGCCGCGCTGTTGGCCGGATACCTCCTGTTGAGGAGGCGCGATGCGTGAACCGGCACCACCTGGCGAGCAGGCAGGACCCGTGAGCCGGACATCCCGCCCGGAACACGCGTGCCCAGGAGAAGGGAGACGTGGATGAGTGTGCTGGCCGCTGAATGGCTCAAGGTGAGATCGGTCCGCTCCAGCCATCTGATCGTCGGCATCGGGCTGGGCTCCGTCCTGCTCGCCGCAGGGCTGGCCTGGATGGCGATCGGCATGTACGACGATGCGTCGCCGTCCATGCGGGGCAGCGCCCGCATCGCGGAATTGGAGGAGGTGGTGGTGATCGTTCCGCAGTTGTGCCTGGGCATCCTGGGCGTACTGTCGTGGACGTCGGACCGCGTGCTCCAGACCAGCCTGACCATCGTGCCGCGCCGCTGGCCCGTCCTGGTGTCCAAGGCGGCGGTGGCCGGCGGGCTCGGGCTCGTGGTGGGTGCGGTCACGGTCTTCGGGACGTTCTTCCTGTCCCGCGGAATGCTCGCCGGGCGCTACCCGGTGAGCGGCTTCGCCGAGTCCTGGCCGATTCTGGTGCCGACCAGCATCTCCGTGGCGGTCTTCGCTCTGCTCGGGGTCGGGCTGGGCGTGATCATGAGGTCTGCGGCGGGAGCCGTGGCCGTCCTCGTCGGGCTGGTCTACGTCATTCCGATGATCGGCGGCAATCTGCCCGAGCCGTGGAGCGAGCGGCTGGGTTCGGTGATGATCGGGGCGCTGCCCAGGGAGATCGCCGGTGCCTCGCTGGCCTCGTCGGTCTACGGCGAACTGCTTTCCCCGGTCGCCGCCGCGCTCGTCCTGGCGGCGTACGCCCTGCTACCTCTGCTCGCGGGGGCCTGGTTGTTAAGGCGTCGTGACGCCTGACCGCCCGCACAACCTGACCACCGTCAAACCTCGAAGCAGAAGGGCACCGGCATGGCCCGAGGATCCGGGCCCGGGTACGGCCCCGCCGTACCCGGGCAGGGGTGCGGCGTCGCCGTACCCCTGGAGAGGGTGCTAGACCTCCACCACGACCGGGATGATCATCGGACGGCGGCGGTAGGTGTCGCTCACCCAGCGACCCACCGTGCGGCGCACCACGCGGCGGATCTCCTGCATGTCGACGACCCCGTCGGCGGCCTTGGCCTCGAGGGCCCGTTCGATCTGCGGGATGAACTCGTCGAACTGCCTCGGGTCGATCCCGGAGCCCCTGGCGTATATCTCAGGGCCGGCGGTCAGTTTGCCGGTCTGGGAGTCGACGACCACGACCACCGAGATGAAGCCCTCGTCGCCGAGGATTCTGCGGTCCTTGAGCGAGGTGTCGGTGATCTCGCCGACGGACGAGCCGTCCACGTAGACGTAGCCGGCGTGGACGGCACCAACGATCTTCGCCCGGCCGTCGATGAGGTCGACGACGACGCCGTCCTCGGCGATCACGATGTGATCGTCGGGAACGCCGGTGAGCGAGGCCAGCCTGGCGTGGGCGCGCAGGTGGCGCCATTCGCCGTGGACCGGCATGAAGTTGGAGGGCCTGGTCAGGTTGAGCACGTACAGCAGTTCGCCCGCGGCGGCGTGTCCCGAGACGTGCACCTTGGCGTTGCCCTTGTGCACGACGCGAGCGCCCCAGCGGGTCAGGCCGTTGATGACCTTGTTGACCGCTGTCTCGTTGCCCGGCACCAGCGAACTGGCCAGCAGCACCGTGTCGCCCTCCGCGATGCGGATGGGGTGGTCACGGTTGGCCATGCGCGACAGTGCCGCCATCGGCTCGCCCTGGGAGCCGGTGCAGATGAGGACGACGTCCTCCGGCGGCCATTCCTCGATGTCGCGAGAGTCGACGATCAGCTCCGGCGGCACCTGCAGATATCCGAGGTCACGGGCGATGCCCATGTTGCGCACCATGGAACGGCCGACGAGCGCGACCTTGCGGCCGTACTTGGCGGCGGAGTCCATGACCTGCTGCACGCGGTGGACGTGGGAGGCGAAGCTCGCCACGATCACGCGCTTGTCCGAGGTACGGATGACCTCGTCCACGACCGGGCCGATCTCGCGTTCGCTGGTGACGAACCCGGGCACTTCGGCGTTGGTCGAGTCGGACATCAGCAGGTCGACGCCCTCGGAGCCGAGCCTGGCCATGGCGCCCAGGTCGGTCAGCCGGCCGTCGCTGGGCAGCTGGTCCATCTTGAAGTCGCCCGTGTGCAGCACCAGCCCGGCGGGCGTGCGGATGGCGACCGCGAGCGCGTCCGGGATCGAGTGGTTGACGGCGAGAAACTCGCAGTCGAAGGGCCCGAAGCGGTCGCGCTGCCCCTCCACGACCTCGATCTTGGCGGGCTGGATGCGATGTTCGGTGAGCTTGGCCTCGATGAAGGCAAGCGTCAGCTTGGACCCGACGAGCGGAATGTCGCGCCGCTCGCGCAGGAGATACGGCACGGCGCCGATGTGGTCTTCGTGGCCGTGCGTCAGGATGAGCGCCTCGACGTCGTCGAGCCGGTCCCTGATGTATTCGAAGTCGGGCAGGATCAGATCGACGCCCGGCTGGTCGGGCTCGGGGAACAGAACCCCGCAGTCGACGATCAGCAGCCGGCCGTCGTATTCGAAGACGGCCATGTTGCGGCCGATCTCACCGAGACCGCCCAGCGCGACGATGCGCAGGCCCCCGTCGGCCAGCGGCGGCGGGTCCGGGAGTTCCGGATGCGGATGGCTCATGGTCTACCCGCCTGGAGACGTAGTGTTCGCAAAACTTCCTTGTCCTCCCCGTTCCTATGTATCTGTCAATTTCACTCCGCCGGCCACCAGGCACGCCCGCAGCTCGGCGATCTGCCTGTCGTCCGCTTCCACGAGCGGCAGCCGTACCGGGCCCACGGGCATTCCGACCAGGCCGAGCGCCGCCTTGGCCATGATCGCCCCACCGGCGCGCAGCATGATCCCGTCAACCACCGGAATCAACTGGTGGTGGATGGCGCGCGCTTGCTCGGCGTGGTTGTTCCGGAACAGCTGGATCATCTTGGCCAGCTCCGCGCCGACCACGTGCCCGACCACGCTCACGAACCCGGCCGCGCCCACCGACAGCCACGGCAGGTTGAGCAGGTCATCCCCCGAGTAGAAGGCCAGGTCGGTGGCGAGCATCACCTGACCGGCGGCGAACATGTCGCCCTTGGCGTCCTTCACCGCGACGATGCGCTCGTGCTGCGCCAGCCGGATCAGGGTCTCGGTGGCGATCGGAACCCCGCTGCGGCCCGGGATGTCGTAAAGCATCACCGGCAGCTGGGTCGAGTCCGCCACCAGCGAGAAGTGTCGGTAGAGCCCCTCCTGCGGGGGCTTGTTGTAGTACGGCGTGACGACGAGCAACCCGTGGGCGCCCGCCCGCTCGGCCGCCTTGGCCAGCGTGACGCTGTGGTGGGTGTCGTTGGTGCCCGCTCCGGCAACGACGGTCGCCCGATCACCCACAGTTTCCAGCACCGCCTCCAGGATGCGAGTTTTCTCCTCATCCGAGGTGGTGGGGCTCTCGCCGGTCGTCCCACTGACGATCAGGCCGTCATTGCGCTGCTCATCAACCAGGTAGGTCGCGAGCCGCCGCACAGCGGCATAGTCGACGGCGCCGTCCCGAGTGAACGGCGTGACCATCGCGGTCAGCATGCGACCGAAGGGGGCGTCGGTGGTTCCATTGGGCGAAGCCATAGTGCGAACGCTACCCGGATTCCCCAAACGCCACCGACAGCGCCACCCCGATAGTGGCCTCTGCTGGGGTTTGAGGTCTATCCGTTACGCCAGCGTGTGCTCTCCCCGACGTCCCCTATCCATCCAACTGCACCCCTATGTTACGGCACAGCCAAGTGAACGCCTCCCACCGCCGCGAGCGCGCCCCGATCGGCCGCACGCTTCTCACGTCGGACGTGGTAACCCGCCGTAACGACGCCCCTGACCCGACCAAGTGGTCACCCCCCGATTTACCGCAATCCAGCGGCACATCCTCATTGCCGGGTAACCGGCCTGGGATGCCTCTTGAGGGTGTCCTTGCTACGTGGCCGGCCTGGCTCGGGCTACTTGCCGGGGAGGCTGCCCGTTGGCGGCCGCCATCTGGCTGGTGTTCTCGCCGACACCGCGATCCGCTGGGCGCTGCCGAGTTTGGAGCGTCTGGCGAGAGGGGCACCCCACCCATCGCTCATGCCCACAGCCCACAGCCCACAGCCCACAGCCCACAGCCCACAGCCCACAGCCCACAGCCCACAGCGACAGGTTGCCCGTAACCACAGCTCAAGGTGCGCAGTCCGAGCCCTCCGATGGACACCACCGCTTACGACCAGGAGCAGTCCCTGATATGGCTGGCGTTTCGTTCGCGCGGCTTGGCCGAATCCGCAGGTCATGGCCTGATGCCGTCTACCTGCTGGTGCAGGCGGCCCCGGACCGGTATCGGCGCCTGGTCAGGGGTTGCGGTTGGTGGTGGATGTTTGTGGCCAGGGTGGAGGTGGTTACCGGGGGCCCGTATCGCCACATGTGGGGTTTCGGCAGCACGTCCGGTCGTGTCCTGGAAATGGAAGAGGTCGCCGATATGTGCTCGGGGGTACACACATCGACGACCTCTAACGGAGAATCGGTCACCCTTACACCCGCGTTACAGGGTTTCGCGGACAATTTTCCGCCAACGCAAAGTTGGTACTCCAACACTCGGCGATGACGGATGGTTACCTGCCGAATACGGCAACATGGGGCAACGCCTCACACGAACCCCAGGGATGCACTAGTGGCCACCTCTGATCCGGTCTACCTGCGCGTCGTCGAAGACATTCGGCGGCAGATCAACGACGGCACCCTCCTCCCCGGCGCGCCCATCCCCTCACGGGCGCAACTCACCCGTAAATACCAGGTCGGCGAGACCGCGGCGCGTCACGCGCTGCGCGTGCTGGCCGCCGAAGGTCTCATCATCGGCCGCGTGGGCTCCGGCCATTACGTACGGGAACAGCCGGAGCTGTCCCCGTTGCACCGTTGGCGATTTCTCGACCACCCGGCCCCTTTCGCCGCCGACCTGCAGTCGCAGGGCAGGCGTGTGACTTGGGACTGGCACAGCGAACCCGCCGAAGCCGGGCCGGACATCGCCCGGCGGCTGCGTGTCGACGAGTCCGTGACGGTCTCGCGTACCCGATATGTCTTCCGCGGCGACGGCAAGGCGCTGCAACTGGCCACCTCGTATGAGCCGATCGAGTTCGCGGCCCACTCGGAGGACGAACGGCGCAGCCTGGTGACCCGGATGTCCGCACATGGCATCAAGATCACGGAGATCGTGGAGAGCGTGCGCACGCGCGTGCCGCGCCCTACGGAGAGTGACGCTCTGGACCTTCCGGCCGGGGTACACGTTCTCCACGTCGAACGCACTCACTGGGCCGGCGACCGCCCCGTCGAGACGAGCGACATCGTGATCCCCGGCGACCGATTCCAGGTGGTGTACAGCATGCCCATGTAATTCATCGGACGTTCCTTCCGATCAAGTCTGGATTCGACCGTAATCTCTGGTTATCGTCACGGCAATACCTCCGATGTATGGAGTGCCGATGAGTCCAAGGATGCTGGCAGGAATGACCATGGTCGCGGTGATGCTGGTGGCGCCTCCGGCGGGGGCAGACATTCGGGCCGAAGGCGCCCCGGCACACGAAGACCCGCAAACCGACGGACCGCCGACCGGCGACGCCACGACCCGCGCGGCCCTTTCCCAGCAGGCCGGGACAGAGCGGAGAGCGCCCGAAGAGCTGGCGGCCCAGGGATCCACGACGGTGGCGCGGCCCGGAACTGGTGCAGAGTCGCGGGAGTTCCCCACGGGTGCCGCGCGACCGGAGCCTGCCAAGGGCGCCGCACATCCGGAACCTGCCAAGGGTGCCGCACATCCGAAGTCTGCCAAGGGTGCCGCGCAGCCAGAGTCTGCCGAGGTCTGGGCAGGCTACGGGCCTCCCGTTGGTGCGATGGTCCAGCAGGCTTCCGGCCCAGTGGCGGCCCCTGGGCGTTCTGAAACGGCGAAGTTCCAGAAGGCTGCTGTAGAACCGTACACGCTATGGTTTGACGAGCCGGCGCCTGACTCCAACAGCGGGTGGGAGCAGCGGTCGTTGCCGATTGGTAACGGGGCGCTGGGGGCGACGGTGTTCGGCGGGGTGGCGGCTGAGCGGCTGCAGTTCAACGAGAAGACCTTATGGACCGGTGGGCCGGGGGTCAGCGACTACAACTACGGCAACTGGGACACTTCGCGACCGGGGGCGCTTGAGGGTATTCGCGAACGCATCTGGAAAGAGGGCGGGGTCAAGCCCGAGGACGTACTGGCGGCGTTGGGGCACAAGTCCGACTCGCCGCGCCATCGGCGCTTCGGGGCGTATCAGAGCTTTGGGGACCTCCGACTGACTTTCACCCAGCCACCCACCGCTCCGGACAACCCCTCAGAGCGACCCGCCTCCAGCCCGAAAGCCGCTGATCCGTCGGGCTGGGACGAGGGGGCGGACTCGGGCGAGAGGACGGGCTCGGCTTCGGGCGAAAGGGCAGGCTCGGGCTCAGCTTCGGGCGAAAGAGCGGGCTCGGGCTCAGCTTCGGACGAAAGGGCAGGCTCGGGCTCAGCTTCGGACGAAAGAGCGGGCTCGGGCTCAGCTTCGGACGAAAGAGCGGGCTCGGGCTCAGCTTCGGACGAAAGGGCAGGCTCGGGCTCAGCTTCGGACGAAAGAGCGGGCTCGGGCTCGGCTTCGGACGAAAGGGCAGGCTCGGGCTCGGCAGCTTCCGGGTCAACCGCCCCTGGCCTGGCAACCTCCAGCCCAGCAACCCCACGCCTGACGGCCTCGGGTACGACGACCTCAGGGCTGCCAGCCTCGGGTCTGACAGTCCGGGGTCCCGCTGGCTCAGAACCGGCGGACGCCTCCGAATACCGCCGCTACCTCGACATTTCCCAAGCAGTGGCAGGCGTCTCCTACACCTCAGCGGGCGTCGGCTTCACCAGGGAGTACTTCGCCTCCGCCCCGGCGGGCGTGATCGTGGGCCGTCTGTCGGCGAGCGCGCCAGGTCAGGTGTCGTTCAAGGCCGAGATCTCCACTCCGGCCAACCGCACCAGAACCGCCACGGCCTCCGACGGCCGCGTCACGGTCAAGGGCGCCCTGGCCGGCAACGGCATGCGGTACGAGACCCAGCTCCACGTGGTCAACCGGGGCGGAAGCCGTATCGATGGAGCGGATGGGTCGGTGACGGTCACGGGTGCGGACGAGGTGGTGTTGATCCTCGGTGCGGGCACCGACTATGCCGCGCAATATCCGATGTATCGGGGTGATGACCCTCATGCCAAGGTCACCGCTCAGGTGGATCGGGCGGTCAGGCTGGGGTATGACGGGCTGCTCAAGAAGCATCAGGCCGACTATCGGGGGCTGTTCGACCGGATGCGTGTGGAGTTGGGTGGGGTGATGCCGGCCGTACCGACGGACGAGCTTCTTGCCTCCTACGGCGCCGCACCTCAGGCGGATCGCGCGCTTGAGCAGCTTTACTACCAATTTGGGCGATATCTGCTGGTTTCATCTTCCCGGCCGGGATCACTGCCCGCCAATCTGCAGGGTGTCTGGAATGTCCATGAGGCGCCCCCGTGGCAGGCCGACTACCACGTCAACATCAACCTGCAGATGAACTACTGGCCGGCCGAGATGACCAATCTCGGTGAGACGTTCGAGCCGTTTGCCCGCTATGTCGATGGGCTGCGCGAGCCCGGACGGGTGACGGCGCGGCAGATGTACGGTGCGGATGGGTTCGTCGCGCACCATGCCTCGAACATCTTCGGCCACACGGGCGCTTGGGATCATCCCGCCTATTTCTTCCCGGAGTCCGGCGCGTGGCTGGCCGGCCAGCTGTACGACCACTACCGATTCACCCGCGACCGCTCCTTCCTGAAGAAGACCGCGTACCCGGTCATGAAGGACGCGGCGCGCTTCTGGCTCGATTTCCTGCAGACCGACCCGCGCGACGGCAAACTCGTCGCCATCCCCAGCCGCTCGCCCGAACTCGGTCCGTCGGTGGCGGGGGCGTCGATGTCGCAGGAGATCTTGTGGCAGCTGTTCACCGAGGTCAGGGAGGCCGCGCTGCTGACCGGCGACCCGGCGTTCGCGGCGAAGGCCAAGAAGGTGCTCAAGAAGCTCGATCCCGGGCTGCGCATCGGAAAGTGGGGCCAGCTTCAGGAATGGAAGGAAGACCTGGACGACCCGGACGAGACACACCGCCACGTTTCTCATGTGTACGCGCTTCACCCGGGCCATCAGATCTCCCCGCGAACCACTCCAGAGTTCGCGGAGGCCGCCAAGGTCTCGCTGAACGCTCGTACGGACGCGGGGACCGGCTGGAGCAAAGCCTGGAAAATCAACTTCTGGGCGCGTCTGCTCGATGGCGACCGGGCCCACAAACTGCTCGGCGAGCAGCTCAGGACCAGCACCCTGCCCAACCTGTGGGGCACGCATCCGCCGTTCCAGATCGACGGAAATTTCGGGGCGACGGCGGGAATGACGGAGATGCTCCTGCAGTCCCATCTGGGTGCCCTTGACCTGCTCCCGGCCCTGCCCGCCGCCTGGGCCGACGGCTCAGTGGACGGCCTGCGTGCGCGCGGTGCGTACACGGTGGGACTGACGTGGAAGGGCGGCAGGCCATCCGAGGTACGGCTTCGCGCTGACAAAACGGGTTGGGTGACGCTACGGCATGACATGTTTCGCATGCCGGTACGCGTCTACCAGAGCGGCCGTCCGGTCGCCGCCGTCCGCCATGGCGACAAGCTCCTCATCACCACCAAATCCAATGCGAACTATCGCATTGTGCCCGCATGAATACTGTCGGTGGCGGTTGATAGAAAGTTCTCGTGCTAGTCAACGACCTGCCCGCTCACGAGCGGCCACGCGAGCGCCTCATGGCGTCCGGCGGCGCCGCCCTCGCCGACCGTGAGCTGCTCGCCGTGCTCCTCGGGTCCGGGTTCCGTGGGGCCGGGGCCGTCGAGCTCGCCGCGCGGGTCATCGAGCACTGCGGTGACCTCGGTGAACTCGCCCGCGCCGAGCCCCATCGCCTCCTCGCCGTCCGGGGCGTGGGGCCTGCGAAGGCCGCACGCGTCGCCGCCGCCTTCCATCTCGTACGGCGGGCGCAGGCCGGGCCGGAGCGGGCCAGGATCACCGGGAGCTCCGACCTGGCCGAGGTCACCGCGCCGTTGCTCCGCGGGCACACGCGCGAGCGGCTCGCGATCGTGGTGTGCGACGGCCAGGGCGGCATCCTGCGACGTACCGTCCTGACGGAAGGCGGGGCCGACCATACTCTGTTCCCGGTCCGCGAGATCATCACCACCGTGCTCACCATGGGCGGCGCCGCGTTCGGGGTCGCCCACAACCACCCGGCCGGCACCCTCACCCCCAGCCACGCCGACCTGACCGCCACGACCCGCCTGGCGGAGGCAGCCGACACCGTGGGCCTGCGCCTCCTCGACCACCTGATCATCACCGACACCGCCTGGCGCCGCATCCCCAACCCGTAGCCGTGCCTTGCCTGGGGGTACGGCTGGGCGGGCTGTTGCCCGGGATGGCGGGTGGTCGGGAGGGCCGAGGGCATGGGCGGGTGAGCCCAGGAGCGGGCGGGCCAGGGGTCAAAGGCGGGAGAGGGCGGAGCCACGGACGGGCGGGCCGGGAGCAGGTGGGCCGGAGGCCGTGGCCAGGGCCGAAAAGGTTGGGGGCGTGCGCGTTGCGCCGGGAACCGCCGGGCCACGTCTCGCCGACGCGGCGCCGGACAAGCGTGGGATTCCCCGCACTTCCCCGGTAACCGGAGCCAGGGGCGGGTGGGCCGGAGGCGGCGGCAGGGGGCGGACAGGCGGGGTCGGGTTTGGGTGCGGGCAGCGGACGGGCGGGGCGAGGGGCGTGCGCGTTGCGCCGGGAACCACCGGGCAACATCTCGCCGACGCGGCGCCGGACAAGCGTGGGATTCCCCGCACTTCCCCGGTAACCGGAGCCAGGGGCGGGTGGGCCGGAGGCGGTGGCAGGGGGCGGACAGGCGGGGTCGGGGTTTGGGGTGCGGGCAGCGGACGGGCGGGGCGAGGGGCGTGCGCGTTGCGCCGGGAACCACCGGACCACGTCTCGCCGACGCGGCGCCGGACAAGCGTGGGGGGTGCGCCCTGCCTCCCCGACCACCGGGGCGGAGGGCGGCGACATGGACGAGCGGGGTCGGGTTGGGGTTTGGGTGCGGACAGCGGACCGGGTCCGGGATGGGGCAGGGCGTGGGTGGAAGGGGGCGGATGGGGAGTGAAGGGATCTGGGAGTGGCGGGTTGGGTTTGGGGTGGGGTGGCGGGTTGGGGTGGGGTGGGGTGGCGGGTTGGGGTGGGGTGGGGTGGCGCCGGGGAGTCGGGTTGGGCCCCGGCGCCAGGTAGTGGTTAGTTGGGCTTGCGGCCGATTAGGAGGGTGGTGAGTTCGTTCAGGGCCACCGGGCTGTCCACCTGGAAACCCGCCTCACGCAGCCACCCCTCCCCCTGCGCGATCGTGTACTCCGACGAGCCGCTGAGCAGCGCCATGTTCAAGCTCATCAGCAACCCGAACGCCGACTCCTCCCGCTGGTCGTCGATCATGCTGTCGTAGATGAGCAGCGCGCCGCCCGCGGGCAGGTGGTCGTAGGCGCGCTGGATGATCTGGCGGCGCTGGGACTCGACCCAGTCGTGGAGCACGTGCCCGATCACGTACACCTCGGTCTCGGGCAGCGGGTCGGTGAAGAAGCTGCCGGCCTGGAAGCGGACTCGGGTGCCCAGGTCGGTCGAGGCCACCAGCTCGTCGAACAGCGGGTTGAGGGGGGCCAGGTCGAAGGTGACGCCCTCCAGGTGGGGGTGGGCGGCGGCGATGCGGGTGGTGAGCATGCCGCGGCAGCCGCCGAGGTCGGCGAAGGACTTCACCGAGGACCAGTCGAACTTTTCGGAGATGGGGCGGCCGAGGAGGGTGGCGTAGCCGTCCATGCCTTCGGCGAAGGAGCGGGTGCGCTGGGGGGTGGCGTACAGGGCGGGCATGGGGTCGTCGACCTTGGCGCCGTGGGCCAGGTTGGCGGCGGTCTTGAGGAAGGAGGTCAGGTCGCCCCACGCGGGGTAGAGGCGTCGCTGGTTGAGGGCGAGGAAGCCGCCGATGTACTCGGGGGCGCCGGGGGTGAGGTACGCGCTGGCGGCGGCGGTCGGGCCGTAGCCGCTCGCGTCTCTGGTGAGCAGGCGCATGGCGACGAGCGCGTCGAGGAAGTCGCCGGCGACGTTCTGGTGGAGGCCGAGGTCGTCGCGCAGGCGCTCGAAGGGGACCGGGCCGTCGGCGACCTTGGAGAAGACGCCGAGTTCTACGGCGGCGTAGAGGGCCTGGGCCTCGTAGAAGCCGGTGGCCGTCTTGATCAGAGAAGCTGCGGTCAGCGTCATGGGCTGTCTCCTAGTCCTTGGTGAAGCAGAGGATGAAGGCGTCGCCGCGGGTGCTCGGCGTGTAGGCGGTGGTGGCATAGGCGTGGTACGGCTGCCGC
The DNA here is from genome assembly GCF_044457345.1 of Nonomuraea sp. NPDC050547. Lineage (NCBI taxonomy): Bacteria > Bacillati > Actinomycetota > Actinomycetes > Streptosporangiales > Streptosporangiaceae > Nonomuraea > Nonomuraea sp. NPDC050547. Next base: position 302,839 of record NZ_JBITGW010000014.1, read on the forward strand.
TCGACGACCACGCGGTCGAAGAAGCGCAGGTAGCGTTCGAGGATGGTGGCGGCGGACGCGGTGCAGGTGGCGGCGTCGGGCACGTCGCCGTCGAGGGAGAACATGGGCACGAACGTGCCGCCGGGGCGCAGCGCGCGCACCACCTTGGGCATGAACGCGTCGAGCCTGGCCCGGTCCTCGAAGATGGCCTTGGGCAGTTCGGGGTCGAAGAAGACGCCGTCGTAGCTTTCGGGCCGGAGGGTGTCCACGTGGTCGAAGAAGTCGGCTTCGACGATCTCGAGGGTGGCGGGCACGTCGGGGTTGGCCTCGCGGAACAGCTCGATGACCTTGGGGTGCTTCTCGACGACGGTGTGCCGGTAGGTGTCGGCGCGCCCGGCGATGCGCAGGGCGGAGTAGCCGAGCCCGAGGCCGACCTCCAGGAACTCGCCGCCGCGCTCGCACAGCAGGTCGGCGGAGCGCCACATGAGGGAACGTTCCCACCCCTGCATGGCCTGGACTTCGCCGATGTAGAGCGTCACCTCTCCTTTCTCGTCGCGCACGAGGTTGATCTCGGTATCCGGAAGGGTCGTCATGTCTCTCCCTTGGTGAGGTGGTCGATGAAGCCGGTGGTGTGGGCGCCTTTGCGGAAGACGGGGGTGGCGAGCACCTCGCGCAGGAAGGCGGCGTTGGTGCGCAGTCCCGGCCCGGAGACGCGCAGCTCGGACAGGGCCCGGTCCATGCGGTCGATGGCCTGGTCCCGGTCGGCGCCCCAGGTGACGATCTTGGCGATCATGGGGTCGTAGTCGGGCGGGATGCGGGTTCCGGCCCGCACGTGGGTGTCCACGCGGACGAACGGGCCGCCGGGCGGCGTGAACTCCTCGATGAGGCCGGGGGCGGGGGCGAAGTTCCGCTCGGGATCTTCGGCGTTGATGCGGCATTCGAGCGCCGCGCCCCGCCGTACGACGTCTTCCTGCCGGAACGGCAGAGGGTGTCCGGAGGCGACGGCGAGTTGCTCGCTGACCAGGTCGAGGCCGGTGACGAGTTCGGTGACGGGGTGTTCGACCTGGATGCGGCAGTTGGTCTCGATGAAGAAGTAGTCGCCGGTGTCGTCGTCGACGAGGAACTCGAAGGTGCCGAGTCCGCGGTAGCCGATGGCGCGGGCGCCGGCGAGCGCGGCCTGCGCCATCCGCTCGGCGAGCTCGGGCGCGACGGCGGGCGAGGGGGTCTCCTCCAGCAGCTTCTGACGGCGCCGCTGGGTGGAGCAGTCACGTTCGCCCAGGTGTACGGCGTTGCCGTGCGCGTCGCAGATCACCTGGATCTCCACGTGGTGCGCGGCCCGCAGGTAGCGCTCCAGGCAGACCCGGTCGTCGCCGAACAGGAGCTGGGCCTCGGCCCGTACCCGCCGGTAGGAGCCGGAGAAGTCGTCGCCGGAGTACACGATCGCCATGCCGCGCCCGCCGCCCCCGGCGACGGCCTTGATGACGACCGGGTAGCCGACCTCGTCGGCGAGCCGGCGGCCTTCTTCCTCCTCGACCGCGTGCAGGCTGCCGGGCAGGACCGGCACCCCGGCCGCGCTCATGGTGGCGCGAGCGGCGGCTTTGTCGCCCATGGCCTCGATGACGTCGGCGGACGGGCCGATGAACGTGAGTCCGTACTCCTCGCAGATGCGGGCGAACTCCGCGTCCTCCGACAGGAATCCGTAGCCGGGGTGCACGGCGTCGGCGCCGGACTGCAGGGCGGCCTCGACGAGGGCGGCGGCGTTGAGGTAGCTGCGCCGGGCTGGGGCGGGGCCGATCCTGATGGTCTGGTCGGCCCAGTCGGGCGGCGCGTCGGCCGCGGAGTGCACGGCGACGGTCCTGATGCCGAGTTCCCGGCAGGTACGCCCCACCCGGAGCGCGATCTCGCCCCTGTTGGCGATCAGCACGGTGCCGAACATCATCGCGACCCGGGGAAGAGGGTGTCGCAGGCCGAGGAATCGCCCGGCGCGATGACCACGAGCGGCTGGTCGTACTCGACCGGCGCCGCGTCGGCCGCGGGGATCTCGACGACGCGGCCGGGGGCCTCGGCGACGATCGGGTTCATGAGCTTCATCGACTCGACGATCCCGATCTGCTGGCCGACCTCGACGGTGTCGCCGACGGAGACGTACGGCGCCGCCCCCGGTTCGGGCGCCCGGTAGAAGGTGCCGACGAGCGGGGCCCGCACCTGGATGTGCCCGTCGTCGGGAAGCGGCGGGTCCACCGTCGTGGTCACCACGGCGGGGAAGCCGTCGCTCCAGGTCAGCTCGGCGCTGGCCAGCCCGTGCGAGATCTTGAGCGTGGCCGGCGGATGCGGCAGCAGGGAGACCAGTCTGGTCGCCGCCTCGCACAGCGTGTCGAAGTCGCTGTCGTTGGGGAGCTCGGTCATGGTTTCACCTCCGGGTGAGTTCTGGGACGCCGAAGCGCCGGAACCGGTCGCGGCGCTGCCGTACCAGTTCGGGGCCGGACAGCGGGAGCAGTTCGGCGAAGGCGGCGCGGACGGCGGCGCCGAGCAGGGCGGCGGCCTTGGCGGGGTCGGTGTGCGCGCCCCCGTCGGGCTCCTCGACGACCGCGTCCACCACGCGCAGCCGCAGCAGTTCGCCCGCCTCGACCTTGAGCGCGGCGGCGGCGCGCGGCGCCTCAGCGGCGCTCTTCCACAGGATCGAGGCGCACCCTTCTGGGGTGATCACGGAGTACCAGGCGTTGGCGCTGATGAGGACGCGGTTGGCGACGGCTAGCGCGAGCGCGCCGCCGCTGCCGCCCTCGCCGGTGACGACGGTGACGACGGGCACGGTGAGCTGGGCCATGAGCCGCTGGCTCTCGGCGATGGCCAGTGCCTGGCCGCGTTCCTCGGCGGACAGGCCGGGGTAGGCGCCGGGCGTGTCGACGAGGGTGAGGACGGGCAGGCCGAGCTTGTCGGCCAGGCGCATCAGCCGGCCGGCCATCCGGTAGCCCTCGGGTGAGGGCATGCCGAAGTTGGAGGCCGTGCGGTCGCGGGTGGTGTGGCCTTTCTGGTGACCGATGAGCATCAGCGGGAGGCCGTCGAGGCGGCCGATGCCGGCCACGATCGACGGGGAGTCGCCGAAGACCCGGTCGCCGTGCAGGCGCAGGAAGTCGTCGAGGACGAGGCCGGCGTAGTCGGCGGTGGTGGGGCGGCCGGTCTCGCGCGCCAGCCGTACGACATCCCAGGGTTCACGCGACGGCGGGATGAACGGCGCGACAGCCTCGAAAGCCGGCGAAGCACCCGAAGAAGCCGATACCAGTGACGACAGCGTCGCGCGCAGCCCGGAGCGCGGCACGATCGCGTCGACCATCCCGTGCTCCAGCAGGAACTCCGCCGTCTGGAAGCCTTCCGGCAGCTCCTGCCTGATCGTCTGCTGGATGACCCGGGGCCCGGCGAAGCCCAGCCGCGCCCCCGGCTCGATGAGGATGACGTCGGCCAGCGTCGCGAACGAGGCGGCCACCCCGCCGAACGTGGGATCGGCGACCACCGAGACCGACAGCACCCCGGCCGCGTCCAGACCGGCGAAGGCCTGGGCGGTCTTGGCCATCTGCATGAGCGCGATCACGCCCTCCTGCATGCGGGCGCCGCCCGAGGCGGTCACGGTGACCAGCGGCGCCCGCTCGGCCGCCGCGGTCTCGGCGGCGAGGGTGACCAGCTCCCCGACGGCGGCGCCGAGGCTGCCGCCGAGGAAGCGGAAGTCCATGACGACCAGCACGATGGGCCGCCCGCCGATCGTCCCGCGTCCGCCGATGGCAGCCTCGTCGAGGCCGGTCGCCGTCCGCGCCGCCGCGACCCTGTCCGGGTACGGCACCGCGTCGACGAACCCCAGCGGGTCCTCCACCACCTCCGGCGTCTCGAAGGGCCGGAACGAGCCCGGGTCGAGCAGCTGCTCCACCCGCTGCCCCGCGGTGACGGGATGATGGCACCCGCACTCGGGGCAGACGCCCAGCGCCCTGCCGAACCGGCGGTGATGGATCATCGCCTGGCAGCGCCGGCAGTGGATCCACCTCTCCTCCACGACTTCCTCCTAGAACGCCGAGACCACGGTGAAGGTCTCGTAGGGCTGCTCGCGGGCGGTGTCGAGGTAGGGGCGCAGCGGGCTGGTGTGGCGGTGGCTGCTGCTGTGCACCCAGTCCTGAAGGTGCTGGGCGCTCTCCCAGTAGCTGGTGACGGCCATGGTGGTCTCGTTCACCTGGGAGTGCAGGAGCTCGTTGCCGAGCATGCCGGGGGTGCCGACGAGCTGCTCGCTGATCTGCTGGTACGTCTTCGACAGCGGCTGCACCTCCTCCTTCGGCACGCGGTACCAGAGGATGACCCGGACCCGCTCGTGGTCGGTCGGCATGGTGGCCATGGAGCCTCCTGTTCGGTAAGGGGCCAGCCGCGCGCGGTTGTCGACGTGCGCGGGGCTGAGTTCGAATTGCCGGAACGCGGACTCGTCGGTCCAGTCGGTGATCACGTAGTAGGCGCCCTCGCCGCGCAGCAGGCTCTGCCCCCGGTTGGCGGGGTGGGCGGCGATGCCCTCGGCGACCTCGCGCCAGGTGCGCTCGAAGGCGTCCTCCTGGCCGGGCCGTACCTGGATGTCGAGCAGCACGCGGAAGGTCACAGCGTGTACACCGCCATGGCCTCGACGTTGCCGAGGAAGACCAGCACCGTGATGACGGTCCTGACCATGTTCCACTTGCCGAAGGCGGGACGGGGGTCGCGCTGCGACCAGTCGGCGGGCAGGTCGTCGGGGTCGAGCCGCATGACCCGCTTCTTCAGCACGGCGTTGCGGGTCGCGGAGATCACGATGACCGCGACCAGTGCTGCGATGAGCGTACCGAGCAGGTATCGTGCGCCCTTGGTGGGCGCGACCAGCAGCAGGTAGACGTCGCACGCCAGCACGCCGACCACCATGATCGGCCCGAGCGGGTCGAACCGGGGCGACCAGTACTGGTGCAGCCGCACGTACTCGCCGGCGGGCAGGCGGCGCATCCAGGGCACGCCGCCGATCGCCGACCACAGGAGCATGCCCGCGACCAGGCCGCTCAGCGCGATGGAGATCTGTGAGACCAGGACGCCCATCGGCTCAGCCCGCCGCCTGCTCGACCAGGCCCTTGATCCGCTTCATCTGGACAGCGGTGTTGGTGTTGAGGCGCTCGCGCATGGCGGCGTCGTCCACCGGGGAGACGGGCTTCATCTCGAAGTCCTGGACCCAGCGCATGCGTACCTGGCCGGGCGCGGTCTCGGTGTACTCCCAGAAGAGGTTCATGTACTTGAACCAGCCGGTCTCGACCCGGTGGGCGCGTACGGTCCTGGTCTCGGGGTCGGAGGTGCGCTCGGAGACCCAGCTCCACGTGTTGCCCTGCGGGTCGGGGTGCATGGTGAGCCGGAACCTGATCGTGTGACCGTCGCGGGCGAGGATCTCGGTGGCGGCGTACTCGCTGAACAGCTCGGGCCACGACTCGACGTCGTTGGTCATCTTCCAGACCAGGTCGAGCGGGGCGGCGATGTCGATGGCGTTGTCGGTGTGGCCGGCCATGATCAGGCCTCCCAGTGGTAGAAGGGCGTGGCCATGGCGTCCTTGGGCTCACGCCAGTTCGGGTCGTAGGGCGAGATGAACTCGCTGAGGCCGGTGTTGAGCTCCTTGTAGAGCTCCGTGCTCCTGGCCTTGTAGAGCCCGTCGGTGATGTCCTCGCCGGCCTCGACCAGGTGGAAGTAGAGGTCGTGGAAGCGGAACAGGGTGCGCCGCGAGGCCCCGATGAGGTGGGGCAGCTCGGAGGCGTCCGACTTGGCGAAGAGGGCGGCGACGGCGTCGGCGTTCGCCGCGTCCATCTTCGCCACGATGAGCGTGCGCTGCATGGTCATCCCTTCTGGTGTTGGGTCAGCCGGCGGCCGGCCTGGAAGAGGGTGTCCGGGGGGTTGAAGCTGTAGCTCAGGCGTACGGCGGGCGTCGGCGGCCGGCCGAACCGGGAGCCCGCGGCCACCCGGATCTTGGCCCGCGCGGCGGCGGCCAGCATGTGCTCCTCGCTGGCGCCGCGCACCCACAGGAAGAACCCGCCGTGCGGCGGCCGGGCGAAGCAGGCCGTGCCCAGGCCTTTGACCAGGGCGTCCCGGCGCGCGCCCAGTTCCTTGCGGAGCATGGTGAGCCTGGTGTCGTAGCCGCCGTCCTCGATGAGGGTGGTGACCGCCAGCGAGGCCAGGTGGTTGAGCCCGCCGCCGCTGGACAGCAGCCCGCCGGCGGCGGCCGCGGCGACCATGGGCGGCGCGGCCAGCATCCAGCCGAGCCGCAGCCCCGGGCCGAGCGTCTTGGCGAACGAGCAGAGCCTGACCACTCCCTCATAGCCCGCCAGCGCGGCCATCGGCGCCGGCATGGTCAGCTCGTCCAGGCACAGCTCGGCGTAGGCGTCGTCCTCCACGACGAGGACGTCGTGCTCGCGGGCCACGTCCAGCAGCGCCAGCCGCCGCTCCTCCCCCACCAGCCGCCCGGTCGGGTTGTGGAAGGTGGGGATCAGGTAGGCGAACGCGATCCGCCTGCCCACCGCCCGGTGCCTGCGGATGGCGGCGGCCAGCGCGTCCGGCTCCGGTCCCGCGTCGTCGGCGGCGAACGGGGCCAGGCGCAGCCCCCGGTCGGTGAAGATCTGCTTGCCGTAGTCGTAGGCGGTCGGCTCGCACAGGACCACGTCGCCCGGCTCGGCCAGCGTGGTGGCCAGCATGTGCAGGGCGTGGGAGGTGCCCGCGGTGATCAGGATGTGCTCGGGTCCGCAGCCTGCGCGTTCGGCGAGGGCCTCGCGCAGGGGCTGGACGCCCTGGTTCTCGCCGTAGGTGAGGGCGGCGGGGCCGTACCGGGAGAAGGCCTTGTCGTAGGCGGCGGCGAGCAGGTCCACGGGGAGCAGGGCGGGGTCGAGGTAGCCGGGGGCCAGGTCGGTGATCCCGGGCGGCGCGACGTCCTGCACGATTCCGGTACGCCAGTACGGGCTCACCCCGCGGCCAGCAGGACGGCGCGCAGTTCTTCCGCCGCGGCGCGGATGGAGCTGTGCGGCCTGGCCAGCGCGATGCGCAGGGAGCGGTCGCCCCGGGCGGGCTCGGCCCAGTGGAACTGGGTGCAGGGCAGCGCGTAGACCTGACGCTTGTGCAGTTCGTCCCAGATGTCGTCGCAGCTCAGGTGGCCCAGGTCGACCCGCTCCACGCTGACGCGGCTGTCGGGGTCGGGGAAGCTGACGCCGGGCACGTCGCCCAGGACGCTTCGCACGATCGCGCGGCCTTCGGCGATGAAGGCGTGCAGGTCGGACAGACCGCCGTTGGCCGCGTCCTCGGCGAAGTGCTCGACGAGGGTCAGGATGAACGGCGAGACGCCGAGCAGGATGTCGGAGTAGATCTTGGGGATCGGCAGGCCGATGTTGCGGCTGTAGGCCAGCAGGCCGACCTTGAGGTCGAGCGTCGCCCAGAGCTTGCCGGTGTCCTCGATGACGACCCACCGGCAGCCGCTGGCCTCCAGCACCGCGTAGTGGTCGTAGTGGGCGCGGGTGTCGAAGCCGCGGAAGGAGGTGTCCAGGGCCAGCACGACGTCGCGCTCCCTGCACACCTCGGCCACCTCGGCCAGCCGCCGGGCCGACAGCACCCGGCCGGTCGGGTTGTTGGGCGTGGTGATGAAAACGCACCCCACCCCCTCCGGTACGGCCAGCGCCGGGTCCCCGGTGTGCAGCGGCTCCTCCTCGACCGGCACCAGCCGCAGCCCCACGCCGCGCAGGATGTCGGGGATGTTGTCGAAGGTCGGATGGACCAGCCCGACCGCGTCCGACGTCGTCACCAGCGACCTGGCCAGGATCTCCATGGCCACGGACGAGGCGTAGCAGCTGAGCACCGCGTTGTCGCCCACGGGGTAGCGGTGCTGGCCGAGCAACTGGAAGAAGGTGCGGTGGGCGGTCCTCTCCAGGTCGGCGATCGGCTGCATCGCGGCCTTCTGGAAGAGCGTGGACAGCTCGTCGATGATGCGCTGCTGGCCGTCGCTGAGCTCCTGGCGGGCGTGGCCGTCGGCCACGTTCAGCTCGCTGTCGAGAGCCAGGATTTCGAGTTCGGTGAGGTTGACATTGCTCGAGATCATCTCTACGCCCCGTCGTGTTCTACCGGGAAATCCGGATGCTGTGCTGGTCAAGCCATTGGTTGATCTGCAGGACCGACTCCATGTCGGTCAGGTCGCGCCACGCCCGCTTGGGCTCGATCGGCGACTCCAGCAGCGCCCTGGCCCTGCCCGTGTCGATGAGCGGCAGGACGGGGGCGCCGGAGTCGTCGAGGAGCCGGCCGAGCTCCGACTTCAGCAGCGGCGCGTACCCCGGGTCGCGGCCGGTGGGGAACTGGCTGGGCCCCCGCTCCAGGACGGAGGCGGGCAGCAGGTCGGCGACGGCCGCCCTGAGCAGGCTCTTGGGCTTGCCGTCGAAGGTCTTCATCGCCCACGGCACGTTGAAGAGGTATTCGACGAGCTGGTGGTCGCAGAACGGCCAGCGCAGCTCCAGCCCGCCGGCCAGGCTGACGCCGTCGTCGAGCGCGCAGCCGAACTCCTGCCACCCCTGCAGGTGCAGGTAGTAGATCTCGCGCATGCGCCGCTCGTCCTGGTCCTCCCCCTCCAAGTACGGCATGCCGGCCAGGTCCTCGCGGTACCGGTCGGCGCAGTAGCCGGGCACGTCGAGCTCCTTGAGCAGGTCGGGCGCGAACAGCCCGGTGCCGAGCCCGTCGGGCGGCAGGTGGTGGGCGGTGGCGGCGACCCACGGGTAGGTCTGGGCGGCGACGACCTCGGGCCGGTCCATGCCCATGAAGGAGGCGAAGACGGTGTCGGCCTGCTCGCCGGCCAGCACGACGCTGACCTTCTCGCTGACGCGCCTGGCCAGCGCCCGCAGGGACGCGGGGAACTGGGGCGCGGCGACCGGCAGGTCCTGCTGGGCGGCGACCGCGGTGCGCCGCAGCACCGGGTCGGTGACGGCGACGCCGTCCAGTTCGACGAACTCGTGCTCGGAGCCGATGTGCGCGGCCACCTCGCGGGCGTAGGGCGCGTCCTCACCGGCCCGCATCGGCCCGGGGCCGCCGGCGGCGCCGCCGGGGTAGCCGACGGTGAACGTGCGCAGCGGCCGGTCGCCCCGCTCGGCCCCCCGATCGGCCAAGGTCTTGGCGGCGATCGCGGCGACCGTGCTGGAGTCGAGGCCGCCCGACAGGAGCACGCCCACGGGGACGTCGGCGTCGAGTTGCTGGGCAACCGAGTGTTCGAGCAGCTCGCGGATGCGGGCCACGGTGGTCTCGTGGTCGTCGGTGTGCGGCCTGGCCGCCAGTCGCCAGTAGAGGTGTTCGTGGACGCCGGAGCGGCTGACGGTGACGACCTCGCCGGGCCGTACGCGCCGCATGCCCTTGACCGGGCTGCGGCCGACGCTGCTGGTGAAGGCGAGCAACTCGCGCAGGCCGTCGAGGTCGGCCACCCGCTCGACGAGCGGGTGGGCGAGCACGCCCTTCGGCTCCGAGGCGAAGACGACGCCGGAGACGGTCGGGTAGTAGAACATCGGCTTGACGCCCATGCGGTCGCGGACCAGCAGCAGCCGCTCGCGGCTGTTGTCCCAGATCGCGAAGGCGAACATGCCGTCCAGGTGCTCGGGGCAGCGCTCGCCCCACTCCAGGTAGGCGTGCAGCAGCACCTCGGTGTCACTGCGGGTGGTGAACGTGTGGCCGAGCGCCTTCAGCTCGGCCCGTAGCGCGTTGTGGTTGTAGATCTCGCCGTCGAAGGCGAGGACGGCGCCGCCGTGCGCCATGGGCTGGGCGCCGCCGCCCAGGTCGAGCGCGGCTCTGCGCCGGTGGCCGAGCACGGCGCGCGAGGAGGCCCACAGGCCCTCGCCGTCCGAGCCGCGCCACGCGAGCGCGCCGAGCTGCGCCAGCACGATGTTGCGGTCCAATGCGAGATCACGGTGGAAATCCACCCATCCTGCGATGCCGGCCATCCGCCAGTTCCTCCGCGCGATTCGGGGACGCTTGCCCCGGTATGGTGGCAACCCGGTTTCGGCGCGGCCTGTAGCCGTGATCCAGACGGGAGCCAGCCCGCTTGGTCCAGGCGGTGGTAGTGCTGACACCACCCCGGGATCTCTCGTCGCCACCCGGGTCTTTCGCGCCCGATCTCGGTTGACTGGGACCCATGACAGAGACCGCCACCGTGACGACGGACGCCGTACGCCTGATCGACCTCTCCCGCGTCTACGGCGAGGCACCGAACGAGGTCGCCGCGCTGCGCGGGGTCAGCACCACCTTCCCCGCCCGCTCCTTCACCGCGATCATGGGCCCGTCGGGCTCCGGCAAGTCCACGCTGCTGCAGTGCACCGCCGGGCTCGACCAGCCGACCGGCGGGAAGGTGCTCATCGGCGGCGCCGACCTGGGCGAGCTCAACGAGCGCCAGCGCACCGAGCTGCGCCGTGACCGCCTGGGCTTCGTCTTCCAGTCCTTCAACCTCATCGCCTCGCTGACCGCCGCCCAGAACGTGGCGCTCCCGATCCGCCTGTCGGGCCGCCGCCCGCCGCGCGCGTGGATCCGCGAGGTGCTCACGCTGGTCGGCCTCGGCGAGCGCATGGGACACCGCCCGGCGGAACTGTCCGGCGGGCAGCAGCAGCGCGTGGCCATCGCCCGCGCCATCGCCGCACAGCCCGAAGTGATCTTCGCCGACGAGCCCACCGGCGCCCTCGACAGCAAGTCCGGCCGCGAGGTGCTGGCGCTGCTGCGCCGCCTGGTCGACGAGCGCGGCGACACCGTGGTGATGGTGACGCACGACCCGTTCGCCGCCTCCCACGCCGACCGCGTGCTCTTCCTGTCCGACGGCCTGCTGGTGGATGAGCTGCGTCAGCCCAGCTCCCGCACGGTTGCCGCCCGCCTGGCCGAACTGGAGGCGGCGTGACCACCATCTCCGCCCTCCCCGCGCGGCGGGGCGTACGCACCCGCACGCTGCTGTCGGTCGCCTGGCGCACGCTGCGCAGCCGCGTCTCCGGTTTCGCGGGCGCGGTGATCGCGCTCGCCCTGGGCGTCGCCTTCGCGGGCGGCGCGACCTCGATGCTGGCCTCCGGCTCCGCCCTCCCGCCCGAGACCCCCGAGGCGGTACGGCGGGCCGTGTCGGAATCCGGCGCGCTGCTGGTCATGCTGGCCGTGATCGGCGCCTTCGTCACCGTCTTCGTGGTGGCCGGGACCTTCGCCTTCATCGTCGCCCAGCGGCGCAAGGAACTGGCCGTGCTGCGCACCGTCGGCGCCGCGCCCCAGCAGGTGCGGTGGATGGTGCTGGCCGAGTCGACGTTCGCCGCGATCCTGGCCTCCACGCTGGGCGTGCTGCTGGCCGGGCCGCTCATGGCCGCGATGGCGGCGCTGCTGCGCTCGCAGGAGCTCCTGCCCGCCGCCTTCACCCCGAGCCTGTCGCCGGGCGCGCTGGCCGGCTGCTTCGCCGCCGGGGTGCTCGTGGGCCTGGTCGCCACGGTGGCCGCCGCCCGCCGGGCCGCCGCCGTCCGCCCCGTCGAGGCGCTGCGCGCCGCGGCCCTGGCCGACCAGCCGATCGGCAAGGGCCGCTGGCTGGGCGGGCTGGCCGCGCTGGCGGCCGGCGGCGGCATGCTGGCCCTGGTGCCGGTGGCGCCGCCGGACGGGCGGATGCCGCTGACCATGTTCGTCTCGATGCCGCTGGTGATCGGCTTCGCGCTGCTGTCACCGGTCTTCGCCTCCTGGACCAGCGCGCTGGTGGCCGCGCCGCTGGCCCGCTGGACCGCCGCCACCGGCGAGCTGGCCAGGGAGAACGTGCGGATGGCGGCCCGGCGCACCGCGGCCACCGCCGCGCCGGTGCTCATCACGGTCGGGCTGGCCGGGTCGCTGCTCGGCGGCACCACGCTGCTCGGCGAGGCGATGGCCGCAGACGCCAGGCAGGTGTGGCGCTCCGACCTGGTCGTGTCCGGCGCCGGGAGCGCCGAGGCGGCCCGGTGGCTGGGTGGGCGGGCCGGGGTGGGCGCGGCCGTACCGGTGACGTCGGGACAGGTGGAGGTGCACGCCAACCGCACCACCCGCACGGTGCCCGCGCAGGGCGTGGACCCGGCCGGGATCGGCGAGGTCATGAACCTCACCAAGGTCGAGGGCAGCCTGGAGGCGCTGCGCGAGGGCGCGGTGGCCGCCGACCGACGGCAGGCCGCGGCGCTCGGGTGGCGGCTCGGCGAAAAGGTGGAGCTGGGGCTCATGGGCGGGATGAAGGCCACGCCGCGGCTGGCCGCGCTCTACGAGGGGTCCCCGCTGGGCGGCGGGCTGCTCGTGCCGACCGGCCTGCTGCAGGGCGAGAACGCGGGCTGGAGCGCCGTGCACGTGTCCGCCGACCGGCCCGCGGCGATCCGCGCCGAGTTGGAGAAGCGCTGGCCCAAGCTGAAGGTGTTCGACACCGTGGAGATCATGACCATGGTGAGCGGGGCCCGGCAGGAGGGCATGCGCATCGGGGCCATCGCGCTGGCCGGGTTCGCCGTTGCGTACACGCTGATCGCGGTGGCCAACACCTCGGCGCTGTCGTTCGGGGCGCGGCGCGGGGAGTTCGCGCGGCTGCTGTTCCTGGGCGCGCGGCGGGCGCAGGTGCTGCGGATGGCGCTGTGGGAGGCGTTGTGCGTGGCCGCCACGGGCGTGCTGCTCGGCGGCGCGGTCACCGTGGTGGCGGTGCTGGGGCTGCGCGGCGTGCTGGGCGGGCTCGGGCTTGAGGTGCCCACCGCGTTCCCGTGGGCCGAGGCGGGGCTGGTGGCGCTGGCCTGCGCGCTGGTCGTGGTCGTGTCCGCGCTGGTGCCCACGGCGCTGCTGCTGCGCCGCCGTACCTCCGTGGCCGAGGCGGCCGCCTAGCGGCCGCTTAGCGGGCGCCCTCGCGCAGGTACCGGAGCACCGCCGCGACCCGGCGGTGCTCCTCGTCGCTCGGCTCCAGCAGCAACTTGGCGAAGATGTTGCCCACGTGCTTGAGCACCGCCGCCTCGGTGACCACGAGCTCGCGGGCGATCGCGCTGTTGGAGCGGCCCTCGGCCATCAGCGCGAGCACCTCGCGCTCGCGCGGCGTGAGGCGCTCCAGGCCGGGGTCCTGGCGGTTCTCCAGTAGGCGCACCACCACGGTCGGGTCGATGGCGGTGCCGCCCGCGGCCACCCGGGTGACGGCGTCGAGGAAGTCCTCGATCTCGCCCACCCGGTTCTTCAGCAGGTAGCCGACGCCCCTCCCGGAACCCGACTCCAGCAGCTCCATCGCGTACGAGCGCTCGACATACTGCGACAACACCAGCACCGCCACCTTCGGGTGCTCGGTGCGGATGCGCAGGGCCGCGCGCAGCCCCTCGTCGCGGAACCCGGGCGGCATCCGCACGTCCACGACCGCGACGTCCGGCAGGTGCCGGTCGACGGCGGCCAGTAACGACGGCGCGTCGCCGACGGAGGCCACGACCCGGTGGCCGAAGCGCTCCAGGATGTGGCGCAGCCCCTCGCGCAGCAGCACCGCGTCGTCCGCGATCACGACGTCCACGTAACCTCCACCCGCAGGGTCGTTCCCCCGCCTTCGGGGCTGGACAGGCTGACCGTGCCGCCCACCGCCGCCACCCGGTCGGCCAGCCCGACCAGCCCGGTGCCCGCGGCGGTGTCGGCGCCGCCGACGCCGTCGTCGCTCACCTGCAGCACGATGCGGCCGGGCGCGTCGCGCAGCAGCAGCTCGGCGCCGCTCGCGCCGCTGTGCTTGGCGAGGTTGGTGAGCGCCTCGCAGCCCGCGAAGTACAGGGCCGACTCCACCGACTCGGGCGGGCGTCCGTGCGAGGTCTCCACGCGTACGGTCACCGGCACCGGACACCGCTCCGCCGCCTCGGCCAGCGCCCCTTCGAGCCCGCGGTCGGTGAGGATGGGCGGATGGATGCCGCGTACGAGGTCCTGGAGCTCGGCCAGCGTCTCCCCCGCCTCGCGGTGGGCCCGCTCGACCAGCTTCCTGGCCTCGGGGTCAGCCCCTGCCAGCTCCATCTTGACCAGTCCGAGCGTCATCATCAGCCCGGTGAGCCGCTGCTGGGTGCCGTCGTGCAGGTCGCGTTCGAGGCGGCGGCGCTCGCTGTCGAAGGCGTCGGCGAGCCGGGCCCGCGAGCGGTCCACCTCGATGAGCCGCAGCTCCAGCTCCTCCTCCGGCGGCTGCGTGAGCAGCGTACGGGCCAGCCCGGCCTCGGCCGCCGCGACGGCGGTCACCAGGTAGGCGGCCAGGACGAGCAGCACCAGCCCGGCCAGCGAGGCCCCCCACGCGAGCGCCGGGTCGGAGGTGACCTTCTGCCAGGACGGGTTGGCCGACGGTGAGAACGGCAGCAGGCGCCAGAACGGGGCCAGCAGCGGGCCACCGGCCAGCAGCGCGAGCACCAGCAGGGCGACGGCGTTGAGCGGGCCGAGCAGGCAGAGCAGCAGCCCGTGCCCGGCCTCGCGCCACGTGGCCGCCTCACGCAGCAGCGGCCTGCCACGATGGCGGCCGCTGTGGGGATCAGGCGCCGGACGGCCGTCGACCAGGCGCAGCCTGGCCCGCTCGACCCGGCCGAGCGTCTCGGCCCAGCGCGGCAGCAGGCGCAGCAGCGGCACGCCGACGACGATGGGGACGGTCACCACGCCGACCACGAGCAGCACGACGGTCCCGGCCAGCCAGACGATCGCGACGAGGAAGCCGCCGAGCAGGTAGGCGACCGAGCGCCAGGGCCGGGAGCTGAGCGGCACCCGCGCCGGCGCGCTGACCAGCCCTTCCCACGGCCCGCCCTCGATCCCCACGATCCTCATCCTAATGAGGGAATTGAGCCTGGTTAGTGGCCCGCGCCAGGCCGGATGGAGGCTCATTGCCGATCTCTCCGGCGCTTCCTAGGCTGCGGGACATGACGCTGACCGGGTACTCCCTGCCGCTGTCCCCGTCCGGAAGCTCCTCCTCCCTCACCTCGCCGCCCTGGTACTTCTCCGGCGAGGTGGTGATGGTCGACTACCGCATCGACCCGGCCGCCGCCGCCCGCTTCCTGCCACCGGAGCTCGAACTCGGGCCCGACCCGGGGGCCGCGGCCGCGGTGTTCGCCGAGTGGCAGTGGTGCTCGGAGTCGGGCGCGGAGCTGGAGGACCCGGCGGGCAGCCGGTTCTCGGAGTTTCTGATCCTGCTGGGCTGCTCGTTCGGCGGGTCGCCGATGGCGCGCTGCCCGTATGCGTGGGTGGACCAGGCGGTGCCGCTGATGCGCGGCTGGGTCCAGGGCATGCCGAAGCAGTTCGGGTCGGTGCACCTGACCAGGCCGGTCCAGGTGGGCCGGGCGGGGCCGCGCATGGCCGCCGGCGGACGCTTCAGCGCCAGCCTCGCGGTGCGCGACCGGCGGGTGGCCGAGGTGGCGGTGACGCTCGCCGAGCCCGCCGAGCCGCCGCACCTGCACACGGTGCCGCTGGTGCACAACCGGCACTTCCCGGCCTGGGTGCCGGGCGAGAAGCCGCTGTACCAGCTCGTCGCCTCGTCGGTGCGGGATGTGGAGTTCGGGCCGGTGTGGCGCGGCTCTGGCGCGTTCCGGCTGCTGCCCGGCGCGGACGAGGACCTCGCCTCGCTGGCGCCGGTCGAGGTCGGCGCCGGATACGCCTTCAGCTACGCCGAGACGCTGGTGAGCGGCCGCCGGCTGGGCTGAGCGCACGCACAGGGCCGCCGGCTGGGCTGAGCGCACACGCGGGCCCCGGGACGGAACACCGTCCCGGGGCTTCTCCATGCTCAAGGTCAGAAGAACACCACCGTGCCCGCGTGCACCCGGCGGCGGAACGTCCACCACATCCACGCCTGCATCGCCGCCAGCACCGGGACCAGGATGACGAGGAAGCCGCTCAGCACGCTCAGCGTCGCCGGGTCCGCGGTGACGTCCGACAGGCCGCCGGCCAGGCGCAGGCTCGCCAGCACCGCCGGTACGGCCGCCGCGAACGAGGTCAGCGCGACGGCACTGCCGTACCGGGACTTGGCGAGGGCGGCGGGGGCGGCCCAGAGCGCGGCGGCGGCGAGCAGCCCGAGCAGGACGACCGGCACGGTCGTGGCGATCCCGCCGGGGCCGGGCACGGCGAGCTGGGCGAGGGAGGCGAGCGCGAGCAGCCCGGCGGCGGGGCGCGACAGGCGGGTGGCCGTGGCGGTGGCGCGGGCGGCGAGGTCGGCGGGCAGGCGGGCGGCCAGGAAGACGGCGCCGTGCGTGGTGAACAGCAGCACCATCACCACGGCCCACACCGCGGCGTTGATCCCGGCCACGAGCCAGCGGTCGGTCAGCGGCGGCGGGCCGGTCAGCAGCGTGCCCACGAGCAGCCCCCAGAAGACGGCGAACACGCCGCTGGATCCGCCCAGCATCGCGTCCCATCCGGCGCGCCAGCGCGGCGACGGGCGGCGGCTGCGGAACCAGATCGCCGCGTCGCGCACCACCCAGATGAGCAGCCCGGCCACGATGAGCAGGTAGAGGCCGCCGAGCAGGTGGTCCTTCATCAGCGGGAAGGCGCCGGCGAGCACGCCGCCGACGGCCACCAGCCACACCTCGTTGCCCAGGAAGAAGGGGCCGATGGAGGTGAGGACGGCCCGCCGCTCGTACTCGCCGCCGCCGAGGCGGCGCAGCAGCAGCCCGGCGCCGATGTCGAACCCGTCCACGACGAAGTATCCGGCGAACAGCAGGCCCAGCAGGATCGGCCAGAGAAGGTCCATGGTCTGCTCCTTCAGAAGCTGTGGGCAGAGGCGGGCTTGGCCACCTGGTCGAGAGTGGAGCCGAACAGCTCGTCGTCCGGGCCCTTCCGGACGAAGCGCGCGATCAGCACGTAGTCCACGACCGCCAGCGTGCCGAGCACCAACGTGAACCCGACGAAGGAGATCAACACGACGGCGGCCGGGAGATCGGAGACGGCCTTGTCGGTGGTCAGCAGGCCGTAGACGGTCCACGGCTGACGGCCCACCTCCCGCACCAGCCAGCCGGAGATCACCGCGACGAACGGCAGCGGCACCATGATCAGGAGCACGTAGAGCGGGAAGCGCAGCCGTACCACCCAGTTGCGGAACAGCAGGATGAGGCAGACGAGCAGGATGAGCGCCATGATGAAGGCGCTGTTCATCATGATCTGGTACGGCACGCCGATCCACCCTGGCGGCGCCCAGTCACCGGGCCCGAACTGCTGCTCCATGGCCTGTTGCGCCGCCACCAGCCGTTCCGGCTCGCCGTACATCTGGGCGAGTTTGGCCGGTTGGGTCTTCTCGATCACGACCTCCTGCAGGAAGCCCCAGTGGATGATCGAGAACGCGCCGATCGGGGCGGCGATCAGTCCCCAGCGCATCGACCGGCGGAAGACCTCCACCTCCTGCGTGCGCTTGATGAAGTGGTAGGCGCTGATCCCGGCCACGAACAGCCCGCCGGCCAGCACGGCCGCGGAGATCACGTGCAGCAGCGTGTCGATGAGGTTGCTGTTGGCCAGAAGGGCGCCGAAGTCGGTGAGGTAGGCCTGGTCGCCGCGCATCTCGTAGCCCACCGGGTGCTGCAGGAACGCGTTCGCGACCATGATCCAGAAGGCCGAGGCGTAGGCGGTGAGCGCCACCAGCCAGATCAGCGTCAAATGGACGCCCTTGCGGATCCGGTCCCAGCCGAAGATCCACATGCCGAGGAAGGTGGCCTCGGCGACGAACGCGATGAGCGTCTCCAGGGCCAGCGGCACGCCGAAGACGTTGCCCGTCACCTTCGACAGGCCGCTCCAGTTCAGCCCGAACTGGAACTCCATCACCAGGCCCGTGACGATGCCGACCGCGTAGTTGACGACGTAGATCTTGCCCCAGAACTTCGTCATGCGGCGGTAGACCGGGTTCCCGGTGATCGTGTAGGCGGTCTGCATGCCCGCCACGAACAGCACCAGCCCCAGCGTCAGCGTGACGAAGAGGAAGTGGATCGAGGTCGTCGTCGCGAACTGCAGCCTCGACAACAGCAGGTTGTCCATGGTTCACCAGCCTGTCAGTCCAGGTCGGAAGGGGGCGTCCGCCGCAGGGAGGCTTCTGCGCCTACCCCGGCGGACGCAGTGGGCGTGGCCGTCTACTCCCCCGGCTGTAGGCGGCTGTTGACCAGATCGATGAACTCGCTCGGCAGCTTCACACCGCCGACCTCGTCGTCGCCGAGCTTGACGCCGAACTCGCGCTCGACGCGCACGGTCATCTCCAGTACGGCCAGCGAGTCGTAGTCGAGGTCGGCGAAAGGCGTGTCGAGGATGTCGCCGTCCAGGTCGACGGCCTCTCCCTCACCCGCGGCCTCCCTCATGATGCGCCGCAGGTCGTCCAGGGTGAACACGGTCATGGTCGCTCCCTTTCTTCGTTGGGGTGGGCAGTTTGAGCAGAAGGGTGGCCAGCAGCCCGACGCCCGCGCAGACGGCGGCGGCGAGCAGGACCAGCGTGAGCGCCGAGCCGTAGCCGCCGGTGACCGCGGTGCGCAGCGCCTCGGGCAGCGCGCTGACCGTCTCCGGGTCGCCGGCGGCGGTCACGGCCCGGGTGAGCTGGTCCTCCGGCACGCGGGCGGCCAGTTCGGCCCCCAGCCGCGCCTGGAAGGCGCCGCTGAGCGCGGCCAGGCCGAGCGTGCCGCCGAGCTGTCGGCTGAGCGACTGCAGCCCGATCGCCGAGCC
Source organism: Nonomuraea sp. NPDC050547 (assembly GCF_044457345.1). NCBI lineage: Bacteria > Bacillati > Actinomycetota > Actinomycetes > Streptosporangiales > Streptosporangiaceae > Nonomuraea > Nonomuraea sp. NPDC050547. The sequence continues at coordinate 321,463 of NZ_JBITGW010000014.1, forward strand.
GAGGTCCCGGCGGGGCGCGTGGTTCATGACGGCCACGGAGTAGACCTGGAAGATCAGCGCCAGCCCGACGCCGAACACGAGCGCGCCGGCCAGCATCGCCGGCCCCTCCGCCACCGCCAGCGCGACCAGCCCGCCGGTCAGCAGCACGCCGCCGAGCACGGCGAACAGCTGGGGCCGTCCGGCGCGGGCCATGAACGAGCTGAGGCCCAGGGAGACGATCAGCGACCCGGCGGTGAGCGGCATGAGCGCCAGCCCGGCGCCGGTCGCCGACTCGCCGCGGGCCACCATGAGCAGCGGCAGGAAGGTGACCGCCGCGAACATCGTGAGACCGGTGACGAAGCCCTGGACGTTCGCGACGACCAGCACCGGGTCGCGGAAGAGCCGCAGCGGGATGATCGGCTGCTCGGCCCGCCGTTCGACCCGCAGCCAGGCGATCACCAGCACGATCGCGGCCGCGCCGAGACCGACGACGACCGGCGAGCCCCACGCGTAGGCGACACCGGCCCAGCTGCTGACCAGCACCAGGCAGGTGCAGACGCCGCCGAGCAGCGCCGCGCCCAGGTAGTCGATGCGCACCCGCGCCTCGGGCCTGGGCAGCAGCCGGGTCCTGGCGATGAGCGCGACCGAGATCAGCGCCACCGGCACGGTCAGCCAGAACGTCCAGCGCCAGTTGATCCAGTCGGTGATGAGGCCGCCCAAGAACGGGCTGATCGCCGCCGAGGCGTTGAGCGTGGTGGCGAACCAGATCTGGTAGCGCATGCGCTGCTCGGGGGTGAGCAGCTCGGCGTAGATGGCCATGGCCGAGACCATGAGGCCGCCCGCGCCGACGCCCTGGACGATGCGGAACAACACCAGCTGCGGCATCGACTGGGCCAGCGCGCACAGCACCGACCCGGCGGTCAGCAGGGCCAGCGCCAGGATGAAGACCTGCTTGCGGCCGAGGACGTCGCTGAGCTTGCCGTACAGCGGGGTGGTGACGGTGGAGGCGAGCACCGCGCCGGTGGTGACCCAGGCGAACAGGTCCAGCCGCCCGAACTCGCCCACGATCGCGGGCATCGCGGTCGCGGTGATGTTGAGGTCCACCATCGCCAGGAACTGCGCCAGCGCCACGGCGACCAGCGGCAGCGCCACGCCCTGGCGGCGGGTCCCGGCGTTCACCATGGCCGCTCCTCTTCCTCCGCGCGTTCCTCCTCCGGCGCGGGGAACCAGATCCAGAACACTCCGGCCTTGGCGATCTGCTCCAGCAGGTGCATGACCACTCCTCTCACCGCGTCGCCCGGCACAGGACGCGCGCCAGCGCGTCCGGCAGTTCCTCGGGCGAGCCGCCGCGCCAGGCCACGATGCCGTCCGGCCGCACCAGTACCGCCCCGTCCCGCTCCACGCCGTAGCGCGCGGCGAACTCCGGCGCCCGCACGACGTGCACCTCGAGATCCGGTACGGCCGCGCGCCAGCGTTCACCTGCGGACCCGGTCAGCAGGCACGCCTCCCGCCCGACCAGGTCGAGCGTCGAGCGGCCGTCGCCCAGTTGGACATGCGGCGCCCGGGTCCCGGGCTCGCCCGCCGGCTCGGCGTACTCGCCCTCGCCGTAGCGGAAGCCCAGCGTGAGCGTCAGGTCGTCGAGCAGCCCCGCGTCGGCGGCCGGGCGGCCGAAGCCGGTTCCCGAGGTGACCCTGCGCAGGCACTGCTCGACGGTGAACTCCGCCACCGGGGCGCGCTCGGCCTCGTAGGTGTCGAGCAGCTCGGGCCCCGCCTTGCCGCGCAGCACGTGGGCGAGCTTCCAGGCCAGGTTGTGCGCGTCCTGGATGCCGGTGCTGGCGCCGAAGCCGCCGACCGGTGGCATCACGTGGACCGCGTCCCCGGCGAGGAACACGCGGCCTTCGCCGTACCGGGTGGCCGACAGTGCCGACAGCTCCCACGACTGGGTGTCGAGGATGCGCACCGGCAGACCCGGCGCCCCGATCGCCGCCCTGACGAGCTGGACGCAGCGCGGCCACGGGTAGTCGGCCGAGCTCTGGCCCTTGGCCGGGTCGTACTGGATGTAGAGCGTTCCCTGCGTGAGTGTGTCGTCGTGGACGAGCAGCCCCTCGACGGTGTCGTTGACCACCTGGCAGATGGCGAAGCGGCGTTCGCCCAGGTACTCGCGCAGGTCGGCCTTGAACACGATGCTGAGCTGGCGCAGCAGCGCGGGCGTGCCCTTGAGCTCGATGCCGAGGCGCTGCCTGACGCGGCTGCGCACCCCGTCCGCGCCGATCAGGTACCGGGCCCTGATCCGCTCCGCCGAGCCGTCGCCGCGGCTGCGCACGGTCGCGGTGACGCCGTCGCCGTCCTGCTCGAAGGCCGACAGCTCGACGCCGAAGTCGACCCGCGCGCCCAGCTCCACCGCGTGCTGGCGCAGCAGCGGCTCCAGCCGGTCCTGGCTGCACAGCGCCCAGGGCGACGGGCTGAGCCGGTCGAGGTCGGTGGCGGTGGGCAGATCGGCGCGGAACATCTCCTTGCCGGTCAGGCTCTCCACGCGGGCCCGCATCGTGTGCCCGGCGAAGCCCTTGCTGGCCTCCAGTACGGCCGGCTCCAGGCCGACCTGGCGCAGCAGTTCGACCGCGCGCGGGTTGAAGCCGCGCGCCCTCGGATGGATGGACAGGTCGGCGCGGCGCTCCACCACCCGGCAGGAGACGCCGTGCCAGGCCAGGAAGGCGGCGGCCGACAGGCCGACCACGCCGCCGCCGACGATCAGAACCTCGGTCTCGCTCATGGCTTGCGGGCGGTGATGAGCGTGTTGTGCGTACCGAGCTCGGCCTCGGTCAGCCCGGTGAACCCGGCCTTCTCCAGCCAGGAGCGGCAGTCGGCCCGCGTGTACTCGGAGCCGTGCGGCGTGACCATGAGCATGTTGAGGCTGGTCAGCAGCGCTCCCGCGGGGCCCTGGCGGTCGTCGTCGATCATCGGGTCGCAGATCAGCAGCACGCCCCCGGACGGCAGCGCGGAGTAGGCGGCGGCCACGAGCTGCTCGCGCTCGCTCACCCCCCAGTCGTGCAGCACATGGCTCATGACCAGCGCCTGCGCGCCTGGCATCGGGTCCTCGAAGAAGTTGCCCGGGTGGAAGGTGATCTTCCCGGAGAGCCCGAGCTGGGTCATGTGCTCGTGGAAGACCGGCTCGACGCCGGGCAGGTCCATGACGCCCGCCTCGATGTGCGGGTGGCCGCGCAGGATCGCCGCGGCCAGGTTGCCGCGCGCCCCGCCCACGTCGACCACCGAGGTGACCGTGGACCAGTCGAACGCCTCGGCCAGCACTGGGCCGATCATGCCGTTGAGGTAGTCCATGCCGGCGGTGAAGTTCCGCCAGGCGGCCGTGGTGCGGTACTGCTCGGTGAACATCTGCGCGCCGGAGCCCCACCGGTTCTGCGGCTCGCCGGTGCGCAGGGCGTCGATGAGCTGGTTCCAGCGGGCGTCGGCCGCGTTCAGGAAGGCGCCCACGTAGGAGGCGCGGTCGGAGTTGAGGTAGTGCTCGGCCAGCGGGGTGTTGTGGTAGATCTCCCCTTCGCGGCTGAGCACGCCGAGCGCGACGAGCGTGTCGAAGAAGTCGCGGGCGCCGCGTGGATGCAGCTCCAGGCGTTTGGCCAGTTCGTCGGACGAGGCGGGCGCGCCGGACAGGGTGGTGAAGACGCCGAGCTCGGCCGCCGTCAGCACCGTCTTGCGGCTGAAGTAGGCCGTGCCCAGGCGCCACAGCGGCTCTGCGCTGACGGCGGGCGCGGTCATCTCGCTGGTCATACGGGACCTCCATCGGTGGTGAGCTGGAAGGACGGGTTTGCGGGGCCCGGTCGCAACCGGGCGGCGATGCGGGTGCGGGCCAGCGCGAGCGCGGCCGCGACGAGAAGGGGCAGGATCGTGAGCGCGAGGAAGTAGCCGGGCCCGGGGCCCTGCGCGGCCTGCGGTCCGGCGCCGCCGGGCATGGCCAGCCGCGCCAGCTGCCCGCCGACGACGGCGCCGACCGCCCCGGCCAGCCACCACAGCCCCATGAGCTGGCTGGTGGCCCCGGCCGGCGCGACCATGGCGGTCACCCCGAGCCCGACCGTGCCGATGATCAGCTCGGCGATCGACAGCGTCAGGTAGACCACGACCAGCCACAGCGGCGACGCCGCCGGGCTCTGCGCGGCGAAGACCATGAGCAGGAAGCTGCCGGCCGCGATCACCAGCCCGGCCGCAAGCTTCACCGGTACGGCCAGCCGCCCCGCCGGCCCGCCCCACACCCGCGCCAGCACCGGCGCGGCCAGCAGCACGAACAGCGGGTGCAGCGACTGGAACCAGCTCGCCGGCACCAGGAACCCGCCCACCTGCCGGTCGGTCGAGACGGCGGCGAAGTGGTTGAGCACCGAGTTGCTCTGGCTGACCAGCAGGAACAGCACGGCCGTGGTGAGGAAGACCCAGGCGTAGGCGCGCAGCCGTACCCGCTCGTCCGCCGACGCCCGTTTGAGGATCATCTGTGAGTACGGCAGCGGCGCGACGAGCACCAGCAGGCCCACCACGGCCACGAGCACCTCAACCCGCAGCACCCCTTGGACGGCGGCGGCGATCAGCCCCGCCGCCACGACGGCCACCACCACGGCGCTCCAGAGCCGCAGCCGCCGCAGGGTGGCCGGATCGGCGGGCTGTCCGGGCTCGCGCCCGAGTTCGCCGAAGTGCCTGCGGCCCCGGGCGAAGACGGCGATGCCGACGCCCATCCCGATCGCGGCCGTGCCGAAGCCGAGATGCCAGTCGACGGTCTCGCCCACGAAGCCGGTGATCAGCGGCGCGAGCAGCGCGCCGACCTGGATGCTGACGAAGAAGACGGAGAACGCCGCCTCCCGCTCGGCCGCCTGGCCGGGCGGATAGAAGGAGCCGAGCAGCGCGGAAAGGTTGGGTTTGAGCAGGCCGGTACCGGCCGCGATCAGCGTGATGCCGAGGTAGAACGTCGCCTCGGCCGGGACCACCAGCGTGACGTGGCCGCAGGCGATGAGGATCGCGCCGTACAGGACCGCGCGCTGCGGCCCGAAGACCCGGTCGCCCAGCCAGCCGCCCGGCACCGAGGCGACGAACGTGGCCGAGATGTAGAGCCCGACCAGGGCGCCCGCACTGCCGGGAGGCATGCCGAGCCCGTCGGAACTGGTCGCGTAGAGGAAAAGGATGGCCATCATCCCGAAGAAGCTGAATCGCTCCCACAGGTCGGTCATGAACAGCGTGCTGAACCAGCGCGGCTGTCGCCAGGGAAGCAGCGATGGCGCCATGGGCATCCACTCCCGTCGCTCGGGGGCCGGTCCGTCGGCAGCGATGCTGGCACCCGGATCTTGTGCCGGGTTTGTGTCTCCTTGGTGCCCGAGTCGTCTCCAGCGCCGCTCAACGTCCGCACGACGGCCGCCCGGTATGGCTGGGGGATGCGCAGATTCCCCTTCGTCCCCCGCTGCCCCGGCGAGCCGGCGCCCGAGTTCGAGCAGCTCAGGCGGGAGGAGCCGGTGAGCAAGGTGACCTTCCCGACCGGCGACACCGCCTGGCTGGTCACCACCTACGAGGACAACAAGACCGTGATGGGCGACCAGCGCTTCAGCCGGGCCCACACCACCCGGCCGGGCGCGCCCCGCCTGCAGCCGATCCCGCCGGACCCGAACTCGATGTTCAGCATGGATCCGCCCGAGCACACGCGGCTGCGCCGGCTGGTCTCACCGGCCTTCAACAACCGCAGGACCGCCGCGCTGCGCCCCGTCATCGAGCGCGAGGTGGACCTGCTCGTCGCCGCGCTGAAGGAGGCCGGCCCGCCCGCCGACCTGGTCTCGCTGTTCGCCAGGCGGCTGCCGATCACCGTCATCTGCGAGCTGCTCGGCGTGCCCGCCGCCGACCGCGACACCATCGCGGGCTTCGTGGACGTCCTGCTCAGCCTCACCCAGTACCCGCCCGAGCAGGTCGCGGCCACCCGGGCCGAGCTCAAGCGGTACCTGGCCGGGCTGATCGCCGACCGGCGCGCCGACCCGCGCGACGACCTGGTCAGCGAGCTGATCGCCATGCGCGACTCCGGTGACCGGCTCAGCGAGGACGAACTGGTCATGCTCGGCGCCACCGTGCTGACCGGCGGCTTCCTCAGCACCGCCAGCGAGATCGCGCTGTCGTTCCTGTGCCTGTTCCGTCACCCCGCCGAGCTGGAACGGCTGCGCGCCGACCCCGGCCTGCTGCCGTCCGCCGTGGACGAGCTGCTGCGCTACAACGCCCTCACCACCGGCGGCGGCCTCCTGCGGATCGCAACCGAGGACGTGAAGCTGGGCAACGTGACCATCGCCGCCGGCGAGGCCGTGCTGCCCGCGATCTCCTCGGCCAACCGGGACCCGGGCGTCTTCCACGACCCGGACGTGTTCGACGTCGGCCGCGAGGACAACCCGCACCTCACCTTCGGCCACGGCATGCACTACTGCCTGGGGGCGCGGCTGGCCCGGCTGGAACTGGAGATCGCGCTGGCCGGGATGTTGCGCGGCCTGCCCGAGGTACGGCTGGCCGTACCGGTGGAGGAGCTTCGCCCGCAGGGCGGGCACCTCATCCGCGGCCTGCCCGAGCTGCCCGTGACCTGGTGAGGTTCCTCAGAGCCTTCTGCGGGGCGTGACCAGGCCGGACTCGAAGGCGATCACCACGAGCTGCGCCCGGTCACGCGCGCTCAGCTTGATCATGGCCCGGCTGACGTGGGTCTTGGCGGTGGCCGGGCTGACCACCATGCGCTCGGCGATCTCCTTGTTGGACAGGCCCGCGGCGACCAGCGCGACCACCTCACGCTCGCGGTCGGTCAGCACGTCCAGCTCGGGCGTCGGGCGGTCCTCGGTCGACTTGGCGGCGTACTCGTCGATCAGGCGCCTGGTCACGCCGGGGGTGAGCAGCGCCTCGCCCCCGGCCACCACCCGGATCGCCTGCAGCAGCATGGCCGGCTCGGTGTCCTTGACCAGGAAGCCGCTGGCCCCGGCGCGCAGGCTCTTGAAGACGTACTCGTCCAGCTCGAAGGTGGTCAGGATGACCACGCGCACCCCGTCCAGGCGGGGGTTCTCGGCGATGCGGCGGGTGGCCTCGATGCCGTCCATCTCCGGCATGCGCACGTCCATGAGGACGATGTCGGGTCTTAACGTGGCGGCCAGTTCCAGCGCGCGACGGCCGTCGCTGGCCTCGCCGACGACCTCGATGTCGGGTTCGAAGTGCAGCAGCGCCCGCAGGCCCGCCCTGATCAGCGGCTGGTCGTCGGCCAGCACCACCCGGATCACGCCGCCAGCCCCCTCACCGGCAGCCGGGCCGCCACCAGGAAGCCGCCGCCGGGCGCGGGACCGGCGTCGAAGGCGCCGTTCAGCGACGCCGCGCGCTCGCGCATGCCCACCAGTCCGTTCCCCTCCCCCGGCGTGCCGCCCACGCCGTCGTCGCGTACCTCCACCAGCAGCTCGCCGCCCGAGCAGCGCACCGACACCTCGGCGCGGGCCGCCCCGGCATGTTTGATGATATTGGTCAGAGCTTCCTGAACAATCCGGTAAACCGCTAGATCGACGGTTTTCGGGAGTGCGGGGCAGTCGGCGGGCAACGTGAGATCCACTTCGACGCCGCCGGATCTTGCCCGCCGTACCAGCTCGGGAAGGCGGTCCATGCCCGGTGCGGGCGCGAGCGGCTCCTCACCCTCGTCCACGTCGCGCAGCACCCCGAGCGCGCCCCGCAGCTCCACCAGGACCTCCTTGCTCACCCGGCGGATGTCGCCGAGCGCCCGGCGAGCCTGCTCAGGATCGCGGTCGATGAGGTGCTCGGAGACGCCCGCCTGCAGGTTGATCACCGAGATGCTGTGGGCCAGCAGGTCGTGCAGTTCGCGGGCGATGCGCAGGCGCTCCTCGGTCACCCGCCGCCTGGCCTCCTCCTCGCGGGCGCGCTCGGCCTGGGCGACCCGCTCGCGCTCGGCGATCAGCTGCTCGCGGCGGTTGCGCGACATCTCGCCCAGGATGAGGATCGCGACCAGCCAGGTCACGAACCACACCGTCCCCTGCACACCCGGCGGGCGGGTGCCGAACCAGCCCAGCATCAGCGTGCCCACCAGCCAGACCAGCGCGCCCGCTCCTCCAAGCCTGCGGTAGCCGGCGCTCATCACGGTGAACAACGCGATCGACGGCGGGATCGTCGACGCTCCCCCGGGGAAGTCGAGACCCTGGTATACCAGTGCACCGGCGACAACGGCCGCCACTGCCATCGCGGGCGCCCTCTGCAGGAGCAGCAGCGGCAGCGACATCGCCGTCAGCAGCAGAAAGCCCAGCCACAGCGGCAGCGGGCCGGGCGGCGACTCCCGCGCGATGAAGGCGGTCCCCACGATCGTGACCGCGATGACCGCCACCACCTGCGCGACGTCCATCGGGATTCGGCGGATCATACGCAACACTGTAGGCGCTAACCAACGCCACTCGACTGAGCCTGGAAGTCCGCACCAACGGGCTTTGGCAGGGTTGCGGGCATGAAGATCACCGCTAGTGATGTCGTCCCCAACAGGCGCAGAGGCGGCGACATCCGGGTCCTGCTCAGCCCGAAGACCGTGCGGAGCACCTCGGGCTTCATGGGAGTGCTCAGGCTCGCGCCAGGCGAGTTCGTGGCCGAGCACTACCATCCCCACTCCGAGGAGTTCCTTTACGTCGTCCGCGGCACGCTCACCATGCGCGTGGAGGATGAGTCGGTCGAGCTCGGCCCCGGCGACAGCCTGATGGTGCCCATCGGCGCCAAGCACCGGCTCGTCAACACCGGCGCCGAGGAAGGCGAGGCCGTCTTCCACCTCAGCCCGCTCGCTCCCCGTCCGGAACTCGGCCATGTCGACACCGAGGAGCCGCCCCACGCTCACGAGTCCTCCCCCCAGGTAGGCGGGGCGCGGCTGTGAGACGCCGGGTCGTGATCACCGGGATCGGCATGGTCACACCGGGGGGTGTGGGCACCAAGGCCACCTGGGAGATGCTCACCGCCGGACGCTCGGCCACCCGCCTCATCCAGGCCTTCGACGCGAGCCCCTTCCGCTCGCCGCTGGCCGCCGAGGTCGACTTCGACCCCGCCGCCGCGGGGCTCACCGCCCGCCAGGTACGCAGGATGGACCGCGCCGCCCAGTTCGCCGTCGTCAGCGCCCGCGAGGCGCTGGCCGACAGCGGCCTGCCGGAGGTGGACCCCGGCCGGATCGGGGTCAGCCTCGGCAGCGCCGTCGGGTGCACGGTCAGCCTCGAAGAGGAGTACGTCGTGCTCAGCGACGCCGGCAAGCGCTGGCTGCTCGACCACGAGTACGGCGTGCCCCACCTGTACGGTCACATGGTTCCGAGCACGCTGGCCGTCGAGGTCGCCTGGGAGAGCGGGGCGGAAGGTCCCGTACAGCTCGTCTCCAACGGGTGTACCTCAGGACTCGACGCCGTCGGGTACGGCGCGCAGCTCGTCGCCGAAGGCACGGTGGACGTGGCGATCGCCGGAGCCACCGACGCGCCCGTCTCACCGATCACCGTCGCGTGCTTCGACGCCATCAAGGCCACCACCGCCGACACCAGCGACCCCGCCGCCGCCTCCCGGCCGTTCGACCGGACGCGCAGCGGGTTCGTGCTCGGGGAGGGCGCGGCCGTACTCGTGCTGGAAGAGCTCGAAGCCGCACGGGCGCGCGGCGCGCACATCTACGCCGAAGTGGCCGGATACGCCGCGCGCAGCAACGCCTTCCACATGACCGGGCTCAAGCCCGACGGCAGGGAGATGGCCGAGGCCATCACCGTCGCCCTCGGCGAGGCCCGCCTCGACCCCACCGCCGTGGACTACATCAACGCCCACGGCTCGGGGACCAAGCAGAACGACCGCCACGAGACCGCCGCCTTCAAGCGCAGTCTCGGGCAACACGCCTACGAAGTGCCGGTCAGCTCGATCAAGTCCATGGTCGGACACTCGCTCGGGGCGATCGGCGCGATCGAGGTCGCCGCCTCCGCCCTCGCGATCGAGCACCAGATCGTCCCGCCCACGGCGAACCTGCACCACCCCGACCCGGAATGCGACCTGGACTACGTACCGCTGACGGCCCGCGACCACAGGACCGACGTGGTGCTGAGCGTCGGCAGCGGGTTCGGGGGGTTTCAGACCGCCATGGTGCTGGCCAAGCACGAGAAGGGAGATTCGTGAGGGAACGCCTCGGCGTCACGGGCATCGGCGTGGTCGCGCCGAACGGCACCACCACCGAAGAGTACTGGGCGGCCACGCTCGCCGGCCGCAGCGGCATCGGCCCGATCACCAGGTTCGACCCCGCCTCCTACCCGGCGCGGCTGGCCGGCGAGGTGCGGGGCTTCACCGCGCGCGAACTGCTGCCCAGCCGGATCACCACCCAGACCGACCACTGGACCCACATGGGCCTCGTGGCCGCCGACCGCGCGCTCGCCGACGCGGGGGTACGGCCGGCGGACCTGCCCGAGTACGAGATGACCGTCGTGACCGCGAGTTCGTCCGGCGGGACGGAGTTCGGGCAGAAGGAGATGACCGGGCTCTGGGGCAAGGGGCCCGACCACGTGGGCGCCTATCAGTCGATCGCGTGGTTCTACGCGGCGTCCACGGGACAGATCTCCATCCGCAACGGGATGCGGGGACCCTGCGCGGCTATCGCCACCGAACAGGCGGGCGGACTGGACGCCGTCGGGCAGGCGCGGCGGATGCTGCGCTCGGGGGCCCGGCTGGCGTTGGTCGGGGGGACCGATGCCTCTCTGTGCCCCTACGGTCTGGTCGCCCAGTTGTCCAACGGCGGATTGAGCACCCTTTCCGATGCTTCTCGGGCTTATGTGCCGTTTGACGAGAAGGCATGTGGCTACGTGCCCGGGGAGGGCGGCGCGATGTTCACCGTCGAGCGCATCGACGATGGGCGTGGTGCCGGTGAGCGCGGTCCTGGTGAGCAGGGTCCTGGTGAGCACGGTCTTGGTGAGCACCGTCCTGGCGCGCCGATTTATGGCTATATAGCCGGATATGCCGCGACTTTCGATCCTCCCCCGGAGCGGGAGCGCCCGCCCACGCTGACCCGCGCCCTCACGCTCGCCCTGAAGGACGCGGGGCTGCGTCCCGACGAGATCGACGTCGTGTTCGCCGACGCCATGGGCCTGCCCCACGCGGACCGGGCCGAAGCGGATGCCCTGAACGCTATTTTCGGTCCCCACAAAGTGCCGGTTACTGCGCCCAAAACCATGACCGGCCGTCTTTATGCCGGCGGCGCGGCATTAGACGTGGCAACAGCCCTGCTGAGCATGCGTGACGGTGTGATTCCGCCGACAGTGGGAACGACAGACCCCGTGCGATCTCTCGGTCTCGACCTCGTCCTCGGGCGGCCCCGCGAGCGCACCCTGCGCACAGCCTTGGTGGTGGCCCGCGGATTCGGCGGCTTCAACGCCGCCCTCGTGCTCACCAAGTGAATCGGGGAGCAGACAATACCAACACGGAATTGACAGCGCAACCAGACTTTCGACCGTTGCCATTCCTTGCCGGGTCTGCTTATTCTGAGTCAACTCCCATGCCAAATCGAAGATGGGCGGCGGCTTGCCTCCGCCCGTCTCCATGCGCTTCGATCCGCATTCAACGGGGTAGGTAAAATGCTGGAGTTCAAAGTTCTGGGGGCACTGGAAGTCCTTGATAACGGCCGTGTATGCACACCCACACCGCCCAAAGTCCTGCGCGTGCTGGCGCTCCTGCTTCTGCGCGCCAACCGCGTCGTCCCCATCGAGACCCTGGTCGAGGAACTGTGGGGCGACAACCCCGCGAGGACCGCGGTCACGACCACACAGACGTACATCTACCAGGTCAGAAAACTCATCGACCGCGACCGGTCGGGCACCGACGAGGAACTCCTCGTCACCAAGTGGCCCGGCTACATGCTTCGGCTCCCCGCGGGGGCGCTGGACGCAGACAAGTTCGAGGCGCTCGTCACGCGAGGCCGTACGCACCTGGAGCAGGGCCGCGCCGCAGAGGCGGCGCCGATATTGCACCAAGCGCTGAATTTGTGGACCGACTTACCGCTGGCGAATGTCCCGCAAGGCACCATTCTGGCGACGCACACGCAAAGCCTAATGGAACAGCGCCTACGCGCGATCGAACTGCGTATCCAAGCGGACAGCCAATTGGGCCGCCACGTGGAACTCATCGGGGAGCTGCGCGAGCTGATAGCTGAGTACCCATTCAATGAATGGTTGCACGAGCAGCTGATTTCCGCGTTGAATCACGCCGGACGGCGAAGTGACGCTTTGCTGGCATACCAAGAGATTCGGTCGACATTGCACACGGAACTGGGCCTGGAACCATCGACCCAGCTCCAGCGCCTGCAGCACGAGGTCCTGTCCAACCAACCGGTCCGCGTACCCAGGCTGAAAGCCTAGCCGAAACGCCGGCCGTACCGGCGGGACGTCAGGATTTCGTGCAATCCCGCAACACCCTCGCAACACCGGCGCGAGCGCCCCCTCGCGCACCACAACTGAACAGCACAAGCGCCACCCGGGAGTCAACGCACACAGTGACCCTCGCGCACGAAGACCCTCGGCAAGACCCGCGCAGCGCCCCCGCACCCCCCACCGCGAGGCAGCGCGCCCCCCTCGCCGGCAATGCCGCGAGCACCCCCTGCAACACCTCACGCCCGCGCCCCTCGCGCACAGCACCACCCGCGCGAGCACCCGTGCGCGCCACCACCCGCGTGAGCGCCCGGTGCGCACCACCACCCGTGCGCCATGCCTCGCCGCGCCCACCCCGCGCGAGCACTCCCCCGCCAGTCCGTGGTCGGCCCTGCCACGTGCGCCACACCCTCGCAACCGCCCCCTGAAGCGCTCAGTTCGGGCGGCATTCGCACCTCCGTGCCATGCCTTGCCAACGCTTCCAGTTCGCTGGCACCCCTGGGCACGGTCGCGTCTCCCGCAGGCCACTGCCCCCGCGAATCCCCACGTGATGTGCCCCGCGCGTCCCAAGCGACGCGGGGTCACCCCGCGAGCGATGCCCCAAGTCCGCCCACGGGGGTCCCGGCGCGAGACGCAGGCGTCATCCCGCGCGTGAACCGGGCTGGGCGCGCGACTCCCCGGCGGAAGGCGCCCAGCCCGGAAGCAAGGCGAAAGGCGTGACCCCGGCAACGCAGGGAGGGAGGCCGAGGCCACGCCAGTCGACGACGCCGTAGCGCCATTCGGCGGCGTGGCTCCCGCAGCAGAGGCCACGCACCAAAGTGAACCGCCGTGCGCGCATCCCACTGCGCTGTGACGCGCACACGGCAGATCTGCCTCGGACAGGGAGGGGGATTTAGCCGAAATCCTGCCCGAGAGCCTCAAAGGGCGGGGTCCCCGCAGGGGTGCAACGCTGGGATGACCTGCGGGGACCAGCTCCACCCGGCCGAAGGGGAGACGCAACCCTCGGCCTGTACCAGCACCAGCGCCACGGCGCCGGGCAGGTGATCGTGGTCCTTGTTTCCGACAGCCCCCGGCCCACTAAGCAGTCCGACGGCACCCAGTCACGCGACCGGGAACTCCAGAGCGCCAAGACGCCTACGACAGCCGCAGGCGGGTCCCGGGCCTTGGCACCCGCCCACGACTGCCCATGGGCCGTCGAGAATGGCCCATGGTGCGCGCCGGACCTTGAAGGTCTGCAGGCGCGTCACGTCTGGCGAACCGCGTCGCGTGAAGTCAACGCTCTCAACCACTGCCGGGAGCCCCCGCGGAGCCTTCGGTGGAGTCGCTCCGCGGGGACAACTGGCAAATCCCTCGGTGGTCGCAGGCGGCATCTCCCGCGCCGGAGACCCGCCCGCGACCACCCATGGACCGTCATCTGGCCCATGGCGCGCCAGAACCAAGGGGAAAAACGGGTTCCGCGCCGCGTAAGGGAAGCTCAACTGCTTGCGAAGCCGCCGCCCAACCGAGTCGTCCCAGCTACCGACGACGCCCATCTCGCGATGCCCGCACGCGAGCGCTGTCAGTACGCCTCCCCGCACAGCAGGCGCGTCCACATCTCGTCCGTCTTCGCCGCAGGAAGCCACGTCGACTCATGCACGATCACCCGCTTCCTCTCCCTCGTGTATCGCCGTATGAACCGCAGCCCGCCACCTTGGCAGAGCTCGTAGTACACCCTCCTGCAGCAGCACGTATGGTCCTTGACCCGCACCCGCTCCGCCCGAGGGACCGCGACGTCCCAGTCGATCTGCCGTGCCCGGGGCTGCGCGGGAGCCGGATGAGGTGACATGCACTGCCGCTCTTCCAGCACATCCAAAGAATACGTCTAGTTGTATCGCAACGTCTAGCGAGAACGATCGATTCGTCTATTCAGTAGGAGCGTTATGTAGGGGCTCGTACCTGTTCGTCTATCTTGCGGATGTGATCGACTACGACGGTGACACCCACGTCTACATCCAGATCGCGGAGGTTCTACGCCGCCGTGCCGCGGAGCTCACCGCCGGGCAGCCGATGCCGAGTGAGGCCGACATCCAGCAGGAGTTCGGGGTGGCCAGGACCACGGCGCGGCGGGCGATTCACATGCTGCGCGAAGAAGGGCTGATCTACACGGTCCAAGGCGAAGGTACGTTCGTCGGAGCGCCGGAAGACGCGCCTCGTGCGGCACGGAAGACGCCGCTCTACCGGCAGATCGCGCATGACCTGCGGGAGCGGATCACCTCCGGGCAGCTTCAGCCGCGCCGGCCGGTTCCGCCCGAGTCGACCATTCAGCAGCAGTACGACGTGGCGCGCGAGACGGTCAGGCGGGCCATGGCGCTGCTGCGGGAGGAGGGCTGGATCTATACCGTTCCGGCCCGGGGCAGTTTCGTCTCGCCTGAGGACGACTGGCCTACGAAGCGGTGACCAGGCGGAAGTGCAGGCAGACGACCTCTGTTTCGTCGTCCACCTGCTGTCCCTCGCCCGCCCAGTAGCGGCGGTGAACCTCGCCCCAATGCTCGACCGAGCGAAAGCCCTCGCCCTCCGCCTGCGCGAACTCCCAGGTCACGGCAGCGAAAGTCGTCACTTCGACGGAAGTCACCGACACCTCGCCGACCCGGCCGCCGTGGTCGTCGACCAGCACCAGGTGCTCACCGACATGCTCCAGGTCCTCGCCCTCGGCGCGGTAGTCGGACTCCATGAGCCCAGCCGTAGCGGTCTTGGCGCCGGACAGGACCAGGCCGTTGAGTTCTGCGCGCAGCGGGCCGGGGGTGCCGAGGTCCAGCACTCTGAGGCCGTCGATTCTTCCCCACATAGTGGGACTCAGCATAAGTGTGAGGAACGCACTGGTGGTGGTGATGCCTGCCTCTGGGAGGGCGGGCGCGCCGGCCGTACCGTCTGGGCATGGTCGGATGGTGCATCGCGGTGCTCGGCGCGGCCATGCTGGCCGCGCCGAGCACCCAGGCGACGGGCGGGTACATCTGCGTGACCGGCGAGTTCGGTCAGGGATGGCTGAGCGCGGAGGACTGCGCGGGCAACGGACTGCGGGACGTCACAGTGATCATCTGGTACGGCGACGCCGGCACCTACACCTGTGAGCAGGCCACCTTCTATCCCCTGGCCTCCCATCTGGAAGCCAGGGGCTGCACCATCTAGGAGCGAATGCCGGGTGACAGGGCCTCGATCAAGTCGCGGATGGCGGTGCGGTGGTCACCGGGCCGCCACGCGAGGGCGAGCTCGCAGGGAGACAGCCCTGTGACCGGGATCGCCGTGATCCCCGGCCGCCGGTAGATCTCGGCGTTGCCGGCGGCGAGCAGGACGACGGCGTCGCTGCTCTCCAGCGCCGCGAAGGTCTCCTCGGCGTTCGTCACGGTCGCGCACACCACCGGCGGCCGCCCGCCACGCTCACCGGTCGCGAGCCAGTGGTCGCGCAGCGGGCCGGCGCTTTCGGGAAGGGCCAGGAACGCGTCGTCCAGGAGCTCGGAGAAGCCGACCTCGTCCCGTCCGGCCAGCCGGTGTTCCTGCCGGAACGCGACCCAGCGCGGCTCACGGGCCACGACCCGGACGTTGAGATCGTCCTGGCCGGGGATCGGCAGCCAGACGAACGCCACGTCCACCTCGCCCTCGGCCAGGCCCGCCGTGGGGTCGGTCCAGTTGACCTGGCGAAACCGCAGTTCGCAGCCCGGACGCCGGGTGGTGAACCGTTCCCGTATCGCTGCCAGGAAGCCGCGTCCGACGCTGGTGGACATGCCCACGGTGAGCCGTGCGGTTTCGGCGGCGGCGGCGTCGCCGACGGCCCGCTGGGCCTCGTCCCAGCGCTGGAGCAGCTCGCGGGCGATCGGCAGCAGCGCCTGGCCCGGTGCCGTGAGCCGCACCGCGCGCCGGTTCCGGTCGAACAACCTCACCCGCAGCAGATCTTCGAGCTGGCGGATCTGCTTGCTGAGCGTCGGCTGCGCGATGAACAGGCGCTCGGCCGCGCGGGTGAAGCTGAGCTCCTCCGCCACGGCGACGAAATAGCGCAGGTCCCGCAGGTGAGCATCCATAGCCGTTGTCTATTACAGCAGCTATTGGACGTGCCCGAAAGAACCGTTCCATCATTGCCCCTCATGAGCACCACTGAGGATCGCCTGGCGATCATCGAGACCTGCACCCGCATGGCATGGCACACCGACCAGCGTGAGTGGAGCCGCCTGGGCGAGGTGTTCGCGGACTCGGTGACCCTGGACTACACCAGCCTGCACGGCGGCGAGCCCTCCGTGCTGACACCCGGCCAGATCGTCGAGGCGTGGTCGGGCCTGCTCGGCGCGTTCGACGCCACGCAGCACCTGGTGACGAACCACCTGGTGATCGTCGACGACGACACCGCGATCTGCACGGCGTCGTTCCAGGCCACGCACCGCCTCGCCAATCCGTTCGGCTCGCCGCTCTGGACGCTGGGCGGCACGTACCGCTTCGACCTCGTCCGGTCCGGCCACGCGTGGAAGATCAGTGGGGTGGTGATGACCACCACCTGGGCCGACGGCAACAAGGACCTGCTGTCCCTGGCGGCCGGTACCGGATGATCGCGCTCGTGACCGGCGGCAACCGGGGGATCGGCCGGGAGGTGTGCCGCAGACTCGCGGAACTGGGCCACACGGTCCTGCTCACCTCCCGGTCGCCGAATGCCGGGGAGCTCGGCGGCGACATCGTCCGGTTGCAGCTCGATGTCACCTCCGCTGCGGACATCGCGGAGGTGGCTGCCGCGGTCGCCGACCGGTACGGCCGACTGGACGTCCTGGTCAATAACGCCGCCATCACCTACGACACGTGGCAGGACGCCGTGTCCGCCGATCTGGACGTGGTCCGCGAGGCCGCCGAGACGAACCTCTACGGCCCGTGGCGGCTGACCCAGGCGTTGCTGCCGCTTCTGCGCGAGAGCGCGCACCCCCGGATCGTCAACGTGTCCAGCGAGGCGGCCTCGCTGACCAACATGGGCGGTGGCACACCCGCGTACGGCACCACCAAGGTGGCGCTCAACGCCCTGACCCGCATGCTCGCGGCCGAACTGCGCGGCGACGGCGTCCTGGTGAACGCGATCTGCCCGGGCTGGGTCGCGACGGACATGGGAGGGCCGGGCGGCCGTCCGGTCTCCGCGGGCGCGGAAGGCGTCGTCTGGGCGGCCACGCTCCCCGACGACGGCCCGACCGGCGGCTTCTTCCGCGACGGCCGCCC
This sequence comes from Nonomuraea sp. NPDC050547, assembly GCF_044457345.1. Taxonomy (NCBI): domain Bacteria; kingdom Bacillati; phylum Actinomycetota; class Actinomycetes; order Streptosporangiales; family Streptosporangiaceae; genus Nonomuraea; species Nonomuraea sp. NPDC050547. The sequence continues at coordinate 339,063 of NZ_JBITGW010000014.1, forward strand.
ACTCCCCTGGTAACCACTGGTGAGGACGCCTCAATGATCTTGGTGACGGGCGCGACGGGCAACGTCGGCGCCGAAGTGGTCAGTGCTCTGGTCGCGGCCGATGAACCGGTCCGTGCTCTGGTACGGGCTCCGCGCGCCGTACCTCATCTGGACGGTGCCGAGACGGTCACCGGCGACCTCAACCGTCCGGAGAGCATGGCCGCGGCGCTGGCCGGGGCCCGCGCGTTGTTCCTGCTTCCCGGGTACGAGAACCTGCCGGGGCTGCTGGCCGAAGCCCGCCGCGCAGGCGTGGAGCAGGTCGTCCTGCTGTCCGGCGGCTCGGCGGAGAGCGGCGACCCGACCAACGCGGTCACCCGGTACATGGCCGCGTCCGAGTCGGCCGTGCGGGAGTCCGGGCTGTCGTGGACGTTCCTGCGACCGGCCGCGTTCATGTCCAACGCCCTTCGCTGGCTGCCGCAGTTGCGGTCCGGTGATCGGGTGCGGGTTCCCTTCCCTGACGTCCGTACGGCGAGCGTCGACCCGTACGACATCGGGGCCGTGGCCGCCCGCGCGCTGCTGTCGGAGGAGTACCGGGGCGCGATCCTCCAGCCGACCGGGCCGGTCGCGATGACACCCGCCGAGCAGGTTGCCGTGCTGGCCACGGTGCTCGGCCGCGACCTGGAGTTCGTCGGCCTGACGAACGAGGAGGCACGCGCCGAGTTGCTGGCCACCATGCCCGCCGAGTATGTGGACGCGTTCTTCGACTTCTACGTGACCGGCTCACTCGACGAATCGATCGTCCGCCCGGCCGTTCGCGACGTCGTCGGCCGGGAGCCCCGCACCTTCGCGCAGTGGGCAGAAGCTCACGCTGACGACTTCCGCCGAGATCCGGATGAATCAGTGAACGTGCCGGAGGCGGCCTACCCGAACAACGACAAGCCCGCGAATCCTGGACGCTTCGCATCTCCCAACCCGGGTTCTGTCCGACAAGCACGAACGTTGTGGTCCCTGCCGCTCCAAGGGGCGGGGACCCAGCCAACCCACTGCCGGACGGTATTGTCCGTGGGTTGGCGTTCCCCTTAGGCAACGCAGCAGCTTGTAGAGTCCTCGCCCGCCTAAGTGATCGCTCCTGGGCCCAGGTCTGTGCTGGATGCAAACAGTCTGGCCTGGCTGGTGAGTTGGGCTAGCCAGGGTTATGGCAACGTCCAGAAGTTCACAGTGGGGTCGGAGAGTGCTTGAAGGGTGTCCGTACCAATGACGAGCGCGGCGGCCGGCTGATCTTTGTAGGCCAGCATCGCGTACAACACTCCGGCAAATGGCTGCTCTCGAAGCGAGGCCGTGACCTCCTCAACCCGGCCATGGTTGCCGTCGGCCATCGCCCGGGAGCGATCCCGCAGCATGGAACTGAACATGTGCACAGCCGCGAGCCTGCTTCTTCTTAACGCATCTCGGTTGAGCTTGAACGTCTCAACGGTAATCTCCCCTCGAACTGTCAGCGGCTCGTAGTCGCCGGTGCTCAGGATGAACTCCAGGTGATCTGCGGGCTCCTCGCAGGTGGGATCAACGAGCATGGGGCGGCCCAGCTGGTCACGTGGGAAGAGGTCACGTTTGTGATGGCTGTTGCAGTGAGCACAGGCCAGTAGGTGGTTCAACCAGTCGAAGGTCCGCTCCGGTGCCAGGGAGAGCGGTTCGAAGTGGTCGATGTCCGGGCTGAGACCGTCCCCGCAGTACATGCAGCTGTTGATGCCCATGGCCATGAGTTGTAGTTGATCACGAAGATCTCGCTGCAACGCCTTGGCACCCCTCCACATGGATCGGGCACGAACGGGTTTACTCCCAGCGGCTGCCAGTTTGCCGGTCTTGTCACGGAGCTTCTTGACGATTGTCGATGGAAGCTCCCGTCGCTCGATTCGGATCATGATGGCTGGGTGAACCTCGCTGAGACCTCATCCACCCGAGCCAGTAGCGAACTGCTCAGGAGTTCGCGCAAGTGCTTGTACTCCTCGATCTCTGCGTCAGTGGCATGGCCACGTAGTACTGAACGCTCCAATATGACCAACCGGCGGCGTTGCTGTTCTGCCTCGGTGGAGTAGACGCTGTCCAGACCGAAAAGGTCGCTAAGGAGCGCGTCGTCTCCGCTTCCGTAAATGATTCGCTGGTATAGGTCGTCATCCACTACTTCGGGACCCCGCTGCTCTCCTGGTCCGGACAGGCGGATCAATCCACCCGGATCGGCGCTCTGGCAGATGTAAGGGCTGTGAGAGGTGACGATGAACTGGATGTTGGGGAAGTGCGCTTTCAGCCAGAGGCCGATCTTCTTCTGCCAGGTGACATGAAGGTGAGCATCAACCTCATCGATCAGGATGACCCCAGGTGCAAGAATCCTAGGCGAATCCCCCTCCGCACTTAGATGTTCACGGCGATAGGCGAGCTTGCCGGCCAACTTGGCCGATCGGCCATCCCCGTACACGTGATCCAGTTGACGGACCATGTCCAGGACGAGAGCGACAACTGCGCGGTAGCCGTCGCTCAGCTCTTGAAGGGCCAGCGAAACTCCATCGTGCCCAATCCACAGACCGTCACTGTCGATGTGATCGACATGAAAGCCGTCAGGGAGCAAACCGTCGTTGAGTAGATCCACGACGAAAGCGAGGAGTTCCTCAACGCCCGGCCGACCTTCGAGAGCACGCAGGTGGAGGTCGATGAGCCACCTGACACCCTCGGGAAGCGCGGCTCCCTCGAAGAAGAGGGTAGCCAGTCGAGACGTCGCCGCCCTGGTGGTGTACCGATCGGCCTCCAGCGCGCTTCCACTGAGCCGACGGAAGGGACCGTAGCCAGCGATGAACCAGCCCGACGTCTGAGGGTCCCACGGGCCTTGAGTAGCACCATTGCTGTCACCCATTAGCGATGGCTCGAGGTCAGCATCCTCATCTTGAGGACCTTGCCGCCAGCGCAACGAGGCGGTCAAGGGTGAAATTCGGTGTGCAACGACTTCAGAGAATCGATCCTCGCGGCTGGGGATCAACTCAATGTCCACACGACCTTCCTGAAGGCCCTGGGAAATCCAACGTCTGAACGACTCGAAGCCCAAAGAGACAGCAGGACCACTTACGCCGAGGGCGATGGCACGGAGCAATGTCGTCTTACCAGACGCATTACGTCCGGCCAAGACCGTCCAACTGCCGCGTCCTTCGGGGACCGGCAAGCTCAGATCAACGTTCCTGGGGCCGAAGAATCCCTTGATTCCGGATACTTTGATTCTTTTTATATGCATGGTCCACTCCTACCCAGCGATCTGAGTTGTCTCGCCATCGAGTCGCCTGGCTCTGGATCGGCCTCCAAGAGGCGGTAGAGCGGTCACATCTGATCCAACCCCAATCGGCACAGTGACCCTCGCTGTCGGTAAGGCGGCCGACGGGTGGGCTCCGCCGCTGTCATGTCGTTCACAGCGCCGTACCGAAGCCGATCCGAATCAGGACGGGCGCGGGACTGCTGTGTGAGCCGTGCCAGATTGGTTCGACGCCCCGCCGCAGGTTGTGGTCGACGGAGAACTTACGCGGCTGCTCTGGTGGCGACACGGAAGACGTCTTCGACCGCGTCTATGCTCCGACCGAAGCTCCTCAGCCGCTACCTCCACAGGTTCGCCGGCCTGGAAGAGCTCAATGGCGTCCTCCAGCTTGGCAGCACCGCTCGCCAGCCGGAGGCGACCGAAAGCACGGTCGGCGTCGATACGGACCACGGCATAGCCGTAGGTGCCAAACCCGACCCCTCGTAGGTCACGGGAGACGACTCGCTGTTTGTTCTGAACGACAACCACCCCTCGGTTCGAAACGTCGTCCTGGTTCTCAGCATCGTCGTAGAGAAGGTCTGCACCATCGATGAAGAGCTGCTCACAGGCCAGGGCGGTGACGGCAAGACGGCTCCGCTTGAGACGAACACCGGCCTGTCCGAAGTCGGCCAGCGCATAGGCTTGAGGCAAGCCGATGAACGGCAGAGCCGCCTCTTGAACACCTTCCGAACGCTGCGTTGTGGCCACAGGCTTGGCGTGGATGTTCTGGCCGTCCATCTGGCACCGCTTGTGGCCGAAGACCCAACTGGTGAAGGTCGATTCAGACGCAGAGAGCCAGTTCGCCGCTTCGGCTACGCCGTTCAGCGGCGTTGCGAATCGGTCGACCGCCATACCCACCTCCCGATTGCTTCTCGCCACGTGGCTAACCGAGGCATCGGGCTCTGATCATACGGAACGGCTCAGCGGAGTCGCGTCATCTTCCCCCGCTTCGATCGGTAGGCAGGTAGCCGATGGAAGGCACCTGCCTGCCGACCACAGACGACGTGTTCACCCGTTGGATTGACACCTACAGCCGCAAGGCTACGAGAACGTGCGAGGGGCGCAGGTTCTGGTCTTGCCCCGGTTTGGTGGACACCTGATCTCTGAGGAACCCTGGTTCCCGGAAGAAGGAGTTCACTGTGCCGAACCACTATCCGCCGGAGTTTCGCCGGCAGATGGTGGAACTGGTGCGCGCGGACGATCGCCGGAGGAACTCGCCAAGGAGTTCCAGCCCTCCGCGCAGTCGATCCGTGTCTGGGTGCGCCAGGCCGATCTGGATGATGTTCGGCGTGCCGATGGCCTGACCAGCGCCGAGAAGGACGAGCTGGCAAGGCTGCGTCGCGTGAACAAGATCCTCCGTGAGGAGAAAGACCACCACGAGGTCTCCCTGGTGGCCCAGGTGCTGGGTGTGTCGCGCCAGGGCTACTACGCCTGGGTGGCTCGCCAGCAGCGCGGCCCGTCGGCTCGGGCACGTCGTGACGCCGAGCTGACCGGCAGTATCCGTGATTATCACGTCTCCGATGAGATCTACGGGGCGCCGCGCATCCACGCCGACCTGCGGGAGATCGACGGCATCAGGATCGGCCGTAAGCGTGTGGCCCGGCTCATGCGAGCAGCCGGGCTGGCCGGGGTGAGCAGGCGCAAGGGCGGCCGCACGACCATCGCCGACCAGCAGGCGGCAGCGGCGTCCGACCTGGTCAATAGGAAGTTCAGCGCGATCGAGCCGAACCGGATCTGGACCGCCGACATCACCTACGTGCCAACCTGGCAGGGCTTCGTCTACCTCGCGGTCGTCTTGGATGTCTTCTCCCGCCGGATCGTCGGCTGGGCGATGGCCGACCACATGCGCACCGAACTGGTAACCGACGCGTTGGCGATGGCCATCCACCAGCGCCGCCCCAGCACAGCAGTGATTCACCACAGCGACCAGAGCAGCCGATACACCTCGATCGCCTTCGGCCAGCGCTGCCAGCAGGCCGGCATCCGGCCCTCCACGGGCAGAACCTGGACGTGCTTCGACAACGCCATCACCGAGAGCTTCTTCGCGTCCCTGGAGTGCGAACTGATCGACCGGCGCACCTCCCGGACCAGATCAGAGGCCGAACGAGCAGTCTTCGGCTACATCGAGGGGTTCTACAACCAGCGCCGCCGTCACTCCGCCAACGGCCAACTCAGCCCCGCCGAGTACGAGCGCCGACAGACACTCAAGCACACCCAAGAAGACGACTATGCTGCCGCGTAGCCGCAAGCCCTGATGCGTCCATCAAACCGGGGCAACTCCAGTTCACCATCTGCGCCCCCCGCCAACTACCGTGTCAGGTGGCCATCTGACGGCTGGCGGGTAGAAGCGGCGGAGTTGTTGATCGCCGATGGAGGTGCCGCGGACTCTACGGCTCACGCCACGCAGGACCGGAAGATGCGCGCCAGACGCGTCCCAAGGTCCTCAAGGTAGCCAAACGCGGAGTTGCGCTGGGTGATGGTCATTCATTCCGGTCGATCCTCGACGGGGGTCAGGCATCGACGCTGGCTGACCGGTCTACGACCCGGGGAGCGCGAGGGGCCGGAGGCCTCTCGCCGGGGGTGGGGGGGGGGGGCCCCCCCCCCCCCCCCCCCCCCCGTGGGGCGGCCCCCCCCCCCCCCCCGCCCCCCCCCCACCGCCCCGGGGGGGGGGGGCCCCCCCCCCCCCGCCCGAACACACAGGGGGGC